>NZ_JH725065.1:378775-407571 GCF_000278215.1 Bartonella rattimassiliensis 15908
GTTTTGATAATAGTTTTACGGAATTGCTCGTGAGAAAATCCATATCTGCTAGCCATTGTTGTTAAAGGGGAATTTGTCATGTTTGTTTCCTTTTAATGCATGTTTTGTCGTTTAATTTCTTGAGACAGCATCCCCATGCCTTTAGTTGTGATTTTTGCTGAAGGAATGACTTTTTCTGTTCCATTTTCAGTTTGAACAGTGTGTGTTGAGCAATCCATAAGACCTTTTTGGATTTTGTCTTGATAAGGCAATAAATACGCCCCGAAAGTTCGTCGATACACCCATCTTTTTTTCTGTAAGAAGAGAATGAACTGTCTTGGTTGCATTTCGAGAATTTTAGCCGCTTCAGTCAACCCGAAGAGCCCATCTGTACGTTGTAAGCTTTCCAAAGCCATTGCTTTTGGTTTTAACTCTTTAATGAGAGTGTTTTTTTGATCTATTTGTCCTTGTAGGTAATTCAAAAATCCAATCATTGCTTGTGGACTTGAGTAATCGATTTGTGGTGTTATTACTTGCTTTGCCCGTTTTTCGCATTCGAGAAAATATGCCCTTGCTTGCTTTCCTTTTTTATTCCGTTCGACCATGGCAAGTTCTTTTGCCATATCTAAGGTCAGATAGTATTCGACTGCTATGGCATTGTTCGCTTCCATTTTTTTGTGGAAGCGAATAAAGTCCTTTCCATCAAGGAAAGCATAGGTCATAATACGCTTTTTTATCCACGTAGAAAAATCTTGTTTACTCTCCAAAAAGGCATGTAATTCACGCGCATTGACCGTTTGAACGCTTTCTTCGTTAATAGTGTTATTTGTAATAGCGATAGGATTATCCATTCTTATGATCTCCTCGTATTATTAACCAAAACGCAATATTTGTTTTAAGATAACCACTTGGTTTCGGTGGGGTTCTGCTTCGAGAATTTCTTTTGCTGCGTAAATTTTTAAGTGATGGCTCTCTGTATCATCAGGGTCGATTTCAGATTTTGTACAAACCTTTTTTCGCTTGCCTTCTTTTTTTGTGAAGACAAAATGCACGCCTTCTTTCAATCCCAGCTTTTCAACATGATCATTAAACCAAGTGTCAAAATCTTTTTGCAATTGTAAGCGCTTATGCAATGCATGAGCATTAACCATTTGAACGTAACCAGTTTTATCTTCTACTTCATCTTCTGATATGAGATATTGTTCATTTTCTTCATTAGTGTCATGTGTGTTCATGGATTTACTCTAATCATTATTGAAGGAGAGAAGGGGCGTTCTTAAAAACGCCCTCTATAGGAAGGGTAGTTTGGAATGACATCCGAAAGAGTTAGACGGTGCTGCTGTTCATAAGTACCGTAAGTTTCATCTTCATATCGCTGCTGTTCGATTTCGTCTAAAAAAAACCGTATGCAGAGCTATGTAGAACAGAGGGGACGCCCTAAAATGACAGGGCAGGTAAGAGAAGCCAATGGTCGTATCTCACGTGCAAAATTACCTCGTGAAGCTGCTAATCAATTAGCAATAGAAATACGTGCAAAACGCTTCGGTTTAACACTACAAGAGGCAAAAAATCCACTTTCTGAGTCTTATATTGGACGGCTTTGTTTGCAAGGTGTACTCACTCAAGAGCAATATGATGCTGCGCAACAGTACCTACAGATAAGAAACGATTATCTTTGTGCAAAAGGCTTGCCTAATGCAATTTATGACGAAATGCCGTCATCTGCTGATGATAAAGCAAGAGATAAGTGGGTAGCATTTGCAACAGAGCAGTTTATCAACATGCAAGAGGCACTAAAAGAAGCCCAATGCCTCTATAGACAGTATAATCTTCACGCTGCGCTACAGTACCTTGTGATAGAAGATCAAATGCTACCATATCTTGTGAATTCTCTACGAGTTGCTCTTAACGTGCTTCAGAAACATCTTGATCGTTAAATGACAATCTCTATTACGGTTTCATTATATTGTATATCGTTTGTAAGTCTTTACAAAACCTAGCTGTTTTTTTAATACCTCTCCCATTATCAACTTTCATACTAGTTACTAAGTCAACAACTTGTACTTCGGGATTAATGCCATTTCCACTCGAAGTATTAAGAAATTTTTTCGCATAGTAAAACATTGGATCTGTACTGTTCATGGACATGTTGTATGTCCATATAAAATTTTTTTCACTCCAATTATGTTCATAGCGTAAAGTATTTATTACACTAGGTAGCGTTATCCATGATATTTCCTTGTTATATTCACCCCGCAATAAATTCACAAAGCGTCCACATAAAATAACGAGTATGTGACGATGCAATATAGTGTCAAATTTGGAAGCTATATTCTGATAGTCATGGCTGTATACAAATTGTTTTGCTTGGCTTAGCTTATTAAAATGCGAAAGGCCCTCATACTCTTTACTTGTGTATTCGTCGTAAATGTGATCATATTGCTCTATAGTATCTACACTTGTAAACATACGCGTTAATTTGTCTATAAATCCAAATGACGCTGATGCAGGTAGCGCTGATATAGAAAAGAAAG
The DNA here is from genome assembly GCF_000278215.1 of Bartonella rattimassiliensis 15908. Classification (GTDB taxonomy): domain Bacteria; phylum Pseudomonadota; class Alphaproteobacteria; order Rhizobiales; family Rhizobiaceae; genus Bartonella; species Bartonella rattimassiliensis. Next base: position 381,289 of record NZ_JH725065.1, read on the forward strand.
CTATAAATGTTATGATGCGTGTTATGGATAATGATTTCATCATTTTGAACCCTTAATTATTCATAAGCGCTGTTTAACCGATTCCCTTCAAAATTATCAATATGTGTTATTTTTATGTTGACAAAGTGTAGCAAATCGTATTTAATGGCATTGCTGTACTTAGGCGTATTGTGTCTAGAGAGGGTTAAGTACAGTCCAAAATCCCCGCAAATGCGGGGTTTTTTATTATCGGGAGGGTGTATTTTATGACATCACAAAATACAGAGCAGGCTCCACAACTTAAAAAAAAGTGGATACCACCTAAGGCAGGAATGGGGCGGGTTAAAGGCGTGCCTAATAAGATGACCCGTATTTTAAAAGAGGCAGTGGTGAGGGCTGCGGAGAATGCTGGAAATAAAATTGGCAACGAGGGATTGATCTCTTACTTAGAAAAACAAGCTATGGAGTGTCCAGCGGCTTATTTAGCGTTGCTTGGTAAGGTATTGCCTTTACAGGTAACAGGGGAAGATGGGGGAGCCATTAAAATCATAGGGCGTGTAGAAATTGCTCCTTTAACAATGAATGACGACAAGACAGATTAAGATTGTACCAAAACTTATCCCTCTTTTTGCAGGGGATGCCTTGGTACGAGCGGCTTGGGGTGGACGAGGGTCTGGGAAGACAAGATCATTTGCCTTGATGGCTGCTTTAAAAGGCTATCAATTTGGCATGCAGGGGATATCGGGGACTATTCTTTGTGCACGTCAATTTCAAAATTCTTTGGCAGAGAGTTCATTGGAGGAGATTAAGCGCGTCATTGAAGCTCATGATTTTTTAAGGGACTATTACAAAGTTGGAGAGGCTTCGATTAAATCGAATGATGGTCGTATAGCCTTTCAGTTTTCTGGTCTTGACCGGAATATAGCCAGTATCAAGTCGATGGGTCGTATTTTGCTTTGTTGGGTTGATGAGGCAGAGCCTGTTACAGAGACAGCTTGGCAGACGCTTATTCCAACGTTACGAGAAGAGGGTGAGGGGTGGCGTGCAGAGTTGTGGGTGACATGGAATCCATTGCGAGATAATGCCCCGGTTGAAAGGCGGTTTCGGTTTTCAGACAATGAAGCTATTAAGCGTGTAGAGATCAACTGGTCAGAGCATGAAAAGTATTATACAAAAAAATACAATAAAGTCAATAGTTTGTTTGTAATTATTTTATATGAGTCCACTTAAGAATCCACATTTTTATGTATGTTTCATTTGACCATTTTTTATATAAGATTGCCATGTATGAATAGACCATAAAAAGCAAATCATGATGCTAATATTATACCGCATGGGGGCATTCAAATGAAATGAAAAGCCGATATCATTTATAACAGTTCATAAATCTTATGATACGTTTTTATCACAGCAGAAATCACATTGTTTTAAAATTTAGTTGTTTGGAATTATCGATAACATACGTTTAAAGATCACATCTTATTTTAAAGATGGATTGTTAATCGTGTCTTTAAATTCTTTATACAATTATGCCATCTTTAAAATGTTCGGTGTTATGACGATGCTGTTAAACAACTCTCTATTTTGCGCTCGCCAATTTTGGCGAACGCTAATTTACTCTTTTATGTGATTAACAATCCAATCTTTAAAACAAGATGTGATCTTTAAACGTATGTTATCGACAATTCTAAACGACTAAATTTTTAACAATGTGATTTGTGCTGTGATAAAAACGTATCATAAGATTTATAAACTGTTATGAATGATAACTGCTTTTCATTTCACTTGAATGCCCCCATGCGGTATAATATTTGCACCATGATTTGCTTTTTATGGTCTATTCATAGATGCCAATCTTCTATAAAAAATGGTCAAATGAAACATGCATAAAAATGTGGATTCTGAAGAGGACTCATATAAAATAATTATGATCAACATATTGACTTTATTAGTTTTTTATGTATAATGTGATGTAACATCTCAGAAAGTGGCTAAGCCAAGAGTTAGAACTCACAGAATCTTCTTAAAAACCATTCCGAAAAGAACTCTTGATTCGCAGTAATTAAGAGGCATATTGTAAAATCCTATTCTACTACTTTCATTTATATCTCCCCCATAGTAAAAAAGATGTATAAATACAATAAGTTATTTTACATAAAACTTATATATTATTCTGTTATAGCAGTATAGAGCGCATTAACTTAAATAATCAGCTGTTTTTTCAAGTTAATTAAATTTTTTTCTTCAAAATACGCATTTGAACTAAGTTTGTAGTTGATATTTTTATATGATAAAAATGCATATGCTTTAATTGAGATATACATAAGCTGTGTATAGACACTCAAAAAATACATAGTAACATAATTTTATGGTTATTGCGGTTTTCATGCTGCTGAACCGAAAAAGTATAGCGATGCGTCTTATAAATATTTGCAAAAAATGCTTTTATTGAAAGATTGAGGGTTTTTAATCTCTTTGTGGTTTACAATTTTTTTTATCATTTTATCTTAAGCGAAGAGAATGTGGATTCATTTCTATTTCTCTATTTTATCTGAGAAGGGTGGAGTTATACGAATGGCAAAAAAAGTCATGATCGTGGAAGATAATGAGCTTAATATGAAGCTATTCCGTGATCTTGTAGAAGCGAGCGGTTATGAAACTGTTGAAACGCGTAATGGTCTTATGGCATTAGATTTGGCACGTTCAACAATGCCATCTCTTATTCTTGTGGATATCCAGTTGCCAGAGGTATCAGGGATAGATGTTATTAAAAAATTAAAAGATGATGAAGAGTTGAGGTCTATTCCTGTTGTTGCTGTAACGGCCTTTGCTATGAAGGGAGATGAGGAACGAATTCGTGCAAGTGGATGTGAAGAATATATGTCAAAACCTATTTCTGTTCCTAATTTTATTACAATGGTAAAGCACTTTTTAGACTGAAGATTTATTAGGTGATGATAGAAAAGCGCATTCAAAAGTTTGTGAAATAGCTGAAATTGTCTTGCAAATATTTTTGTACCATAGCATGCAGATATGTTTAAATTGCAAAAATAGATTTAAAAAATTAAAGTTGAGGTTATAAATTTTTTCGATCTATTTTTTTAGTGCTTATCTAACGAGAAGCTGGTTATTTTGCATTCTTATTCTCTTCTACGAGGTATAAATTTGTCTCTTGAAAATCTGTTTTAGATAAGAATCTGTTTTGGAAAATAAAAAAGCCCCATTTTCATCTGGGGCTTTATGCATTGTGTAAAAATTGAACTAACGCTTTGAAAATTGGAAAGAACGACGCGCTTTTGCTTTACCGTACTTTTTACGTTCAACAACACGGCTATCACGAGTAAGAAAACCACCTTTTTTCAAGATTGAGCGAAGTTCTGGTTCGTAATAGGTTAAAGCTTTGGAAATGCCATGACGTACTGCTCCAGCTTGTCCAGAAAGACCGCCACCTGCAACGGTTGCAATAATATCAAATTGGGTATCCCTGTTTGTGGCAACAATTGGTTGACGAAGAATCATTCTAAGAACAGGACGAGCAAAATATTTGTCAAATTCTTTATTGTTGATAGTGATTTTTCCAGAACCTGGTTTAATCCACACGCGAGCAACAGCATCTTTACGCTTTCCTGTTGCATAGGCGCGCCCCTGTGAATCAAGCTTTTGCACATGGACAGGAACAACATTTTCATGTGTTTCTACAATGTTTGTTACCATGCTAAGCTCAGAAAGAGAATTAATTTCAGCCATAATCAAGCAATCCTTTTGTTTTTGCGGTTTAGAGCACCAACGTCAAGAGACTCGGGCTGTTGTGCTTCATGTGGGTGTTGGTTTCCAGCATAAACACGGAGATTCTTCAATTGACGGCGACCAAGAGGGCCACGAGGAATCATACGTTCTACAGCTTTTTCAACAACGCGTTCGGGAAAACGTCCTTCAAGAAGCTGACGTGCTGTACGTTCTTTTATCCCACCAATATAGCCGGTATGCCAATAATATTTTTTATCTGTATATTTTTTGCCGGTAAGAGCTATTTTACCAGCATTAATAACAATAACGTTGTCACCATCATCAATGTGTGGCGTAAATGTAGCTTTATGTTTGCCACGTAAGCGGTTAGCAACAAATGTGGCAAGACGACCTAAAACAAGGTTTTCTGCGTCAATAATAACCCATTTTTTCACCACTTCAGTTGGCTTTTGTGAAAAAGTTGCCATAGAAGTATCCTTTAATTAAAACCCTTGAAGGGAAATTCCATTGTTGTGCGTTGAAAATTGTTATCATAGTAAAATATTTAACGCATACCACCCACTCTGATATAATGTCTTTAGATTTACGTCAAGAGAAAAGAAAAACTTATAAAACAATACTTTATTAATGAGGTATTATAGCACCTCATTAAGGGAGTTTATAGATAATTTAATTTAAAATGAATACCGCAAAAGACTATTTTATCTTTCACCACATGATTGTATTTTATCGATCTTCATTATAAATAGATAACAATGCAGCACTCTCGTTATTTCCTCAATATTGAATCTTCTGCTTGTGGTCAAGCTTGGTTAGATGCCCTTGATGTTCAGGGGGTAAATAATGCGCGCGCCATTTCTCAAAAGTTTGGTTTTCCAGATCAGTTAGCTCGAGTACTTTCAGCAAGAGATGTGGATGAAGCTGAAGCTGTTACTTTTATTAACCCAACATTACGCACACTCATGCCTGATCCAGAAAGTTTTAGAGATATGCAATGCGCTGCAGAGCGCATTGTTAAAGCTCTTCTCAATCAAGAAAAAGTTGCTGTTTTTGGTGATTATGATGTTGATGGCGCTTGCTCATCAGCACTCATAGCACGTTTTTTTCGTTATTTTGGTATTGAAGTAAAAATTTATATTCCTGATCGTATTGTTGAAGGTTATGGTCCAAATGAACAAGTAATGAGAATGCTCGTGCAAGAAGGCGCCCGTTTGATTATTACTGTCGATTGTGGCGCAAATAGTCCAGATGCCGTAAAAGCAGCGAGGCTTGCAGGTGCTGATGTTGTGATTTTAGATCATCATCAAATGTCAGAGATTCATCAAGAAGCTGTTGCTCTTGTCAATCCTAATCGCCCTGATGATTTTTCTGAACAGGGCCATTTGTGTGCAGCAGGTGTTGTCTTTGTTACGTTAGCTTTGGTTCATAGTTTGCTGCGGAAAAAACAATTTGAAGGGCAGCTGCCGGATCTTTTAAGTATGCTTGATCTTGTTGCATTGGCAACTATATGTGATGTCGTTCCCTTACAGGGGGTTAACCGTGCTTTTGTGGTAAAAGGGCTTCAAGTTGCTCGTTCTATGCATAATCCAGGAATAGCAGCTTTAACAAAAGTTGCACGAATAGGGGAGCCACTTAATAGTTTTCATTTAGGTTTTTTGTTAGGTCCTAGAATTAATGCAGGAGGGCGCATTGGCGATCAAGCTTTGGGAGCACGTTTACTGAGCTGTGAGAATAAAGATGAAGCTGAAAAAATAGCAGAACAATTAGATTGGCTTAATCAAGAACGCCAGGAAATGGAAAATGTTCAATTAGCACAAGCAGAGTCTTATATTGCTTCTCTTTATCAAGATCAAAAAACACCATTGTCCCTTGTTATTTCTCATCAAGAATGGCATCCGGGGATTATTGGTATTCTTGCTTCACGTCTCAAAGAGCGTTTTTTTTGTCCTGTTTTTGCGATTGCTTTGAAAGAAGATGGAAGTGGCGTAGGGTCGGGACGCTCAATTAGTGGCATAGATTTAGGAGCACTCGTTCGTGAAGCTGTTACATTAAATTTAGTAGAAAAAGGAGGAGGGCATAGTATGGCAGCAGGGATTACAATTCAATCAACAAAAATTGAAATTTTTCGGAAATGGTTAGAAGAAAAAGTTTCTTTAATGGTTTCACGATTGCGTACAAAGAAGTCTCTTAGTATCGATGGTTTGCTCTCTGCTTCTGGGGCTAATACAGCACTGTTTGAGTTGCTTGAAAAAGCAGGGCCTTTTGGGACAGGAAATGCGACACCTGTTTTTGTTCTGCCTTCGCACCGATTAATAAACCTATCTGAAGTTGGTAAAGGGCATCTTCGTCTCATTGTGTCTAATGTAGAAGGAAAAAAACTTCAAGGAATAGCTTTTCGTGCTGTAGGAACATCGCTTGGTGATTTTCTTTCTGAAAATATTGGTGAAACGATTCATGTAGCGGGGAACCTTAGTTTGAATTATTGGAATGGAACAATCAACCCGCAATTGCACGTGATTGATGCAGCTGCGGTGATTTGAAAGAGATATTTTTACATTAGATGTCCAGATTAGAAGTAAAAGTAGAGTTTTCCTGTATGAAACGAAAACGTGCTTCTGGTTTTGTTCCCATGAGACTTTCGACAGTTTTTTTTGTTTCTTGCATTTCTACGGCATCAATAGAAATGCGTAACAGTGTACGTTTTTGAGGATGCATAGTCGTTTCTTTAAGTTGTTCTGCGCGCATTTCGCCTAGCCCTTTAAAACGCCCGATTTCAATTTTAGCTTTTCCAGTAAATTCAGTTTTTAGTAATTCATCCTTATGGATATCGTCGCGGGCATAAGCAACTTTTCCTCCTTGCGATATTCTATAAAGGGGAGGTACGGCAAGATATAAATGTCCCTGATGAATAAGATCGGGCATTTCTTGAAAGAAGAAGGTAATGAGAAGTGAAGCAATATGAGCACCATCAACATCAGCATCTGTCATGATGATAATACGCTCATATCTAAGGTCTTTTTCACGATACTTAGAACGTGTTCCACATCCAAGAGCAAGGATAAGATCACTAATTGTTTGGCTTGCATGCATTTTTTCATGGGCTGCACTGGCGACGTTTAAGATTTTGCCACGAAGAGGTAAAATTGCTTGGTTTGCTCTATTTCTTGCTTGTTTAGCTGAGCCTCCTGCCGAATCTCCTTCAACAATAAATAATTCAGCTCCTGCAGCATGATTTTGGCTACAATCTGCAAGTTTACCGGGTAGACGTAATTTACGGACAGCAGTTTTTCGATTTATTTCTCTATCTTGGCGTCGTCTAACACGTTCTTCAGCGCGTTCAATAATCCAATCGAGAAGTTTTGTTGCCTCTTGTGGGGAATTTGCCAACCAATGATCAAAAGGATCACGTATTGCACTCTCAACAATACGTTGTGCTTCAATGGTTGCTAATCTATCTTTTGTTTGTCCAACAAATTCAGGATTGCTGATAAAGACTGAAAGTATTGCGGCTGTTGAAATCATAATATCGTCAGATGTAATAATCGCTGCGCGCTTGTTTCCTATTAACTCAGCATAGGATTTCAATCCACGCAAAAGAGCTTGACGTAATCCTATTTCGTGTGTTCCTCCTTCTCCCGTAGGAATAGTATTACAGTAAGATTGTACACAAGGATCACCACCATACCAAGCAATGGCCCATTCAACGCAGCCGTGGCCATTATTTTGTTGTGTTTTGCCAGAAAAAATTTCCGATGTTACTCGATATTCATCTTTTAGCGATGAGAGTAAATAGTCCTTAAGTCCATTGGGGAAATGAAAAATAGCTTTTTCAGGGATATTTTTTGTGCTTTCAAGTATGATAGGATCACAAGTCCAACGAATTTTTACTCCGCCAAAAAGATAGGCTTTTGAGCGTGTCATCTTATAAATTTTTTCTGGATCAAAAGCTGCTTTTTCACCAAAAATTTTATAATCAGGATGAAAACGAACGCGCGTACCACGACGATTATAAATATCTCCTAGATTTTCTAATCCAGATTGAGGAATACCGCGTGAGAAGCGTTGGCGGTAAAGTTTTCGCTCTCGTGCGACTTCAACTTCCATGTCATCAGAAAGAGCATTAACAACAGAAATTCCTACTCCATGAAGTCCACCTGCAGTTTGATAAGCTTTTCCATCAAATTTTCCACCTGAGTGGAGCTGTGTCATAATAACTTCAAGAGTGGATTTATCAGGCATTTGAGGATGATTTTCAACAGGAATACCGCGTCCATTATCTGTAACAGTTATATAACCGTTCTTATCTAATGATACTTCAATGGTGTCTGCATAACCAGCGACAGCTTCATCCATCGCATTATCGATAATTTCGGCAAATAAATGATGAAGTGCTTTGTTGTCTGTTCCACCAATATACATTCCAGGGCGTAAACGTACAGGCTCTAAACCCTCAAGCACTCGAATAGAGAGGGCATTATAGTCATTTTCTTGCATATCTTTCGCACTTTTTTTTGAAATCATTGCTTTTGATTTCATTGGAGATTGTAGAGTGCTTTCTTTTGTATTTACCCGAGATTGGGCTTTATTTAAAATACTAAAAAGATCCTTACCGTTATCGCTCATAGCATTTAACTACCCACCTCATAAAATATACATTAAAATAAATTTTATGCCTAAAAATCAACGCACTTAGGAAACATCAATTGTTGGACCAAAAATTTGTTCAAAAGCATGTTTGAGAGCAATATCAATATCATGCATTGTTACAGAACACCCTAGGTCAAGAAAGCTTGTTACACCGTGGTTTGTAATGCCACAAGGAACAATTCCTGCATAATGGGCTAAATTAGGATTAACGTTGATAGAAATGCCATGAAAACTTATCCATTTTCGTACTCGAATGCCGATAGCCGCAATTTTATCTTCGGAAGAAAAATTATTTTGTTTTGATGGGCAATGAGACTGTTTTACCCAGACACCAATGCGATCTTCTCGCCGTTCACCTTTAATATTAAAGTTTGCAAGCATTTGTATGATCCATTCTTCTAATGCACTAATAAAAGCACGAATGTCTTGTTTGCGGCGTTTAAGATCAAGCATAATATAAGCAATACGCTGTCCTGGACCATGATATGTAAATTCACCGCCACGACCTGCTTCATAAACAGGGAATAAATGAGGTGCTAAAAGATCTTTTTTATTGGCACTCGTACCTGCTGTATAAAGGGAAGGGTGTTCTAGAAGCCAAACTTGTTCATGCGCGGTTTTTGAAAAAATTCTTTCTACACGCTCTTGCATATAATGTAAAGCTTCAGGATATTCAACTAGATAATCACTTATTTTCCATTCAACGGGGGGATTTTCTAAAACTGCATTGAAATGATGTGATAAGTCATTGCGATCCATATGTTTTAATTCAAATGTCATTGGTAATATTTATCTTGATGTGTGTGTTTATATTATTATCAGAAAGATAACAAAAGAATAAGATAGGAGACAGTTTATAAGAAGTGCAATGAATTTTATTTAAAAAATTCTTTATGCCCATTTACCATCTTCCTGTTGCACCGCCACCACCTGATGATCCACCCCCCCCTCTGTATCCTCTTTCTCCTGAATGTCTACCAAAGATTCCACTAGTGCTTCTGCCGTTTGCATTTAAGTTTAAAAACCAAGGTGTAAAGATAATCCCCAGCCAAAGATATTTCCGTGGTCCTACTTTTTTACCAAAAATCATAGCAAGAATGGGCAAACCAACGACTGTAAAGAGCATGAAAAAGGTGATTGTATTTATAATCATTTCTTCTTTTTCAGCTTGTTTACGTTGTTCTTCGACAGCTTTAGCTTTTTGATTGATTCTAAAAGAAAAATCAGCATCACTTTGTGTGATTACTTTGATAACTGCATGAATTGCTTCAACAATTCCTTTTTGATAATTTCCTTCACGAAAATTAGGAATCATGAAGCTATTAATGATGACGGAGGAAATGGCATCTGTTAGTTCTCCTTCCAAACCATAGCCTACCTCGATACGTGCTTCGCGTTCATTGGGGGCAATAACGAGTAATATGCCGTTATTGATCTGTTTTTGACCTAATCTCCATGCGCGAAAAAGAGAATTGCTGTAAGTTTCTATATCATGGCCTGAAAGAGTAGGGAGCGTTACAAGAACAATTTGATCTCCTGTTTTTTCTTCGAGTGTAGCAAGCTTTTCTGTTAAATTTCTTTTTGTTGCAGGATCAAGTAAATGAGCTATATCGTTGATATAGCCGGTTAAGGGAGGAAACTTAGTGTGTGCATAAGTGACATTCTCCAATGCAATGATTAAATATAGAATACTCAAAAAAATCCATAAACGTAGAAAAATACTATGTTGTACAGAGTGCTGAAATGGTTTCATTAATTAAAATCAACTTTTGGTGTTTGTTGGCTATCGGTATCGATCGTGAAAGTAGGCATGGGTTTAGCATCACGAAACCATAACTTAGCCCAAATCATCGTTGGAATTGTTTTGAGTGCAGTATTGTAGACACGGACTGTTTCAATATAATCGCGGCGTGCAACGGAAATACGATTTTCTGTTCCTTCTAATTGTGATTGAAGAGCAAGAAAATTCTGATTTGCTTTAAGATCAGGATAGTTTTCGACAACAGCCATAAGTCGTGAAAGTGCACTTGATAAATTTGCTTGATTTTTAAGATATTGCTGCATAATTTCTGGATTATTCAACATATCTGCATTAATGTTTATTTGTGTTGCTTTGGCACGCGCTTCAATTACATTTGTGAAAACCGTTTGTTCATGGGTTGCGTAAGCTTTAACTGTTTCTACGAGATTGGGAATAAGATCTGTACGGCGTTGATATTGATTAAGCACTTCACTCCATGCCGCGTGCGCTTTTTCTTCGTTTGTTGGTATTGCATTGAATCCGCAACCATTTAAAAATGGCACTAACAATATCAAAAAAATAATGATCAAAAACTGTTTTAATATTTTAGACATTGAAGCAGTTCGTACGTTTAACATAAAGATGTCTCCACAAATATTTTATGTGTTATATAGGTTTTATCTCTTTCATGGAAAGTATTTTGAATTTTACAAACAGACATTTTATTAATATATCGATAATCTGTACATGTTTTTATCACGTTTCATGTGACTTATTAATATTAAAATAATAACGATAATATAGATGTCTTCTTATGAAAGATCAATAATATTCATATTAATTATTATTATAGTAAAAAAGTGCAGGTAACAATTGAAAAAGGAAAGAATATAAGAATCAATTTTCCTTCTTTGTAGAAGTTATGCTTAACGTATTGGATAAAAAAGCTTTTCAAGTATAGATCAGCAATTGTAAGAAGGGGAAAAGCTCTATGATAAAAAGTGTTCAACTGTAAAGTGAAAAATTTGATAAATTAGCTTATGATTATGATCGCTATCGTCCACGTTATCTTTTTACCTTATTTAGGATTATGATTCTTTCTTTTAAGAACAAAAAGCATTTGTTTATCTTGGATGTAGGTACTAGGACAGGCATTAAGTTAGAAGGAATTGTTAAACTTTTAGGGAATGATCGCCAATACATGATATGATGTATCGGCAGATATGATTAAGCAGGGATGAAGAAAATTTCCTACGGTTTAGTAGTATCAAGGTCAAGCTGAAAACTTATTGCCTTAAATCTATGCGATTGATTTTGTTATTGTAGTGCAGGCATTTCAATGAATGAATTGCTTTAAATTGCTTTGCGCTGTTTCAAATCAACTTCGAGCCAATGGTGTTTTATGGCGGTTATTCAAAATAATCTTGATTTTAAGCATAGTGAATTTCTAGAGGTTTATGAGACATCGTTAGAGAAAGAGAAGATGAGTTCGAACTATTTCCGTGATTATTGTAGTTTTGATTTTTTACAAGAAATGAGCGATGGCTTTGGGGTAAAGCCAGAAAAGATTTCTTTTTATACACACAATTGGACGATGATGATCTTATCTGGAGCTTTTATTAGAATGAGTCGCTTTTCAATGCAAGCGTAACACGTTACTGCGCGCCATGGGAAAAAATATTTGTAGGCAATTGGTTACATTGATAAAACAATATGAAGTGCAAGGCAGTTTGGAGTTTTTGTATCGAAGTGAGCTCTATATGTATACAGGATAATCTGATATCTATGATCGCTTTTGTTACTCTTGTAGCACATCAGAACAGATAATGATTCAGGAATTCACGTATTATGAAGATGTTTTTTGAGGAGACGGAATAGCTTCTTCTTTAGCATTCAACTTGAAATTTTATTGACATGTGGGTGTTCTAAATAGAAATAGATTTGTGTTACGTATTCGCGTACTGTCTTTAAAGAGACATGTCTTAAAATTTATCGCTCCCATTTCACGACAATGCCCATAAAAAGAGTATAGTAGTAAAGCACCCATGAATAAGATAAAACTTCATGCATAATGTAAAAATTTATAGAGCCTTCCATCTTTATGCTTAATAAAAGAGTTAACTAGAACCATCACATATTTTTTTCGTTCTTAGGTTGTTATAGGTCTTGACATTTGAGAGCATTCATAAAAGGCATTTTTATTCCTTTTTTGTCGTGTTTTTACCCCCACTTAATCCTACTTGTGATGTGTAAGCAAATGATTTTAATTTCAATATGAAATAGTTTTTTGAAATGAGGGAATCATACGATATTTGTGTCTTTCATTCAATATGCGAAACAATAATTTATCATTATAAATCAATATTCTTTCCTTTGCTGCAGTTGAACAATAGATTTTTTATAAAATAGGGAAAAGTGGATTGAATAGAAATATTCGATGATTATTTTTACTCTTTAAGTGGAGTTTAATTAAAATAGATTTTGACAAAAAACTGAAAAAAGTATTACAATTGGAATTTGGTGGTAAAAAGGGTAGAAAGCTTTTAAAAGTCTATGAATGCTTGAAGGATGTTCAAAAAGTGGCTTTGAAGAATTTTTAAAAACCAACTAACTTTGAAATTAGCTCTAAAATCAGAGAAAAATGACGAAAAAAGTAAAATAGAAGTTTATGATAAAGCATCTCTATTTTTTAAAGATATAAATTAAAAGAAAACAATATATTAATTAAAATTTTTAATGTAATAAATGACTTTATTTTCTATTTTAAATAATAAGTTCGGCTGAATCTTGAGTGATTTTACTCAAAATGTTTTTAGGTTTAAATTTGGCACTTTAAATACAGTTTTAGAAGTGGCAAATAAGCTCAACTTCTTATTTATGTTGATGTTTTTGAATAAGCTTTTAATTTTTCATAGAATTTTATTGCACATTTTGATCTATCTTCAAAGGAGGGGGTAATTGTTGCAATCATGATGATGGATTGTATAGCCTATTTCGTTAAGCTTTTTCAGAGGTTCAGTGGAAATAATTTATGACTTAAAAGACCGACCTCTTACTTTTGTTGTGCTTGTAAATATCTCATCTTCATCTGTCGTTAACCATTCTACATTTTAGGCTATGCCGTTATGGTAAGTTTTGGTCCATGCCTTTACTGTAAGGAATGATTTTTAAAGAGTCGTTATAGTTTTTTTGTTTTATAGAAAAACCAATAATGTTAAGCATTATAATTTAATTAAAATTAAAGAAGAAAGAAAATTATGACTATTATATTAAAACCGGGAGAGGTAACGCTTCGTCAACTTGAGGCTATTTATTTTAATGGTGAAGTAAGTAAACTTCATAGTGACACGCATTTAGCTATTGAGAAAGGAGCGCAGCGCATTGCTGAAATTGCTGCTGGAAGTAAGCCTGTCTATGGTGTTAATACTGGTTTTGGAAAATTAGCTTCAATTAAAATTGATGCGGATAATGTTGCTATTTTACAGAGAAATCTTATTTTGTCCCATTGTTGTGGGGTGGGAGAACCTTTAGCTGAAGATATTGTGCGTTTGATAATGAGTTTAAAGCTTATTTCTTTAGGAAGAGGTGCTTCTGGAGTTCGTCTAGAATTGATAAATTTGCTGGAGAATATGCTTGCAAACGGTGTTATCCCTGTCATACCTGAAAAAGGATCTGTTGGTGCTTCAGGTGATCTCGCTCCACTTGCTCATATGGCGGCTGTTATGATGGGAGAGGGAGAAGCATTTTTTAAAAATGTTCGTATGAGTGGAGCGGCTGCATTAGAAAAAGCGGGATTATCTCCTATTACTTTAGAAGCAAAGGAAGGTCTTGCTCTTATTAATGGGACTCAAACATCAACAGCACTTGCACTTGCCGGTCTTTTTCGAGGTTATCGGGCATTGTGTAGTGGACTGTTGGCTGGAGCTTTGACAACAGATGCTATCATGGGATCAACAGCGCCATTTCATCCTGATATCCATATTTTACGAGGACATTATGGGCAAATTGCTGTATCGAAAATATTAGAAAAGCTTGTAGAGGATTCAGAAATTCGTACAGCACATTTACGAGGTGATGAACGTGTACAAGATCCTTATTGTATACGTTGCCAGCCACAGGTTATGGGGGCATGTTTTGATATTTTGATCGCAGCAGCAAAAACACTGATTATTGAAGCAAATGCTGTTACAGATAATCCATTGATTTTAAGCAATGGTGAGGTTGTATCAGGTGGAAATTTCCATGCTGAACCTGTCGCGTTTGCTGCTGATCAGATCGCTCTTGCTTTGTGTGAAATAGGATCTATTTCTCAACGGCGTATTGCTCTTATGGTTGATCCAGCAGTTTCTTATGGTCTTCCAGCTTTTTTAACACACAATGCTGGTCTTAATTCAGGGTTTATGATCGCTGAAGTAACAGCAGCAGCTTTAATGTCTGAAAATAAACAAATGGCCTATCCTGCTTCCGTTGATTCAACACCAACTTCAGCCAATCAAGAAGACCATGTTTCAATGGCTTGCCATGGTGCTCGTCGGTTATTGGTAATGAGTGAAAATCTTTTTACACTTGTTGGTATTGAAACGCTTATTGCAGCACAAGGAATTGAATATCGTGCACCTTTAAAAACAAGTAATCTTTTGCAGGTTGTTATGGAATATTTACGCAAAAATATTGTTTCTCTTAAGGAAGACCGCTATATGGCTCCAGATCTTCATACAGGATATATACTTGTGCGTGAAGGGCGCTTATTGTCTGTTTTACCGGAAACAATTTTTCCTCAACTAGAACCTAAATAATATTTATTCTGCATTTAAAAAATAAGAAACATAATTATTAAGTTTCTTTATAGAGTGATTAATAAATATTGCTTAATTTATTTTCTGTTATGATTTTATTCATAGTAAACTGTATTTTAATTATGCTCATTTTATGCTATACTATATTTATATAAATTTATAAAGAAGCGTATTATATTTAATATTACTCAATGAAACGAATATTTATTGAGTATTTCTCTTTTTAAAAGCTGGTTTATGATTTTTTTACTTTTAAATCACAAGAAAGGAGAAATAAATGTCTAAAAATCGCCTATTATGTGTTTTAATAATATTCATTATTTGTTTTTCGCAAATTATAGAGGTTCGTGCGAATCTTTCGAGAGGAAGATTTCAACAGGATCGTTTTATTGCTATAAAGGCACTGGAGAAAGATGTTTGTGTTCAGATAACAAGGAGAGCTGTTATGAGTATTTCAGGTCAAAGAAGTGGAGAAAATAGTCGCTCTCTTATCGGTCTAACAGTTGAAAAGATGATATCTACTGTAGTAACATTTTTCGTTGGAAAACTTGTATTTAAAGCGGTTAGAGTTTTTAAGACATGGGCTGGAGCTAAACTTTCTCGCTCCTTTGAGGAGTGGCGCACTTCGCTTTATCATTAATTAAGCTCTATAGATTAGTCTTAAAAATGAGTTCATATCTTATCGAATCCGATTTATGATTTTTATAGCTAAGAACGTAGAAGGCTTATAATATAATTAATTAAATAAATTAACATATTTCCTTCTTAAAATATCACGGTATTAATTTAAAACTTTTATTTCTAGAGCTGAAAAAAATTGTGCGATTGATATTCCATTAAATCTGACGCTTTCTGCAGAAAAATATAAAATAGAAAATATAAAAATGACAATTATAAAAAATTTTATTATCACGTAATTTCAATAAAATGATACGAAACTATAGGCTATAAAAAGCTGAATTATTCGCAATCAAAATATTTTTATTGCCTAGGATAGGGCATCTGGGAGGCTATTATTTAATGCTTTTAAATATATTTTGAAAGAAAAATATGAGGCTTTATTTATCATAAAGCTATTATTGTAGTATGGATTTTCGCCAGTATTTCAATAAAGAAGGAGAGAAATGGCAATAAATGAACTGAAACGAGGGATGAGTAAGCGCCAAGTTATTTTTTTGGCTCTTGGCTCTGCTATTGGAACAGGTCTTTTTTATGGATCTGCACAGGCAATTAAGCTTGCGGGGCCAAGTGTTTTGATTGCTTATTGTATTGCTGGTTTAGCTATTTTTATGGTTATGCGAGCTTTAGGTGAGATGATACTTCATAATCCATTGCCTGGTTCTTTTGCTCGTTATGCGGCAAATTACATATCGCCATTAGCAGGTTTTTTAACAGGGTGGACATATGTATTTGAGATGATTCTTGTTGGTTTAGCTGATATTACAGCTTTTGCGACTTATATGGGATTTTGGTATCCTGATATTGCTCCTTGGGTATGGGCATTTAGTATTACGTTAATTATTACGGGTATTAATTTAGCTGCCGTAGAGGTATATGGTGAATTAGAGTTTTGGCTGTCTTCTGTTAAAGTTATTGCTATTATTGCGATGATTGTTTTAGGGATAGCGATTATTTTTTATGGTTGGGGTGAAAGTGCAGATTCTTCTCCTGTTACTATTCATAATTTATGGAAGAATGGTGGTATTTTCCCCAATGGTTGGTTTGGTTTTTTAGCTTGCTTTAGCGTTGTTGTTTTTGCTTTTGGTGGTATAGAAATCATTGGGATGGCAGTCATGGAAGTCCAAAATCCTCATCAAACGATTTCAAAGGCAATTAATTCTACTCCAGTTCGTATTTTAGTTTTTTATGTCATGACGTTAGCTATTTTAATGTCACTTTATCCTTGGAATGAGATTGGTCTTATGGATAGCCCTTTTGTATCCATTTTTGAAAATCTTGGGATTTCATATGCAGCAAATATTTTAAATGTTGTTGTTGTTACAGCAGCTATTTCTGCCATGAATAGTGGAATGTATGGTGCTTGTCGCATGATACATGGTTTATCACAGGAAGGTTATGCTTTAAATAAGTTTCAATATTTATCAAAAAACGGTATACCAATTTTTGTTATTTTGATGATCTTTGGTATTTTTCTTCTTGGTGCTGTGCTTAATTATTTTTACCATGAAAAGCTTTTTTTCCTTATTGCAGCAATGGCAACATTTGCGACAGTTTTTGTTTGGATAATGATTCTACTTTCGCAAATTTTTATGCGGATTAAGATGCCTAAAGAAGCCCAGAATGGTTTAAAATTTCCAATTCCTTTTTGGCCAATAGGATCGATTTTTTCTATTTTATTTATGGTTTTTATTTTTATTCTTTTATGGTACTTTGATGAAACACGACCAGTTTTAATTATAGGTTTTAGTTGGATTGTTTGGCTTATTATTTGTTTTTATGCACTTAGATTTTATAATTTTAAGAAAAATAAACTGCAATAAAATGTGAATAGAGATTAAATAAAAAGCTTATTTTTCAAGGAAATAAATGTTTGATCGTTATTCTCCAAAAATTGAAAATAGTCTGCTTGTGATCATCTTGATTTGGAATTTTTTGTGAGCCATTGCTTATGATAATGACTCTTAAATATCTAGATGTTTTTTAATAGTTAGCCCATGTCATTAATATAAGCGTTTCATATTAAAATGCTTAATAGTGCGAATAGTTTTTACTAGATACAAGATATAGGAAGTTATCTTTTTCTAAACTTATTAATGAAGCTCTTTTTGACAAGAGAAGTTATTGTAAGAATTATTTTTATTCATTTATATTCAACTGAGTAAATAAAATGTTTTATAAGCTTTTAAAAAAACATGTGAAGTAATATGACAGCATAGGATACGCTTGCCCATCTTAAAACATTGCGTCACAGAACAGATTTTTCTATTCATAAAAGGGCACGAAGGGAAAATTGACAGTAGAAGCTGAACGAGCAACACATTTTTCTTGATGATGCGCTAGAATGGTCAGTAACGGCTATTGATCTTTCTGAAAGACTTCGCTCTGATTATGGTATAGCTCCTTGGCAACAGGATGCAACGGATAAGGGAGATGATACGGATTATGCTTTTCTTCATCTTGGCACTCTTGCTTTGTTGGGTGATGTTGAGACTTGCATTTTTATCAGCAAAGTTTTGCAGTAGGAGATCATCTAGGCTTTGACGACAGCATCAACAAAACTCACCTTGAGCGGGCAATAGCTTTAGCGCAAAAAGTAGCAAAGGTGAAGCAAGTTAGCTACGCTTTGATTGAAGGGGTAGCAAAGGATTTTGACAATCACTCAGAGCTTTCTAGAGAGGAATAACTTCGCTCTCTTGGCAGGAGAGTTTGTTAAGCTTATTTAGAACAAAGAATACATTGATTATTTTGAAAAAATCCAAGGAGCTTATGAATCATGAAATAGATCAAGAAAAATATTATGGAGGCAATTGAGCCTAAAACAGTTTCTTCTTGGAAAGAAAAGGGACAGATAGTAACAGGTGTAAATGTGGAAAGAATGGTGTCAGGAAGAGCTCCTATTGGAGTCGATTGTAGACCTATTATATTATATCCTATGACACAAGAACAAGATAGTCCTCTCGCTGAGGTTCTCTACTCATTTTATCAAATAAAGGTTTTGTTGCTCATATGAAGCCAAAGATAAATTTTATCAGAAAAGCTATTTGTTGGATTTCAAAACAAATTTCTAAGTAGGAAAAAAGAAAAAATAATTATTGCAAATATTGGAGTGATGCCACTAAAAGGCGTTCTCTAAGCTTTAATAATCATCCTTTTTAATTGCATCATATATTGTAAATGCAAGATGATTTTACAGATATAGCTGAGAAAAGAGCTCCCTAAAGAAAATATCCCTTATGCTTCTATTAATGTAATCCCAATTCCATTGGCTGTAATAGAGAAATATTGATCAGTAGAAACACTCATTATTAGTAAAAATATGCTGTGATTTATGGAGAAAAATTTATGAAAAGTTATACTTTATCAGATGTTGCACAATATGTTGATACGCATAGTCATGTTATTAATTTTGGTACTCAAGATAATGCACCTGATGATGGACGGATTAAAACAGCAGAGAACACTCTCGATTTACGATTTACCTCTTCCTACAAGAGTTTTTTTAAAATTATGGAGGAGGAGAAATTAGAGGTAAAGAAATATTCAGTATTTATGAAATCTGTGCTGGTATTCCTGTTGGTGATATTGTTTACCGAAATTTGCTTGATAGAAGAGATGGCTTTATGAATTCCAAACAGCTTGTTGTCTGCACAACTGATTTTAGTGAAAGCTTTTACTTTGATTATACTCAGTTTCAGGATGGAGAGTGCCCGCTCTATTTAAGTTTCCACTTGACGATCCCCAGTATTACGCCAGTAATTTTTATGAATTTCTCTGCAAAAGAATTAAAGAGTACGCAGGGGAGGATTCATGAAAATCTATACCTTAGATGATGTTGCAGTATTAATTGATAAAGTGAATAAATATGATGGTGATATATTGTCAATTTTTGTTTTGGAGAAGAAGAAAGAATAGGTTACCTAATTGGAAAGCAGTTTTGTAATATATTGAAGCCTTCATTATCTTTATGTTTGTGATCGATTTTGTCTGCCTTATGGATGCGCTAGATAATATCTTCTCACACCTCAAAAAGTAGGTAACAAAAAGCAGAGCATCTTAGAAGTTGAGAGCCTTTAGGCAGAAAGGTATGATAAAAAAAACTCTACGAAAAGAACTTCTGATTCGTCATTGCAATATCTAGATGATGATGTTATCTAATAAAATTGCAGATTCTATATATCAGAGTTCAAAAGGTGATTTTTTTATTTGATATTTTTATCAACTTATTAAAAATATTATGAATATGGTACCTCTTGATGCATCACTTAGTAATTAATCTCTCTCTAGCGAAAGAGACTGTGTGGAGGGAAGGGGGGCTACATCCATTATGGAAAAATCTTTTTTTGTGTTATTTTTAGTGTGTTCCTAATAGTAGCTCATTTTTTAGTACTTTATCTATGCGTTTGAAATGCTATATTTTTTATAAGCTAAGGTGGAATTACAGTGAGAAGTATAGTGGTTTTAAAGTGTTTATTACTTCTTATTTGTCTTTCTTTATTATCAGCATGTAGCGATTCGCGTGCTGTACTTTGGCACGGGGTGCATGCAACTCCTTCTATGATTGCAGTAGAAAGGGAAGTTGAAGAGAAACCAATTTTTCCAAAAGCCATCGTTCCTGTGTATGTTGCAACAAGTCGTATGATGCAAAATAATTACGCTCAACCTTATGGCTCAGAGCGATCCAATAAAGTACATTATAATCGCGTTGATGTGGGAATCCCTCAGAGACATGTAAAGGGAGTTGTTGAAATAAATGCGTATAGACCTACGCATGATAAATATTTTGCAGCAGTAGCATTGCAAAAATACGATAATAAAGAACAGTTTAAACGGCAATTAAATACTGCTTTAGCAAAAAAAACAAAAGGAAAAAGAGAAATTTTTCTTTTTATTCATGGATATAATAATAATTTTGCAGATGGTACATTTCGAACGGCACAGTTTACACACGATTATTCTTTAAATGTTGTCGCTGTACATTATTCTTGGCCTTCTGCTGGATCAGTTCCTCTTTATATTTATGATCGTGACAGTGCTAACTTTGCTCGTGACGGTTTGATGGAGCTTTTGATACTTATTAGTGAAACCAATGCTGACCAGATTTCGGTTATTGCGCATTCTATGGGCAATTTTGTTATAATGGAGGCATTTAGAACTTTAGCTCTACAGGGAAAATATAAACCTATTCGTCGTATTACAAGTTTATTAATGGCAGCACCAGACATTGATGTTGATGTGTTTGAGCGCCAGCTTAATGATATAAAAAAACTCCCACAGCCAACAGCTATTTTAGTATCCAGAGCGGATAAAGCTCTTGCTGTTTCAGGACGTCTTACAGGTGGACATCATCGTGTGGGGGATGGCTCAGATATTGAAATGTTGCGTAAAAATGGAATAACTGTTCTTGATTTCTCTCATGTGGATGGAGGGGCACATAATGTTTTTGCATCTTCGCCAACGTTGATGGCTCTTTCTCAAGAAGGTTCTTTGGCTTCAACAATTATGCAAGGTACAGAGTTATCACCTAGTCAAGCTCTTCTTGCTGATAGCAGTAGTGTGTTGGAGAAAACAACACATCTTATTCTTTATACACCTGTACGTTTTTTCTCTCCACGGATTTCACGTTGATCATAAAAAGAGAGAAGGAACTTCGCTGAATAATGCATTGAGGGTGATCTTTTTTAGCACTTTTTTTAGAATAATTTTGTAAAATAAAAAATCAATAGCGGAATAAATATAAAAAAAACAGTCATTAAGTGAGTATATGATGATTGAACAGAAACGCTATGTCAATACGCTTACAGTTGTTGATGATTTATCTCATTCTGCAATTAAGTTATTAGACATTCATGCTCTGCTTGTGAAGGTGAGAAAAGGTAATATGGGGGAAAAACCAAATTTATTGCGTCAAATTGATTCTACAAAAAAACAATTAGATGAGATAAGCTATGCTCTTATTTTAGAGTATCGTAAACGCCAAGAAAATGAGCGCTTTTTAAAACAAATTCTGCAATCTATTTCCGATCAACTTTTTTCACTTAATAATGGTTTTAAGGAAACTGGGCGCCTTTTCTTTCAGGAAGTTAGAATACTTCAAGCTCAGATGCAATGTTTATATGAGGGAAAGAAGAGGCTTAATTTGTTGAATAGCCAAGAATCTTTTTGTTCTCCATCAAAAATTGATGAAGTCATTAAACAGTTACAAAAAGCGCGAGAAAGGCTTATGATTGAAAATCCACATCTCTTTGAGAAAAAACACAAAAGCTAAATAATAAAGGCCTTTTTAGTTGAGCAATAGGTAATTCTACAGAGAAAACGTTGTTAGAAAGCTATATTTCTTTAAAAAAAATAATTTGTATTAACAAACGAGAATATAATACTCTTTATAGCATTAAAAATTTAAAAAACTTTTGTTATATCTTTAGTAAATTAAAGTTGATGAATTAGAGGGGCTTTGTATGTCCATCCCACATGCCGTAATCAGCTTGCCACGGTCTGCTTCTTGTAAACCTTCACAGACTTTCTCAAGGGCTTCTTTCTGATGATCTAAAAGCTTTCTTTTCGGTTTCTCTTTAAGGACGGCTTGTCCTTGTTTTTTATAAGTTCCCCAATCGATTTGACTGTTTTCCAAATCAAAAAGGTTTATGCGTTGAGGTCGGATTTCTTGCCCCTCACAAGTCAGTTCAACATTATTACTCCAGTCTGTTTCGGTGCTATCAATCAGAATTCGACGGGTGAAGATCTTTTTGCCCGATGCAGCAATAAAACTATCAATATCTTCTTTTTTAATTATGTGAGAGGCGTCATAGCATTTACATTGAATAGCCGCATATCCCCCTTCATCACGGATTGTAGCCACTAGATCAATGCCAATATCCGTTCCATCTTCATCATGCTCTTTCGCCCATTCATAATAGGTTTGAACCTTTTCGTATTCTTGCTTTTGAAGCGGATCATGCGTCAAATAATCCATGACCAGGTTTTCAAATAATGTTCCTAATTCACGGGGAGATTTAGCTTTTTGCCGATAATATTCCAACAGGGAGCGTAAAGTGACGTGTTCATTATCAGAGTTAACAGATTGCAGCATATTGTAATAAAAATTCCTTGCCTTATGAGATGATCAATAATCATCAAAAGAATCAAAACGAATTCAATCAAATGCACTTAAAGCAAATATCGATAAAAATGGGAAAAAACTGCTAAAAAAGCGGATATTTTTTCAAAAGAGGTTTTTAAAGCTTGCTTATCAACAGCTCATGACATGGGATAAGATCAGCAAAGTAGTAAAATTTGCTATTCGTTTCATGGGTTAATCAAGATAAATGCACTATGGGCTTTAAAATATCAGAATGAGTATTTTGATAGGTTTTATAAGGCACTTTATAGAGAGGTTTTGAAGGTTTCTCACACCCTCAAAATACCTTCAAAAATATATCATGGGTTGTATTTATAGGTTGTGTTTTAATATAGATTGTATCTCTAAAATACTAATATATTGAAATATAATAACTTTTATTTTTTGATTGAAAAAAAATATATAAAGGGGAGTAAAAGGAACCCTCAAAATCCTCAAAACTCATAGATAGGGCGTTCTTTGAAGGTTCACTGTTATAGGGTTTAATTTTTCATAAGATTTCGAAATGCTTTATTGAGGTGTCTCTTATGGCTTTTCACGAAAGGATGCCATTCATAACGTCTCGTAGGCCGACCACTTTTAGGAGTATTATCTTCAGAGATTTCACGAATATAATTACAACAGCATAAAAGCTCTAAAGCTTGCTTCACGGCTTGATTATCTTTTAAAGAGGTCCAACTTCTTTGATGAATATCACGGTGTGTAAAAACATCAGGTAAATGATCACAACGCTCGACAATTAATTTTGCACTTTCTACTGTTAATGTATCATGGGCCGCATAAAGACGTTTTGCATGACTTAACAGATAACTTGTCCAACGCAAGGCTGTTGTGATGGCATAGGGTCCGATTTCTAAACGACCACCTTCAAGAAGTTCAAAAATCAAGGCAAGGCTTGCTATGGTTTTAGGCATTTTTAAAAGATGTGATTGTAAACTTTCTGAGTGCGTACCTCCTTTTGCTTCTCTATGAAGATGCTCTAACCATTCATAAAATTGCATTTGTGCTTTAGCAGAAAAACGCATGATCATGGGGTGTTCAGGAGATCCT
Source organism: Bartonella rattimassiliensis 15908 (assembly GCF_000278215.1). Taxonomy (GTDB): domain Bacteria; phylum Pseudomonadota; class Alphaproteobacteria; order Rhizobiales; family Rhizobiaceae; genus Bartonella; species Bartonella rattimassiliensis. Next base: position 405,065 of record NZ_JH725065.1, read on the forward strand.
AAGCGTTTATCACGAAAAGAGCGAAACACCCCTTCATACTTTTGCCATGCCTCTTTATTGGGCGGTCTATCAATCACTTGCCATTCTTTATTGTCATCGGGCCAGACAATCATTTGAAAGCGTTGCAATAACCCATCATCATTTATTCCACGGTTTATTGCTTGAATGAGGGGAATAATGCGTGAAGGTTGAATGCCCCCTATAATAGAAACGGTTGCATTGGGAATAAAAATGGTTCCACGCTCTATACGGTCATAGGTAAATTGATCATCTCCATTAAAAGCTGTGAGATAAAAGGCGCGGTCTGTCTGATATTCCTTTCTTTCTAGATTGGCTAAAAAGCCAGCCAATTCATCACGCACCATTAAGAGACCACGGGGGTTTTCTTTTAAGAGTTCCCCAAGCTTTTCAACGGTCACATCATTGACAATAAAACGAGAGACATCATTATTATGTGCCTTGTCTTTAGAGAGGGTTTCATACAAAAGAGCACGAGCTGTTTCACACTCTCCTTTTCTTATCGCTTTATGGGCTTGTCTTTCCTTTTCTCGTTTGTCTAAAGTTTTAAGTCTCTCTTCAATTTCTTGTTTTTCTTTTTGCTTTAACCAGTTTTTATACCATTCCTTTTGAAGGCAAGAGATAGGAGCTAAAGCGGCTTTCATGGCTGGTGTTTTGAAAGTTGACGATTGCCCAATCAGAGCACCCCAGAGATTAGGCACGACAATCCAATCATCATGCTGTTTTGGGGCAATCCGCACGCCATTGCCAATGACAGCAGCCAAGGCACAGAGAGCAGAGACAGCAATAAAATCCATAGGAGCCTGTTGACGCTCTGAAACGTCATAGACATAATCCATGAATGGCATTGGGAGTTGTAATGGGTTAAAAGGCTCGACGGGTAAAAGAGCCGCCGTGATAGGCTTTATTTCCCCCCCAACCATTTTGTTGCAATGCTTGTTTATAAGGAATTACTTCTAAACAAGTCTTATCATTTAAAGAGCCATTATCATTTAAAGGAGTCTTATTCTCTAACTTAAAAGAACACATCATTTTAAATCCTATAACGTTGCGTCATAGGACGGATTGTGCACTCTCTAGATTGATGAGTTTGAGAAAGCCTTGTCCGTCCTTACGTGACAAGGTTTTTTTATGCCGCGTCACTTTGACGTTGCTGTTTTGCTTGCTCGATTACATTCAAAAGATCCGATTGTAACCAACGGGATAAAAAACCAAATTTTAAGGGTTTTGGGAGAGAGCCATTGGTAACATGACGGCGGAAAGTTGAGACACTCATATGAAGCAATTTTGCACTTTCACGGTCAGTTAAAAGAATATCATTTTCGGTCATTTTAAAATCCTTTCATAATAAAAAATAGAACCAAATCATGCCTATTTATTAAGCACATTTTGGTTTGTTTTTGAAGGTATTTTATTTATAGAAAACAATATATTATCATATAATTTATGATGTGATAAATTATGATTCTTATTGAGAGCGAATGAGAGAGGAGAGAGCTAAAGTTATCCACAGATCATGGGGTTATTCACCCCATATCTTAAGATTGACCTGTAACATAAGCGGCCCATTTATCCATATAGACCCGGCGCTGTTCTAGATAGTCAGTACGACGATAGGCACGCTCTACTTTACCGCCTACCGTATGACTTAAAATAGTTTCAGCGACCTCATAGGGGGCATCGGTTGTTTCAGCAAGCCAATCGCGTAAACTAGAGCGAAAACCATGGGGGCAGGCTTTAAGACCAGTTTGTTGCATATATTGAGCCATACAATTTACACCAAGAGGACCGCGACCTTTAGCAGAAAAAAAGAATTCATTGCGAGAAAGCAAACGCGCTTGTTTTAAAATGTCTAATGCCTCTAATGATAAGGGGACGCGAAATTCTTTTGTTGTATCACGCTTTCCTTTCATATTTTCAGCAGGTATGGTCCAGATATCCTCATCAATCTGATTTTCACGAATATGACGTAAGGGATTAGTACGAACACCTGTCAGAATAAGCAAACGCAAAGCCAGCTGTGTGAGGTTTGTTGTTTGGCAAAGCGTTTGATAAAAAGCCGGCACATCTCTCCAATCCATGGCTGGTCTATTTTGTGTTTTATGGAGTTGTTTGCCTAAGAGCGCGCGTGCTTTTTCTACAGCTTGTAAATCAACATCCAATCCTAAGGCAGCCGCATGTTTGAGACAAAGATTAAGACGATTCAGTGCTTTACGCGCGGTATCAGCTTTTGTATGCCAGATAGGGGCAAGAACATTGCGTATCTCTGTTTGTGTAATTTCTGAAACGGGGAGGCAGCCTAATTTAGGGAGAATATGAAGACGTAATGGTAAAAACCAATGTCCATCTTTACCATCATTCTTTAATTCAGCTTTACGACTTTCAAAAGTCTCTAAAGCAATATCTTTTAAATAATGGAGATTACGCATTGCTTCACGCTTTTGTTTTTCACGTTCTTTAATGGGGTCACGACCCTCATGCAAAACAGA
>NZ_JH725065.1:407671-408309 GCF_000278215.1 Bartonella rattimassiliensis 15908
AAAGCAATATCTTTTAAATAATGGAGATTACGCATTGCTTCACGCTTTTGTTTTTCACGTTCTTTAATGGGGTCACGACCCTCATGCAAAACAGAACGCCATTGGTTTGCCAATTCACGGGCTTTTTTTAAAGAAACATGTCTTAAGGCACCCAAGCCCATTTCACGGCGTCGCCCGTGAATGGTATAACGATAAAGCCATTGAGCACCTCCATCTTTACGCTTGTGAAGTAACAAGCCGGCCCCATCATTATATTTGCCAGCTCCCAATGTTGCGACAGATCTTGCATTAAGACGGTTCATAAGAGCCATTTTTAGTCCTTTCTTGTATAAATTTTACCCACACGCCAGCCCCGCTTTTGACGTGCAAGCAAGTGATATGAATTGATTCAATCTGAGAGGGTTTAGAATAAGAAAATCTTACTATATTCAGTCCTCTCATTCAATATGCAAAACAGTGAAATATCATTATAAATCAATGTGTTATCTAACTAAGACCACTATGAATAAGCTTTGTTGATGCACTTGAAGTTCCTAATAAAGTAAACGCGCTTGTTTTAAAATGTCTAATGCCTCTAATGATAAGGGGACGCGAAATTCTTTTGTTGTATCACGCTTTCCTTTCATATTTTCAGCAGG
>NZ_JH725065.1:408649-439823 GCF_000278215.1 Bartonella rattimassiliensis 15908
AGAGGGTTTAGAATAAGAAAATCTTACTATATTCAGTCCTCTCATTCAATATGCAAAACAGTGAAATATCATTATAAATCAATGTGTTGCCGGAAACATACCTCACGATTTTATTTTACACAGCACTGCATACGGTTTTTTTTTAGATGATATAAAACAGCGCGAATATGATGATGTAATGTATGGCTCTTACGAACAACAACACCGTTTGCGTCCTTGTGATGTGCTTTAAAAATTCTAAAGGGCGTTTTTTCAAACGCCCCTTTCAACTCCATCAGTATGAGGTCTGTCATGGAAAAGCCTATTGCTATCCAACACAATACAATCAAACACGAAACCGTTCAAACGGTCAACGCTCGTGAATTGCATGCATTTTTGGAAGTTAATTCCAATTTTAGAGATTGGATTAAAAATCGTATTAAAGAATATAATTTTCGCTAAAATTTTAGCGAAATCCTTAAGAGGTCGACCAAGCATGGAATACCATCTCACCTTAGACATGGCAAAAGAACTTTCCATGATCGAGCGTAATGAAAAAGGTAAAGAAGCCCGTCAATATTTCATTGAATGCGAGCGGCGTGTAAAACAATTCCCTCAATTAAATCTTGCAAATGCTTTAGAAGACCCTCTCTTTGTTAAGAAATTACTTTTAGAAAGCGTCACACAATTAGAGACCTTAAAAAGCGAAGTGAATACCCTTAAACCAAAAGCAGCTGCTCTTGAAAGCTTGCAACGACACAACGGGCTCTTTGGTCTTACAGAAGCCGCTAAAATACTCGAGATGCAACCAAAACAATTCATTCAATTCTTACGGCAAAAAGGGTGGATTTACAGACGTGCAGCGGGTGGAAATTTGCTACCGTATCAAGACAAAATCCAAAAGCAACTGATGGATTGTCCAACCATCACACTTCAAACCGCTAGTGGAATAGAAAAAGTCATTCCTTGCGCAAAAATTACAGCAAAAGGCATTGGTGTGTTGTCTCAAGAACTTAAACAACAAAGCATGCATTAAGGGGAGGCGTCTTATGAAAAAAAAATACGAACTGACTCATCAAATTATAATGTCTTTCTAGACAGGCTTTTCATAACAACAACCAACCTTTTTAACACAAGCGTGCTTCACGCCACGGGGGAATGCGCTTCAATGGAGGAAAGCAAAATGAGTGAACCAAACACGAACCTAACAGCAGTAAACAAAACAAACGATTGTGAAGTCAAATCTACGGCTATGGATCTCATTTTAACCAGAGCCTTAGAAAACGACATCGATATGGATCGTCTCGAGCGGCTCATTGCATTGCGAGAAAAAGAAATAGAAAGACAAAACTACCAATACTTTGTTTCTGATCTTTCAGCTATGCAAATGGAATATCAAAACATTCAAAAAAACGCTAAGAATGCCCATACAAATAGCCAATATGCAACCCTTGACCAACACATTGATGCTGTAAAGGAAACCTTGTCAAAATACCACTTCGCTTTGTTTTCTCGTATTAAAGAACAAGGTCATGATACTATGATTATAGAAATGACGTTGACACATCCATCAGGAAACAAAATATCAACAGAAGGGAAATTTCCTTATGATGTTAAAGGATGCAAATCAACCATCCAATCGGTAGGCTCCACCATCACTTATGCACGCAGATATCTTTTAAGCATGCTCCTTAATGTAGCCAGCAAAGAAGATGACACAGATGGAAATATACCTATCAAATCTGCTTTTCCACAACAGATCACTGAAATCAGAAACCTCATGTCACAAACCCAAACAGAAGAGGAAAAAATCCTTGCTTATGCAAACGTTGAAAAGCTTGACGATATGTCTGATAGACAAGCACAGACGGTGTTACATCTTTTGAAAAATAAACAAAACAAGAAAAAGATAGAAACGGAACACTCTTTACCATCACAAGACCAACAAACGGTGGTGTGAAATGGACCAAAGAACAGCAGAATGGTTTCAAGCCCGCTTGGGAAAAGTCACCGCATCAAATATTTACAATGTCCTGAGTAAAACAGCCAAAGGAACCCCAACAAAAAAATATGAAGACTATAAAATTAAACTCATTACAGAGCGTTTAACAGGAGAAGTAAGCCAATCTTATCTAACACCTGCTATGCAATGGGGCATTGAACATGAAGAAGATGCCTTGAGAGAATATGCATTCATTTATGATACAGAGGTCACTCCATGTGGTTTCATCCCACATCCCACAATAGAAATGGCTGGTGCAAGTCCTGATGGATTTGTTGGTGATGACGGTTTAGTTGAGGTTAAATGCCCGCAAGCAAATACCCATCTACGCTTCTTTATCGATAACCAGATTAAGCCTGAATATCACGCGCAGATGCAATTCCAAATGGCTTGTACTGGACATAAATGGTGTCATTTCATTAGCTATAATCCGCATTTTGTAGGCAGATCAGATCACTTGCGCATGAAAATCAAACGCGTGGAGCGTGATGAGGAACAAATTAAACAGATCAATCAAGCGGTCGAAGCCTTTTTAGCAGAGATAGAACAAGACATGAAGAAAATCTTGACAAAAGTTGCTTAAAGTTATGGGGGTGCTCTCTCCTCCCAGCACCCCCACCCATTTAAGTAATAAGTAATATAAAAATAGAAAGATAATGAGATGATATTTGATGATGGCGATAGATATGTAACAACCCGTGAATGTGCACAGCTTTTTAGTGTATCCACAACAACGATTCGCAATTGGGTGCTTCAAGGGGAGTTTCCGCAACCCTATAAGCTAGGAAGAGCAGTAAGATGGAGAAAGAAAGAGATTCTAGCCTTTACTCCAAAGAAAAATAGGGAACAAATAACAACAAATTAAGTAAAATTGTATAAACTACAAGAGGTGGTCTAAAAGGTGGTCTGAAAAACAGCGAATCAAATAAAAAATTATCTATTTCAATATGTTAAACACAGGAAAACGGTGCCCAGACGCGGATTCGAACCACGGACACGCGGATTTTCAGTCCGCTGCTCTACCTACTGAGCTATCTGGGCATGCTTTATAAAACATTTGCGGTTATAACATTAAAATTTTCTCTGTCCAGTCATCAAAAGAAAAATAATTGATTTTTTATAAGTTTATCTCTCTATTCTAAAGCATTAGCAATGAATGTTTATTATAAAATAAACTCAATAGGTATGTTGTGATACGTTAGTATGTTATTAATAGAATGCTATCTTATCATGGTGATGATACGAAAAAAATAAAAGAATCAATATAGAAGCGTAATTAGAAAATACTTTTTTACAAAGTTCCCGTGAATTTTTAGCCTATGAAATAGATAAAAAACATTTTTGACTTTTTTCTAATAGGGATTATTCATTAGTCTTTATAATAATTTGTTCTTCTTTATAAAGAAAGCAAGTCATCTAAAAGGGGAGAAATAATCATAATGTTCCAAAAACCAAGTAGTCGTCCCAAGAATACTAATTTTTCTTCAGGTCCTTGTAGCAAACGTCCTGGTTGGACTGTTGAAGCTCTTAAAAATGCATTAGTTGGGCGTTCGCATAGATCTAGAGAATCAGAATTAAAACTTGCTGAAATTATTGATTTAACCCGTGAGATTCTTGAAGTTCCTTCTGCTTATCGTATAGGAATTATGCCTGGTTCAGATACCGGTTCTGTTGAGGCTGCTCTATGGTCTTTATTAGGTGAGCGTGGTATTGATATGGCGGCGTGGGAAAGTTTTGGATTAGGGTGGTGTAAAGATGTCGTCGAGCAACTAAAGCTTTCTGATGTGCGTCGTTTTGAAGCTCCTTATGGTGAAATACCAGATTTAACACAACTTGACTTTGATCGCGATGTCGTTTTTACATGGAATGGGACAACTTCTGGTGTGCGTATTCCTAATGCAAATTTTATTCCAGAGAAGAGGGCTGGATTGACCATTTGTGATGCAACATCTGCAGTTTTTGCACAATATCTCGATTTTTCAAAATTAGATGTTGTAACTTTTTCATGGCAGAAAGTTTTGGGAGGTGAGGCAGCACATGGTATGATAATTTTGAGCCCCCGTGCTATTGAAAGGTTGGAAAATCATGTTCCAGCTTGGCCTATACCTCAGCTTTTCTGCATGACGAAAAATAGAAAGTTGAATGAGGATATTTTTAAAGGAAAAATAATCAATACACCTTCTATGCTATGTGTTGAAGATTTTCTTGATGGATTGAAGTGGGCAAAGTCTCTAGGAGGTGCAGGGGCATTAAGAGAACGGGTTGAAAAAAACTTTTCTGTACTTGATGCTTTTATTCGCAAGACACCATGGTTAGAATATTTGGCAAAAGATCCTGAAGTGCGTTCTAACACATCTATTTGTTTAGATATTGTGGATCCAGTGGTTACTGCTTTAGATACTGGAAAGCGAGTATCTTTTATAAAAGCGGTCGTGAATCGTCTTGGTGAGGAAGGTGTTGCTTATGATATCGGTTCGTATCGCTATGCTCCTCCAGGGCTTCGAATTTGGGCAGGTATAACAATTGAGGCTTCTGATCTTGAAATTTTAACACAGTGGCTTGAATGGGCGTTTCAAGTTGAAAAAGCAAAACTTTAAATAATTGCTTGTAACTCTAACAACGCATTTTTAAACAGAAAAAGGATACGAGAGAGTATGGTGATCTCTCGTATCCTTGTGTCAGGAAAACAGCTTCTAAATATTACTATGAAGTATAAAAATTTAAGAGGCGAAATGAATGCTTTGTCAGATGTTAGGTAAAGAACATATTAAAATCTTTAATTTTTTTACTTTATTGTAGCGAAAATGACGTATTTAGAATATGTTCGAATTTGTTTATCTTTATTATCATAAATTTGAGAATTTAATCACTTGAAGATTGAGAAAAATCTGAAATGAGGAGTCGCACTTGCTCTAAGGTTTCGTTATAAAGGAGCATTTGTTTTTGAATGCTGGTTGTTTTGACCAAACACGATGGAGAAAGTTATGGCCAATGTAGTTATTGTCGGTACACAATGGGGTGATGAAGGCAAAGGTAAAATTGTAGATTGGTTGTCTGAGCGAGCAGATATCGTGGTGAGATATCAGGGGGGGCATAATGCTGGCCACACATTGGTTATTGATGGAGTGAGTTATAAATTATCACTTTTACCGTCGGGTTTAGTGCGTGGAAAGTTATCAATCATTGGTAATGGTGTTGTTGTTGATCCTCATCATTTTGTTGAAGAATTAAAAAAACTATGTGATCAGGGTATAAAAATTACACCAGAAATTTTGCGTATTGCTGAGAATGCTTCCTTGATTCTTTCTTTGCATCGTGATCTTGATGCAATTCGAGAAAGTGGTTTATCTGGTTTAAAGATTGGTACAACAAAGCGTGGTATTGGGCCGGCTTACGAAGATAAGGTGGGACGTCGTGCTATCCAAGTGATGGATTTAGCAGAAAAAGATACGCTTATGGCTAAGATTGAGCGGCTTTTGAGGCATCATAACGCTTTACGTCATGGTATGGGGGTTGCAGAGATTGATTCTCAAGCACTGTACGATGAATTGATGCAAGTTGCGGATAAAGTTTTGCCTTTTATGGATTGTACGTGGCGTCTTTTAAATGAAAGCTATCGAGAGGGAAAACACATTCTTTTTGAAGGGGCGCAAGGTGCTTTATTAGATAATGACTTTGGAACCTATCCTTATGTAACGTCATCTAATACAGTTGCAGGACAGGCATGTACAGGTTCAGGAATGGGACCTGGTGCAATTCATTATGTTTTGGGTATCGCAAAAGCTTATACTACGCGCGTTGGAGAGGGGCCATTTCCTACAGAACAGATAAATGATATTGGTGAATTTCTGGGAGTGCATGGGCACGAATTTGGTGTTGTAACAGGTCGAAAGCGTCGATGTGGTTGGTTTGATGCTGTTTTAGTGCGTCAGATGGTAGCAATTTGTGGTGTTCAAGGTATAGCATTGACAAAACTTGATGTTTTGGATGGCTTGGATGAAATAAAAATTTGTATTGGTTATGAACTTGATGGTAAGAGGATCGATTATTTACCTTCTTCCATGGGGGCACAAGCGCGGATCAATCCTATTTATGAAACATTAGATGGCTGGAAGGAAGAAACAGCACATGCATTGAGATGGGAAGATTTACCAATGCAGGCCGTTAAATATATACGCTATATTGAAGAACTGATTAATACAAAAGTGGCTTTATTATCCACAAGTCCAGAGCGTGAAGATACTATTCTTATTACCGATCCCTTTGCAAATTGATTATTGTTTTTATATTTCTATACGTGTTCTTTATTTGTTTCTGTATCTTTTTATAAAGAAAGTTTTTAAAAGCACGTGAGAGAAAGGTGCAAAAGAGCATTGTTTATTTTTCATATTCATTTTACACTGTTATGGTAATTGTACCAATATAAATGACAATCAGTTTAGAAAGCTAAAATAAAGTTATTTTAGCTTTACGGCTGGGGGTTTTTCTCAGTTTAAGAGAGATTATAGTGGAAATGGTAGATTTCGTTGGAATCTTAAAAAAGGCAATTGATGCACAAAATAATGTTACACCACAAGTGCGTAAACGGATTTATAAACGAGCTATCGAAACCCTAGAACATCAATTTGTAATTGCAAAAATACCATCAGAAATAGTAGATGGACAAAGAAAGATTCTTCAACATTCTATTGCAACTGTTGAAGAGGAATATTTAGAAGTTGAAAAGAAATTGCTTTCTTCAGTTATCGGATGGAATTCCGCAAATATAAATGAAGATAAGAAATATACAAAAAAAACTCTATTACCAGAGAATAATGAACTTTCAGCGATAAACATAAAAAAAGATCAGGTTTTTGTTATATCTTCAAAGGATCAAAAGGTATTTGATGAGTCTTATGTATCAAATATACCAGCTGCAGAGCCTGTTAATATGGAGGCTTATTTATCTTCTCAACAGGTTAATAGCAGTATGTTAAAGATTTCTCCTTCGCAGGAAGATAATCCTCATATCGTTTCACAGATTTTTTCTCAAGCTTTACGTCGAGCTAATAAATCATTGGTGCAAAGGCGTATTGTGATAAGTACGGTTTCTGTTGTTAGTTTTGTTATTTTAACTGTTGGTATTGTTTTTGTTGGTGAGCGTGTATTTGTATCAAATGATTATCAGTTGTTAGGAGAAAATTTTCAAGCTTCTCACAAAGCATCAAAGACATTTTCGGTTAAGAGAAAGTTAACGCAACGCTTATTAGAGGATGGAAGCGAAATTGATGTTGGTTTAAAACAAGCGATCGATTCTTCCGATGAAGAAGGTATCTCAACAGTTGTTACCAGCAATTTACAATCGCCTGAAAAATCAGGTGAAGCTGTTTTTTATCAAGTACGTACAAACAATGCTGCAGAAAAGATAGCAACAGGGAGCGTTCGCTGGACGCTTATAAAGGAGTCTCATGTAAAGGGAGATCCAGAAGAAACAGCCATACAAGGTGATATAACAATTCCTGATGAAGGGTTATCATTACGGTTAATTTTACGTCGTAATACCGATCAATCATTTCCTGCTGCATATATTATGGATCTTATTTTTATTCTTTCTGATAAATTTTCCGGTAAAGCTATAAGCAATGTTCAAGCATTAACTTTTAAAGCAAGTGAACAATCCATTGGGCAAGCTTTAGCAAGAACCATTTCTGCAAAGATTAACGATAATTTTTTTCTTGTTGCACTGAGTGGTAATCATCCACTTCTTGATCGAAATTTACAATTGATACGAGAATTAGATTGGATGCGTTTGGTATTAATAGATAAAAAGGGACGTATAAATGAATTAGCCTTTGCAAAAGGACCAACAGGTGAGGCCATTTTTAATGAAGTTATTAGACAATGGCTTGCACAACGAGATAAGTTAACAGTTCTTGATCAAAAAAATAAAATGTAGATACAAAAAATAAAAGATTAAGTAAAACTCCCTACACTTGTTTTTATCTATGCTAAATTCACTCAATAAAATCCAATGTCAATAAATCAAAAATTCGATAGACTGATTTACAAGTATAAAGCCAATATACACTTTCTTCATATCCACTCTAAGGATGTGAAAACAATTGACTTTATACTTAATTCTAGAATTTTATACTTGACTTTGAGATAAAGCAAAATCTTTGATAGAGTTCTGCACTTTTTCAAATGCACGCATTTCAATTTGTCTTACTCGTTCTCGACTGATGTTAAATTCACCAGAGAGTTCTTCTAGAGTTAGCGGTATATCGTTTAAACGACGCGCTTTGAAGATACGCCTTTCACGTTCATTAAGATTGTCTATAGCATTTATGAGCATGGAACGACGATTTTCCAATTCATTTTTTTCAATTAAAATTTGTTCTTGATCGTTAGATTCATCCACCAACCAATCTTGCAACTCACTATTTTCCCCTTCTTTTGTTTGAACTGGTGCGTTGAGTGAAGTGTCACCACTAAGCCGACGATTCATTGATACAACTTCATCTTCTGTGACATCTAACTGGATTGCAATTTCTTTTACTTGTTCTGCATTGAGATCGCCATTATCAAGTGCTTGAAGTTTACTTTTTAGCTTACGAAGGTTAAAAAACAAACGCTTTTGATTAGCTGTTGTCCCCATTTTTACCAAACTCCAAGATCGCAATACATACTCTTGGATGGACGCTTTGATCCACCATATTGCATAGGTTGCAAGACGAAACCCCCGTTCTGGTTCGAAACGTTTAACAGCTTGCATGAGTCCAATATTGCCTTCTGAAATAACTTCTCCAATGGGAAGTCCGTAGCCCCGATATCCCATCGCAATTTTAGCTACAAGACGCAAATGACTGGTTACCAGCCTATGCGCAGCTTTTAGATCATTATGCTCACGGTAACGTTGAGCCAACATATACTCTTCTTTCGGCTCAAGCACTGGAAAGCGACGTACCTCTTCCAAGTAACGGTTTAAACCGCCATCACCTGTTATTATTGATAACAAATTCATATGGGCCATATAGCACCCTCCTTTTATCTGAATTCCCTGATAAGGCAAATTCTATGTTTCAGATAGCTAATTATCCTTGTAACTTCACTTTAGCATATTTTTTAATTTTGTTCAAAAAAAGATATTTTATTGTGAAATCTTGAGAAGGAGAAAAGTTTCAATTCATTTTTTTAAGCACTTAATAAGTCTAGCCATATCTTGAGGTAGCGGTGCGGAAAACGATATAACGTTCCCAGTAGAAGGATGTTCAAAAGTAAGACTTGCAGCATGGAGCGCATGTCGGTTGAATTGATCTATTGCATTTTTTATGATGGGATTAAGGGTGTTTGATTTTGTTTTAAAAGCGTTCCCATAAACCGTATCACCTACGAGTGGATGCCCGATATGAGCCATATGAACACGGATTTGATGGGTACGTCCGGTTTCTAGACGACATTCTAGGAGGCTAGCAAAAGATGTTGAGTCTGTATGAGTGCCATATTTTTCAAGTAGAGAAAAATGCGTAACAGCATGACGAGCATAAGAGTTTTTGTTATGGATGACAGCTTGCTTTGTTCGGTTATGGGGGGAACGACCAAGTGATGCATCAATTGTCCAGATATTTCGGTGAGGTGTCCCCCAAATCAAGGCATGATAGCGTCGATCTAATGCACAAGTACGTCCATGGTCAGAAAATTGAGCACTGAGACTTTTATGAGCGAGATCGTTTTTTGCAACAACCATAACACCGCTTGTATTTTTATCGAGACGATGGACAATACCAGGACGTTTAACACCCCCTATACCAGATAAACTATTACCACAGTGGTAAATAAGGGCATTAACCAATGTACCAGTCCAATTGCCATTACCAGGATGAACAACAAGACCAGCTGGTTTGTTAATAACAATGACATGGTCATCTTCAAAAAGAATATCCAATGCAATATCCTCAGCACTAGGTTTTGCATTGCGAAGATCAGGCATTATCAATTCAATTATTTGGTTAGGCTTTAATTTTGTTTTTGCTTCCTTTATGAATTGACCGTCAATTTTAAGATAGCCTTCACGAATGAGGATTTGCAGACGCGAACGCGATAACACATTACGATATTGTTTCGCTAGCCACTGATCAAGACGTTGCCCAAGAGCACTTTCATTCGTTATTTTCTGTATTACCATATGCTGCCTGTTAAGTTTTTAATAAGATTCTCTTACCAGTATGAGATTGCTTTACTATCGAGAAATTCTTTAATTCCCCAAAGTCCTCCTTCACGGGCGCGCCCAGAAAATTTTACTCCTCCAAAGTAGCTTCCATTGGGTAACTCATGCCCGTTAACTTCTACCATACCAGAGCGTACTTGTGCTGCAATACGACGGCATTTGTTACGATCTTGCGATTGAATATAGTTTGTAAGACCATACTCAGTGTTATTCGTTAAAGCGACAGCTTCTTCTTCTGTATTAAAAGAAAGAATTGAGAGAACTGGACCAAAGATTTCTTCTTTGAAAATACGCATATGAGGTTTTACATCAGCAAAGACAGTTGGACGGATATAATATCCGCGTTTCATTCCTTTTGGTAAACCAGTTCCACCTGTAACAAGAGTTGCACCTTCATCAATTCCCGATTGAATAAAATCTTGAATTTTATCATATTGTTTCTTTGAAACAACGGGTCCAATATGATTTCCTTCTTGACAGTTTGGCCCCACTTTTGTTGTTTCTGCAATATCTTTGGCTATTTTTACGGCTTTATCATAGATGGTTTGTTCCACAAGCATACGCGTTGGAGCATTACAACTTTGTCCACTATTATAAAAGCAATGTTGTGCACCACGTTGAATAGCATCTGAGTCGGCATCTGCAAAGATAATATTTGCTCCTTTTCCTCCAAGTTCGAGACAGACTCTTTTTAAAGTGGCACTGGCATTTTTAGAAATATCTTTTCCTGCTTTAGTTGAACCAGTAAAGCTGATCATTTCTAGATCTGGATGTGCTGAAAGGTAAGAACCGACAGTTGCACCATCCCCATTGATTAAATTAAAAACACCGGCTGGAAGTGCTGCTTTATCTAAAATTTCAGCAAAAAGCATAGCAGAAAGAGGTGCAATTTCAGAGGGCTTTAACACCATGGTACAGCCAGCCAAAAGAGCAGGGATCACTTTAAGAGTTACCTGATTCATCGGCCAATTCCATGGCGTAATTAATCCTACGACGCCGATAGGATCGTAGTGAAGGATTGCTTGCTCATTTCCCTTTATTAATGGTTCTTGGAATGAAAACTCTTTATAAGCTTCGATAAAATCGCGAATATGGGAACTTCCGGTGGCAGTTTGCGCATTAAGCGCCATATCAATTGGTGCTCCCATTTCCATTGAAATGGTTTTTGCCATGTCTTTGGAATGTTTTTCATAGATTTCTAGAATTTTTTCAACGAATCCAAGACGCTCGTTTGGTGATGTTGTTTTCCACTTTTGAAACGCTTCTTTAGCTGCGTTAACTGCTTTATCTACATCTTTTGCACTTCCAAGGCTAATTACAGCACAAGCCTCTTCTGTTGATGGATTAATGACGTCAAAATCGTGAGGAGTGCTTGGGTTATCCCATATACCATTGATATAAAATTTCCGTTTGTTAAACATAACTCACTCCCTTTTTTATTTGTGCTATACAATTATGATTATCTTAGTCTAATCATTTTTAAACGAAGATAACAAGGATAATCTTATGAAAACTCGAGAAATTAGATTGTATTATGATAATCAAGCATGGAGCGTTAAACAGAGCAATACTTATGTAACTATTTGTATTATTGGGACTAACCGTTTTTACGAAATGAGAAAGAAAAGAAGATAGAGAGATATGGATAATTTTCTTGAAGCTTTTTTATTCTAAAATTTTCTTCAAAACAGATGGGATACGAGCATACAATACCATAAATAGGCAATTTACATCGTAACTAGGGAGAAGGGACATTATAGGTATGCATGATGGCATTATTTTTTTCATTAATAAAGTAACCATCAGCAAAAGGTTATTAACCTTCATATGGTAGTTTCTATAAGTCCTTTTTAAAAAGGTTATTTTTCTCATTGCTATAAATTTGTTGGGTGCCATGCATAATTCGAAAACAAAATCTATTTCTACGTCTTCTTTTTCTAATGATGGTACGAAAGAGGCATCAAGAGAAGATTTATCTACTAAGCTTACTGAGGTATTTCCTTATCCAGAAGTATGGAAAAAGGCATTTACCCTCGGAAAAAACGTTCGTTTTACGCGAACCCCAGAAGTTGAGATTTTGCGTCGTCGTATAGAAACAGATCCAGTTTTTGCAAAACAATTTAAAATTTTTACGAAGCAAGATCGAAAAAAAATTACAGATATTATACCTTGTAATAAGAAAACGACAAATATTCTATCGACAAAAAAAGTCATCAATTCTCAATCAATAGAAAATAAAACGTCAGTTTGTCATTCAACAGTTTTAAAGCAATTGTCGGGACAAGCTACGCGTCTGTCGTTAGAAAATATTTCACTTGAGGAGGATAAACAAAATCATAAATTACAAGTAAAAAATGTGTTACAAAAAATGAATTCTGCTTTGCATCTTTCTGATGATGCGTTTTTTGAGTGTGAATCTTTGATATTTGAACATGTGGATCCTCAAACTTCAAAAAAAGATGCAACATCAATTGAAACGACAAGTGAAATGACACCTGATGGCCCTACAGCTTTTGATGAGTCCATAACTGCTCTTTACCGTGTTCTTGAATATCGCTTTCCACAACTCTATGATTCAATTACATCAGAATCTCCAGCGGAAAGGATACGAGGCGTTGAGAAAATTTCTGATTTAATGCATACAAATGGTAATCTTACTAAAAAGTGTCATTTTAAGTGTTCTGTTGAAGATTCTGCTCATACGTTAAGTGATGCAGGGGCGCATACTAAAGTGTTAAGCAATGCTGATGCTCGTATAGAGATTGAAAATACCAATAATTCTCTTACCAATAATCCTGTTGATTGTGTAACAAAAACAGTCACAAAGAATTCAAAAGATTTGTCTGTGATGCAGGCAAACGTTAAAACTAAAACGTTGCTATTTAGCCGCACGCCATTAGACAGTCATGATTCTTCTTTTATGCAAAATATTCAGTCTATTGACTGTGGTGACTATGAGTTTCCTCCGATCAATTTATTACAGGAGCCTGTTTTTCATGAAGGAACGATGATTTCTCGGGAAACATTAGAACGTGGTGCTGGGCTTTTGGAAAGTGTTTTGGAAGACTTTGGCATTAAGGGTGAAGTTATTCATGTTCATCCAGGGCCAGTTGTAACAATGTATGAATTTGAGCCCGCTGCAGGTGTAAAGTCATCGCGCGTTATTAATCTTTCTGATGATATTGCGCGTTCTATGTCTGCTATTTCTACACGTGTTGCTGTCATTCCTGGACGTAATGTTATCGGAATTGAGTTACCCAATGCAGTTCGTGAAACTGTTTATTTACGGGAATTAATTCAAACATGTTCTTTTCGTGAAAGTGAATTTAAACTTGCTCTTGCTTTGGGGAAAGGGATTAATGGTGAACCTGTCATTGCAGAATTAGCAAAAATGCCTCATTTATTGGTTGCAGGTACAACAGGATCAGGCAAATCTGTTGCAATTAATACAATGATTTTGTCGATTCTTTATCGTATGACACCAAAGCAGTGTCGTTTGATCATGGTTGATCCTAAAATGTTAGAGCTCTCAGTTTATGATGGCATTCCACATCTTTTAACACCTGTTGTAACAGATCCCAAAAAAGCGGTCACAGCTTTAAAATGGGCGGTTCGTGAAATGGAAGAGCGTTATCGCAAAATGGCGAAGTTGGGTGTGCGTAATATTGATGGTTTTAATGCACGCGTTGCACTTGCCGCTCAAAAAGGCGAAACAATCATGTGTACTGTCCAATCAGGTTTTGATAAGGAAACAGGGGAAATGCTTTATCATGAAGAAGCTATGGATCTCACACAGCTTCCTTATATTGTTGTGATTGTTGATGAAATGGCTGATCTCATGATGGTGGCAGGGAAAGAAATAGAGAATGCCATTCAGCGTTTAGCACAAATGGCGCGTGCGGCTGGTATTCATCTTATTATGGCAACGCAGCGTCCTTCTGTGGATGTTATTACAGGTACAATTAAAGCGAACTTTCCTACTCGCATTTCTTTTCAAGTAACATCAAAAATTGATAGTCGTACGATCTTGGGTGAACAAGGTGCCGAAACGCTTTTAGGTCAAGGGGATATGCTTCATATGGCAGGTGGTGGGCGTATTGTGCGTGTTCATGGGCCGTTTGTCTCTGATGAAGAAGTTGAATCCATTGTTGCACATCTTAAAATGCAAGGAAAACCTGATTATCTAGCAACGGTGACGGATCATGAAAACGATAATAAAGAGGATGCTTGTGCTAATTCAAGTGCTGGAGTTTCTGAGGAAGAAAATTGTGATGAAGATGGTGAGGGCCTTTATAACCAAGCTGTAAAAATTGTTATGCGTGATAAAAAATGTTCAACATCTTATATTCAGCGCCGACTTTCAATTGGTTATAATAAAGCCGCTTCTCTTGTTGAGAAGATGGAAGAAAAAGGCATTGTGGGTGCCGCTAATCATGTTGGAAAACGTGAAATTTTACTCACTGAAGGGAAATAAACAAGTACGTTTAAAAATGTGCGTTCTTTTAAATGTCTGACAGCTATTATTTAAATATGCTTGTTTTATTTTTTATAATTAAAAATTGAGTGGAGAGTTCTAAAGCAAAAGTTATCTTTTGTATGTGCTAAGTTTTTTGATGAGGTAAACAGACTAATATCAAAGGGAAATTATGAGATATTTTAACATTTTTAGATGATCTAGAATGTAAAAAAAATTAAACAAATTTTTATATGACGACTATAATGATTTTGATAAAAGAAAGATTTTTGGGGAGGGGCTTATGGAAAGCATCATAAAAAAGAGTGTCCGATAAGTAAGTTCTGTTGCATTATATGCATTAAAGCGTTATGCCGATCCATTATCGTTTGATTTTGTTAGCGCAAGAAAGGTGTTCTTACGGGAAGTTGTATTAAAAAAAGGAATTTTAAACTTTAGATTTTTATAATGCAATGTGTAGCTTATCATTATTTATAGTGAATAAAAGTCTCAAATGTCGTAAGATTTTCTCATTTCAGATTTGTGCATGTTAAAATAACCAAAACTGTTTTTTGTGCATCATAAATTAAGTTAGCGTATAGCTGAAAAACATTGGGATTAAAATGCTTCTTATGAATGCATTTCAAATGTCAAAAACTATTGGCAACATTGGGGGCTGGAAGGTATAATGATGGTGCTAGAAAGTTCTTGCATAAGTATAAAGATGGTAATGCACAATGTTTTAATATCCTCTTTATGGGGATCTTTATATTACACTATTCACGGGCGTCATCATAAATAGCTTGGAATATGTTTCTTTCAGACAGACGCATGAATGCGTAAAATAGGTACATTCTTTGAGGAGCTATTTGGGATGAGGGGTATGTTCCCATTAATGTGACAAGATTTATTACATTCAAGATTTATGTGAATAAGAAACAATTTTGTAGGATTATTTTTATTTTTGTTTTGTTGGCGAAACAGACAAAATTTTGCTACAGACAATTGATATGGGATATCAAGTTATTGTAACCAGAGCAGGTATTTGTAAAAAATTAACATTATTCGTTTGAGAGTAAATACAATACTTTTTTAGTTTTAGTTATGTCATTAAAAGCAGATGAATTAAAGTTAAATACAAATGAAGTAAAATGTAAGCAAGAGACTTTTCGTTTTACACCAGGTTTTTTGCCGCGGCCTTTTACGTGGGAAATTGATAAAAATGGTTTATTTTGTGAAGTCTCAAAAGAGTTAGCTGAAGTTGTTGGG
The DNA here is from genome assembly GCF_000278215.1 of Bartonella rattimassiliensis 15908. Taxonomy (GTDB): domain Bacteria; phylum Pseudomonadota; class Alphaproteobacteria; order Rhizobiales; family Rhizobiaceae; genus Bartonella; species Bartonella rattimassiliensis. The sequence continues at coordinate 424,559 of NZ_JH725065.1, forward strand.
CCTCTATCTTCCTCTATTTTAGGATGTAGTTTTTATGAGCTTGCTCATCGATTTAATGATGAGCGATATCGGATTCTTAGTCGTTTTATTGAAGCGGCTATGCCTTGGAATAAAGAGATTGTTCAATGGCCTGTTGATGGTTGCTCTCAATGGCTTGATGTTGAATTGACTGCTTTACCAATTTTTGATGTTAAAAAGAAGCTTAAGGGATTTTATGGCTTTGGTGTGTTGAAGATACGAGAAAAAGCCCATGAAAAAAGTGATGAAAAGCTGGAGATGGAAATGCCATGTCTTTCGGAGATAGAACGCTCAGCTTTTCGTGAGATTGCAGAGCAATTACGTGATGAATTGAATTTATCGGTAAAAGAAGAGCTGAGTACATCAGCAAAAGAAGAGAATTTTGTTGAAGAAACAGCTATTCAGTTATCGTATGCACAAACGATGTCTGTAAATGCTATAGAACAAGCTCTCATAAAAGAGCCAGCTGCAGTTTTATCACTGTTGGATACAGCAACTGATGGTGTTTTATGGCTGGATGAACAGGGCTTTATTCAATCGGTAAGTAAGGCAGCTTTAGCATTAATTGGTTATGAAATAAATGAATTACAGGGACAGGCATTCTCTGCATTGTTTACTTTGCGAAGCCGATTTTTGGTTGAAAAGTATTTTAAATTAATCCGTATGAAGGGAGAAAATCAGGTTTTAAATCGCAATGAAACAGCTGATTTAATAACGAAAAATCATAAAAATATAACTGTTCTTATAACAATTGTATTTTTGGCACAGCAAGGTAATTATGCTGTTATGTTGCGTGATATAACTGAAACAGTTCTCTCAGAAACAAAAAAAACAGAAGAGGATAAAATCGCTGAGGTTGTTCATGAAATACGAACACCTTTGAATGCTCTGATTGGTTTTGCAGAAATTATGAAAGAAGGCCGTTTTGGTTCGATAGAAAATGAGCGTTATCATGGATATTTGCGCGATATTATTTCTTCTGGAAAACATATATTATCGCTGATTAATCAATTACTAGAATGTTCGAAGATAAATTATTCTGGTTCAAATAATCAGATTGCTTCCTCCTTTATTGCTGAAACATTTGATGTGATATCCTGTTTACGTGCGACAATAGCTTTTCTTGAAGCTCAAGCTAATCATAACGGTATTATCATGCGTATTGTTGCTCCACCTCATGTTCCATTTATTGCTATCTCACAACAAATTTTTCGTCAGATTATATGGAATCTTCTTTCTAATGCCATTCGTTTTACACCATTAGGTGGGCAGATTATTGTTCATGTTTCTTATAGAAAGGAACGCGTAAAAATTTCAGTGAGTGATAATGGTATAGGGATGAGCGAAGAAGAAATTGTACAAGCACTGCAACCTTATGGTCAAATAGAGCGCAAAGATGGCCGGTCTGGTGACAGTGCTTTTATAGGAACTGGCTTAGGTCTTCCGATGTGTAAGGCAATGGTGGAAGAAAGTGGGGGGCAATTTTTACTGTTCTCAAAACCAGATCATGGAACAACTGTGGAAATGTTTTTTCCTCATGTTCCATGATGTAAATCATGCATAAATTTATTTTTTCTTAGCCAAAAGATCTCTAATTTCTGTTAAAAGTTGTTCTTCTAAAGATATTTTTGGGGAGGGGACTTCTTCTTCTTTTTTTCTACGAACTTTATTCATCGCTTTAACGAAGAAAAAAAGAATCCAAGCAATGATGATAAAATTAATAAGTAAAGTGATAAAATGTCCATAACTAATGGTTGCTCCAGTTGCTTTGGCGGCACTCAATGTTACTTGTTTTTCGCCAGCAAGTTGAATAAACATATTAGAAAAATCAATTCCACCTGTAATAAGACCAATGATTGGCATAAAAATATCATTGACAATTGAATTGACCAAGCCACCAAAAGCGCCCCCTATAATCACACCAATAGCAAGATCAATCATATTACCTTTTAGAGCAAATTCTTTGAATTCTTTAAGCATTATATTTTTCCCTTAATGGAAGCGATATATGGTAATTTACTTACCGCCTTTGATGAAAAAGGAAAGGAAGTATATTACTTTAGAATTATATTACATTATTAATATTACGTTATAAGAATATTATAATATATTAATTTCTATAGATTCTATTTTAGAGTACACAAAATATTTTGTAGTAAAGATCTTTTTTGATAAAAACTGCAACGATTGTTTTTAACAAAAAGTAGAAGGATCTGCTTAATTTATATAATATCTTCAAGATTTTTATGATAATATTAAAAAAGATATTTTTACGGAATCCCACAAACTTAGCAATGTTGAGAGTTGAGCCATCAGAAAACTTCTTAAATGAAGTCTCATATATTGGTATAAAAAGGGAATTTAGAATAAAAAATATATTTCAGCACTGATAGGAGAAATGGATGGAGGGAACAAAATTTATAACTTAATTTTTTAAATTCAATACGTAATAAGAGCAATGAGGCGCACGTTATGATTTATCTAAAGGTTATTTGTATTATATTATATAAGTTGAAAAATGGTGATAAGCATTGAAAAAACCACATTTTGTTAGTGGGAAGGCTGTTCAATTTATAGATGGGAGAGCTACAGGGTTTTCAAGATCATTTTGGTTTAGAAGTTGCTGTTATGATAGATGAGAATTCAATGATAAGCTATCATCATTTAGATCACGTGAGACAGAGCACCTATAGATGTAAAATCGTATGTAGTGCATCGGCAATGGTAAACAAAATAATGCAAATTCTTAAAAATTTCATCAATACAGTACAAAAAATGGCTGAATACTATGCTGCTAATTAACGGGGGCAACAATAGGATGAATGTAGATGATTTTATGAATCGTGTATTTTATAAATGCTAGGAAGAAAATGGCTTTATAGAGCAAGCTTTATTTCTGTTGGAAACATTTCACGACGGTGCTACCTGTGATAGTGGTAGAATGATAAATCTATTGAGTTCCTCCATCTTTACGCTTAATAAAAGACAAGCCGGCACCATCATTATATTTGCTAGCTCTTAGGTATTGCGAGCCCTTGGTACTTGAAAGCGTTTATAAGAGGTATTTTTACTCCTTTTTCTAGTATTTTATCCGTACGTTCATTTTGCTTTTGATGTGCAAGCAAGTGATTTAAATTGATTCAACATGAAACAGCTTTGAAATGAGAAAATATTAGGGTATTTGGATCTCTCATTTAACATGAAGAACGATGAGTTATTAATGTAAATCAATGTGTTGCTTAGTATTACACAAAGAAACTTTGGGAGTAGAGATAATCTTCTTACCTTTTAAAAAGTATTATGCACTTACCTGCAAGAGATAAGATCATAACTATAGTGAAAAGAGCTATTGATGTTTCAATTCGTGCTGCATTTTATAAGATTTAGGATTCACATTTTAATCTCTGAACAATGACGAAAAAGAGAAACATTTTGCCAAGAATAGAAAATTTTCTACCCAGTATGTATCAATATAAATGTGTAGAATTATTATGTAATGAATTTTTTGTAGAAGATGAGCATTATTCTTTGAATAATTTGCTCTCTTTATTGGCGATCTTTTGTGTTAAAAGATATAAATGGAGATGCGATGGATTATTTTTATTCTGTGGAGAAGGATTGATGAGTTTTTTTCATTGTATTGGTCGTTCTACTTTATTTATGTTGGATCCAGAGCATGCACATTGTTTAGCGATTATTGGGCTGAAAAGTGGATTAAACGGCTATCAAAAGGTTGTTGATAAACGTTTGTGTGTAACTCTTGCAGGGCTTGAATTTAGAAACTTTATCGGTCTTGCAGCGGGGTTTGATAAAAATGCAGAGGTTGTAGATGGTGTTTTTCGTTTAGGATTTGGTTTTACTGAAATTGGCACAGTGACACCAAAGCCTCAGGTTGGAAACCCTAAACCGCGGCTTTTTCGTTTAAAAGAAGATGAAGCGATTATTAATAGAATGGGTTTTAATAACGATGGACACCAAGTTGTTTACAACAGATTGCGTGCGTGTAAAAAAACTGGTGTTGTAGGCGTCAACATTGGAGCTAATAAAGATACGGTTAATAAGATTGATGATTATACTGTTGGTATTGCACATTTTTATGATATCGCTGATTATTTTACGGTTAATATTTCTTCTCCTAATACGCCGGGTTTACGCGATTTACAGGCTCGTAACAATTTGCATCTTTTATTGAGTTCGATTTCGCAAGCGCGAAATGAACAAAAGAAAAAGCACGGATTCTCCATTCCTATTTTTTTAAAAATTGCCCCCGATTTATCAGAACAAGAATTGGATGATGTTGCTGAAGAAATAAAACTTTCTGATTTTGATGGACTCATTGTTTCTAATACGACTCTTTCACGCCAAGATCTTAACAATAATCGATTCAGCAATGAAGAAGGGGGGCTTTCTGGATATCCACTTTTTAAGCGTTCTACTATTGTGCTTGCAAAAATGCGTCAAAAGTTAGGGAAGGAGATTGCAATTATCGGCGTTGGCGGCGTAAAAAATGCACAGACCGCTTTGGAAAAGATAAAAGCTGGTGCAGATTTGATTCAATTATACAGTGGGATGGTTTATGAAGGACCAAATCTTGCCATAACTATTCTGAAAGAGATTTTGCAGATGATGCAACAAGCCGGTGTTGATAACATAAGAGACTATCGTGATCATAGTCTTGAGCATTGGGCAAAATTGTCTTTGTAAAAAAATAGCGAGTTTTTTTAAAAGGGGCTTGCAAACTTTATTGATCTTCCTTATGTCAAATAAGCGAAGGATAAATGTTTACGAGATCGTGAGCAGTTATGATATATTTGTTTTTTAGGCGGTTGTAGCTCAGTTGGTTAGAGCGCTGGTTTGTGGCACCAGAGGTCGTAGGTTCAAATCCCACCAACCGTACCATTTATCTGTTCGCGAATTGCTCTAAAGCCCGTTATAAATGTTTTTTATGCCAAAAGTCCTAGCTTTTACGCGGTTTTTGCATTTAAGTTGTTCGCAAGCTGAAATAATTTTTCTTTTCATAAAAATCAGGTTTTTAAAGTTTTGAATAGCCCCATTTGTCTAAAAAGTTGTCGGCTTTTTCAAACGGTCGATAGTTTTAAAAAACTTGGATTTTTACGCTATTTAGTGCATGGTGTGTTTTTGCATTTCGAAAGTTCAACCACTTAACCAAATGAACTTCGAAAACTCTATTTTTATCATCGTTTTTTATTTCCTTTGCAAATCTGAAGAAAGAGATCTTTTTGCTAGACTAAGTACCAAAGCGAAGTATTCATGTCTAAAAATAGGAAAAAGCCGATTAAAAACAGTAGGCTGGAAAATATATTGCTGCGTTGAATGACATACCAATTTGAGAATACAATGAAAAGAATGACCACAATACTAGCACGAAGATCTTGGTACGAACTTGAAGATTACGCCATCTCTAAATAGTATGGCATTGACCACTTTATTCAGGTTTTGGATGAAGGATAAGAGCAATAGTTTAGCATTTTTGAAGATGACGGTAACAGTAAGAAACTGACAATCATAGAGATATTAAAAGATGAGACGCATGAAACAAAATGGAGTTGATTTGATAAAACAGTTCGAGAAATTCTCTCGGACTATTTATTTTGCCCGTTGGTTATCCAACCATTGGTTATAGTCGTATCGCTAAAGAGGATGAGAATTTTTCAAGATTCTTCACCGAAAGGTATGTGGAGAAGTATTAGCATCAAGATGCTGTTATCGCTGAGCATGTCATTTGAGGTTTAATAAATGTTCTCTTCAAAAATGGTCAGTTTGATGCACTGGTATTCTTTGCTATAATCTGGGTTCTAGTGCGTTACAACATTCAACACTATGCCGTAAAATCAACCGCGAGGAATTTGTAGAAGTGCCGGAGCAATTTCTGCGTTGGGTCTGTGGGCAGGCGATCATAAGTTGAAAGGGCTTATGCACTGCAGGGAGGTAGAAGCTATTGTTTATAAGCTATGATGGCCTATTGATTTTCATGGTTGCATTTGACCTTTATTATTTTTACCTTTCTTTTCAAGTCGGTAAGGGGGACAGGAAAATTCTCCTATCAAGCCTTTGAAAGAGCGATTTGTAGTAATTGCATAATGCAAAACCAAAACATAGTGCTAAGCCTTGCTCTTGTTTTCACGGGCATAATAGTTTGCATAATTGTATTATTCAAGTGCGGCAGCTTTTTTGCTTGCATAATGAGATCTTCCATATTTGAGGTGCACTTTATCTCGCACAAATATTTAGCTTTTTCTGTTTTGACAATAAAATCTGATTCGTAAATATGGCCTTTGGGGTCGTCTATTATAAGAAAATTGGGACATGGCCACATTCGGGGATAGCATTTCAGGGACACCCTCTAGAAGATGCGAAGAGCGCAATTCCTCATCTACTGAGTCAAAAGTTTGCTTTTTGTCGCAATGTTTTAAAGTTAAAAAAACCAACGGATTAATGCTATTCTTATTACTAGAAATAATGATGAAATAAAGGGGGGATAATTTGTTAATAGGTGTAGCATTATTTAAGAATATCAGCGGCGTGATTGTCTTTTTCTTGTTTCAGAACTGAGATAATAAACTCAGATATTGATGAATGAAATGGGAGCTTTAAATTGAAAATGTTAATTCCAGGAGACAATTAAAAGGCTATCCTAACATTCCAGTCAATGACAAAATTAATGAGATCGCACGAAGTACTGGTTATAAATAATTTAGCTAAAGAACATGATTTAGATGATAAGCTCAAAAAGATAAATATTTTTATCTTAAACAGAGAGCGGACTATAGTTGATAGAAGACTTCTCCTAGAACTATCAGATTTAAAGTTAATCTGTCAAATAGGTTCTATCGGTTCACATACTGATGAGGTCTGTAGAGATTTAGGAATTAAAGTATTAGATGATGGGAGATCCAACTTCTACTGCTAAATTTGCGTGGCTCTTAATTATGTCTGCGCGTAGAAAACTCTGTAAATATATGTCTGATATGAAAAAAGGACGCTGGAAAAGAGCATTTAATAACCAGATGAAAGGAGCTACTCTTGGAATATTTGGATGTGGATGGGTGTATTGGTAAAATGGTTGATCAATATACTCAAGCTTTTGATATGTCCATTTGGGTTTATGGGGGTGAATGTGCAGTAAAAGAAGCAAAAAATTTAAATTATCATTTTCATATTTGGTTAAAAAAGGGATGATAAAAAATGCTCAGTTTGGAAAATTCAACTTACTTTGCATTGGGTATTTATGGCAGCGAGCCAATATATGAGAGCAAGTTATTGCAATCATATAGAGTTGTTTATATACTACATCTGGGCTATGTGACTGGAGGGAGCTTTGAGAATTATTTTGAAAAAGTTTGCAAAGTATAGTGCTTTTTATGAAGATAGCTTAATGCTGGCTGAGCCAATGTTTGTAAAATTTATTCTATAGCGCTAATATGTCAAATTTGCATTATATATAATAACTTAATTTCCTTAAATTAAGATATTCCACGATTCTCATATTAATAAAATTTATCCAATCATATTGACAGTTTGTGTAATCAACATGAAATATCTAATTTACTGTTTAGATCATTATTTTAAAAAAAACTATTTTATTAAAATATGTTTTAATTGGAGGGCATAGTGAGCTATAATAAATTTATAGGAAAGAGTTATTATATTTGTTGCTACTATTGCTCAAGCGTCATATTGCTTTTTTGTCCGAGGAATTGGTTCTCTAGCTGGATTTTTTTAAGAGGGATTTATTGCTTAGTGACTCTCAGATAGGTTTGCTGTCTTCAGCAGTACAGTTCCTGCCTTAATGTAGCGGCCGAATGACTAGACAAGTTTAACGAGCGCTATATTGTTGGAGTTGGCGTGGTTGGCGTTTCTATCGCTCTCTTTTGTTTAGAGCAATTGCAGATAATTATATTTCCTTTTGGTTTGTTTGCTAATTTTAGGGGGATTTTATAGTTCTGCTTTATCTAGTGGTGTTAAATCTATTTCCTCATGGTTTCCACAATTTTAGCGCAGATTTGCAATGAGAATAAAGCAGGCAGGGCTATCATTAGGTGGGGGCATTAGTTGGAATGATTTTGCTTATTATTGCATTTGTTTATGTCATACAAAAGTTTCAATAGCAGAGAACGCATTGAATCATATTAATATTTGTCTCAAACATGCAGCTGCCTTGGGATTGAATGTTAACTTACAGGCAACAACAAAAGCATTGTCTTCCTTAGAAACCAAAATGCTTGTTTTAAACCCGTTCATAGAAGTGCTTCACATATTGTTGGGTAAAATAAAGCAGATCCTTTTGGGATGTTTTATACAACAGCTTCGCTCTTAGAGTATTCAGGATTTTAGGAGAAAGCAAAACAATTGTCTAAGAGTGTTGATCAGATTATTCTTTGCTGGGAAGATTATTCCTCAAGATCTAGGAGGCTTAACTTCATTGCGCCAAATGGCTGAAGCTATTATTACTATTGGTAATGAGCTCATTTTAGAACAATATTTGAATACGAATTTATAGGCTTGAAGCTAATGCTTAAACAAGAGAAATATTCAAGTTACATATTATCTTGTTTATGCTGATTAATTACAACAAATCAGTGAGATTATTGTTTTTTTGTCTTGGACAAGAAGATTTTATCATTATTAGCGAGGGATTGGGATCTACAGCTGATGATAAAAGACATGATGCTATTGCTCAAGCTGTAAGGGTAGACTTTGGTGTATCACGAGGATGCTTGGCAAACAATAAAAAGTCAATTACAATAATTAGGAACTGCACTAGATATCAGGAATGTGCGTCAAGCATTGTTTTCTGAGACGGTAAAAGTGCTTGATAATTCTACAGGCACAACATTTGGTTTTTCCCTCTTTTGTGATGCGAGTACACCTGTTGTTTTGTCTGCTCTACTTATGCAAGATTTTACCACTTTTAGAGAATTATTGAGAGCTGCATGAGAAGAAATATTTTTCTGTATCATGTGCTCAATATGCGTGGATGTTGATTAGAGTTGATAGAAAGTATTATTGCGCATTAGGTTGATTGTCACTTATAAATGAGGCATTTGAGCGATATTTTTATGGACAAGCTCTTATGTTTTGGTGCAATGAGTTGGTTAGTTTTCCATACCCTTGGAACAGCAATTTTATTGAAGAATTGGAAAATTATTTTCGTTTATATTGGGTTAGTGCAGGAGTTACTACTGCTTGTAAAAAATTAGGAGTGCATATAGGTATGCATTGCTTTGTAAATGATCTGCTGCTTTTAAAATATTTTCAACCTATAAAAAAGCGCAAAAAATATTATGCAGATTAAGGTTTAGCTTGTCACTTTTCATCGGGATATTAGAAAAGAAATATAAAAGTCTCTGCATGCTGCAATAATAATGCAGATGAAAGGTTATAGCGTTGCCATTGGTCAGTTTTAAAAAATATTTGCTAACGTACAAAAGCAAGTAATACTCTATAGGGACGTAAAAAATATTGCCAAAATTGTTGTACTTCCTATTATAGAAAATGTTTTACTCCTTTCTTAAGTGGTTTGGGTCTGTACATTAATCTTTCTTGTGATGTACACGAGAATGATTTTGGTTGATTCATTGTAAGAGTAGGGGAATGTGAATATTTTGTTATGTTAAAGTTTCCCATTAATTAATGTGCTATTTATTATAAATCGAGCTGCTTGAGAGTTATAGAGACCAGAAAGAGATGCAAGATATTTAAATGATAATTTATTTTTTCTGAAATAAGTTTTTAAGTTTTATCAACTTTTCGCTTCCTCTTATAATGAAAAGAGTCTAATAAACAGGCTTCTTTCTTGCACATAAAGGATGAAGATTCTTACCAGAGTCGGTTTGTAAATAATCCGGATTTGTGCCGAGGGGGGGGGCCACTTGGATTCCCACTCATATGATTTAATTAAGGTTCTATGGACGGATTCTATTTTGAATATTCATGAGGCATAAAGACTTCTTATCTCAGGAGGTTTTTTTATATCTTATAACTCTACCTTAAATGACGGTTTTTTTACAGCACAACAAGATAAAAAAAACATCTATTTATACCTTTAAGCAATAAAATTGATGTGTGCGTAAAAAAATCTTTTAAAAAGAAGGAGAGAGGTTTCTGAGAATTGTTGCTCTTTGTTCTGAAAGAGCAGTGATAACATGTGAAAGTGCGTGAGATATTTAAGAGTGATTATTAGCTTTATATTTGATAAAGCAAACTATTTTCATAATTCTTTATTTATAATATGGAATATGAGAAGTATCGATTATGAGTTTTATTTTTTTGTGCAAGCAAAGATCAGTAACACGTAAAGAAAAATGCAAAGAACAAAGTGCATCGAGCAGAAAATAGAAGTGTAATTTTTTGAAAGTTTGGAAAAATATGTATTTCTTGCTTTAAAAAAAATATTTTTTATGTTTTCCAAAGAGGATTAAAACTCTAGAAAAATCGGTTATTTTGTCTCATATTGTTCTTCTTTACGAAAAATATTTCTATGATTTCTTATCCTCATTATATTCAATACCATCGTTTAGGGCAATGATATCACGTTCATATAAATTTTATACGTGAGGTGTTTTTTATTCGCGTATATGAGAATATTCTTCATATATTTTATTGGTTTATCTTGATGAAGATGTATTGCATGAGTGTGAGTAGATGGAATTCACTTCAAAAAAGTAAGGCAGTTTACAGATCGGTACTGGTAGGAGTCTTTATTTTTGAGGAAGAGAAGAGGGCAATTTATAGCTCTGATGGCATATTTTTTGATGATCAAAATTGATGAGGTAGTATTGTAAAACATTGTGTTGTATAATGGTGATGTAAGACAAATTCATGCTTATCAAAAATACAATGATACCTTTGTGTTTGTTCAGAGCAGTTAAATTGAATATTCGGTTTAGAACTTCCCTGAGAAGCTTATGACCTAAATTAACAAAGGTTAGGCATCGTTTACCAAGAAAAATCCAATTGGTAATAAAGCAACGGGGATGTTCATGATTTCAAAAGGCAAGAAAGAGATTGTTTGAAGTGACGTGTAAATGCGTGTGAAGTATTTTTATAAAGTGCATCAGGTTAATTTTCGAAGAATATTTTTGTAAAACTAGGTAGTTTTTATCGGAAAGATAAGAAAATAAGTCTTAGAAAATGATGCTCATAATATTCAAAAATAAAAACTGACAACTTATGTTGCCAGTTTTTAAAAGCTGTATTCTAATGGGATTAGAATGAACGCTGTAAACGGATCATGCCTTGGAAAGCACTTTTTCCATTCAGGAAATGTTTTTCATTATTCTGTGCGTCCTTCATAACACGATTATCATTCCAAGAAACATAAGTCAATTCAGGTGTAATCACAAACCCTGGAACCAGCGTGTATGCAATATTTACAGAAGTTGCAAAGGTTTTTACAGCACTATAAGAAATTTGAGCATTCAAACTTGCTTTTGGAGTGAGTTTGTAGGTAGTACCTGCCCAAGCAGCCCATTTACCGCCCCAGTTTGCATAGATCGTTGTACTTTTTCGTGATAATACATCCTCTGTACTTTCTGTGTAGTAATCAAAGCCATTTTTATAACCAGCCATTACCCATAGGTTGAAACGATCGTTGACATTGAAATCTGTACGTACTTTTCCAGCCCACTTTTTGTAGTAAGCATCATATGCAGCAACTGCTGAAAAACCACCCCATTTTTGCATAAACTTTATACCCAAAACGATATTGGGCGTGTAATCTTTAACTTCTTTACTTGGATCAGGCCCTTCCTCGGAAGGAACAAGTTTACCATCTTTATCAATGTAGTACGATGGCACTGCTGTTAACTTCGCGCTTACAGGAAGAGTATCAGCGTTATTACCTAATTCAGCTCCTATAATAGCAGAAAATCCGGTATCACCACTAAAAGTGTAAGAAATAAAATTGGTGCGTGTTGTGCCGGCAGGTGCTATGTTGCTATCATTTATAACATTTCCATAACCACCAGTCCAGCTGTTGAAAATCGTATCGTCAAGACCTATGCGAAAACCACCCAGTTCAATGTAGGCGGCTCCAAGTTTGGCACTAGCTGTATCACGACCTTTACCCCAGCCTGAATAAATTCTTGCATATGAACGCAGTGTTCCCATTTCTGTTTCAGATGCAGCTTGAAAAACAAGGGTGAGCCGTGATGAGGCGCCATAGGTTTTTCTTTTGTTTTTCAGTTCAGTTTCGTTTGTTGCATTGATATTATCACCGCTCATAAAATCAACACGAACATTTCCTGATAAACGCATGCAAGTCTCTGTTCCAGGGATATAGAAATATCCTTTTCCATAAGCATCACAAACGCGAACATATTCTATAGGTTCAGGTTCAGCAACAACTGTTGAAGCAGCATGTGCCCCAGAAATTATTAAAAAAGCTGCTGTAGAGCTTAAAAAGAGGGATTTAATATTCATATAGGATCTCCGAGGTCCGTTTAATATTTTTTATTTAATCTTCTTTAGATAGTATCATTTGTCTAACGCATTTAAAGACAAAAATACAATAAAACACGCAATACTTAATTATCTTAGCTATACTAATCTTTTTAGAGTTTCAAATATGAAATTACCCTTTTGTAATGTATACATGTACTATTCGAGATGATGTTGTAAAAAAGGCACAGTTTTTATTTTATAAATTTTTTATCCCTATGGGATCAATTAAAGAAGAAAAATTTCAGATATTTTGGAAAAAAGTCGAAAATGCCTTGAATTTTCTATTGATACCATTTATGCAGATTAGTGGAGAGGTGGCCGAGTGGTCGAAGGCGCTCCCCTGCTAAGGGAGTAGAGCTCAAAAGGCTCTCGAGAGTTCGAATCTCTTCCTCTCCGCCACGGAGCTTTTATCGTGCTATAACTTTTTGATTTTACATGTCTTTTTTTAAGGTTCGGGATAAATAAATAAAGGTTCGGGAATAGGATTTTCCAATGTGTTTCTACAAAGCACTTCCTTTTTTCCTAACTTTCTCCAACAATTTTTTAAATTCTGCCGAATCCTGTTGTGAAAAATTCTCTAAAGTTTTAACAAATATGCTAGCAGTTTCGCTGTCAAATGAAGCAGAGGATTTGATTGTGAAGTTCTTTTCCATGTTCGTCTTATTGATGCTTTTAGAGTCGATGAAGAGAATAGAAAATATAAAGCTTTCATTAAAGAAGCTAAGCGGGTTTTAGCAACATCTGTTACGAAAGCTGCTTAGTTTTAAAACCGATTTCATCTGCCCGTTTCAAAAGCGGGGAGGGGATAAGGCTTTCAGTTTTTGAACCCCACTGTTTGAGATGTGCAAAGATATTATTGATTGCCTCCACAAGGCGTGCGAAATTGATAATTCATTTGCTAAACAGTTTCGCACATCTCAGAATGTATTTAGAGTCGGATATTTGGTTTTTGTGTAAAAATATTTACCAATGCATCTATAAGGCGTGAAAAATCAAGCGCTAGTAAGAGTATAATGAGTACAATCCATCTCGTATAACGTGACATCACTTTTATACTTTTAAGTTTTTTTCTGTTTGCTTTTGCCGTTCTGCCTTTTTTCCAAGGGTAAAAGCTTTTGCCAAAGCCATAAAAAAAGCGGCTAGAGCCGCGCCTATTAACAGCAGATTTCTTTTCATCCATAAGATCATAGGCGGTGTTCCTGAAAACGTTTAGCAACAAAGAAAATGCCAGCACATGCAGCTAAAACCATGATAGTGGCGAGCGCCCATTGCACTGGACCATTGCCTGCTAATAAGCCTCCAAGCCCAGAAAAAGAACCAATGACTGGTGCAAGCGCTTTCCACCGGCTTTGGTCCATTTCTGTAATGCGGTTGGAATTGCTTCATAATCGCCACTATTAAGTTTTTTTAATAGGGTCGAATTGCAAAAAGCTGTTGTTCCTACATTATAGCAAAAGGAGACCAATGCCGCGAATTGTTCATCGGTTAAAGAAACTTGAACGGTTTGTTCAACGGTATTTTCAAATTGTCTTAAATCTTGGCAAAGAAGTTCTTCAGCTTGTTTTTCAGTGATTGCCATACCTTTATGAACAAAAGGTTTTCCAGCATTGTTTGTATGTCCATAACCAATATAACACATTGATTTATAATGATAATCTAGCATTATTCATATTGAATTAAAACACCGAATAACGTAAGATTCTCTCATTTCAAATCTGTTTATGTTGCATCAATTAAAATCACTCATTTGCACATCACAAGCGGGATGAGTGTGTGGATCAAATTTGTATAAGAAAGGAGTAAAAATGGCTCTTATGAACCGTCTTAATGCAAGGGCTGTCGCAACATTGGGGGCTGGCAAATATAATGATGGCGCCGGCTTGCTTCTTCATAAGCGTAAAGATGGAGGTGCTCAATGGATTTTACGGTATACCCTTCACGGGCGCCGTCGCGAAATGGGATTGGGAGCATTAAGACATGTCTCTTTAAAAAAAGCCCGTGAATTGGCAAATCAATGGCGTTCGGTTTTACACGAGGGACGTGACCCCATTAAAGAACGCAATAAACAAAAACGTGAGGCAATAAGCAATCTCCATTATTTAAAAGATATTGCACTAGATACTTTTGAAAGTCGTAAAGCTGAATTAAAAGGTGATGGTAAAGATGGAAACTGGTTTTTACCATTACGCCTTCATATTCTCCCTAAATTAGGCTGCCTCCCCGTTTCAGAAATTACACAAACTGAGATACGCAACACTATTGCCCCTATTTGGCATACAAAAGCAGGAACAGCTAATAGAGCTCTTATTCGTCTCAATCTTTGTCTCAAACATGCGGCTGCATTGGGGTTGGATGTTGATTTACAAGCTGTAGAAAAAGCACGCGCGCTCTTAGGCAAACAACTCCATAAAACACAAAATAGACCAGCCATGGATTGGAAAGATGTACCCACTTTTTATAAAACACTTTGCCAAAAAACAACCATAACACAACTGGCTTTGCGTTTGCTTATTCTGACAGGAGTTCGTACTAATCCACTGCGTCATATTCGTGAAAATCAGATTGATGGGAATATTTGGACTATCCCTGCTGAAAATATGAAAGGAAGACGGGATGCTACAACAGAATTTCGCGTCCCCTTATCATCTGAAGCATTGAAAATTTTAAAACAAGCGCGCCTGCTTTCTCGCAATGATTTCTTCTTCTCTGCAACCGGTCGCGGTCCCCTTGCTGAACGCTGTATGTCACACTATATGCAACAGACTGGACTTAAAGCCTGCCC
>NZ_JH725066.1:0-242370 GCF_000278215.1 Bartonella rattimassiliensis 15908
GCTTATGTGGCAGAAAGTAAGCAGGTGGATATTTCTTTGCCGCGTTTTAAAGCCTTTGTGCGGGCAACAGAAGCCTATTGGCTTTGGGATGAGGTTGTGAGTGAAGATGGATTGTTGCTGTTGCAAGGAGATGAGGCGCGTTTAGCAGAGATTGCGCGCCTCCAGCAGGAACAGCGTGAGATTGCGGCGCACTTGAAAGCCATGCGTGCAACGCCGGTGCAAATTAAACGGGGGCAGTCATGAAGGAATGGTTTACTATTGCTGAATTGGCAGAGGCGGCTTTGCCAGGGTTGCCATCGACCTATAAAAGTCTTGAAAACCATGGACGGGCATATTGGAGAAAAAATGCTGAGCTTTCAAGGAAAATGGGAGGCAAAACGAAGCCGGTTTGGGAGTATCACATTTCCTTATTGCCGGAGGGTGCGCGGGCGGCATTGTTGGTGCGCTGTGGTGGGGCGTGTGTAAAAGAAGGCGATCAAAAGACAAGTGTTTGGGAACGTTATGAAGGGCTTTCAAAGGCGCATAAAAGACGTTGTGAAGAGCGTTTGAAGGCACTTTGTTCTATGGATGATTTGCTTCAAGCCGATATGGGTGTGCATGATGCGGCAAGTTTGTGTGCGGTGCAATTTGTTGTGAGTTGCAGATCGCTTTTTCATTGGCGGCAGATGGTGGAAGGGTATGAGCGCCCTGATTGGTTGGCAGCCTTAGCACCTTGTTATGGTGAGGAGAATGTTTCGCAATTTGCACCGTGTCATGAGGGGGCATGGGAGGTTTTGTGTTCGGATTATTTGCGTTCGTCCCGCCCTGCTTTTTCGGCCTGTTATCGATGCATGGTGATGGTGGCGCGTGAGAAAGGGTGGGCGCCCATTCCTTCAGAGCGGGCTTTGAGGCGCCGTTTTAACAGGCAAATTTCTAAGGCGGTTGTGGTGTTGGCGCGTGAGGGAGAAGAAAAGGCCAAGAAGCTTTATCCGGCCCAACGGCGTGATCGCTCGAGTTTGCATGCACTGCAAGCGGTGAATATGGACGGGCATAAGCTGGATGTTTTTGTGAGTGTTCCTTGGACAGAAAAGCCTGTGCGGCTTTATTTGATAGCGATACAGGATCTTTATTCGGGCAAGATTTTATCATGGCGTCTTTCGGATGCGGAGAGTTGGGAAATCGTGCGTTTGGTGATTGGTGATATGGTAGAGGCTTATGGGATACCGGAGCGCATGACCTTGGATAATGGGCGTTCTTTTACCAGCAAGTGGATTTCTGGGGGTGTACAAAATTGCTTTCGTTTTAAGATTAAACCGGATGATCCGCAGGGGCTTTTGACGAGTTTGGGTGTACAATTGCAATGGACAACCCCTTATAGTGGTCAGTCTAAACCGATTGAGCGGGCATGGCGTGATTTGGCAGAAGCAATTTCCAAACATCCTTTTTGTGCAGGGGCTTATACGGGCCATAAGCCGGATGCTAAGCCTGAAGATTATGGAAAACGTGCGATAGGATTTGAAGAATTCAAAGCCCATTTTGGCGCGCAGATTGTGGCGCATAATGGGCAAGCAGGGCGCAAGGCGCTTAATTGTGCGGGGCGAAGTTTTGATGAGACTTTTGTAGAAAGTTTGACAGCAGAGGGGACGATTATTCGGCAAGCAACGGCAGCACAGCGTGCTTTATGGCTTTTGACCTCAGAAGCATTGCGTACAAAAAAGAGCACGGGGGAGATCCATTTTTATGGCAATCGTTATTGGACGCGTGCGTTGAATGAGTATGCTGGGAAGAGGATGATTGTGCGCTTTGATCCGGATCATTTGCACCAAGATTTGCGGGTTTATGATTTGAACAATCGGTTGCTTTGTATGGCACCGTGTCTAGCGGATGTTGGTTTTTATGACCAGCAGGCAGCGCGTTTGAATGGGCGTTTGCGTAAAGAGTATGTGAAGGCAGTTAAAGTAGAAAAACGGTTGGCAGGCAAAGCTTGCGCCTGATCACTTGGCTGATGTTTATAGGCGCCTTGAACGAAAGGAAGATGGTTCAAAATCCAAGCCTATTGTTAAGCCAAAGGTTAGCCGCTTGATGCCAAACCATGCGGGGAATTTGGCTTTGAAAGCCAATAATTGTGAAGATTTAGGAAATGATGAAGCTTTGGGGGCTCGAGAATTTAGTCAACATTTGCACAAAGCTTTAAGACGGCTTTCTGTCTGTGATGAGAGGCGTGAAGTTAGCAAGTCTCCCGATGTGCGAGAACGGATTGGGGGATTTTTAAGGGAGCCGGTTTTGTATCGCGTACGGCTTTAGAGTAAAAAATGGGTAGGTTGGAGCCCTACCCATTCGATATCTAGATCAATACGAGAGGGAGATTATAGATGAAAAACGCGATAAATGCAACGGTCGATAAAAATCCTTGGGCGCGACCTAAAAACCAGCCCAGTGGAACAGCGCAAAACCGCAATAGTGATGATATTGCTTTATGGAATGAGCTTGTTGATTCGGTGAGAGCCTTGGCACAAATGAATGATTGGACGAAAGCAGAAGTGGCGCGGCGCATAGGGATGCCTGATGGGACGTTTTCGCAGTGGTATGCGGGCAGTTATGCAGGGCAGTTGGGTAAGCAAAATGCGAAGGTTCACCAATGGATTGAGGCTTTAAAAGAAACGGCGGGGCTTTTGAAGATGATCCCTGAGAAACCAGCCTTTCAGAGGAATCGTATAGCCAGTGAGATCATTGACACTTTAACGCTGGCACAAAGTACGGGGGACATGGTGATGATTACGCTTGATGCGGGCAATGGTAAGACAAAAACGTGTCGTCATACCTAAGAGCTAACAAAGTGTGGAATAGAGCCTATTTAACCTAAAGTTGAATAATAATTTATAGATTTTATATTATTCTTGAAGGCTTTATCATTATATCCTTCATGGGGGATACCATCGCAAAATATGGATGACGAACTTTAAGACACGTCTCTTTAAAAAAGCACGCGAACACGCAATTAAAATCTATTCTGTTTAGGGCATTTTATTTTGCATGAGTGATGTGATTCTATTAAATCGAGCATATAAACAAAAAATGATGAAAGAAAATTTTTCTTATGAAAACTCTCAGATAATAAAGAGCTTTAGCAATATTAAGAACTGAAAAAGTATATGATAGTGTATAAAAGATCTTATATATTTCACGAGAAACTTTACTCATAAAGGCCATAACGAAATAATTCTGCATACATCTAAGAGGTATTAAAAAAAACAAAGCGCGCAAATAGCCTCATACAAGCCATACTCTGAATATTTCACTATACTATAGAAAATACCTCTTATATAAATTTTTATGTAAAAATTAAATACCACCGCTCTCAATAATCAATTCTTATAGTATAACACAATAATCAATCACACCAGCACAATTGAGATCTAAAAAAACAATTATTGAAAAGCATACAACAGCTCACACTATTGATTACTCTTTCTAAAGTTTTGTTGCATGCTTCACAATTATTTACTACCTTATTATGCCTTCGAAATGTGCCTTTTAAAAGCTTTTTAAATATGAATCGGTTTAGCAAATGTTGCTAAAGCTGCTTCACGTACTGATTCTGATAAGGTAGGATGCGCATGACAACAACGTCCTAGATCTTCTGATGAACCACCAAATTCCATTAAAACTGCAATTTCATGGATCATTTCACCAGCACCAAATCCAAGAATATGCCCTCCCAGTACCCGATCTGTTTTTTTATCAGAAAGGATTTTAACAAACCCATCACTCTTTTGCATTGCGCGTGCACGACCATTGGCCATAAAAGGAAATTTGCCAACATTATATTCAATACCAGCAATTTTTAATTCTTCCTCTGTTTTTCCTACACTCGCAATTTCTGGCTGTGTATAAACGACACTAGGAATAACATCAAAATTAACATGACCTTTTTGCCCAGCCAAAATTTCTGCCACGGCAACGCCTTCTTCCTCTGCTTTATGAGCTAACATTGGTCCTTTTACAACATCACCAATCGCATAAATTCCTGGAATATTTGTCTGCCAATGTGCGTCAATTTCAACAAAACCACGTTCATCCAACTGGACGCCTGTCTCTTTTAAGCCAAGCCCTTCAGTATACGGAGAGCGTCCAGTAGCAATAAGCACAACATCTGCCTCTAAAGTTTCGGCCATACCATCTTTAATAGTTTCAAAGTTCACCTGAGCCGCTGAACCAGATTGTGTAATGGCTGTTACCTTTGCACCAGTTTTATATTCAATACCCTGTTTTTCCATTAATTTCTGAAATTGCCGTGAAACTTCACCATCCATTGAGCCCAAAACTTTATTAAGATACTCAATAATAGTAACTTTAGCACCTAAACGGCTCCAAACTGATCCAAGTTCTGAACCAATAACCCCAGCCCCCACGACAATCATACGCGCAGGTACTTTTTCAAGTGAAAGTGCTCCCGTAGAAGAGACGACAGTCTTTTCATCAATTTCAACATTCAGCCCTGGAATGCCTGAACTCTCTGAACCTGTAGCAATAATAATATTTTTCGTTTCAATCGTTTGTTTATTACCATCTTTGGCAACAAATTGCACACGCCTCGCACTTAAAATTTTAGCTGTCCCCCAAAAAGTATCAACTTTATTTTTTTTCATCAAAAAAGAAATACCACTTGTATTTGCTGTCACCACAGCTTTCTTATGAACCATCATTTGTTCAAGATTAAGTTTAGATTTTCCAATAGAAATACCAAGTGTTTCAAAACCATGTTGGGTTTCAGCAAACACTTCTGAAGCATGCAACAATGCTTTAGAAGGAATACAACCAATATTGAGACATGTTCCCCCTAATGTTGTACGCTTTTCAATAATTGCTACTTTAAGTCCCAATTGTGCGGCCTTTATTGCTGCTACATAACCACCTGGGCCCGCTCCGATCACAACCACATCATAAGACATCCGTTTCTCCTTTCATCCTGAAAACTGTATTTTACAAGTCAAGAACA
The DNA here is from genome assembly GCF_000278215.1 of Bartonella rattimassiliensis 15908. Classification (GTDB taxonomy): domain Bacteria; phylum Pseudomonadota; class Alphaproteobacteria; order Rhizobiales; family Rhizobiaceae; genus Bartonella; species Bartonella rattimassiliensis. The sequence goes on from NZ_JH725066.1 coordinate 4,979, forward strand.
AGGCGTTCCGGATCTTCTAAGCTTTCCTTAACACGCACAAGGAAAGTTACAGCTTCTTGACCATCTACAATACGGTGATCATAAGAAAGCGCTAAATACATCATGGGACGGATCACAACTTGGCCCTCAACAACCATTGCTCGCTCTTTAATTGCATGCATTCCTAAAATACCAGATTGTGGTACATTCAAAATCGGTGTTGACATCAACGATCCATATACACCACCATTTGTAATGGTAAAAGTTCCACCTTGCATATCAGAAACGGCTAATTTTCCATCACGCGCAAGACGTCCTAAACGGCCAATTTCCTTTTCAATTTCTGCCAAAGACATTTGATCTGCCTCACGCACCACTGGAACGACAAGTCCTTTATCTGTTCCAACGGCAATTCCAACATTGACATAGTTTTTGTAAACAATTTCTGTTCCATCAATTTCGGCATTAACAGCAGGAAGCTCTTTTAATGCATGACAAACAGCCTTGGTAAAAAAACCCATAAAACCAAGTTTAACACCATGTTTCTTTTCAAAAAGATCCTTATAACGTTTGCGCAAATCCATCACCGTTGACATATCAACCTCATTAAATGTGGTTAACATTGCTGCTACATTTTGCGCATCCTTAAGACGACGAGCAATTGTTTGACGCAATTTCGTCATACGAACCCGCTCTTCACGTGTTTCTTGAACAGATGTTGCCGAAAAACTGATTGCAGAAGAAGAAGGTGCTGGGATGTTTGTTCTTTTTTCTAACCCACCAAGAACATCTTCTTTAAGAATTTGTCCACGTTTTCCAGAACCTGAAATATCGCTTTTTGTAACATTATTTTCAGCCATCAATTTTGCTGCTGAAGGTGAAGGAGGCATTGTACTGCTCGAAGCAAGCTTCTCTGATTGCGATAAAGCCATTGGAACAGGTATAGCAGAAGGTGATGATGATTGGGAGGCACCAGCTTCGCCAGCTTTCACTGCTCCTAAAAGAGCATTCACTTCAACCGTATCGCCTTCTTTTGCGATGATTTCAGATAATTTCCCTGCAACAGGAGAAGGAACTTCAACTGTTACTTTATCAGTTTCTAATTCAACCAAAGGCTCATCTATCGCGACAGCTTCGCCAAGTTTTTTAAACCATTTACCAACTGTTGCTTCAGTAACCGATTCGCCCAAAGTAGGAACACGGATTTCAGTAGTCATAATATTTTTCCATACATCAGAGTAGTAACAAATTAAGAACCTAACGCGTCTTTAAGAAACGCAGCCAGTTGTTCAAGGTGTTTCACCATTAACCCAGAGGCCGGTGATGCACTCGCAGGACGCCCCGCATAACGAGCACGTGAATATTGCGCATTAATATGCGTCAAAACCCATTCCAAATAAGGCTCAATAAATGACCAAGCCCCCATGTTTTTTGGTTCTTCTTGGCACCAAAAAACTTCTGCCTGCAAAAAGCGCGACAACACATTCACTAAAACTTTTGCAGGAAAAGGATAAAGCTGTTCAACACGAAGGAGATAAACATCATCGATACCCTTTTTTTCACGTTCTTCATAAAGGTCGTAATAAACCTTGCCCGTACAAAGAACAACACGACGAATTTTATTATCTTTCTGCAACTTAATGACAGAATCTTTGAGATATTCTACATCATCAAGCAACACACGACAAAAACTTGTTTCTGGTCCCATTTCATTGAGAAAAGAAACAGCCCGCTTATGACGTAAAAGTGATTTGGGTGTCATCAAAATCAATGGCTTACGAAAATCACGCTTAATTTGCCGACGTAAAATATGAAAATAATTTGCAGGGGTTGTACAATTAGCAACCTGCATATTATCTTCCGCACAAAGTTGAAGAAAACGTTCTAAACGTGCAGAAGAATGCTCTGGTCCTTGCCCTTCAAAACCATGGGGTAATAAACACACAAGACCAGACATACGAAGCCACTTACGTTCTGCTGATGAAATAAATTGATCAAAAATGACCTGTGCACCATTAGAGAAATCACCAAATTGTGCTTCCCAAAGTGTTAATCCTCGTGGTTCAGCAAGAGAATATCCATATTCAAACCCAAGAACAGCTTCTTCAGAAAGCATAGAATTAACAACTTCATAAAGCGCTTGCCCTTTTTTTAAATGATTCAAAGGAATATAACGTGATTCATTTTCTTGATCATAAAGAACTGAATGACGTTGTGAAAAAGTTCCACGTTCAACATCTTCACCAGAAAGACGAACTGGCGCTCCTTCCAAACAAAGTGAACCAAAAGCTAAAGCTTCAGCAGTTGCCCAATCGATCCCCTCACCAGTTTCAAAAATTTTAGCACGATTGTTTAAAAAACGTTGAATGGTTTTATGAACATGAAAATCTTCTGGAACTTCGACAAGTTTCTGACCAATTTCCTTTAAAGTTTTTAACTCGACACCCGTTGTTCTAGAATTTTGCTCATCAGTATTATTACAAGCTTTGATTCCTGTCCAACTTCCATCAAGCCAATCAGCTTTATTAGGCTTATAAAAAGCACTTGCTTCAAGTTCACCTTCAAGCTTATCGCGCCATAACTTTTTTTGTTGCTCAATCTCTTCTGAAGTAACCACTCCTTCTTTTATCAATTGGTCACCATAAAGCTGAAGAGTTGTTTTATGATCACGAATTGCCTTATACATAAGCGGCTGTGTAAAGGAAGGTTCATCACCTTCATTATGTCCATAACGGCGATAACAAAACATATCAACGACCACCGGTTTATGAAAAATTTGACGAAACTCCGTTGCTATTTTAGCGACAAAAACAACAGCTTCAGGATCATCACCATTCACATGGAAAATTGGTGCATCAATCATTTTTGCGACATCTGATGGATAAGGCGAAGAACGTAAAAAACGTGGAACTGTTGTAAAACCAATCTGATTATTGATAATAACATGGATTGATCCTGCAACACGATAACCTTTAAGCCCTGAAAGACCAAAAGTTTCCTGAATAACACCTTGCCCTGCAAAAGCAGCATCACCGTGAATAAGCAACGGTAACACTTTTGCACGTTCACTTAATGGGAGTGAATCGGTACGTGTAGGCCCCACAAGTTGATCTTGTTTAGCACGTGCTTTACCCATCACAACCGGATCAACAATCTCAAGATGAGAGGGATTAGCCAAAAGTGACAAATGAACTTTATTCCCATCAAAATCCAAGTCAGCAGTAGTTCCTAAATGATATTTAACATCACCTGACCCTTCGACATCGTCTGGCTTATAAGATCCTCCTTTAAATTCATGAAAAATAGCTCTATGCGACTTAGCGAGGACTTGTGAAAGAACATTTAAACGACCACGATGCGCCATTCCTAAAATAACGTCTTGCACCCCTAAAGTGCTACCATATTTAATAATCTGTTCAAGAGCAGGAATCAGCGCTTCACCACCATCGAGTCCAAAGCGCTTTGTACCTTTATATTTAGTATCTAAAAACTGTTCGAATCCTTCTGCCTGAATAAGTTTATTCAGGATAGCTTTCTTATCTTGTTGTGTGAAAGAAATTCTCTTATCCCGTCCTTCAATGCGTTCTTGAAGCCATGCTTTTTGAACCGGATCAGAAACATGCATATATTCCACACCGATTGTTGAACAATAGGTACGATTGAGAATCTCCAGCATTTGCGGAATAGTTGCATATTCCAATCCTAAAACATTATCAATAAAAATGGGACGTTCGTAATCAGCCTGAGTAAAACCATAAGCCTCTGGAGAAAGTTCCTTATAATCTTCAAGTTTTTCTGCTAATTGAAGAGGATCAAGCTGTGCTCGAAGATGCCCACGTGCTCGAAACGCACGAATCATCATAATTGCATGAACAGAATCACGCGTTGCACGAATAATATCTTGTTCACTGGAAATTTTCCCCTTTTTTGCAGCACTAGTTACTGCTTTTTCCTTTAATTTATCGCCAAGATATCTTTCAAGAGAAGACCAATCACCATCAATAGCAGAAACCAACTCACCATTCGCCTTTAACGGCCAATGATCACGTTGCCATGTTGCTCCTTCAGCATTTTTGAGAACATCTTCTTTGTTATCATGAAGTCCCTCAAAAAAAGCACGCCACTGTGAATCAACGCTGGTAGGATCTTTTTCATATTGAGCATAAAGTTGATCTATATAATCTGCATTCCCACCATAAAGAAATGACGTTTGTGCAAAAAGACTATTTATCTCGTCCTGCCTTGCCATATACCTTTCCGGAACATCTATTCCGTCTCCTTATATCTTTTTTCAACCTTTTAATGCTTACAAAACAAATGAGGATTTGAATATTCAAAAAAGTTTTACTTTTTTCTACTCAAGTTTTTTACCTGAATTAAGAATATATTCTTACTTCAGGCAAAATTTTCTTTTAGCCTTTCAAAACTGACATTAAAGTTTTACCTATTTGTGATGGTGAAGGAGAAACCCGAATCCCTGCAGATTCCATTGCCGCAATTTTATCTTCTGCCCCACCTTTACCACCAGAAATAACAGCACCAGCATGTCCCATTGTACGTCCTGGAGGAGCCGTACGGCCAGCAATAAATCCAACAACTGGCTTTTTACGACCTTTTTTTGCTTCATCTTGCAAAAACTGTGCTGCGTCTTCTTCAGCAGAACCACCAATTTCACCAATCATAACAATAGATTGGGTTTCATCATCTGCTAAAAACATTTCCAACACATCAATAAATTCAATCCCCTTAACAGGATCTCCACCAATCCCTATAGCAGTTGTTTGTCCAAGACCTTCCTGACTCGTTTGAAAAACTGCTTCATAAGTTAAAGTTCCAGACCGCGAGACAATCCCAACAGAACCTTTTCTAAAAATAGAACCAGGCATAATACCAATTTTACATTCATTTGGTGTTAGAATACCAGGACAATTAGGGCCAACAAGACGAGACTTTGAGTTTTCTAATCGCGCCTTCACTTTAACCATATCCATAACGGGAATACCTTCCGTAATACAGATAATTAAACGAACTTCAGCTTCAATAGCTTCTATAATAGCTGCCGCAGCTCCTGCAGGAGGAACATAAATAACGGAAGCATCCGCGCCTGTTTTTTCTTTTGCCTCTGCAACACTAGCAAAAATAGGAAGAGTTTCACCTTTTGAACCTTCCCATGTTTCTCCACCCTTTTTAGGATTAACACCTCCAACCATTTGCGTACCATGATAAGCAAGCGCCTGTTCTGTATGAAATGTTCCTGTTTTTCCTGTAAGTCCTTGAACTAGAACTTTTGTCTCTTTATTCACAAGAATGGACATCGCTTAAGCTCCCTTCACGGCTGCAACAATTTTTTGAGCAGCATCATCTAAATCATTAGCAGGAATAACATTCAAATCACTGTCATTGATAATTGCTTTACCCTGCTCAACATTAGTACCTTCAAGACGAACAACCAAGGGAACCTTTAAACCAACCTCACGAACAGCAGCAACAACACCTTCAGCAATGACATCACAACGCATAATACCACCAAAAATGTTAACCAAAATACCCTTAACATTTGGATCAGCCGTAATAATCTTAAAAGCAGCTGTCACCTTTTCTTTTGAGGCTCCACCACCAACATCCAAAAAGTTTGCTGGCTCATCTCCATAAAGCTTAATGATATCCATTGTTGCCATAGCAAGACCCGCGCCATTTACCATACAACCAATTGTACCTTCAAGGGCAACATAAGCAAGATCATGCTTTGATGCTTCGATTTCTCTTGGATCTTCTTCTGAAAGATCACGCAATTCTAAAAGATCTGGATGACGAAACAGAGCATTATTATCAAAAGAAACTTTTGCATCAAGAACACGCAAATGACCATCTTTCATCACGATAAGCGGGTTGATTTCTAAAAGGCTCATATCTTTTTCACAAAACGCCTTATAGAGAATTGGAAAAAGCTTTTCACCATCTTCCCGTGCACTATCGCGCAATTCCAATGCATCGCAAAGTCTTTCACAATCAGCAGAAGTAATACCTTTTACAGCATCAATGGGCAGTGTTAATATTTTTTCTGGTGTCTTTTCAGCAACTATTTCAATATCCATTCCGCCTTCTGTTGAAACAACGAAAGCAATTTGACCAACACTGCGATCAACCAAAAGTGAAAGATAAAGTTCCCGCTCAATATTGGCACCATCTTCAATATAAATGCGATTAACCTGCTTACCCTCTGGACCAGTTTGTTTGGTTACCAAAGTTTTTCCAAGCATTTCTTGAACATTTGCAACAACTTCTTCAACAGAGTGTGCAAGCCGAACACCACCCTTTGCATCAGGACCAAGTTCTTTAAACTTACCCTTACCACGACCACCGGCGTGTATCTGACTTTTAACCACATAGAGAGATCCGGGTAATTTTTTTGCCCATTTTTCAGCTTGCTCTATAGAATAAACAGCAACACCATTTGCAATTGGCGCTCCATATTTATGAAGCAAACGTTTGGCCTGATACTCATGGATATTCATACATTTGTCCTTTTTTTTATGGATTATTATTAATCCTAAAGTTCTAATATTCTAAATACTTTCTTTTTATGAACTAAATCTTATTCTATTTACTTGAGACTAGACACAAGAGAAATACAAGCTTCACAAAGCTTTTTAACTGCATCTACTGAATGATCAAAAGCACTTCTTTCCTCTTTATTAAGATCAATCTCAATGACCCGCTCAACACCACCTGCACCAAGGACAACAGGAACACCAACATAGGTATCATTAACCCCATATTCTCCTGAAAGATAGGCTGCAACAGGCACAACACGCTTAGCATCCTTTAAATAAGCTTCAGCCATAGAAACAGCAGAAGCTGCTGGAGCATAATAAGCAGAACCTGTTTTTAACAAACCAACAATTTCTGCACCACCATCACGAGTACGTTGGATAATTTGATCAATTCTTTTCTGTGTTGTCCAACCCATTTTAACAAGATCAGGTAAAGGAATACCCGCAACTGTTGAATAACGCACCAAAGGCACCATTGAATCACCGTGACCTCCTAAAACAAATGCTGTTACATCTTTAACAGAGACTTTAAACTCCTCAGCCAAGAAACGACGAAAACGTGCTGAATCAAGAATACCTGCCATACCAACCACTTTATGAGTAGGAAGTCCTGAAAATTTTTGCAATGCCCATACCATTGCATCAAGAGGATTTGTAATGCAAATAACAAAAGCTGAAGGTGCATATTTTTTAATTCCAGCACCAACTTGTTCCATAACTTTTAGATTAATACTCAAAAGATCATCACGGCTCATACCAGGTTTGCGTGCAACCCCTGCTGTTACAATAACAACATCAACTCCTTCAATTGCTTCATAAGCATTTGCGCCTTTCAAATTGATATCAAAACCATCAATAGGTGAAGATTCAGCAATATCAAGAGCTTTACCTTGTGGTATATCTTCTACAATATCAAATAAAATAACATCACCAAGCTCTTTAAGCCCAATAATATGCGCTAAAGTACCACCAATCATTCCTGCACCAATCAGAGCTATTTTTTTTCGTGCCATTTTATTTTTTCCTAACTTTTAAATAATTCAACGCACACTGATCAGCGTCCGTATTTTTGACTTCAATCATATAAAAACAATATCATAAAAAGGAGTAAAGAAATGAAATTTAAAATTTTCTATTCTTAACAAAAACAACAACCCTCCGCAGAAATAACTATTAGAAAATTATTATGATGTATCGATAAAGTGAATTTAAAAAAAATACAACAGAATTATTCCATACCTTTAATTTCAAAGAGTTATTGTTTTTACAATTTACGTAAAGGTAAAGTATACTCAACACTTATTCTTCAAAAGAAAATATTTTTCCCAAAGTTTTAAATAATCGTGGCTTTGCATTTCAAAAAGACGCGACTGTGTTCTTTGAAACTCAAATGCTTCCGTAATTTGCGCCTGCCCCTTATACAAATCCTCTACACCTGCTGCTATCGACATAAACAACCGTATGTGGCGCTCATAAAGAATATCAATGAGTAAAATAAACCGTTTTGTTTCATTGCGGCATGTATCATCCATAACCGGTACATTATCGATAAAAATCGTATGATAATGCTCTCCTAATACTAAATACTCAACCGCTGCCAAAGGCTTTACACATAAGTCTCTATAATCAAAACGTGCACATCCTGCACCAACACGCGGAATAGAAATAACACGTCCTTTTATAGAAAGCTCATCAGATATCTCTCTATGCCCTTGCAATACACGGATCCATGCTTGCTCCATACATTCATCTGCTTTTTTCCCTAGAGGTGTTACATATACGGACTGTAGATTTGATTTTTCAAGCCGATAATCTGTTTTTGCATCAAGATTAACAACACAAACATATGCTTTCAAAATTCGAATAAAAGGCAAAAAGAGTTCACGATTTAAGCCATTATAATAAAGGTTATCCGGTGCTACATTTGAAGTTGCAATAAAGAAAATTTCTTTATCAAACAAAAAAGAAATAAGTCGCCCCAAAACCATAGCATCAGCAATATCTGTTACACTAAATTCGTCAAAGCAAAGTACCTTTGCTTCTCGTGCAAGATCTTCAGCAACAGCTAAAATAGGATTATCTTGTTTTGATTTTGCGTGTCCAGATTGACGATAAAAATTAATACGCTCATGCACATCAGCCATAAAATCATTAAAATGAGCGCGCTTTTTATGACCTTCTGGCAAACAAGAAAAGAACAAATCCATTAGCATAGTTTTGCCCCGTCCTACTTCACCATAAATATAGAGTCCTTGATAAGAATCATTTTCATCCCCTTGTTTCACAAGACAAGAAATATTTTGTTTTTTCTTTTTCAATATTCTTTGTAAAAAAGACCAAAATATCCAAAACCAAGGACGAGAAACATTTTGTTCCGTAATTTTTTTTAATAAATGATCAAAATGCTCTGTCACAGCTAACTGAACTGAATCAAAACAAACTTCCCCTTTAGAGACAAGCTCTTTATAGCGTGTTGACACAAGAAACATCTAAACAACCTTTTTAAAACCGCTCTCAATAAAAAATACAAATTCTTTTCATGAATCTGTCCATCTAGCTTATTTGTTTACAAGTGATCAAAAAACGATCTAACGGCTTAAAACAACTGAACGATCATCAAGCGTGCGCCCCTCAAAACGATCAACATTTGAAGAATAAAGAGAAATAATAACACGTCCAGAGTTATTATAAAAATATAATCTTTTTCCTTTAACAGCCCACGACGTTACTTGAGAAGCAATTCCTGGACAGTGTAAAGGACCAGCTCGGTACCCTTGTCCAAACTTTGTTTGTGGTGTTGCAATTCGACAAACTTTACCTCCCATAGAAAGATTCCATACCCCAGCAATACTTGCAGGAAATAAATCAATGGCATTGCTTGGCAATTCGAGACTAGCCATTCGTCCATCGCTCTGAGAATCTCCTTTCTCATACATCGAAGCGTTTGCGAATTCAGAAGTAGAAGAAAGATCAGACGCTTCCAATGTTGTTATTTGCTGAGTTGGATAAAAAATTTCTAATGAGTTACTATTATTATTACTATCAAACCGCGTTGTTGAACATCCCCCTAAAAGCATTACAGTTGACATTGCAACGAAAAATGAAATTTTTGAAAACGACATAACTTTACTCTCTCCCATGACAATAAATAAGTTCACAAAAAATTAAATGAATATTTATTACAAAGATAAATTAATAAATTAAAAAAACAGGATTAAAATCCCTTATTTTAAATGGAATAATTTATGTAGCCAGTTTTATATTTATTAAACACTAGAAATTTATAAGACTTTTAATCATATATCTCTTGATAAGTGATATTAAGTAATATTTAGAATGTAGAATAGAGAAGTTTCATGAAAACGCCATTTAGCAAAATGGACGGTCTTGGAAATCAGATTATTATTGCTGATATGCGCGAAAGCACACAAGCTCTTACACCACAAGCAATCCTTTCTTTATCGGCAGATGCAGAAATGCATTTTGATCAAATCATGGCTATTCACCCACCAATCCAGAAAGATGCCGACTTCCGCATCGAAATATGGAATGCTGATGGTTCAAAGGCTAAAGCCTGTGGTAATGGTACTCGCTGCGTCATTGCGTGGCTCACAGACCACAATCTTGGTGACAATTTTCGGTTAGAAACTCCTGCTGGAATTCTTGAAGGAAAACGCCAAGCTGGCAATCTCATCTCTGTTGATATGGGATGCCCAAATTTCAATGCAAAAGAGATGCCTGTTTCACGTGAAATAGTTGATACCAATCACGTAGAAATTACGGCTGGTCCCTTAAAAGATGCTTGTCTCATATCTATTGGTAATCTCCATGCTATTTTTTTTATTGAAAATGATATTCAACATATTCCATTGGAAAAATATGGACCAAAACTTGAACATGATCCCTTATTTCCAGAACGGTGTAATATTTCCATTGCTTGCATAACGTCAAAGAAAAGTCTAAATTTACGCACATGGGAACGAGGAGCAGGATTAACACAAGCATGTGGGAGTGCTGCTTGTGCAAGTGCGGTGGCTGCTTATCGACGTGGTCTTACACAACGCCATATCGATGTAAACTTACCAAGGGGAGCACTTAATATTTTTTACCGAGAAGACGATCACATTATTATGACAGGACCCATAAAATATCAATTTAGTGGTTTTTTAAACCCTTTAACAGGATGCTATAAAAAGGATCACTCTTGATGGCAATAGAAATTGTAACTTTTGGTTGTCGACTCAATAGCTACGAATCGGAAATCATTCGCAAAGAAAGCACTTCTTCAGGGCTAGACCAACTCAAAGATGGTGCTATTATTTTTAATACCTGCGCTGTCACTGCCGAAGCAGTGCGACAAGCAAAACAAGCCATCCGTAAAGCACGCCGTGAAAATCCTCACGCGCGCATCATTGTAACAGGATGTGCAGCCCAAACAGAAGCACAAAATTTTTCCTCAATGACAGAAGTTGATCTTATTTTAGGAAACGAAGATAAACTTCACGCTCATTCTTATCGTCAACTTCCTGATTTTGGTATTAACCATTCCGAAAAGGTGCGGATCAATGATATTATGGAAGTGAAAAAAATTGCTCCACATATGGTGAGTTCAATGCAAGAACGTACCCGGGCTTTTGTACAGGTACAAAACGGATGCGATCATCGCTGTACATTTTGCATTATTCCTTACGGGCGTGGACCATCTCGTTCAGTTCCCATGGGAGCTGTCATAGAACAAATTAAAAAGCTAATAGATGTGGGGATTCAAGAAGTGGTCCTTACAGGTGTCGACCTTACAAGTTATGGTCACGATCTTCCTGGAAAAGCTACTCTAGGAAAATTAACTTCAGCAATTTTACATCATGTCCCTGATTTGCCTCGATTACGCCTTTCATCTATTGACTCTATTGAAGCAGACGAAGAACTTATAAATCTTTTAGCTTATGAGAAAAGAATCATGCCACATTTGCATTTATCCTTACAAGCAGGTGATAATATGATTTTAAAACGTATGAAACGGCGGCATTTACGTGAACAAGCCATTCAATTTTGCCAAGAATTACGTGCCAAACGTCCTACAATGGTTTATGGTGCCGACTTAATTGCTGGTTTTCCTACGGAAACAGAAGAGATGTTTCAAAATAGTCTTGCTTTGATTAAAGATTGTAATTTAACTCATCTCCACATCTTCCCCTTTAGCCCAAGAGAAGGAACACCTGCCGCACGGATGCCACAAATCAACCGTAAAATAATTAAGCTGCGTGCTGAAAGATTGCGGAAAGCAGGTGATAAGGCTTACCAAAATCATCTTGCTCATTTACAAAATAGTCAACAAACAATTCTCGTTGAAAAAGATGAAATCGGACGAACAGAAGATTATACTCTTGTACAAATTAAAGGTGCAAAAGCAGGAACAATTGTTCAAGCCCTTATTGTTGACCATGATAACGATAAATTAATTGCTGTCCTTCCAAAATTAAATGCTGCTTGAGCAGGAAATTTCTTATGACAAAATCTTTTATAAAAAAAATATTCTCTTTCAGCAAATCTAAAGAGCAGGAGATGGAGGAAATTTCTATTCCTGATAAAAGTGATATAATAGAAAAAAACAAAGATAAAGATGAAAGGACAAAAAGCAACCCAACCTTTATAGATACAGGAAAAGAAGAACAAATAAAAAGTCAAAAGTCAACAACTACAAAATTTGATCAAAAAAAACCATCTTCAGAACCAAATTCTGATAAATTTTCCTTTTCTAGTAAAATTATTGTCGCAAATACCATCCATGAAAAAAAGAATGAAGAAATTTTACCTACTACCTCTATTGAACAAAAAAAGACAGCATGGTTAGGGCGCCTTAAAAAAGGGCTATCTCTTTCTTCACAACGCCTAAGTGGATCAATTAGCGACCTATTTGTTAAAAGAAAACTTGATGAAAGTACATTGCAAGAACTTGAAGATATTCTTATCCAAGCTGATCTTGGTATAGAAACAGTGACACGCATCACGAATACTTTAGCTTCCAATCGTTATGGAAAAGATCTCTCCACAGATGACATTCATACTATTGTCGCTGATGAGATCAAAAAAGTTCTAGAACCTGTTGCAGTACCATTAGAACTTGATCTCAGCTATAAACCTCATGTTATTTTGCTGGTAGGTGTAAATGGCACTGGAAAAACGACAACTATTGGAAAACTTACAGCCAAATTAACAGAAGGTGGATTAAAAGTTATGCTCGCAGCTGGTGATACTTTTCGAGCCGCAGCTATTGAGCAACTACATATTTGGGGTGAACGTACCAATTCTCCTGTTATTTCAACAAAATTGGGTGCAGATGCAGCAAGTTTAGCCTTTGATGCTTTTGAGAGAGCAACAAAAGCAAATAGTGATGTGTTAATTATTGATACAGCAGGGCGTTTACAAAATAAATCTGAATTAATGGATGAATTGGCAAAAATTATTCGTGTTTTAAGAAAACACAATCTTCAAGCGCCCCATACAATCCTTCAAACGCTTGATGCAACTACTGGACAAAATGCACTTAACCAAGTGGATATTTTCCGTGATATTGCTGGTGTTAATGGTTTAGTCATGACAAAGCTGGATGGAACCGCACGAGGAGGAATTCTTGTTGCTATCGCAGCAAAATATAAATTACCCGTTCATTTTATCGGTATAGGAGAGAATCTTGAAGACCTTCAACCTTTTTCTGCTTCTGACTTTGCCGAAACTATTGCAGGAAAACATACATGAAACAACCTTTATCTAACCCTAATTCACATAACAACTCTGAAAAAAATATGAATAATAATAAGAAATCCTCTCTTTCACCGACACTTAAATTTCTCTTGGAAATGGGTCCATTAGTTGCTTTCTTTTTTGCCAATTACAAGGGAGAGTGGTTGATAAAAAACATTGAATTTTTTCAGACTTTTAACAAACCTATTTTCCCAGCAACAGCTATTTTCATGGTAGCGATTATTATTTCTCTAAGCTTATCATGGATCATTGCAAGACAAATTCCTATTATGCCTCTTATTTCAGGAATATTTGTTTTAGTCTTTGGCTTTCTAACTCTCTGGCTTCATAATGAAACTTTCATAAAAATGAAACCAACAATAATTAATAGCTTATTTGCTTTTATACTTTTTAGTGGTATGCTCTTTAAAAAACCGCTTTTACGTTATGCTTTTGATTCTACTTTAAAACTTGATGATTTAGGTTGGCAAAAGCTTACCTATCGTTGGGCATTTTTTTTCGTTTTCCTTGCCATTTTAAACGAAATTATTTGGCGCAATTTTAGCGATAATTTTTGGACTAATTTCAAAGTATTTGGCGTTATGCCTATAACAGTTCTTTTCATGATTACCCAAATGCCTATTATTATAAAACATTCACAAGGGCTTTTTATAGAAGAGGACAAATCTGATTCTTAATAAAATTCACCATTACAAACTATTCTATAGTTTTATCATAAAATGCTGTTCAGGAGAAAACCATGTTAATTGAACAGTTCATCTGTCGAGAAGATAATTTTGGTGTACTTATTCATGATGAAAAAAGCGGCATAACAGCCGCAATAGATGCTCCTGAAAGCAAAGCTATTCATAATGCTTTAAAACGCCATAATTGGAGACTTAACATTATTTTTATAACTCACCACCATTACGACCACGTAGAAGCTATAGCAGAATTAAAACAAGTTTATAATGCTATGATTATCGGACCAGAAATAGAAAAAGAAAAGATTCATCATCTTGATCAAACACTACAACCTGATGAAAAACTTTTCTTTGGTTCTTATACGCTTTTAGCTCTCTCAACACCTGGTCACACACTAGGAGGACTATCCTACTATTTTCCTGAGAAAAAATTATTATTTGCTGGAGATACACTTTTTTCACTTGGTTGTGGACGTCTATTCGAGGGAACAGCTGTACAAATGCTAAATTCTTTAAAAAAACTTCGTAAACTTCCCGATGAAACACTCCTTTATTGTGGACATGAGTACACAAAAAATAATGCTCTTTTCGCACTAACAATTGATCCACATAATAAAAAACTTCATCAAAGAGTAGAAGATGTTTTTTTATTGCGCGCAAAAAATGCCATGACTTTACCCGTCACTTTAGGGCAAGAAAAAACAACAAATCCCTTTCTTCGTTGGGATAATAGCGCAATCAGAGAAAAACTTTCAATGAATGATGCTACAAATGAAGAAGTTTTTGCTGAAATTCGCAAAAGAAAGGATAATTTTTAATGTTTAAACTTGCATTGTGCCTTCTTTTCCTTGTTCCTTTTGTATCATACGCTCAAGAAAAAAAACAAGAAACAGATAGGGCTTCCCTTATATCTCTACTCACTAAAAATTATCTCTTAACAGAAAATTTTCTTTTAAAGTTAGAAAAAATTGAAAGAGAATGCAAAAATTTGCTTACAGAAATAGAAAATGATTCTTTCACTTATGACTCTAGTATTTTTTCTAGTATTGAAAATTACACTACCTATATTTCTAGTAAACCAAAATTCATGAATATTTTAAAAGAAAATAACCTAACACCAAAAGATTTTGCTGCTGGAACCTTAACACTTGAAGGAATATTAATGCTTCTTGTATTTACATACGAAAAGGAATATTCATCTGAAAAAAATATTATATTTTTAAAAAATCTTGAATTTGTTAAAAAACATTTTTACAAAGTAACAACTCTTCCAGGAAACTGTAAAGAACTCATTATGAAAGATTAATTAATTACGAAACATTGGAAAATATCATTCCATTTTTATAATAAGTTAATATATTGATTTATAATGGTAATTCACTCTTTTATACACTAAATCAATAAAAAATATCTACTTACACGTTACAAGTGGGAAAAGTTGTGTAAAGAAAAACTCTACAATAAAAATACCTTTTTAAGTATCAAAGACTTTATTGCACATTGAAAGCTGGCAAAATATATGTGATAATGTAACTACTCCTTTCTAAATGTAGAGAGAAGGGCTTTGTAATTTTATATTACTCATGGATTTTTCTCATTATACCATTTCAGGGTCACCGTCCGAAATGAACTTGGAAGCGTCGAAAAACTCATTTTTAAAACAAGTGCATAAATTAGCAATCCAATGGCGTCCTAATCTTTATTAAAGGCATTACTCTATTTTAAAATCATCATATTTTCAACATTCCGAATAATTACCTTATATTCACATTATATTTAGAAATAATTTTTCTAAATATAAAGAGCCACCGATGAAAAGTTTTTTTATTGAATATCGTAAAAGAAAGGATAACTTTTAATGTTTAAACTTGCATTATACTTTTTCTTCCTTTTTCCTTTTATATCATACGCTTAAAAAGAAAAACAGGAAACAGGTAAACCTTCTTTTACATTACCTCTTATTGCAAATTATCCCTTAACAGAAGATCTTCTTTTTAAATTAGAAAAAATTGAAAAAAAATGTGGAATTTTATCTCAAGATCCAGAAAAAATAAATACAAAAAGGAATCTCATCTCTGATAACGATAGTATTGAAAATGATATTGAATATATTTCTAAAAAAAAAGAACTCGTGAAAATTTTAGAAGAAAATAATCTTACACCTGAAAATTTTGTTATTGCTAAGCTAGCACTTCAAGCAATATTGAGTACACTTACAAATGAAAGAAACACTATACCTTCAAGCAATATAGAATTTGCTAGAAAAAATATGTATAGAATAATCAAAATTATGCAAGGAAATTGTTAAGAAAACTATTAAAAACAATGTATTAACTTTGCAAACGCCGACAAATTTCATCTAATTGTTCTAATGAAGAATAGTGTATTTTCAAATCTCCACCTTTTTTACCATGACGAATAATAACTTTCATCCCGATTACATCTGCAAGTAATTTTTCTAAAGATTTAGTTTCTGCATTTTTCTCCATAGTAGTACGTTTTTTAGTTTTAGGATTTGCCTGTTCATATGCAAGTATTTCTGTTTGACGTACAGAAAGTCCTTCACGGATAATTTTTTCAGCTAAATCTTGTGGATTATCAACGGTTATAAGACAACGTGCATGACCTGCAGAAAGTTGTCCATCCATTAAGAATTGTTGTACTTTTTCTGGAAGCTTTAATAAACGAAGCGTATTTGCAACATGACTACGACTTTTTCCAATAACTTGCGCTAAATCTACTTGTGTATAACCATGTTCATTCAGGAGCATCTCATATCCTTTTGCTTCTTCGATAGGATTAAGATCCGCTCTCTGAACATTTTCAATAATAGCCAATTCCAAAGCAGTTTTATCATCTACATCACGAACAATAACAGGCAATTGACTTAAATTTGCGCGTTGTGCAGCACGCCAACGCCGTTCACCCGCAATCAATTCAAAACGATTAGGATGATCTTTTAAAGGCCTAACAATAATCGGTTGAACTACACCATGCTGACGAATAGATTGCACCAAATTATCAAGCTCAGTTTCAGTAAAATGACGTCGTGGATTATGAGGATTACATGAAATAGATTCAAGAGGGATAAATTGTTCAGAAACTCTACCAGCTTCCGTCAATTTATCAAAACTTTGTGAACGTGCAAAATTATTGTTTAAATTGATATCTCCAATCAATGCTGCTAATCCACGTCCTAGTCTTTTTTTTGATAGATCATCATTCATAATCTTACTCTTTATATTATTTTTATATTTTTACGCAGCAGCGTATGCTTGTTTTTCACGTTGTATCATTTCAGATGCTAGCCGCAAATAAGCCTGGCTACCAGCACATTTTAGATCATAAAGCAATACAGGTTTACCAAAAGAGGGTGCTTCTGACACTCTTACATTTCGTGGAATAACAGTCCGATAAACTTTATCTCCCATAAAAGAACGTACATCTTCAACAACTTGATTTGAAAGATTATTACGTCCATCATACATTGTTAAAACGATACCTTGAATTTCTAAAGATGGATTAAGTACGGTTCGCACTTCTTTTACTGTTTCAAGTAATTGACTTAAACCTTCAAGTGCTAAAAATTCACATTGCATAGGTACCAAAACAGAATCTGCAGCCCCCATAGCATTAAGAGTAAGAAGATTAAGAGATGGCGGACAATCAATTAAAATATAATTAAATTTTTCTTCCATTTCCGGATCATCATAGAGAGCTTTACGTAAGCGTTGTATACGATCTTGTGATGAAGAAATTTCCATTTCTACACCTAAAAGATCAAGAGTAGAAGGAACGATATGAAGATTGGGTACTGCTGTTTTTAAAGCCGCTTGTGTAATTGAAACGCCTGAAACTAGAACATCATAAGACGATAAAGGACGACTATTACGATCAATTCCTAAGCCTGTGCTTGCATTACCTTGGGGATCAACATCCATAATAAGGACATTCTCACCAATAGCAGCTAAAGCTGTTGCAAGATTAATTGCCGTAGTTGTTTTTCCGACGCCACCTTTTTGGTTTGCAATAGCGATAATTCGCGCTTTGCTCATTGTGCTTTACCCTCTATATGACCGAATATGAGAAATTTCCAAAATAACAGAATTTTCATCAATTTTACTTTTATGTTTTAACAGATCAAAGTTCCAATTGGCAGAGGCATTTTTAATTTCTGCAGCATAATCCCGACCTTTTTGCAAAAGAGCTATTGTTTTTTCTGTTAATAAAGGAAAAATAAGCTGTAAAAGATTACTGAGCGGGGCTAATCCTCGCGCTGTTATAATATCAGATATAGGAATTTTTTGATATACATCTTCAATTCTAGCATGATAGATTGTTGCTGGAAGGTTAAGTTGAGCAACAACTGTTCGTAAAAAAGCAACTTTTTTCCCATTACTTTCAACAAGATTAATACGTCCTTCTTTTTTTTCTTTAAGAAAGATAGCAATTACAATAGCTGGAAATCCTCCTCCTGATCCTAAATCACACCACTGTAAAGAATGACTATACAAAGGAAAAATTTGCGCTGAATCTAAAATATGCCGTGTCCATATATCTGGTATTGTTGCATCAGATATCAAATTAATATGTGCATTCCATTGAATAATTAAAGATTCAAACTGAATTAAATTTTCCATCGTTTCACGTGAAACAGAAGGAACAATGTTTAACAGTTGTTGATATTTTTGTTCTACAGAAAAATTCATTAAGCTATTTTAGCCTTTTCACGTCGTTGACGTTGAATATATGTAATAATAAGCGATAACGCTGCGGGTGTCATTCCATCAATTTTTTGTGCATCAGCAATTGAACGCGGTGACACTTCTTGAATTTTTGATTTTAGCTCATTTGAAAGACCTGAAATTGATTGAATATCAAGAGAAGAAGGAATTTCTAAACGTTCATCTCTCTGAAGAGAGGCAATATCTTGTGCTTGTTTATCTAAATAAACTGCATATTGAGCTTCAATTTCTAAAGATTCTACTGTTTTAGCATCAATTGTTTGTAATTGCGGCCAAAAATGTGAAAGACGCTCTAAAGTCATATGAGGATAAGCAAGAAAATCATAAGCCGAACGCCGAATTCCATCATGATTAACATGTAATCCATGAGCAGAAGCTTCATTAGGTGTTAAAAAGAGATTTTGACATATTGATCGTGCTTGATCAAGACGCTGTTGTTTTTTTTGATAACGTTCCCAACGTATTTTACTCACAATACCCCATTTTTGTGCCAAAGGTGTTAAACGCGTATCAGCATTATCAGATCGTAAAGATAAACGAAACTCCGCACGTGATGTAAACATTCTATAAGGTTCACAAACACCACGTGAAACCAAATCATCAATCATAACACCAATATAAGCACTAGAACGGCTTATAAGTATTTCATCTAATTTACCTACTTTACGTGCAGCATTCAATCCAGCCAACAATCCTTGTGCTGCCGCTTCCTCATATCCCGTTGTACCATTAATTTGGCCTGCTAAAAACAACCCCGGTAAAGAACGTAATTCTAAGCCTCTCGTTAATTGTTGTGGATTAACAAAATCATATTCAATAGCATAACCAGGTTGCAAAACTGTAACATTTTCTAATCCTTCAATGGTTTTTAATAAAGAAATTTGTATATTTTCAGGCAGAGAAGTAGAAAGACCATTTGGATAAATAGTATCATCATTTAATCCTTCTGGTTCCAGAAAAATCTGATGTCCATCACGTTCTCCAAATTTAACAATTTTATCTTCAATTGAAGGACAATACCGTGGCCCTAGGCCTTCAATATTTCCAGAATATAAAGCAGAACTGTAGATATTTTCGCGAATAACTTTGTGTGTTTGTGCATTTGTACGTGTTATCGCACATTCAATTTGTGGCTGTTCAATTTTTTCTGTTAGAAGAGAAAAGGGAACCGGATTTTCATCTGCTTGTTGTTTAGGAAGTATTTCCCAAGCAATCGTTTTTTTACTCAAACGAGCAGGAGTTCCTGTTTTTAATCTCCCAAATTTTATATGATAATTTTTTAAACGATTTGCAAGTTGTACACTCGATTGATCTCCCATACGACCAGCAGCCCATGTCTTATCACCAATATGAATAAAACCATTTAAAAACGTACCTGTTGTTAAAACGACAGCACCAGAAAAAATTGTTCCTTGTTTATTTAAAATAACACCTGATACACAATTATTTTTAACAAACAAATCAATAACTTCATCTTCTATAATAGTAAGATTTTTTTGTTCTTTTAAGAGTTTTTGAATTGCTGCTTTATAGAGTTGTCGATCTGCTTGTGTTCGTGGACCTCTTACTGCCGGTCCTTTACGTCTATTAAGAAGTCGAAACTGAATTCCAGCAATATCTGCTGCTCTTCCCATGAGACCATCTAAAGCATCTATTTCACGAACCAGATGTCCTTTTCCAAGACCACCAATAGCAGGATTACACGACATTGTTCCTAGGTCTGATATTTTATGTGTAACAAGCACTGTTTTGGCTCCTACACGCGCTGAAACTGAAGCTGCTTCACAACCTGCATGACCACCACCAACAATGATAACATCGTACGATTGCATTTCATTCATTCCATAGAGAACATTACAAGGTTTCACGTGAAACTGAATATAAATTACATAATCTTTATAATCTGTCTATTAAATAATCAATGTTTCACGTGAATCATTATTTACCAATACAAAACTCTGAAAAGATGATATCAAGTAAATCTTCAACATCAATATCTCCCGTAATTTTTCCAAGAAAATCACTTGCACGACGGAGATGTTCTGCACGTAAACTGAGATCAAGAGAATTATAATCGAGAGAATATTCAATTTCTTTAACAGCTTCTTTTAACAATTGAAGTTGCCTTTTACGTGCCGGAACAAGATTTCCAATTTCAGAAACACGTTGATGGCAAAATGTTTCAAGTTTTTTAACAAAAGAATCAAAATTTAAACCAGTTAATGCAGAAAATTGTATAGACCAACGTTGATCATCTCTTTCATAAAGAAGATCAAGCTTATTACCAACATGCCATATTTCAGCCGATGTTTCTGGTAAATCAACTTGTTTAGGATTTCCTATATCATAAACCAAAATAACTAAATCAGCTTCTTTAACATGCTGCTTAGCAACTTCTATTCCCAATTGTTCTATTTTATTTTCTGTCTTTCTAAAACCAGCGGTATCTGTTAAAAAGATAGGCAATCCACCAAGAACAAGTCTCATTTCTAAAGCGTCACGTGTTGTCCCTGCTTCTTCTGTCACAATAGCAACAGTTTTTCCTGAAAGACGATTCATAATGCTTGATTTTCCAGAATTCGGAGCACCAGCAATAACAATTTTTAATCCATCACGTAAAATACTAGCACGTTCTCCTTCAAGAATATGTTCTCGAAGAGAAGTGCGAAGATCTTCCACATTTTTCCAAACTTTATCAGATACCGAATTGGGAATATCTGCTTCATCAACGAAATCAAGCTCTGCTTCAATAAAAGCACGAACTTTCATAAGCTTATGGCGCCAATCACGATAAAGCGTTGTTAAATGTCCACTTGTCCCCATAACAGCTAAACGACGCTGGCTTTCCGTTTCTGCCTCTATTAAATCAGCAAGACCCTCTGCTTGAACAAGATCTAACTTTCCCTCCATAAATGCACGACGTGAAAATTCACCTGCCTCTGCAATGCGGCATCCAGAAAATGTCGACAACTCATCAAGAAAACGATTAACAACAGCTTTTCCTCCATGCAAATGAAATTCTGCACAATCTTCCCCTGTAAAACTATGAGGAGCAGGAAAAAAAACAGTTAAAGCAGAGTCTAAAAAACTACCATCACGAGCAGTAAGATTTCCATAATGCATAAAGCGGGCTTTAGGTAAACAACCACAAAGTGTTTTGACTATATCCACAACACAAGGACCAGAAAGCCGAATGACCGCCACCCCTGACGGTAACAATCCACTCGAAACAGCAAAGATTGTATCCACAGGTTCTATCCTAATAAAAAATTTAATGACTCTTATGTATTCATTGAATCAAAAAATTCACTATTATTTTTCGTTTGTTTTAATTTATCAATTAGAAACTCAATTGCATCTGTTACATTCATAGGTGCCAAAATACGACGAAGAACAAAAATTTTGTGCAAATCTTGTCGTGCTACCAGAAGCTCTTCTTTACGTGTTCCTGACTTTAAAATATCCATAGCAGGAAAGATACGCTTATCGGCAACTTTTCGATCAAGAACAATTTCTGAATTTCCTGTTCCTTTAAATTCTTCAAAAATAACCTCATCCATACGACTTCCTGTATCAATCAAAGCCGTTGCAATAATAGTTAAAGATCCGCCTTCCTCAATATTACGTGCTGCACCAAAAAAACGTTTTGGACGCTGGAGAGCATTTGCATCCACACCACCTGTCAAAACTTTACCTGAAGAAGGAACAACCGTATTATATGCACGTCCAAGACGTGTAATTGAATCGAGAAGAATAACAACATCGCGTCCATATTCCACAAGGCGTTTAGCTTTTTCAATAACCATTTCAGCCACTTGTACGTGACGTATTGCAGGTTCATCAAAAGTAGAAGAGACTACTTCTCCCTTTACTGAACGTTGCATATCAGTAACTTCTTCTGGTCGTTCATCAATTAAAAGAACAATGAGATAACACTCAGGATGATTAGTAGTTATAGAATGAGCAATATTTTGAAGTAAAACTGTTTTTCCAGTCCGAGGTGGTGCAACAATTAACCCTCTTTGCCCTTTTCCCAATGGTGATATCAAATCAATCACACGTGATGACATATCTTTCTCTGTAGGGTCTTGTATTTCCATTTGGAAACGCTCATTTGAGTAAAGAGGAGTAAGATTATCAAAGTGAATTTTATAACGAATCTTTTCAGTTTTTTCAAAATTGATTGTATTAATTTTAAGGAGAGCAAAATAACGTTCTCCTTCTTTTGGACTACGTATAGGACCTTCAATGGTATCGCCTGTTTTTAGAGAAAATGATTGAATTTGTGCAGGCGAAAGATAGATATCATCAGGCCCAGGAAGATAGTTAGCATCAGCAGATCGTAAAAATCCAAATCCATCTTGCAAAACTTCAACAACGCCCTCTCCTATAATTTCCACGTCTTGTAGAGCAAGTTTTTTCAAGATCGCAAACATTAATTCTTGTTTGCGCATAAGGGAAGCATTTTCGACTTCTAATGTTTCAGCAAAAGAAACAAGCTCAACTGGATTTTTACTTTTAAGTTCTTGTAGTTTCATTTTTTGCATGAAATACGCTCTTTTAGTTAAGGAGAAGATTACCCTGAATAATTTATGGAGATTTTATGAATGAAATATTCTTTTAAGAAAAAATTATTTTACACTCAATTTTTTTAATCCGCAAGTACCATTTATACGAAATTTATTCGTTTAGTATTAAGTAATTATGTAGAAATTTTCTATAAAGCATAAAGTTTGAACAATGTTTAACTTTTTCATAAGAAATATCTGAATAAGATCTATAGCATTAATAAAATGCTATACAAAATTATTTTTTACAAAACTTTTTATTAATAAATTTATATTAAAGTAAGGGATTCTTCTTATTTAAAATTGTGTTTAGTGTGGATTATCGTTTATGCTTTATTTATCCTCAATTTCATCCACAAAAGAGAAGAAAAAAAGAATAAAGATAACACTATCTTAAAGAGCTTATCCTCTCTATTTTTTTATATAGATATTTGCTTATCATAAATGTTTAATTTGTGCATAATAAGAGAGAATTTTTCCTAAATTTTAGTTTTATAAAAATCAGTAAGGGTATGTACACATGTCTTAACAAGGAGTTAAATTTTTTGTGACAAAAGAAAAAAAATCCTTTCACTTACACATGCTTTCTGATGCAACAGGGGAAACATTAATCTCTGTTGGAAGAGCTGTAGCATCTCAATATACAATGAGTCAGGCAACAGAGCACATCTATCCTATGATTCGTAATAAAATGCAGTTACAAAAATCTCTTGATGAAATACAACAAGAGCCAGGTATTGTTCTTTACACAATGATTGATGAAGAACTTAAGCTTCTTCTTCAAAAAAAATGCAAAAGAATAAAAGTTCCCTGTATTGATATATTGCATCCTGTTTTAAATGCTTTTCAATCTTATCTTGGCATGCCAACGCATTTACGTGTTAGTGCACAACATGATCTTAATGCAGATTACTTTCGTCGTATTGAGGCACTGGACTTTACTATAGAGCATGATGATGGACAGTCTTCAAATAGCTTATTCGAAGCAGATGTTATCCTTATAGGAATTTCAAGGACCTCTAAAACACCAACAAGTATCTATTTAGCAAATCGCGGAATCAAAACGGCTAATGTCCCTCTTATTCCTAATATTGATTTGCCAGAATCTCTTTTAGAGGCAAAAAATTCTTTAATTGTTGGTTTAATTGCTTCAGCTGAAAGAATCTCACATATTCGCCAAAATAGAGATTTAGGAGAAGGCTTTGCTCTTGATAATTATACGAATCGCATCAATATAGCTGAAGAATTAATCTATGCAAAACGCATTTGTGAACGTTTTGGTTGGCCTATTATTGATGTCACAAGACGTTCTATTGAAGAAACTGCTGCTGCAATATTTGAGCTTTTATCACGATTTCGTGAAGGAAAATGAGAGGAAATCTTCATGGGTAAGGATACCTTAATATTAGCATCTCTTAGTTTTTATCGTGCACAATTGTTGAAAAAAGCAGGTTTAAATTTTTTTGTTGAAGGAGCTACTTTTGATGAAAGAGAGATAGAAAAAACAGCAAAAGAAAAAACATCTAAAGAACTTAGCTGTTTTCTTGCAAGTGCAAAAGCAAAAAATGTTTCAGATCGTTTTCCTAATGCTTTCGTTATTGGTTGTGATCAAGTACTTGATTTAGAAGGAAAAATTTTTCATAAAGTAAAAAATATTAAGGAAGCACACCAACGTTTATGTGAGTTATCAGGAAAAACCCATTCTCTTTATAGTGCGGTAGCTTTATTTAAAAATAGTCAAAAAATTTGGGTTGAGGTTTTTAGTGCTCGTATGTCAGTACGTTTACTTTCGTTAGAATTTATTGAACGTTATTTAGCACGCATAGGAAAAGATGTCCTAAATAGTGTGGGAGTATATCAAATTGAAGGGGAAGGAATTCACCTTTTTGAGAAAATTGATGGAGATTTTTTTACCATTGTTGGTTTACCTTTACTGCCTCTACTCATAAAATTACGTCATTTGGGCATTATTGATGGTTGATTTAATAATAAAAGAAGAAAAGACAAATTATCCTCGCGTTTTTGTTGTTGGTTTTCCTATTCATCATTCAAAATCGCCAAAAATTCATAATTTTTGGCTTAAACAATATAGTTTACAGGGAGAATATCTTGCACAAGAAGTAACATCTGAGAAATTCAGTCATTTTATTGTTTCTTTACAAAAAATGGGCTTTTGTGGAGGAAATGTTACTTTGCCTCATAAACAGGAAGCTTTTCGTTTAGCAGATTATAAAGATGATATAGCAACAATGGTGGGAGCTGCTAATACACTTTGGTATGAAGGAGATAAACTTTGTGCCACGAATACGGATGTTTACGGTTTTAGCGCTAACCTAGATGATTTTGCATCTGATTGGGGAGGGGGAACAGCGCTTGTTTTTGGGGCAGGTGGTGCTGCACGCGCTATCCTATATGCTTTAAAAAAACGCGGATTTGAACAGATTTATTTAGTTAACCGTACAAAACAACGCGCTGATAATTTAGCCCAGCATTTTGGCGAGCCCATTAAAGTCTACGATTGGCACAAAATCCATGAAATACTTCATCAAGCTGATTTAATTGTTAATACAACTTCCATTGGCATAAAAAAAGCAGAAGAAAAAACAGCTTCTTTTTTTTGTGATTTTCATAAGGCAAAAAAAACGGCATTAGTAACAGATATTGTTTATACACCATTGATAACCCCTTTTTTACAACAGGCAGAAGCTTGTGGTTTGAGGATTGTTGATGGATTTGGAATGCTTCTACATCAGGCTGTTATAGGATTTGAGCGGTGGTTTGGAGTAAGACCACAGGTAACAAAAGCGTTACGGACAGCTATTTTAGAGGATATGAGTGAAAAAAGAGAATGAAGATTATAGGGTTGACGGGATCGATAGCTATGGGAAAATCAACAGTTGCTGATTTTTTCAAAAAAGCGGGTATTTCTGTTTTTAGTGCTGATGAGGCGGTACAACAGCTTTATAAAAGTGAGCCAGCTTTATCACATATAGAAGGTGTTTTTCCTGGTGTTGTTGAAGATGGTGAAGTTAACCGTTTGAAACTTTCTAAAATTTTGATTAATGATAATGAAAAATTACAAACATTAGAAAAAATAATTCATCCTTTGGTGCAAGAAAAAGAAAGAGAATTTATTAATACAGCGCGCAAACAAGGGAAAAAATTAGTTATTCTTGATATTCCACTTCTTTTTGAAAAAAAATATGAAAGTCATATGGATAGCATTATTGTTGTTTCGGCTCCACCAGAAATACAAAAAGAACGTGTAATGATTCGCCAAGGTATGAATGAGAAAAAATTTGCCTTTATCAATACTCAACAAATGTCTGATGAAAAAAAACGAGAACGTGCTGATTTTATTATTGATACAGGGAAAAATTTAGAGAATACACGTCAACAGGTCTTTGATGTAATAAAAAAATTGCTAAAGAATTGAAGTCATGCGGGAAATTATTTTTGATACAGAAACAACAGGTTTGGATAAAGAGAAAGATCGTATAATCGAAATTGGTTGTGTAGAAATGGTTGATCGTTATCTTACAGGGCGCCAATTTCATGTTTATTTAAATCCACAAGGCGTTATTATTCCTGATGAAGTTGTAGCAATTCATGGCTTAACCAACGAACGTCTAAAAAATGAGAAAAGTTTTAGTGATATTGTTGATGAATTTTTAGAATTTATCAAGGATGCAACAATGATTGCGCATAATGCCAGTTTTGATATTGGTTTCATTAATGCAGAATTAAAACGCGTTAATAAGCCACTTATTAGCGTTGATAATATTCTTGATACATTGGCTATGGCAAGGCGTAAATTTCCTATGGGGCCCAATTCTCTTGATATTTTATGTAAACGTTTTGGAATTGATAACAGCCATCGTGTTCTTCATGGTGCTTTACTTGATGCAGAAATTTTAGCCGATGTTTATATTGAACTGATTGGTGGAAAACAGGGAGTATTGGGTTTTTATAACAGAAATAATCTTGATGAATACATCCAAAATAGAAAAGATATATCTTATGCAGTTAAATCTCGCCCACAGGCTTTACCTTCAAGATTGAGTGCACAAGAAAAAATTTTGCACGCTGATTTTATCAGTAAAATGGGTGAAAAGGCCTTGTGGAATAACTTCAAGGTTTATGAATAATATTTTAAATTTTTAAAAAATACTTAAAACCAATAATAAAAAACATGGATACTAAAAAAAACGGTCGTTGTGGGGAGGGGAACACCACAACGACCCTGTCGCTACATCGTACCTCAGCTATCATAGGAGGAGCAAAATGAAAGCTATTAATCCTGTAACAGCAAAGAAAAGCTCTAGGTACTCAATATAAAGTGCAGCGACTTCATGCTTTATGGAAAGAAAAAATGGCTTTTTAGAGGCAAAATTAAAAAAATAAAATAAAAGTGAAAAAAATATATAAATACAATTTGTTTTTTAGCTGAAATGGAGAGATAAAATTATCATGAAAGCAACAGATCATCTTTTGTTGGTTGACGGATCAGGTTACATTTTTCGTGCTTACTATGCTTTACCACCTTTAAAACGTAAAAAAGATGGACTTCCTGTAGGAGCAGTAGCTGGTTTTTGTAATATGTTATGGAAATTACTTTGTGATGCTCGTAATACAGCGATTGGTATTATCCCGACACATTTTGCTGTTATTTTTGATTATTCATCGGATACTTTTCGAAAACAAATTTATCCTCAATATAAAGCGAATCGCGCTGTTCCCCCCGAAGATCTAATTCCTCAATTTGCGTTAATACGCCAAGCAACAAAAGCTTTTAATTTGCCTTGTATTGAAAAGGAAGGTTTTGAAGCGGATGATTTGATAGCTACCTATGCACAATTGGCAACAAATGTTGGTGCAAAGACAACCATTATCTCTTCTGATAAGGATCTTATGCAACTCGTAAATACGCACGTTTCCTTGTATGATGGAATGAAAGATAAGCATATAGGTATCTCAGAAGTTATAGAAAAATGGGGTGTTGCGCCTGAAAGAATGATAGATTTACAAGCTTTGATTGGAGATTCAACGGATAACGTACCTGGTATTCCAGGCATTGGACCTAAAATTGCTGCTCAGTTGTTAAATCAGTTTGGTTCTCTTGATCTTTTGTTGCAACATGTAACTGAAATTAGACAAACAAAACGACGTGAAAATATACAAGCTTATAGTGAACAGGTTAAAATTTCTCGTAAACTTGTTAAGCTTAAAACAGATGTTCCTATAGATAGCGATTTAGATGATTTTATTTTGGAGCCACAAGATGGGCCACGCTTAATTGCTTTTTTGAAAGCAATGGAGTTTTCAACATTAACGCGTCGCGTGGCTGAGGTAACGACATGCGATGCGGCTGTTATTGATGCACTTGATATAGATGTTGAGTGGGAAAAACCTAGCTATGGTCATGATTCTGAAAACACTGGATATACCTCTCTTCATAATTTTTCTGAAAACTCTCCACAAGTTTTTGCGCAAAAACGTAAAGATCAAACCCTGAATCAAAAAATTACAAGAGATACTTATACAACAATTCTTGATGAGGAAATTTTAAAAGAGTGGTTATGGAAAGCGCAAGAGCAGGGTTTTTTTGCTTTTGATACTGAAACAACCTCTCTTGATCCAATGCAAGCAAAGCTTGTTGGTTTTTCACTCGCATTACAGCCAGAAAAAGCAGCTTATATACCTCTTGAACATTTTGATGAAGGAGAGGGGGACCTTTTGAGAGATGGACGCATTGCCTCGCAGATTGAGATCCAAAAAGCTTTAGCACTTTTAAAGCCGCTATTAGAAGATTCGGCAGTTTTAAAAATTGGTCAAAATATAAAATATGATTGGTTGGTGATGAAGCAATACGATATTGAGATACGTTCTTTTGATGATACTATGCTATTATCATATGTTTTGGATGCTGGAACTTTAACCCATAACATGGATGATTTGTCTGAACGTTGGCTTGGACATAAACCAATTGCCTATAAAGATTTAATGCATAAAGGAAAA
This sequence comes from Bartonella rattimassiliensis 15908, assembly GCF_000278215.1. Taxonomy (GTDB): domain Bacteria; phylum Pseudomonadota; class Alphaproteobacteria; order Rhizobiales; family Rhizobiaceae; genus Bartonella; species Bartonella rattimassiliensis. The sequence continues at coordinate 34,288 of NZ_JH725066.1, forward strand.
AAAATTACTTCTTTTGCACAAGTAGATTTAAAACAAGCAACTCTTTATGCGGCGGAAGATGCCGATATAACCCTACGTCTTTGGCAAGTTTTGAAACCGCAACTTGTCGCTCAAGGAATGGTAAAAATTTATGAGCGTCTTGATCGACCCCTTGTAGAAGTTCTTGCAAGAATGGAAGAGCGAGGAATTCTTATTGATAGGCAGATCTTATTGCGTCTTTCAGGAGAATTAGCACAAGCTGCTTTAATTCTAGAAGAGGAAATTTACAAACAAGCTGATGAAAAGTTTAATCTTGCTTCACCAAAGCAGTTAGGAGATATCCTTTTTGATAAAATGGGATTGCCTGGAGGTACTAAGACCAAGGGTGGGCAATGGTCAACTTCTGCACAGGTCTTAGAAGAGTTGGCTGCTGAAGGTCATATTTTACCACGTAAAATTATTGAGTGGCGTCAACTTACAAAGCTAAAATCTACTTATGCCGATGCTTTGCCTTCTTATATTTTACCAAAAACAGGGCGTGTTCATACAAATTATTCTTTAGCAATAACATCAACAGGGCGATTATCATCATCAGAGCCAAATTTACAAAATATTCCAGTACGAACTGCTGAAGGACGTAAAATCCGAACAGCTTTCATTGCTCCTAAAGGGCATGTATTGCTTTCTGCTGATTATAGCCAGATTGAATTGCGCATTCTTGCACATATTGCGGATATAAAGGCATTAAAAGAAGCTTTTGCTAAAGGGCATGATATTCACGCTATAACAGCATCACAAATGTTTGGCATTGCAATAGAGGGAATGCATTCAGACATACGACGGCGTGCAAAAGCAATTAATTTTGGTATTATTTATGGTATTTCAGCTTTTGGTTTAGCCAATCAATTGGGAATTTCACGCCAAGAAGCAGGTCGTTATATTCAACTGTATTTTGAAAGATTTCCAGGAATTAAAGATTATATGGAAAAGACAAAAAATTTTGTACGTGAAAATGGTTATGTAGAAACAATTTTTGGGCGCCGTATTCATTATCCAGAAATAAAAACAAAGAATGTAAAAATTCGTTCTCTTAATGAGCGAGCAGCTATTAATGCTCCAATTCAAGGTTCTGCCGCAGATATTATTCGTCGTGCTATGATAAAGATGGAAGATGCTTTAAAAGGAGAAAGTTTGTCAGCAAAAATGTTATTACAAGTGCATGATGAACTGATTTTTGAAGTACCAAAAGAAGAGAGTAAAAAAACCATGGATGTTGTTAAAAATGTTATGGAAAACGCTACAATGCCAGTTTTATCTTTATCTGTACCACTTGAAGTGAAGGTTATGACGGCTCAAAATTGGGATGAGGCACATTAATTTTTTTCATTTATTTTGTTTTTAAGAACGTTTATTGCGTTGAAAAGATTAAGGTAGGCTTTGATAGGCAAATGATCTGAGGCAATACGTGCAAGCGGTGAAAGATGGTTTTCAATATTTGTTACCAATTGGTGAGGAAAAGCAAAAACTCTATCGAGAGCTAAAAAAGGAAAGCGAGAGGGAAAGCTTGGTACAGCTTCAAGTTTGCTATCAAAGTAGGGAGAAAAATGTTTTAAAGATGATTTTTTTCCCATTCTCCATTCATTAAAATCTCCAATGAGGAGTGTAGGCATAAGAGAGCGTTCTTGCAAAATTGCAAGGAGCATTTTTGTCTGTTTTTTACGAGAATAATGTAATAAGCCAAAATGAACCGCAATAATACGAATCGGGCCCGCAGCCATTTCCAACTCTACAATAATAGCTCCTCGTGGTTCAATGCCAGGGAGAGTTACTTGTAAAGTATCACGTACAGATCCTTTTCGTAAAAAAAGGGCATTTCCATGCCAACCATGACCATGAGGTGACATGGTATTGAGAGGCACAGGAGTCAAACCGGTTTCAGCTTTTAACAACTGAAGATTGATCAAACCAATACGTTCTCCAAAACGTTTATCCGCTTCTTGAAGAGCAAGGATATCAACTTTTAATTCGGCAATAACACGTACAATACGTGTAGGATTGAAAATTTTATCAACACCTACACATTTATGCACATTATAGGAAGCAATGGTCAAATCATAATGATTATTTTGGTTGATCATATTTGATTGATGGTGAGGGCGGCCATGGATTGCATTTAAAAGAGAGTTATGGAACTTCTGTTGGATAAAATCGCTAAACCAAGGAGATTTTTTTTTATAAGATATTTTTGTCATTTTGCAGAAAGAATAGCTCCTAAGAGGCAGAAGGTAAAAATTTACACTAAAAACAAAAGGACCTTGTTTAAAAGAAACAAAGCCCTTTTGTTCAAGTAAGATTTTTATATTCAATCACGATTCAATCACGATTTGATCCAAGAAACTGTAGCAAGAAAACAAACATATTGATGAAATCAAGATAAAGATTCAACGCACCCATAATAACTTTACGTCCTCTAGTGTCGCTTTCATCTCCTTCATAATACATCAACTTAATGTTTTGGGTATCATAAGCTGTTAAACCAGCAAAGATAAAAACACCAATTACAGAGATAGCAAATTGCAGAGCACTTGATGCAAGAAAAATGTTCACAATCATAGAAAGAAACAAACCAATCAATCCGATGAATAAGAATGAACCAATTGCTGTAAGATCACGCTTTGTTGTATATCCGTAAAGTGAAAGAGCTCCAAAAGTTGCAGCAGAAATAACAAAGGTTTGCACAACACTTTCTGTTGTATAACGCAAAACGATTGAAGACAATGAAAGCCCGATCAGAGCAGCATAACCAAAAAAGAGGCTACGAGCAGCACTTGTACTCAATGTATTAATTTTAAAACTGAGGAATAAAACTGCTATGAGTGGTGCAAACATAACAATATAAGCAAATGGTGATGTATAAAATGTTACTCCAAAAGATGTTAAATAAACACTGCTATTGATCTGAGCTGCTGCTTGGCTCATATCTGTTGTCGTTGCTAATGATACAATTGCATAAGCGGCAGCAGCTGTAATAAGCAAACCAATGGCCATTGTATTGTAGACACCTAACATGTAGTCGCGCAATCCCTGATCAATTGATGCATCGGCATGAGAAGCAGGCGCTGAACGTAAATCTTTAAAATTAGCCATAATATAAAATCCTTTAGCATATGTTTCGTCGGGTATAGGTTTTTTTTTAAATGCCTTTGTCACTACCGACATGAACTTCTATATAAGCCTTAAAATCAAGCTAATAGAAAATTCTCAGACTCACCGGCAAAATTCCAGCATATCTACTCTTATTATGGAGATTTATTTCAAAATTACAAGAGATTTATCTAAAGAAGGAACCTTACAAATTGGTAAGGAAATGGTTTGTTTTTATGGTATAAGATTTCTATTTTTTGCCATATTTTTGCAAGTATTACAGGAACGATGCTCAAAAGCATTTTTGTTTTTAATAGGAATTATGGGATGAAATCTTCTATAAGGCATGAATTATCTTTATGTTTATAAAGAGAGTTGTGAATGTTATCCTATTATTTTTCAACATTAAATATTGCGTCTCCTTTACATAATTAGAAGAGTTATTGAATTGGATTTATGTAATATATTAATTATCATGATAAATTATTTGGAATATGATAAAATTTTTTCACTAAAACCCTTCTCATATTGAATTAATTAAAATCACTTGCTTATGCTTATGACGTCATAAGAGGGCTGCGTGGGGATAAAACACTAGAAGAAAGGTGTACAAATGTTTCTTATGAATGCTCTTAAATGTCAGAGGCTGTTTTTCTCCACCCAAGCATGTTACATTACCCAAAAGTCGGCAAAATATATGATGGTGTTGGCTTGCTCTTTATATTAAGCGTAAAAACGGCAGCATTCTATAAACTTTATATATTTGACTTTATTTTATATCCTTCACGGGAAGGCTTGCGAAATAGGTACTGATGAGCTTTAATACATATCTCTTTAAAAAAGTACACGAATATGGGACCCGAATCTGTTCTGTTTAGAGTATTCTGTTTTGCATGAGGGATATGGATCCATTGAGAATCAGTATCTTTACATTTGTAAATTAACAAGTCAGTACTATCACACTATTTATCAGCTCTTTGATGCTATTACAACCCTTGCATTTGAGACCATTCATAAGAAGTATTTTTACGCATTTCTTCTAGTTTTTTACTCCATACAACCTCGTTTATAATGTGCAAGTCAATGTTTAATTTAAGAATGGTTGCAATAAAGGAATTTTACGATATTTGAAGCTTTGATTCAAGTTAAAAGCGATTATTTATCTTTATAAATCAAATAATTACTATTTCAAAGCATTTCCATTAACAGAGAAATTTATAAGATAATTAGTAAGAAAAATAAATTTGTAAACAAGTTTGTGATGATAAAAAATCTTTATTTTTTAAGGTGATAAGAACATCAATGAGAAGATGTACGGTTTGAATGACGTTTTGTTTTCACCCAAATACGTAATTCCTCAATAAGGATGGCGATAACACCAAGAGAGATAAAACTGTCTGCAAGGTTGAAAATAGCAAAATAAAAGACGTCATCAATATGAAAAAGTATATAATCAGTGACATGATGAAAGCGAATACGATCAATAAGATTGCCGATTGCTCCCCCAATAATAAGGATAAGACCAAAGCGCATAAAAGATTTATTATGTTCAGCATTTTTCCATAACCATAAAAGGAAGATAATTACGATGGTTGTAATGGCAATGATTGCCCAGTGAGAGAAGGAGGAAAAAAACGAAAATGCAATGCCTGAATTGCGCACATGATAAAATGAAAGAAAAGGAAGTAGTGATATTTCTGTTCCTAAAGGCATATTGTGCATAACCCAGTATTTGACAGCTTGATCAAGCCCGACTGTAAAAGCCAATCCAAGCAGAAAAAAAGGGAGTGATTTACAGATCATATTTTTTCCTCGTATGATTCCAGTGTTAAGTAAGGGCGGCGGATTTCATAAAGCATCACAGCTGTTGCTATTGCTAGATTAAGCGAATCGGCGCGTCCGCTTTGTGGAATACGTGCAAGTTTATCACACCGACTTGTAAGAATATCTGATAATCCCTGTTTTTCATTTCCCATTAAAAGAATAATAGGACCATTTTTGAAATCAAGTGTACGATAATCCTGAGATCCTTTGAGATGCGTTCCAACAATCATGCCTTTAAAATGAACAGACCAATTTAAAAATGCGCTTTCATCAAAACGATAAAGAGGTATAGAGAAAATTGATCCCATGGTTGCACGAACTGTTTCAGGTGAAAAAGGATCTGTTGTTTCTCCAATTAAAATAACACCTTTAGCACCTACGGCATCAGCAGTTCGAATAATGGTACCGAGATTTCCAGGATCACGTACACGATCAAGCGCAATATAAACATCTTTCACCTGTTCTGTTATTATTTCAAAAGGTTGCCATTTTTGTTTGAAAATACCAATAACTGTTTGTGGATTATCGCGTCTAGTAAGTGATTCCATCACCTTTTGTGAGGCTTTAATGACAAAAGCACCATTAGCTACAGCGCGTGCAGCAGTATTTTCTATAGCAGCGTTACCTATTTTGCTTTTAGAAAAAATAAGTGTCTGTATTGTCCAACCGAGATTGAGAGCATCAATAACCAATTTCAATCCTTCTGCCATGAAAAGGCCTTCTTTATTACGATTTTTCTTTTGGCTAAGTGCTTTAAGTTTTTTTATTATGGGGTTGCTAAGAGAAGTAATTTCTTTCACTCTACCAGTTTTAGGTCTACACATATTTAAGCAATCCAACGACTAAAAAGAGAAGTAGAAAGAGCACGTCCAGCAACTTCTTCACGCAAAATAAGTTCTCCTGATTCGACTGTGCCCCCAAGATTTACAAAAGTATCACGCACTAAAGTATGAAGTGCAAAGAAGGAAGCACGAATAGAATAAGCTGTAAGAACAATAGAGAGCGGTTTATCAGAGAGAAGTTTACGACAATTTATGATCATAGCCGGTAAATGATCAAACAGTTGCCAAATTTCACCATGAGGTCCACGCCCATAAGCAGGTGGATCAAGGAGGATCATATCGTAACTTTTTTTACGACGCAGTTCGCGTTCGACAAATTTCACAGCATCATCGCAAATCCAGCGAATAGAATGATCTGGTAATCCTGCTCTTTCCTGATTAGCTTTTGCCCATGCAATAGCCTTTTTAGAAGCATCAACATGGGTAACATTGGCACCTGCTCGTGCCCCAATCAAAGAGGCAACACCTGTATAACCAAAAAGATTCAACAATTTTATAGGACGTGCTGCTTTAACAATTTGTTCTTCCATAGAACGCCAATGGACGTCTTGTTCAGGAAAAACCCCCACATGACGAAAGGAAGTAAAACGACCTAGAAAAGATAGTCCATTCCAAGAAAGAGGCCATGTTTCATTAAGCGGCTTTTTAGGAAAATGCCAACGACCAATACCTTCTTCATCACGATTTCCTGTGAAAATAGCGTCTGCATCAGCCCATTGCTCTTTTGACAAAGCGGGTTTCCATAGTGCTTGACCTTCTGGTCGAATAATTTGATAAGCACCATAACGCTCTAATTTTTGTCCATGGCCAGAATCAATGAGAGCATAATCTTTACTTATACCCGTTTCTAAAATAAGAGGTAAATTTTCCTGCGGATATCTATGATTGTGGGAGGGGTGAAAGCATTCAGGCATATTTTGTATCACGGTACATGAAGTATAAAGAGCTGTATTATAAAGCTCTTAAATGTTTCGTAAAAGTGTAAAAATTTAAAGTCAATTAAAACATGTATAGAAAAAATAAAAAAACACTTTTAACTCTGTATTGAATACAAAATACAGAGAGAAAAGTATTTTATTAAACGATTATCACACCATATTTGCGATTGATATTTTTAGCTTTTCAAGCTCGGCCTTGCTTTTTTTGAGTTTTTTTTGCATTTTAGATAGGAAAAACAATGAATCATATTTCTTTAAAAAATAAAAAAAACAAAAGAAATTAAAGAGCCATACAAAGAGGAGCGCATGATAAGAAAAACTTTCAGAATTTGTTTGAAAAGGATCAAGCATTAACATAACCATTTAACGATTAGCTATGATAAAAACAATTAAAAATGCTGTGAGAATCACAAGAGTAGTTGTTAAAAAAATGCGTTTAATTATCGTAAGTTTCTCATTGATTAAGACGGTCGCGTAAATCCTTGCCAGTTTTAAAAAAAGGAATCCACTTTTCTTCAACAGCAACAGCTTCACCTGTTCGTGGGTTACGTCCATTACGGGCTGAACGGCTTTTTACAGAAAAAGCTCCAAATCCACGAAGTTCAACGCGATTGCCATTTGCAAGTGCTGTTGAAATTTCCTCAAAAATAGCGTTTACAATATTTTCCACATCTCTTTGAAAAAGATGCGGGTTACGACGAGCAATAATTTGCACAAGTTCTGATTTAACCATGATAGCCTCACTTTCACACAAATTTACACAAAAAACTTTTCTATAATTGTGCACTTCATGCATATTACAATATATAAATGGATAAAAGCAAAATAAAACCAAGAAAAAACAAATTGCAAGAAACAAAATTTGAAAATATCTCTTATAAAGGTTATACAGATTAAAAATGCGGAACATTTTAAGAGATTAGGAAAGTATGTCCGTCTACAATCATTATGAAGTCCTTTCAACGCGATCGTCTTTTGGAGATGTTTTTAAAAAAGCATCCCGTCATTCGCGTCGCATTAGCGTATTAAAAATTTTTTTACCATTTTTAGCGTTGGTTTTGGCGCTGGTTTTTTGTTGGTTTACGTTTTTTTTAGTTCCTGTTACTCCTGATCCTCTTCCTTTGAATAATGAAGAGAGCGAAGTGATGAATTTGACGATACTCAATCCAAAATTGGAATGGTATACGCGTGCTCATGAACCTTATTGGCTTAAAGCAGAAAAGGCATTTCAAGATCATATACGCTCTGGCATAATTGGGTTGAAAAACATTACAGCCAAAGCATTTATGGGCGAACAAAGACAAATTTTTATCGCAGCACAAGGGGGAGTTTACGATAACATTAATGGTTTTTTACAGTTAGATAAGCCCTTCACCATTACAACGAATGATGGGATGATGGCACAATTTATGTCGGCTAGTATTAATTTATCTGAGGGGCAGTTAAAAACAGATCAACGTGTTCATATTCAGCGAACCGGTTTGCATCTTTCCGCAAATGCCTTGCAAATTCGAGAAAAAGGAAAAAACATGTATTTTCATGGTGGTGTGCATTTAGTGTTTCAAAAGCAATGACGGAATATTAATACGAATCTTTAAATAATCTTTATAAAGAGAAGTATGTATCTAGATAAACAGAAGAATTGAAATAATGAGCTCATACAAAATATTGGTAGGTATGACGTTGGTTTTTAGCATGGGAATGTTAGAAGGAGGAACAGCTTTAGGACATGCTGAAGTGGCCCATTTGGGAATAAGTTTATCAAACAACAAAGAACCGGTAGAACTTCATGCAGATTCTTTAGAAATACGTGATAAAGAGGGGATAGCACTTTTTAAAGGTGATGTTTCAGTTGTGCAAGGTGAACGTCTTTTACGAACAGCGAAATTAGTCGTTTACTATGATAAAGCATATAAAGAAACTGATAAACACAAGGAGGATACAAAGGCATCATCTGTTTCTTTATTTGGCTCATCGAGCATAAAAAAAATGGAAGCTTTAGGAAAAGTCTATATAAAAATTGCTACACAAATTGCTACGGGAGATAAAGGCGTTTTTGATGGAAAGTCAAAAATGATGAGCTTGACAGGAAAGCATGTTATGTTAACAGATGGTGACAATATAGCAACGGGATGCAAACTAACGGCAAATATGGAAAACGGAAAGGCATTTTTAGAGGGTTGTGAAACATCTGAGAAAAAAGGCCGTGTTTCTATCATTATAAAACAAAATTAAAAGAATGACCATTGAGATTTCATGTTTGGAATCAAAAGAAAAAAACAAATTTATGAGTATGATCTTGCAAGTGAAGTTTTAAAAAATCGCTTAGAGGGGACCTTGATTGCTCGTCATTTGATTAAAGTTTATCGAGGAAGACGTACAGTCAATGGTGTTTCTTTTGGTATTCGTACGGGAGAAGCTGTTGGCATTTTAGGACCCAATGGAGCTGGTAAAACAACTTGTTTTTATATGGTTATGGGTCTCATAAAATCTGATGGAGGATCCATTAAAATTAATGGGTTTGATATTACGCATTTTCCGATGTATCGACGTGCGCGTTTAGGTATTGGATATCTTCCGCAAGAAGCCTCTATTTTCCGTGGTCTTTCAGTAGAAGATAATATTAAAGCTGTTTTAGAGATTGTCGAAAAAAACCGCCTTAAACAGCGTGAAGAGTTAGATAGCCTTTTACATGAATTTAAAATTGATCATTTACGTAAAATGCCAGCACTTTCTTTATCTGGGGGTGAACGACGAAGGCTTGAAATTGCGCGCGCTTTAGCTTCTCGTCCCAATTTTATGTTACTTGATGAACCATTTGCAGGCATTGATCCTATAGCTATTTCCGATATTCAACAACTTATTCGTCATTTAACACAACGTGGCATTGGTGTTTTAATAACAGATCATAATGTGCGTGAGACATTAGGACTTGTCGATCGGGCTTATATTATTTATACAGGTCAGGTGTTAGTTCACGGTCGCCCTAATGATATTATCAACAACGTTGATGTACGCAGAATTTATTTGGGAAATCAGTTTTCTCTTTGATTTTATAGCTTTCATAAGCTTCCATTTAATTTTAACTAAATATTATTACTGAAAATCTCCTTATTTATGCCAAAACTTCTTTTATGACTATAATCTTAAGATATTTTTATTGAGTGGTGCAAAAGGCTTCATTACTAAAAGATATCACTAGATTAACTTAATAATGAGTGATAAATGAAGCGGTGAGTTAATGCATGCGTTATTGAAAGGTAAGAGATATTTATCCTATTTTTCTCTATCGAATCAAATAATATATCGATAATGCTATTTCGGGTATTTTGATGGGAAAACCAGTTATATATTGCGGTTATCAAGAGGGATTGTCATATTTCATTGGTTTGTATGGCATATTTCAAAATAGGAGTTCGGCTATAGATATAAGACTAAATCTATAAATCTTTTAAAATAATCATTAAATAATTTCTAAAAATCTTTAGATTCTTTTTATAAGGCGGTATTTAATCTATGCGGTCATTGTCAAAATAAAGGTTCATTTTTTTTCACCATGCTTCTCATTCTATTAAGAACCCATTTTAAAAGAAATAAGAAATCTGATTGGGAATTATATATTAGCTCTTGTGGTAAGTTTAATAAATTTATGAATAAATTCATTTCTTTCTTTTCTCATGCTGTGAATGAGGAGATAAATATTGTTTATTGTTGTGTTAAAAATGATATGAGATTTATTAAATCATCACCCGTTATAAATTGAAAAATAAAAACGCATACGATGATGCACGAGAGTAAAAAGACTTTAAATATCTGGACCGTTTATAGGTTTATTTGATGAGCATTTAAGAGCGTGTAAAAGGAAAATTAAAGGATGAATTTGAGTGAATTAATAGCACCGGACGCAATCATTCCGGCTCTTAAGGCTAATTCGAAAAAACAAGTTCTGCAAATTTTAGCCGAAAAAGCCTCTAAGCTAACAGGTCTTAGTGAGCATGTAATTTTTGATGTTGTTTTGCAACGCGAAAAGCTTGGTTCAACAGGTTTGGGTGGTGGTATTGCGATTCCTCATGGGAAATTGCCTGATATTAATCGAATTATTGGTATATTTGCACGTCTTGAAAGTCCTGTTGATTTTGAAGCTCTCGACGATGAACCAATAGATCTCGTTTTTCTCCTTTTAGCACCTGAAAATGCTGGTGCAGATCACTTAAAAGCTTTATCACAGATTGCCCGTGTTTTACGTCACGCTGATGTTGTGCAAAAATTGCGCAATACGTGTAATGCCAATGCACTTTATGCTTTGTTGATTCAAACTTCAGAATCAAATGCAGCTTGAAAGCTATTATGAGTGTATAAACTGCGGGGATATACGCACAGAGCGTAGAGAATAATTTTAATTTTAAGATATTGATAACAAAAGGTTATGTCATTCAATTTTAAGAAATTATTTCTAAGCAAAACTTCTTAAAGAGTAAAAAACAAGAACAAAGTACTTATCCTTTCTTGTCTTCGCATATCTAAAGTATCTGATTATTATATTTGTGGATTCTTTGTATCCTATTATGCTGTAAATCACTATCATTTAAGGTGCGTTGAGATAAGGCATGTAAGTCTTCTTAATAGATTAAAATGTTTTTTTTTTTAATGATAATATTAAAACTGCTGTAGAAAAAAGTTTTATATTTTTGTTTATAACTTACTTAGTAGTAAGTTCAGAAAACTTATAAAAATAATTCTTGAGAAGTTTTTGGCAACAAGAAGAAAAATATTGTCGAATCTATTAAGTAATATGGTTAATCGTTTATAAGTAGTTAAAATCATTTTAGAAATTAACAATTAGAGATGAAATGTATAGGAAGAGTCATGGGGAAACAAAGTTATATATAGTCCATATAGTTGTTGAGAGAGGATCTAAACTTTTATAATTAATATAGTGGATAATATTTTATTATTTTTTACAAGATATTTTGAAGATTGTGAAAATATGATATCGGGCTGATTATTGAATACAAAGTATGAATGCACTATAATGCATGAAAGTTGAAGTGTTTTACGATTTTACGAATATAAATGTGTAAAGTCGGGAAATGATATTTACAAAGCTATGAATTTTTTTTGGGAATACATGGCGTGTTTTCAAAGTTTTTCAGCAAGTTTCTTGTATTATAAAGAGTGTGGTTTATTTCTTAACAGAATAGTGTTATATTTTCATCTCGTTTTGAAGTTTTGTTGCTTAAAGAAATTGTTTCTTATACAAAATGAAAAGAGTAACATAAAATGAAATGTTATTTTTTAATGTGATTATTGAAATAAGAAGTTTATATTTTTGTAAAGACTAAAATGTCATAATGATAAAGTAGAAACCTATTCTGAATTAGTATAAAAATATTTCCCTTATTGGAGAAATTAGGATAGTGATACATGCGTATCAAGGAGTTTTTGTTTGATTTTTCCAATGAATAGAATCTTGTTAGAGACTAAAGAAGTGAGCTAAATGAAGATGTTTGAGAAGCCTGTTATTGCTGCATCTGTAATGGTTTTGATTACAGCCGGCGCTGCATATGCGCAAACGCCGAACCGTTTAAATCAATTTGAAGCATGGGGAGCTTATTCTTATAAATCGCCCCAAAATACGATTTGCTATGTGTTATCAGTACCTTTGCAGTCTCTTCCAACGACAGTTAATCACGGTGATAACTTTTTCTTAGTTACGAAGCGTTCTCATTCACCTGTTTCGTTTGAACCGCAGTTCATGGCAGGTTATAAACTTCAAGAAGGATCGAGAGTGACAGTGACCGTTGGAGGTAAGGACTTTGATTTTTTCACGAAAGATTCTTCAGCTTGGTTGGCATCAGCAGAGTTGGAAAAGCAGCTTGTTTCTGCTATGCGTGCTGGAAACAATATGACAGTGAAAGCAATATCAAAACGGGGAACACATACCACCTATACTTATTCCTTAAAAGGAGTTACTGCTGCATTGAATGCAGCTCAAGAATGCCATTAATGTTTTTATGATTCTAAAATAGTGATATGAATTGGAAAACAATGACCATTTCCTATGACCTTAGACCAATTGGTTCATGTTCAGCACGAAAAACAGATAATGTGGTTGTGAAGGATGATTCTAAGCTCTCTTTAATTGGTTTATCGCAAGATGAAATGGTGCAAGCTTTAAAGACAATTGGTGTACCAGAGCGTCAAACGCGCATGCGTGCACGTCAGCTTTGGCATTGGCTTTATGTACGTGGCATTTCAAATTTTGATGAGATGCTGAATATTTCTAGAGCAATGCAAGAAACACTTAAGTGTTATTTTTCCATAGCGCGTCCGGAAATTGTTGGGGAACAAATATCAAAAGATGGTACGCGTAAATGGCTCTTACGTTTTCCTGCACGTGGTGCTGGAAAACCTGTTGAAATTGAAACGGTTTATATTCCTGAAGAAGGACGTGGTACTTTATGTCTTTCATCGCAAGTAGGGTGTACGTTAACTTGCTCTTTTTGCCATACGGGAACGCAGATGCTTGTTCGCAATCTGACAGTGGAAGAAATTTTGGCACAATTATTGGTTGCGCGTGATTGTTTGGGCGATTTTCCTGATAAAAATACACCTGATGGAGCAATTGTTCCTATTGAAGGGCGCAAAATTACCAATATTGTTATGATGGGAATGGGAGAACCTCTTTATAATTTTGAAGCTGTTAAAAAAGCTTTATTGATTGCTTCTGATGGTGATGGGCTTTCTTTATCAAAACGTCGGATTACGCTTTCAACCAGTGGGGTTGTTCCTGGAATTATCCGAACTGGAAAAGAAATTGGTGTTATGTTGGCGATTTCACTCCACGCAGTACACGATACACTAAGGGATATGCTTGTTCCTATTAATAAAAAATATCCGCTTGCTTTACTGATGGATGCTTGCCGTAATTATCCTGGTCTTTCCAATGCAAGACGAATCACATTTGAATATGTTATGCTGAAAGATATCAATGATAGTTTAGATGATGCTAAGCGATTGATTCAGTTATTGAAAGGGATACCTGCTAAGATCAATTTAATTCCTTTTAATCCGTGGCCAGGGAGTAATTATCAGTGTTCTGATTGGGAGCAAATCGAGCGTTTTGCTGATGTTGTTAATCAAGCGGGCTATGCTTCTCCTATTCGGATACCGCGTGGACGCGATATTTTAGCTGCATGTGGACAACTTAAATCTGCTTCAGAGCGTTTACGGAAATCTGAACGTTTGCGGCTTGAAAATACCATTTCTCATTAGTTAACGCAATTTTCAGCTGCGTAACAATATAAAATCTGTGCTTTTTGTTTATAAATTAATATTCATATTTTGTACGATAGTATAAGTGAGATAAAGATTAAGATGGATAAGTGTTAGATGAATAGTTCCAGCTTTTATGTGTTAAATAGAAGGAAAGTACTATATATAATCCGTTTACATGATCTCTGAAATAAGGAGACAACCTAGTTTCAAGAGTTGTCGCTAATGTTTATCTTATTACCATACTCTTTAATTCGCTTTTATGATTCTTAAAAGCATCTATGGTAATATTTTAAAAAGAGTGGAGGTTGCACATTATTTCATGCTTTATTTATTACGTTCTTTAATAAGATTATGCATCACATGCGAAACAGAGGATCTAAAATATAAAGACTATATGTATTGTCTATTATTTAAATATCTTTTAGTGTCCTCCCTATTTTACGACAATGTTCGTATAAATATAATATGAAATCCTTTGTGAAATATATGATGTTATTTCACTTTTACGTTTAATGGGGGTGTAAGTTGATCGAGTCATTTTATTTTTCAACTCCCAATGTTGTAGCAGCTTTTCAACTTAAGATTGTTCATAAGGGGCATTTTTATTTTTTTAGATAGTCTTTACCCACATGAAAATTCCAGCTTCGCTTTTGATGTGCAAGATAAAGGTCTTATTATGATTCGACATAGACAGGTCTGAAATAGCAGAATCTTACACTATTTTAGTTTTTTATTAAAATTAAAAACGATAAATTAAACTTATAAATTAATATCTTGTAACTATAAGGAGATGGAGTGCAAAACTGGTAAAAATCCCAGCAATAATCCAATCGAGAAAACGGATATAGAGAGGGTTTTTCTTGAGAGTTTTAGTAAGTTTATGCGCTGTAAAAACGACTGAAATTGTAATGGGAAAAGAAATAGGAATATAAGAGAGTCCTAAAAAGAGTAACTTTTGTGTTGCCATAGGATCATTCTCATTGATAAATTGTGGTAAGAATGTTGCATTAAAAAGTATAACTTTAGGATTTAAAAGATTAATTCCAATACCGGCAAGATAGTTACGTTTAGAGCTTTGAGACTTAGAAGATGTTGGCTCAAAGGAAAGTGTGGGTTTTCTACGTAACGCTTGAAAGGAAAACCATAAAAGATAAAAGGCGCCAACAATTTTCAGAAGAACAAAAGTGTGTGGCGCAGCAAAAATAAGTGCTGATAATCCAAGTGCTACAGCAGTAACCTGAATTACAAATCCTGTTGCACTTCCCAAAGCACACATAATTCCAGCTTTTTTGTTTTGTGTAATAGCTCGCCCCACGGAAAGCATCATATCAGGTCCTGGAATAAGCGCTAAAATCAACGATGCTAAAGCAAATTGCACAACGATAGACCACTCCGGTAGAAATGACACGTAAATCTCCTCTTATTTTTTTAAGTAAATTTCACTCTTTATACTTTGATGCATCCTTATTTACGCTTTTTACGTCTTTTTAATGTTACTTAAAGAGAATTTATTTTTGTATTTCTTGTATCGTTTTTATTTCTAATTGGAAATAAAAAACAGCCGATATAGGACTTTAAAATAAAAGATTGGCAAAATATTAGGAAAGTTATTTTAGCTTATTCAGTGGGTTAGATACGCCAATTATTCTCAAATGTTTGCAAAGCACACTAAGAGTTTAAGTTATAGTTTTTCAGTAGATATGAGGTAGATAAAAGAGTTATAATTTGCTTATAATAAAGCTGAAATACTAAATATTAAAGAGATCTACATTTAAGATTGCAAGAAACAATTGTGTGTGATTTTATTTTTCCGATGTTTTGAGCGAATACCATTTATGAGGGGATATCTTTTAGGAACGTCAATTGTACGTCCACTTATTTCAAAACGTTTTATCGAAATTTCTAAGAAACATGGATAATTTCAATTGTTTATGGAGCAACAGGAAAAGGCAGTGATCAGTTACGCTTTGAGCTTTCCGTTTATGCACTTAATCCTAATATAAAAAATTGCTCCATGGTATGATTGGGATTTTTATAGTAGGGCGAATTTTTTTGAATTTGCCCGTACACATTAAATTCTTGTAGAAAAGGATAAGCAAAGCGAAGCGTCTTCTTCACTGGATACAGATTTTTTGCATTCTTCATTAGGAAAGAGAGATTTTACAAGACTCAGCTATTCCTATTCTTGAATATGTTCATATATATTTTTTTATCGGAATCTGCTCCATATCAAGAAACCATAATTACTCTTGGTTTTTACAATTCTTTTGTTCAAGGTTAGAGATTTCACTTTTGTGTTAATAATATGATAAGCAGGCCCTAAGAAATAGCAATGGATGTGCCGATAATCAAAGCAATTAAATTTTGTTTTATAATGCCCAATGTTTTTATTTTTATCAGAATGAAATATGTTTACAGCGAGAGCAATTTTTGTATTGTGGTTAAAAGTATAAAAAACTTGTACCTTTTTGCTTTCTATTATTGACGAATAAATTCAAGAACCATACACCCTAATTTTGAAAGAGTGTGATTTTTAGGATAAATAATAATGCGTAATCCGTGTGATACCCTTAACCTTACGCCTGACTTAAAAGATGCAGCTATTCAATCGAGAACTTGGCCTTTTGAAGAAGCACGTAAGATTATAAGGCGGTATGAAAATGTCAGTTATCCAGATAGTGTAATATTTGAAACAGGTTATGGACCTTCTGGTTTGCCGCATATTGGAACTTTTGGGGAAGTAGCACGGACAACCATGGTGCGTCATGCATTTCATATTCTCACGGAGAATAAGGTAAAAACAAAACTGCTTTGTTTTTCTGATGATATGGATGGTTTGCGCAAGGTTCCTGAAAATGTGCCAGATCGTGAAAAGATGGAACATTATATTGGTCAACCATTGAGCCATGTACCCAATCCTTTTGAAGATGATTATCCTTCTTTTGGAGCAGCGAATAATGCACGTTTACGAGCTTTTCTTGATCGTTTTGGTTTTGATTATGAATTTGCAAGTGCGACGGATTATTACAATTCCGGTCGTTTTGATGAAACACTTTTAAAAATCCTTGCCTATTATGACAAGGTGATGGCAATTATTTTACCAACATTGGGTGAAGAGCGACAAGCAACCTATTCTCTTTTTTTACCGATTTCTCCATTTTCTGGAAAAGTATTACAGGTACCGATGATTTCACGTAATATTGAAAAAGGTACAGTTACTTATATCGAGCCAGAAACAGGAGAAACGATAGAAACGGAGGTCACAGGGGGCAAGGTTAAGTGTCAGTGGAAGGTTGATTGGGCAATGCGTTGGACAGCGCTTGGCATTGATTATGAAATGGCAGGAAAAGACCTTATTGATTCCACAAATCTTTCTTCTAAAATTTGTAAAGTATTGGGTGGAAAGCCTCCAGAAGGGTTTAACTATGAACTCTTTTTAGATGATAAAGGACAGAAAATTTCCAAATCCAAGGGAAATGGCTTAACCATTGATGAATGGTTAACATATGCCCCAACAGAGAGTTTAGGGCTTTATATGTTTTCAAAGCCCAAGTCAGCTAAACGGCTTTATTTTGATGTTATTCCTAAAGCTGTAGATGAATATTATGCACATCTTTCCGCTTATGGTCGTCAAAATTGGCAAGAACGGCTTAATAATCCTGTTTGGCATATTCATAATGGTTGTCCACCACAAGTTGATTTACCTGTATCCTTTGCAATGTTATTAAATTTGGTAAGTGCTTCAAATGCAGAGAATGCAGGGGTTCTTTGGGGTTTTATTTCTCGTTACGCTAAAGGAGCAAATGCACAAACTTATCCAGAACTTGATCAATTGGTAAAGTTTGCCATTAAATATTTTGATGTTTTTGTGAAACCAAACAAAAAATTTCGTATACCAGACAACAGTGAACGTGCAACGTTAGTACACATTGATGAAAAATTAGCCAATTTGCCTGAAACAGTTGATGGCAACACGCTACAAAATACACTTCTTGATGTTGCACGGCTAACGGAACGCTATCAAGATCATAGCAAAAAAAGCCCTGAAGGCGGTCCCGGTGTCTCCAATGTTTTTTTTCAAATGTTGTATGAAGTTCTTTTAGGACAAGAGCGAGGTCCACGATGGGGATCATTTATAGCACTTTATGGGATTAATGAAATGCGTGTACTGATTTCTGAAGCGCTTGCACGACCTATGGGGGAATAATGGAACGAAGAGTGCAAGAAGTAAAGCGACGTCGGACATTTGCAATTATTGCTCACCCTGATGCTGGGAAAACAACATTGACGGAAAAGCTTTTATTGTTTGGTGGTGCTATCCAACTTGCAGGAGAAGTAAAAGCCAAAAAAGATCGTATTCAGACCCGTTCTGATTGGATGAATATTGAGCGTGATCGTGGTATTTCTGTTGTAACTTCGGTGATGACGTTTGAATATGAAAATCATATTTTTAATCTCCTAGATACCCCAGGTCATGAAGATTTTGCAGACGATACCTATCGTACGCTTACAGCCGTTGATAGTACTGTCATGGTGTTGGATGGGGCCCGAGGAATTGAGCCTAGAACGCTGAAACTGTTTGAAGTGTGTCGAATGCGGGATATTCCTATTGTTACTTTTATCAATAAAATGGATCGTGAAGCACGTGATCCTATAGAGCTTTTAGATGAAATTGAAGAAAAACTTGCGCTTGATACCGCGCCTATAACATGGCCCATTGGGACGGGTAAAGATTTTGTTGGTACCTATGATCTTTATCATAATCGTTTTCGTCAAAAAGATGATGAGATAAAACAGCGGATAGTTTCAAGTCCCAGAGAGGTTGTCCATTTACTTCCTGAATATCAACGTTCAACTTTTATTGAAGGGGTAGAACTCGCTCAAAGTGTTTGCAAAAGTTTTGATCTTAAAGCTTTCCGTGAAGGTCATATGACGCCGGTTTATTTTGGTTCAGCTTTACGAAATTTTGGTGTTCGTGATTTAATCAATGCGCTTATTGATTTTGGTCAAAGCCCTCGTAATCAAAGTGCAGATCAGCGCAATATCATAGCAACCGAACCTAAAATGACAGGATTTGTTTTTAAAATTCAAGCGAATATGGATCCTAATCATCGTGATCGCATTGCATTTTTTCGAGTATGTTCAGGAATACTTGAACGTGGTATGAAGACAAAGTTAGTTCGAACAGGAAAGCCTATAACACTTTCGGCTCCACAGTTTTTCTTTGCGCGTTCACGCCAAATTGCTGATCAAGCCTATGCTGGTGATATCGTAGGGATTCCTAATCATGGAACATTGCGTATTGGTGATACTTTGACTGAAGGAGAAGATATTCTTTTTAAGGGAGTACCAAATTTTGCACCAGAGATTTTGCGTCGTGTCTGTTTGGGTGATCCAATGAAAGCAAAAAAGCTTAAAGAAGCTTTACAACAAATGGCTGAAGAAGGGGTTGTGCAATTGTTTATACCTGATGATGGAGCACCTTCTCTCATTGGGGTTATTGGAGCTTTGCAAATTGATGTTTTAAAAGAGCGATTGAAAATAGAATATTCTTTGCCAGTGAGTTTTGAGGCTGCGCGTTTTAATTTATGTCGTTGGATTTCAGCGCAAAGCAAGGATGAGTTGCAAAAGTTTCTCAGCAATCATCGATCTGCTATTGCGTATGATTTGGAAGGGGATCCTGTTTTTTTAGCAGAGAATCATTTTTCATTAAATTATGAGGCAGAAAGAGCTCCTAAAATAAAGTTTGCTACTTTTAAAGATTATCAAATGTATTCTTAAAATAGAGAAAAATATTTTATATGATTTATTGTTTTTTTGCATTGGATGAGGAATTTGAATATTATAAGTTTCTTATATTAAAACAATCGAAATCATTGATTTGTACATCATAAATAGAATTGGTATGCGTGTAAAAACACTTAAGGAAAAAATAAGATACTCCTTATAAATCCTCTCTATGGCTAAGAGCTTTTTAAATATTATGTGAGGGTAAAGAAAATGATGATGGTGGTTTGAAGTAAAAGTGGTGGGTATGTGATTAATCTCATCCGATGTACGGAATATTTTATGTTACATTATTCATTTTATTATGTGCAGGGTGGCATTATGAGATAGGCTCAAGTGCGAAGAAGGATGTTTCTTTGAAAACAAAAGCCTGTAAAATTAAAATATAATGATATTTTGTTTTGAAGATTCCATTTCGCATAAGGAATGTAACTCTAAACAGATAAAGGATTTCACGATAGTCTTTTGCAAAATTCTTTCCATCAAAGAGATCTATTTTCATTTTGAAATGGGGGATGTTGTTATTTTTTTCCAAGTTTTTTTATGAAAATTTGAAAATATTATTCACGAAACTGACTTTTTAAATTCTGCAATCTCATGAATCTATTTTTTTGAAAATAATGGGGTCTAATAAAAGATATTTTCAGGTCGCACTGTATAAAGAATTCGGTAAATTTAATTTTTATATTCAATAAGTTATAGTACACTTATTATACTTTTTGATGCCTTTTAAAATTTTAACATTTTTTCACGATGACTTAAGATACGGAATGTCTTTCAATATTTTTAAAAACTCTAAGCTAAAAAATCTTCTGTATAAATATGGTTTTTCAGTTTTTCCTTGTATAAATTTTGTATAAAGTCACAATTATGCAAATAATCAATAAAATGAAATTTATTATCCCAAATATGAGATCATATGGCCTATAAACCGCGTGTCTTTTCTATTTCTTCGGGAACTGCTTTTTTGCCTCATTTTGTTGATGCATTGCTCTCTGGTATCCTCATTGATAATTTTGCTTCAAATGGAGATATTCAAACTGCTCTTGCCGATAGCCTTATTTATGTTCCGACACGCCGTGCTGCTCGCGCTTTGCGTTCAGCCTTTTTTGAAAGAAGTGGTACACAATCAACTTTTTTGCCAACCATACATGCTTTAGGAGATGTCGATGAAGACAGTTCTCTTTTTATTGGAAATCATACCAATGCTTTGAATTCACCCATTGGAGAAATTGAGCGTCTTTTGCTTTTAGCGCGTCTTATTCGTCCATGGCGAGAAAATTTGCCTGCACATCTACGGGCCATGTTTGGTACAGAAGATGTGCTCATTCCAGCTCATAGTGCTGATGCAATTTGGCTTGCACAAGATTTAGCACATTTGATGGATGAAATTGAAACAGAAGGAGCAGATTGGTCGAAACTTAAAGATATTGCCCCTGATATGGTTGCTGAATGGTGGCAAATAACGCTTGATTTCCTGACTATTGTTACGCAAAATTGGCCACAAATTTTGAAAGAAAAGCAACGAAGTAATCCCGCTGAATGGCGTAATCAAGCACTCACAATACATGCAGAGACTTTACGACGCACACAACCTAATAAACCTATCATTGCAGCTGGTGTGTCAGGTTCTATTCCCGCAGTTTCTCATCTTTTAAAGGTTATAGCCTCTCTACCAAAAGGAGCTGTTGTTCTTCCTGGACTTGATTTTTATATGGATGAAGAACAATGGAATGCACTCAGCACCAGCAATAAGGAAAAAACGGCTTGTGATTTTTTTGATCTTGCAGAAAATTTTTTTAGCCATCCTCAATATCATTTAAAAAAACTTCTTTCTCTGATGGAGTGTCAACGTCGTCATGTTTGCGAAATTGGCCAACAGAATAGCACAAAGAAAAGGCGAATGGCTCTTTTATCGGAAGCATTCCGACCAGCTTCTACGACAGATAAATGGATACAAATTGTCCGTGATGATTATGAGGACCTTTGTGCGGATTGGTCATTTATTGAAGCTATAAATGAACGTGAAGAAGCTCTCGCTATAGCTGTTGCTTTACGCAATGCTATTGAAGAACCCCAAAAAACCGCAGCCCTTATTACAAATGACCGTAATTTAGCCCGCCGTGTTGCTGCGGAATTACAGCGATTTGGAATTGAAGCAAATGATTCAGGGGGAATACCACTTGCACAAACCTTGCCTGCAACGCTTTTGCGACTTATCTTAGAGAATGTGTTTCAACCTGATGATCCCATTGCTTTTCTTTCTCTTCTTAAGCATCCACTGACAACACTCCAACAAAATCGTCATCGCTTACGCGAAATGGCAGAAAATTTTGAACTTTTTGTTCTTCGAGGTAAAATCGGGCGTATTAATCTTTGCCAGTGTGATCAATTTCTTGAAAAATGGATTGAAACATATTCCCATAATCGTTCTGAAATCAACGCCCTTGATCAGCAGAAATTTGAAGAAGCACGTCTCCTTTGCCATCTTTTGAGAAAAGCTGTTGAACCTTTAATGTCTCTTATGAAACTAGAGAAAGAATGCACAATCAACGAGGCTGCAATAGCAACTGTTGAGGTTTTTGAGAGTTTTGGTCGCAATGAGGATAATTCTCTTGCGCATCTTTATCAACATGAAGCAGGACAAGCCTTATCAAATTTTTTACGTGAATTAGTCAGCGATCAATCAGGACTAACATTTCCTATTTACGAATGGCCGGCTATGTTTTCTGCTATAATAGCGACCCGTTCCGTCATACCTTCTCCTGGAGGACATTCGCGTTTATTTATCTGGGGTACTTTGGAATCACGTTTGCAAACAGTTGATACAGTGATCATTGGCGGTCTTAATGAAGGATCATGGCCGATCTCAACCCGAAACGATGCTTTTTTATCGCGACCAATGAAAATGATGTTAACTCTGGAACCGCCAGAAAAGCGTATTGGTCTTTCCGCACATGATTTTCAATGGGCTATGGGAATGGATAAAGTGGTGATGAGTCGCGCGTTGCGAGTTGATCATACGCCTTCCATTCCTTCACGCTGGTTACAACGTATAGAAACAGTTGTAGGAAAACAAGTTTGGAAACAGATCCGTGCACGAGGTGAAATACTACTTCATTGGACAAAGATGCTTGATCATACAAACCTCATTTCTGAGGTGGAACGTCCTTGCCCTGTACCCCCCCTTAATATGCGTCCACGTCATTTTACAGTCACTGAAATAAAAACATTACGGTGTGATCCTTATGCTATTTATGCAAAAAAAATCTTACGGCTCAAACCACTTAAAGCACTTATTCATGATCCTAGTTCTCCTGAACGCGGAATACTTTATCATGCTATTCTTGCAAATTTTTGTACACAAGTAAAAAATCCAAATGCTGAAAATGCATTAGATGTATTGCTTGCTATTGGACGTAAAGAATTTGATAAATTCAATTTTCCATCTGATATTGAATTAATTTGGTGGAATAGTTTTGAAAATCTTGCTCCACGCCTTATTCAATGGGAACAAAATTTAGGACCGCGAGAACGATATGCTGAAGTGGTATCACAAAAAATTTCTGTAGGAACAACAGGGGTAACCCTTTCAGGGCGTGCTGATCGTATTGATATTTTGCCAGATAAAACGGTTGAAATTTTAGATTTTAAAACTGGAACTCCTCCTTCATCAAAACAAGTTCGTGAATTATTATTTCCGCAATTGGCTTTAGAAACAGCTTTACTTATGGAAGGGGCCTTTCCAGATTTTCAAGATCTCACTCCTTCAAATTTATTTTACATTCCTCTTAATGGAAAAGGTGAAATTAAATCGCAATCAATTCTTTTAAATAAACAAAAAGAAAAAACGCATTTAACTGCTGTTAAACTTGGTGAAATTGCATGGGAAAAGATTATTGCACTCGTAACTTATTATCAAAATCCACAACAAGGCTATCTTTCACATGCCGTCCCTATATCAAAACCATATGAGGGTGATTACGATCATTTGGCACGATTATGGGAATGGTCAAGTGGTCTTCATAAAGCAGAACAATCATGACTTTTTTTCCTATACCTGAAGCAGCCCTTGATGCGCAAGCAACGGCAACACATCCGCAAAAAAACGTGTGGGTTTCTGCAAATGCTGGATCTGGAAAAACGCACGTTTTAAGTGAACGTGTTATTCGTTTGCTTTTAAATGGTACTCCTCCAGCACGTATTTTATGTCTTACTTATACAAGAGCTGCTGCTGCTGTTATGCAATCGCGAATTGTTCACACGCTTTCTAGCTGGAATGAACTCGATGATGCACAGCTACAAGAAACATTAGCACGGTTTGAAAAGAAACCCGTCAATGCACAAAAATTAACTTATGCACGACAACTTTTCGCTCGTGCTCTCGAAACACCTGGTGGTTTAAAGATCCAAACGATTCATGCTTTTTGTGAATCTCTTTTGCATCAATTTATGTTAGAAGCCAATATTGCAGGGCATTTCGAACTTCCCGATGATATTAGTCGAAAAAAATTGCTACAAGAAGCTCGTTGCCAACTTTTAGCACATCATGATGTACAACCTGCTTTAAAACATTTACTTAAAGTTATCAGCGAGCATACTTTTAACCAATTGCTCTATGAAGCAACAGAAAAGCAACATAAACTGTCTGATTTTTTATCTTCTCTCTTATCTGAAAATGGAGAAGACAAATTGCGTGCGCTTTTTAATTTAGCGCCCAATGAAACAAACCAATATCTACAGGAACAAATTCAACAGATTGCGCGCCTTCCTCTTTATGCTCTTAAGTATTGTGAAACCAATGGTAGTCAAAGCTTTAAGGATATGGTGGAAAAACTTTCTCAATTAGAAAAGGTGCGTGATGAGACAAATATTCTCAATATTATTTCTGATATTTATTTTACAACAAAAGGTGAGCCGCGTAATTTTTCGCATTTATCTCGTAAAGAATCAGATGAAATGTGGCCTTTTATTCAACAAATGCTTGAAGATAAACAAAGCAAGCTTTCTATTCTTTTAGAGAAATATCAATGCGCAAAAGTTGCGGCTCTCAATATGGCTGCTTTTCAGCTCTGTGCCGTTTATCTCAAAATCTATACGAATCTGAAAAAAGCCAATGGCTTCTTAGATTTTGATGACCTTATTGAGCGTACGCTTCATTTGTTACAACGTAAAGGTGCAAGCCAATGGGTGCATTATAAACTTGATCGTGGACTTGATCATATTTTACTTGATGAGGCACAAGATACCAACCCTGAGCAATGGCAAATTATTCAATTATTGGTACAAGAGTTTTTTTCCGGTTATAGCCAACGAACAAATATACGGACTCTTTTTGCTGTTGGAGATGAAAAGCAATCTATTTATTCTTTTCAAGGTGCTGCTCCAGAAAACTTTGCTGCAAATGGACGAATCATTCAAAAAAAAGTACGGCAAACAAATCAGCAATTTGAAAAGATACAACTGCATTATTCTTTTCGCTCTACAGCAGATGTTCTTAAAAGTGTTGATCTTGTTTTTGAAACACCAGAAAACTATAAAGGACTTTCAGCAGAAAATACAAAAACGGTGCATGAAGCTATTCGTGTTCAGAGTCCAGGTGAAGTTGTTATATGGGATGCCATTTCCAAAAAAACAAGTGAATTTCCTCAAGAGTGGCATAAAGTTGTTGATCATTTAGATACACCCGAAGTCCGTTTAGCAGAAAAAATTGCTGAAACTATTGCCGACTGGTTACAAAAAGGCGAAATGCTTCCAGCAAAAGGTCGCTTGATACGAGCAAGTGATATTATGATCTTGGTTCGTAAACGTGATCAATTTGTTTCAGCTCTTACGCGTGCTTTTAAATACCGCAATATTCCCGTAGCAGGAGCTGATCGTTTACAACTCATCAAACATATTAGTATCCGTGATTTAATGGCGCTTGCGCGTTTTGTTTTGCAGCCACAAGATGATCTTTCTCTTGCTTGTGTTTTAAAAAGTCCTCTTTTTTCTCTTAGTGAAGAGGAGCTCTATCAGCTTGCCGCATACCGCACCGGCTCTCTTTGGCAAAGTCTGTGTACCCATACATCATCGCATATATCTTTTAAATATGCTTTTGAAAAGCTGAGCTATTATCGTGCTTTAGTGGACCAAATACCGGTTTTCGAATTCTATAGCTATATTCTGAACAACGATAAGGGACGACAAAAAATTCTAGCCCGTTTAGGGTCTGAAGCAAATGACGTGCTCGATGCTTTTATGGATTATACGCTTACTATTCAAAAGAAAGGATTACCAGGGTTACAGGCTTTTTTAGAAACATTAAGTGCAAGCGAACCAGAAATTAAACGTGAATTTGAACAAAATAACGAAGAAATTCGTATTATGACTGTTCATGCCGCAAAAGGGCTAGAGGCTGCTGTTGTGTTTTTAGTTGATCCTGGTAGTGCGATTTGGCATCCTCAGCATGCTCCTCACTTACTTAAAGTTCCTTTAGACAAGGCACAGGGGAATGAAAAACAAGCCTTTATTTGGCGTCCCAACGAAAAGTTTGATACAAAGCTTTCTAAACAAGCAATTTCACATTTAAAAGAGCGCGCAGAAGAAGAATATAGGCGCCTTCTTTATGTAGGAATGACACGCGCTGAAGATCGCTTGTTTATTTGTGGATATAAAAGTCAAAAAGCGCCATCTCATACATGGTTGCAACTGGTAAAAAAAGCCCTCAAATCGCATGCGGTTGCTATAAAGGGGCCTGCGGAAGATATTGCGGCTTGGCGTTATTGCATTACATCTCCCTTTTCTGTTTCTACAAACCCAAAAAAAAGCAGTACTGAATGCCAAATCTTACCACCTTTGCCTGCTTTTTTCTCCCATAAAGTATCAGCAGAACCAGTGCTACCAAAACCGTTAAAACCCTCAATTGCAGGTCTTTTCATTGAAGCTGATACAGAATTTTCTTCAAGTTCAAAACAGCTTACTACATCACCCGTTTTAGGAGAAACAAACACCAATAAAGCTTTTTCTATTGAATATGGTAATCTCATTCATCGATTGTTACAATATTTACCCGATTACCCCCCACAAAAACGTCAAGATTACGCTCGGAATTATCTCAATATCAAAGCCTCTCATTGGTCTGAAAGCCAAAGAGAAGATGCTCTTCGCCATATTTGGAAAATGCTAGATCATGTTGACCTTAAACCTCTTTTCTCTGAGCATTCACGTGCTGAGGTTTCCTTAATGGGCATTGTAAAAATTCATGGAAAAGAGCAAGCAATCTCTGGTCAAATTGATCGTCTCTACGTCACGCAAGACAGCATTATCTTTGCCGATTTTAAAACAGGAACCCCACCAGAAAATGAAGCTGCTATTGCTTCCCATTATTGGTTGCAAATGGCTCTTTACCGAAAATTGTTACAAGCTATTCATCCTGATAAAGATGTTCAAGCTTTGCTTATCTACAGTAAAGAAGCAAAAATTTTTAAACTTCCTCCCAAAAAACTCGAAACATTTCTTGATGAAATAGCCTTATAAGTATCATATTTCCTTCAATACATCTTTACGCTTTTTTATATTCACAAAATCATCCATACAAATATAATGCGCAGTATCTGGTGTAAAAAAGCCCCTTAATAATTTATTTTGAAATAACTTGATATGAGTTGATATCATACCAATGTATAGAAATAAATATAAAGGATAAATCAATGACGTGTATAAAAGTTGATAAGGACAATTTCGAAAGTGAAGTTTTAACCTCTTCCACCCCTGTTGTGGTTGATTTCTGGGCAGAATGGTGTGGTCCTTGCAAAGTGATTGCTCCAATTTTGGATGAAATTTCAATAGAAATGCAAAATAAAGTTAAAATTACCAAAGTGAATATTGATGAAAATCCGGAATTGGCTACCCAATATGGAGTGCGCTCTATTCCTACATTATTAATGTTTAAAAATGGACATGTTTCATCGAATATGGTTGGCGCTGTCCCTAAAGGACGTCTTGATGAGTGGATAAAAGATGGGCTTAGTTAATTCCATACATAGTAACTATAAAGGAGAGAAATTTTATCTCTCCTTTTGATTTTTTTAAATATTCTTTCCTGCAATATATTTTAATAAAAAAAATGAATAAAATAAAAATGTTAATTGATTTTAAAAATCTACATTTTTATGCATAATTTAATCGAGCAACCTTTATTAAAAAATTTCCATATATGGACAAAACATAAAAAAACGATAATGCAAATAATGAAATGCAAAAACATTATTATCACCACGGCTCGTAAATTTTGCGCTGTGTTTTTTTATAATGTAGAAAAAAACATTAAAACATCGAATAATTTGAAGTTTCTGCTAAAATGAGTTGTATGTGTTTAAAGATTACGTTTTGTTTTAATGAGGTGGATCTTATATTAAAAAATAAAATTTACGATTTCTAAAATTAGAAACTGTAAAATATATACCTGTCGTCCCAACAAATAATAAAAATTGTAAAATTATATTTTATGAGATTGAAAATTTTCACTAACATACCAAATGTGTTTTGAGAATTATAGTTTAAAAATAGTGAAACAAATTTTGGTTAAGAAATGTCAGTTGTATAAAATTTTAGGAGATCTATTCAAGACAAATAGATAAAATTTAAGATTGCTATAGCCTCTTTCAATACAAATATTGGAAAAAGCATTCTCTTCAAAAGATCACTCAAAATTTAGATTAACCTCTTTTAGTAAAATAAAAATCAAAATCGCTCTAAAAATATGCTTCTAAAATTAAAGCATTGAATTTTTTCAACTTAAATATAAGCTTGTTTCTTGAAAAAGAAATTACGTTTCCTTATCAACTTTATAAATGGTGTCAAGAGTTTATTATGAAAGATTATGAATAAAATAATCCTATAGATGGAAGATAGATTTAAAATAAAGTGACTTTCCATTACGCTGGTGGGGACGTGTAAAAATTCTGAAAGTTTTCTAAATTCATTAGGCGCTTGCAAATGCATCAAGTGTATAGAATTCGCTTCATTGAAAGATGATGGCGGTTGATGCTGTGCATTGCAATAGGTATCGAGAACTTTTTCTTCAGATGTTGGTGGAATAAACACATAGGAATTTTGTGCTAAAGAAACAAGATCATAGATAACTGGGGTTCTTCAGCCATTTTAAAAGTTAATCAAACCAATGCAAACAATTCCTTACTTTTATGCGCGTCAAGAATATTGGGTGAATGATAATTTCACAAAGGTATTTTCTTCTTGGATAAGGCTATCGAGATAGATAGTATTTTCAACACATAAAAAGGCAAATATCAATCTAGCAATAAGGAAATTTTTGTTTGGTGTGCTTAGCAATTATACAAAGGAGATTTAAAACAAAAATTTTACGAATTACTTTTCTAAAGCTCACAATAAGTAGAAAGAAGCAAACAATTCTCTACAGGTCATATACTAAAGAGTTACTACTTTAATTTAAAATTTCTTTACACTATTCTAAAATCAAAAGACTTTTTTCGAAATCTTTCACAAAAATATGAGGGGTAAAATCAAAATTGCCGGTATCCAGATTTTCTAAAATAAATTGATTAATTTTTCCAAATTTATTGATGTCCTTTATAAGTTAAGCCATTCTTATATGCTGTTGTTCTATAAAAACGTTCATGTTTTATTTTCATTGTTGGTGCATCCATAAGGCACTTCTTGATGTTATTTATTATTTCAAATTTCATAGGTACATACTGAGATATCACTAACTAAAATAATTATGTCCATGATTCGCTTTTGTTTTTTTAAATGCGTGAATTGCAAAAGATTGTTGCAAACGTTCAATGGAATGTTGTGCTGATCTAAGTGTTATGTGACGCCCATGTACCTCATATTTTAAGGTGAGTGCAAAAGTAGCAAGCTCTAAAAAATCAGCGCTTCTTTCTGGCCATTCAACAAGTAAAATACTTTTCTCTTTTGCTTCATAAAGTCCTAATTCATCAATTTCTTCTGCTATAGAAAGACGATAAAGATCAGCATGAATAATTTCAAACTGTGGAAGTTGATAGCTTTGTACAAGAGTAAAAGTAGGGCTTGGGACATCTATTGTGTTATCATCAGCAAGTGTTTGGATGATTGTACGTGCAATGGTTGATTTTCCAGTTCCAAGATCTCCTTGCAGTGTTACAAGATCCCCTGGCTTTAAAGAAAGGGCTAAATTTCGTGCAAAAAGCTTTGTTGCTTCTTCATTTTCAAGAAAAAAACTAAAATTCATTAAGAGTTCCATGAAATGAATAAAAAATTTTTGTTATAATAGAGGGTATAGTTAAAAAATTTTATCTCCTTTGGGGAGTGGAAAAAAACATTTCACTGTTGTTCCTTTTCCAGAACCGGTAAGAATTTCAACATGTCCACCATGTAGTTCAACGAAACTTTTTACAAGTGAAAGACCAAGCCCCGCTCCTGCACGTCCACCATGGTGTGAATGGGAAGAAAAGCGTTTAAAAATACGATCAAGGATGTCTTCAGGGATATCAAAACCCTCATTGTGAACGCTAAAGACAATGTTATCGTCTTGTTCATCGACGCAAAACTCAATAGTACTTGCCTCTGTTGCAAAGTTAATGGCATTGCTCAGGACATTCACAAAAATTTGATGTAAACGTTTTTCATCAGCAGAAATAGAGCTTAAAGACGGAGAAATTTGTTGTAAAAGCGTAATATGACGTCCATTAAGGCGATCTTCTACACGTGCTACTGCTTGTATCATCGCATCAGCAATATTAACAGATTTTATGTCCAACTCCATAATGCCTGCATCAAGGGTGGCAAGATCAAGAATATCGTTAACAATATTTAAAAGAGTTCCTGATTCTGAATGAATATGCTCAAGATATTCTTGTTGACGTTCGTTGATAGAGCCGAAAATTTGATCACGTAAAATATCGGAAAATCCAATGATATTAGTGAGAGGTGTACGCAATTCATAGGAAACATGTTGAACAAATTCATTACGTAAACGATCAGCACTTTCTAATGCTTCATTTCTTTCTTGAAGAGCACGTGCAACATGGACAGTATCGGTAACATTCACAAAAGTAAGCATCGTTTGTCCATCAGGAAGAGGAACCAGAGTGTAGTCAATAATCATATCATTTTTAAGATCTATACGACCCGAAAATGTTTCGCGTTTTTCAGCAAAACCGGTAATAAATTTGGTGAATTTATTCCATTCTTGTCCCAAGGTTAAGGCGGAACAATGGTTTTGTAATTGTGTAATATGGGTTCCTTCTACCAGTAAATTATAAGGAAGCGACCACAGTTTCGACAAGGCAGGATTCGATAAACGAAGGCGTCCATCAGTGCCAAAAACAACCACGCCTTCAGAAAGTTTATCAAGTGTTTCACCTTGTATTTTAATCAGTGTATTATAACGGCGCTCAAGATCAATTTTTTCTGTAAGGTTTTCATAAAGCCACGTGACCCCTCCTTGTGGATGAGGGTTCGATACAACACGCACCGTACGCCCATCTGGAAGATTCCAAATTTGTTGGTTCGATTCTGTTTGCCGATAGGCTTTAAAAAGTTCTTCTTTCCAAGCACGCCAATCAGGGTGTTCAGCAATGAGCCCTTTTTCACGTAAACGTTCAAGAAACAATGTATGGCTTGGTTCACTTTCTAAAAAGGAACTCTCCAAGGGCCATAAAATTTTAAAAGCATGATTGCAAAATTTTAATTTTTGATTTTTATCAAAGATGGCTACAGCTGTTGAAATTTGATCAAGTGTTTCACAATGACTTTGAAGAACATATCTTAATTCATGAGCAAGATTTTCATATGCGCTATCATCACGTGCAAAGGCTGCCATCCCTTCGGTTGTTGTAATACGTGTGAGGTAAAAACGGTGTCGTTCTCCATCAATAACTGTGTGAACATGTTCTTGAAAAACTGTTTCTATTTCATCTGTTTTGCGTTGTGTGTTTTCATTGAAAAGATCTTCCACTTCCTCATTGCCTTCACGAAAGTTTGTCATCTCTCTAAAAGCACGATTGACAAAACAAATTTTTCCTTCACAATCTTTTATCCATACGGGTTCTGGAATAAGATCAAGAAGATTGCGCTGCATTCTGAGTTCAGTAATAAGGTGGGTGATATCTTTCTGTAAGCGAGCATTTTCACTTTGTTGTTTGGAGATATCCTGAAACCGAGCAATGGCGACTGTTCCAACAATAACCCCCGTCACTTGTAGCAACACGTTATTTATAGTGGTGATAAAAAATTCGAAAGGGTGACACTTACAACGTAGTTGAGCCAATGCATAATCAAGTTCTCGTAGAGAATTTTCTTCAACCCAGAGCTCAAAGCGCTGAAAATCTTTCTGATCAATACCTATTTTTTGCAATGCGGAAAGGGCACCAACGACATGGGGTAAAGTTGTTGGATTTTCCCAAATAAGAAGCAACTGCTCGGTTTCTTTAAAAATCCATTCATAATATTTTAATTTTTCAGAAAAATTTGCTTGAATTACCTTCAAAGATTTCTGTGCAGTTTTTTTTGCGTGCATGATAACAATCATACACGTAAGAAGTGAAGCGCAAGAAATTCCTCCACACAGTGCTAAAAGTAGCCATGGACCATTTAGCAAGGTGAAAGAGAATGGTAAATAACTTTCCAATGACTGAGCAACAGTACATGTCGGAGAAAAAAAGAAAAAAAGGCAAAATACAGATGTATAGATTCGAATCATTTTTTGAGCTTTTTCTTTGGGGGTATGGTCACCAAAGCTGAGCACGAAATTTTTCCCTTTTTAAAATCCAAGGAAACATTTAGTAACGGTAATGGCTTGGTTTATAAGGTCCTTGTGGTGTAACTCCAATATAAGCGGCTTGTTCTTCTGATAAAACAGTTAATTTTATTCCTAACCGATCAAGATGGAGACGTGCAACTTTTTCATCAAGATATTTAGGCAAAGTAGTAACTTTATTTGTATAGTGTTCTGCACGGGTAAAGAGTTCAATTTGCGCTAAAACTTGATTGGTAAACGAGGCTGACATGACAAAAGAAGGATGCCCCGTTGCATTACCGAGGTTTAATAAACGGCCTTCAGAGAGCAAAATGATGCGTTTTCCATCAGGAAAGGTGATCATATCAACTTGTGGCTTAATATTTGTCCACGGCAAATTTCTAAGAGCTGCAACTTGGATTTCGTTATCAAAATGACCAATATTTCCAAGAATACACATATCCTTTACTTGTCGCATATGGTCTAAACGGACAACATCTTTATTGCCTGTTGTTGTGATAATAATATCAGCACTGGAGGCAGCATCATCCAAATTAACAACTTCATAGCCATCCATAGCCGCTTGAAGAGCGCAAATAGGGTCGATTTCTGTTATTTTAACACGAGCTCCAGCACCTGAAAGAGATGCGGCTGAGCCTTTTCCTACATCACCATAACCACAGACAATGGCTGTTTTACCAGCAATCATTACATCTGTTGCACGTCGAATTCCGTCGATCAATGATTCTTTACATCCGTATTTATTATCAAACTTTGATTTAGTAACGCTATCATTGACATTAATAGCAGGAAAAGACAAAAGCCCTTCTTTTTGTAATTGATAAAGACGGTTTACACCTGTTGTGGTTTCTTCGCTTACACCTTTGATGGCTGCGCGCTGTCGTGTAAAAAAACCTGGCGCTGCATCCATACGCTTTTGGATTTGTTTGAAAAAACATTCTTCTTCTTCTGTTTTGGGATACGAGAGGATATTTTTATTTTGTTCTGCACGACTTCCCATCAAAATATAGTTTGTGGCATCAGCACCATCATCTAGGATCATATTGGAAGGATTACCATCAGGCCATTGAAAAATTGCATCTATATAAGTCCAATATTCTTCCAATGTTTCACCCTTAACAGCGAATATAGGAATACCAGTTGCGGCAATAGCTGCTGCTGCATGATCTTGCGTAGAAAAAATATTACTAGAGCTCCATCGTATATCTGCGCCAATTTCTTTTAATGTTTCAATTAAAACGGCTGTTTGAATTGTCATGTGCAATGAGCCTGAAATACGCGCCCCGCGTAAAGGTTGACTGGAGGAAAACTCTTTGCGACAAGCCATCAAACCAGGCATTTCAGTTTCAGCAATTTCAAGCTCTTTACGACCATAAGAGGCAAGTGCAATATCTTTGACAACAAAATCTTGAGCTGTCATTTTTTATTCCTTTAAAATCAATTTTTCCAAGACGGTAGGAGAAATTTAAAAAAAATGCAAGACAAGAAGCAGGACTTCTTTATGTGAAAAAGTCTTTTTAAAATCTCCATAAATTTGTGCAAAAAATATACATTTATGGACTTGAGTAATGATGATACCGACAGGGTAAAAAAAACTTCATGATAAGTGTGGTTATATAAACAAAACATATCAAAAAATTTTCAGTTTTCAAAATGTATGAAATGCTAATCAATAGCGACAATAAGAGCAAAATTTATAAAAATATACTTCAAGTTGAATTTTTTCATATAAACATTTATGAATTTTCCTTTAAAGGGCCTCATAATTGGCGAGAAAAAAATAATTACTTTGTAAGGATATAATGGAGTTTTTTAATAACTTGTGTTTTTTTGATAATAAAGGTACGTCAAAATCTATAATGTTATCATGTGACCGCTTCTTCATGAACTTTCCAGTTTTAATATTCTCTAGCCAAGAAATGTTTATATATTACCCTTAATGTGATCTTTATGAATATGACGCAAAAAATATATAGTCCTCTGTAAAGATAAGTAAATGCAAAGCCAGATGTTTTATAGTTATCATTTTATTCAGTGGCTGATAAAAGTTCAATATATCTTTCCAATCCATTGCCGGTATGTTTTATATTTTATGACGTTGATTTCCTAAGAAAACGCATACTTTTTTGTTACTTACTAACCAATATCTAATTCCAAGGCAGCTATATGTTTGAAACAAAGATTGAGATGGTTTAGTGCTTTACGGGCTGTATCAGTTTTTATATGCCAAATAGAAACAAGAG
Source organism: Bartonella rattimassiliensis 15908 (assembly GCF_000278215.1). Classification (GTDB taxonomy): domain Bacteria; phylum Pseudomonadota; class Alphaproteobacteria; order Rhizobiales; family Rhizobiaceae; genus Bartonella; species Bartonella rattimassiliensis. The sequence goes on from NZ_JH725066.1 coordinate 69,089, forward strand.
TATTGCATATCTTTGTTTGCGTAATCTCTGAAACAAGAATGCAGCTTAATTTAGGGGAAATATAAAAATGCAAAGGTTAAAGCTAGTTTTCATTTTTACCATCCTTCTTTAATTTGGTTTTACGATTTTCAAAAGTTTCTAGAGTAAAGTCTTTTAAATAATGAAGATTGATGCACTGCTTTACGCTTTTGTTTCTTGCGTTCTTTTATGGGATCCATGTCTCTTATGCAGAACAAAACGCCATAAACAAAATATATTTGTGCTACACATTCGTGTACTTTTTTTAAGAGACCTTTCAAGCTTATTTCGTAACGCTTCTCATGATTAACGGTAATCGTAACGCAATGGCTACCATGAAAGGTGTACGATAAAGCCCCCATGAATAAGATAAAACTTCATAAATAATATAAAATCTATAAAGCATCGCCATCTTTACGCTTAATATAAAGAGCAAGCTGATCCCATCACACAATTTTTCAGCTCTTAGATGTTACAACAATTTTGGAGGGGGGGAGACAGCCTTTGGCTCTTGAGATGATTCATTAGAAGCATTTTTACACTTTTTTATCATATTTTCACCTATATGAGTCTCCCACTTAATGATATGCAAGAAAGTAATTTTAATTGATTCAACGTAAAAGAAGTTTGGAATAAGAAAAACTAATGATATTTGGGAGAAATTCAACATGAAAAATGATAAATTATATTTAAAATCAATTTGTTGCTTATAAATAACTCCAACTTTTTATATGTCAGAGTAGGGCAGATAAATATCACTTATATCTTTTAAGTAATTTTTGAAGTTAAACACAAGCTAAGTTAAAAAATATGCAGGCATAAAGGTAAAAACAAAAATCTATCTTTTTCATCGATCTTTACAATTTTTAAAAATCTCTCAAGAAATACCTTTTAAATAATAAAAATTATGCATTACGTCACAGTTTTTATATCGATTTTTTAATGAGATAATATCAAGAATAGTATCTTTTATTCTACTCATTCATGCGATTATTGAAAAAGACATTGTTACTTTTCTCGAATATCATTATTAAGCTTTTTAACAAAATAATATAATGCAGAATCATAGATGATCATTTTTAGATTTATGAAAGGCAATCCAGGACTGGTTCTTTTTGATTTCAATGTTGCATCTGCTTTTATATAAAAACAGTTTATAATAAACGCTTTTTTCCTGTTTTTAATGGTTTTGTCAAAACACTATAAATGTACGAGAGAGCATTTTTTGTGGTACTGAATAGAGCATTTAAAAAGCAAAAACATCACTCTATTTAAATTTAACACTTTAATTTAAAGCAGCTAACAACAAGCTATTAATCACCAAGCAAATAATTAACTAAGTTCTAAAGGCATTTGTTTTAGACAAGTAAGTTTTGCGAAAATTGACCATGTGGACGAAATCTCCAGAGATAACTTGGCAAGAAAGCAGCCATTGCTCTAGGAGTAATACCCACCCCTTCTAAAGTATATCCATTTTCTATAGCTTCTTGAGAAACAATATTATCCACTTGTAAGAAACGTATCTGATTAGTTGTCACGAGTGTTGGTATAAAAGGCAATTTACCAATCGTTTCAAAAATCCCTCCAATCAATAGACCGACAGAAAGAGGTATGGATAGAATTGTTTTTTTACGATGAATGATTTTTAGTATATTTTCAAGAGCATTTTGGAAGGTGATAATCTGGGGTCCTCCAAGATCATAATTTTTCCCCCAAGCAATCTGCCCATCTAAAGCACGCGTGATAAATTCGGCAACGTCACCAACATACACGGGTTGTAATCTACTTTTTCCACTTCCAAAAAGAGGCATAATTGGTAAAAAGCGTGACAAATCTGCTAAGGTGTTAAAGAAACAATCCTCTGGTCCAAAGATAACGGATGGACGTATAATAAGTGCTTGAGGATGCTTGTTATGAATAATTTGTTCACCCATAAACTTAACACGTGCATAAAGACATGAAGCATTCTCATTAGCCACAAGAGTTGACATATAAATGAGTGGCAGACCAGCTTCTGCTGTTAATTCAGCAACATTGTAAGCACCATCAATTTGTGTATTTTTAAAATTCGATTGATTTGCTTGTTTTAAACTACCCGGTAAAAACACTGCAGCATCAGCTCCAAGCAATGCGCGTGCAACAGATGCACGATGCTTGATATCCGTTTTAAGCATTTGGGTTTGTCCTACATCTCCTATTTGGAGCATGTAATAAGCTTTTTGTGGACAACGAACAGCGACGCGAACGCGATACCCCCGCTTAGTTAAAGTTTCAACGACATATCGTCCTACAAAACCAGTGCCGCCAAAAACAGTAATGAGTTTAGGATGTTGATAAAGTGTATAATCAAGTTGCATGATTAAAAAGTTTATTTTTAAAAGATTTAAAAATAACTAATTTCTAGCACGGTGGTGTTTTATTGTCACGCAAAATATCACCCGCCAGATAAAGAGAGCCACCAATAAGGACAATAGCCTTTTTATATTCCGCTTTAATCTTATGCAAGGCATCTTGTAGGTGAGCTTGCGGGGTCGCAACGATTCCTGCTTTTTGAGCCGATTCAGCTAAATCTATTGGAGAGATACTGGCATTATTGTCAATCAGCGGTATCGTATATATTTTATCGATAAGGTTAGCTAAAGGACGAAAATAACCGACAGCATCTTTTGTATTGAGCATGCCAGCAATCATAATAATGGGACGATCTGTTTTTTTTCTCCATTGTGTAAGTTCTGCCGCAATAACTTTTCCAGCAGCAGGATTGTGACCACCATCGAGCCATAAATCAATATTGGGAGACAGTTGATCAACTAAATACCCTTGCGTAAGATGTTGCATTCGTGCGGGCCAATAAATATTTTTCAAAGCGTCATTTATTGTTTGTTCTGAAAGTTTAAATCCCGCTTGATAAACTGCTTCAAGAGATGCACCAGCATTGGCAATTTGGTGATCTCCGGTAAGATTAGGAAGTGAAAGATCCATGAGACCTTGATTGTTTTGAAAAACCATACGTCCATGTTCTTTATAGCTTTGATAATCTTGATCAAATAGAGAGTAAGATGCTTTATTTTTATCGGCAAGGGGTATTAAAGTAGCAAGAGTTTCTTGGTAATTTTGCTTTCCGATGACCACTGGAACGTTTGATTTGATAATCCCCCCTTTTTCAAAAGCGATTTGGGCAATTGTGCTTCCAAGAAAGAGTTCATGATCATAATCAATGGGCATAATAAGTGATACAGCTGGTTTTTTAATTACATTGGTGGCATCAAGACGTCCTCCCAATCCAACTTCTAAAATGATAACATCAGCTGGATATATATTAAACAGCATAAAAGCAGCAGCTGTAAAAATTTCAAAAATAGTAATTGGCTCTTGACGGTTTACTTTTATAATTTCACAGATTGTTTCTGCCAATTGGCTTTCTGTGACAAGTTTACCACTTCCTTTTTGACCTAACCGACAGCGTTCATTCCAGTTTACGAGATGAGGTGAGCTATAGACATGAACGCGATAGCCTGCACTTTCCAAAAGAGCACGGCAAATTGCTGAGGCAGATCCTTTTCCATTTGTTCCAGCGATGTGAATAACAGGTGCAAGTTTTAAATGTGGATTCCCAAGACGTTTTAGAAGGTGAACGATACGCTTTAAAGAAAGATCAAATTTTTTCGGATAGTTTTTCAGTAAACCATCTACTGCCTTTTGTACCTGGCTTTGTTGCATGAATTTAAGCTGCTTTTGTTGTAGAAAGCGATTTTTGAGAATCTGTAGGGGATGGATCGGAAGGATTAACAACAGCAGGGCGTTTCATCATTAAGCGTAAAAGACGTGCAACAGTTGTTTTCATTTCTAAACGTGATACAACCATATCAATCATACCATGTTCAAGAAGGTATTCACTACTTTGAAAACCTTCGGGTAAAGTTTCGCGTATCGTTTGTTGAATCACACGTGGACCAGCAAAACCAATCATAGCGCCAGGTTCAGCAATGTGAATATCGCCAAGCATAGCGTAAGAAGCAGTAACACCACCAGTGGTCGGATTCGTCAGCACAACAATATAGGGAAGTTTTGCTTCTTTCAACATTTCAATTGCTACTGTTGTACGGGGCATTTGCATTAATGAGAGCGTTCCTTCCTGCATGCGTGCACCACCAGAAGCTGTAAAAAGAACCAAAGGGCATCTTTCGGCAATAGCAGTATCAAAAGCTTTGATAATAGCTTCTCCTGAGGCCATACCGAGTGATCCTCCCATAAAGGCGAAATCTTGAACGGTTGCAATAATTGGTAATCCCTCAATCGTGCCGCGTGCACTTAAAATATTATCTTCAACACCGAGCTTAGAACGGTATTCTTTTAATCGGTCAATGTAACGTTTTTCATCGCGAAATCTTAAAGGATCTGTTACAACTTTTGGATTTTCAAGAGGAGTATAAAGGCCATCATCAAAAAAATGCATGAGACGATTTTTAGCACTGATACGCATATGATAACCAGAATTGGGAGCAACAAATTGATTAGCTTCCAGATCTTTATGGAAGACCATTTCACCACTTGTAGGGTCTTTAATCCACAGATTTTCTGGAATTTCACGACGTCCCAATATAGAATTAATTTTAGGACGGACATAATTTGTAATCCAGTTCATCTTTATAGCCTTCCTTTAAGAATATTACACATTTCTTGCATAATTTGCAAAGAGTATAGAACTTAAGCGGTTACATTTGTTTTGCTGGCTAAACAAACAAGTCTATTTAATACTTTTATTAGTATACGTACAACTGTAACTCTATTGTTTTTTAATGTTTCTAATGTCTAACAATCATATATATAAATAGTATTCTCCATAACAAGTTTCTTAGCAGTTTTAGGAATTTAACTGTTTTTATTCTTTGGCTTTGGTGTTAAAATTCACTCCTTGCACCCATTAACAAATGTCTTATTTTCTTTTAATGAAAATGAACATTCAATTAATCACTAATATCAACAATTTTTAAACAAATAAACCTTGTAATATAAAATTTTAAAAAGACTACCCCCATCCATTAAAGATAATGGATATGATAATGTTATGTTATTGAAACACCAATACCAGAACAATATTTTTTTAAGCGCGGGCTTTTCACATAAAATAAAATGTCTAAAATAAAATATTATTTTTATTGCGTATTCACACGTTATTAGATTTAATAGTCTCAATATTTCCAACGTTGTCTTAATAACTGTGCTTATGAAACGTATAAATCCATTTTCCATGAATGGTATAAAATCCTTTATGCTTTCTATTTTTACTGAAATAGAAGGTATAAACCAATCCCATTATGCTTTCTTTGACCGGCGGGTTTTGTTAGGTTTAAAATTAAGGAGCATTATTATTGTGTGATGCGTGCTATAGTTTTTGAGGAAAGCATTTTGTGTAAATGTGTCATAAAGGCGGCTGCAAAAAGTGGTGTGGTTAAATTAAGGATAGGAATCGAAACAAAAACCGCGATCAATAACCCTGCGCCAAAAACTGTTGTGTAATGCTTACGTAAAAAAGCACGTGCATCTTGCTCTGTTCGAAAACGGTAAGCAGCAAATAAGAAATATTCATGGCCAAGCAAATAGCCATTAATAATATAAAAAGCAATCAAATTGATACCTGGTATAAAGAATAAAATAAAAGCAATTCCATTACCAAGAAGACTTAACATAACAAATTTAAAGGAAATAATAAGAGAACGCCCAAATGGTATAGCTTGTCCAATAGGTTTATTTGGATAATCCTCTTTTTCAATGATTTCAGCGGCAGAGTCAATGAAAAAACCACCAATCATGGCTGTGATTGGTGCAATAAAAAAAGCCAACAAAAGAGCCAAACCAAGATTAAAGATGATAAGCATGCTAAATCCCAACCAGCCTGTCCAACTAGGGAGTCCAGGAAAAAACTGAGCAATCCAGGGCCAAAAGTAAGACACAAAAAGTTGGTGCACACATAACCATAAAATGGCGAGCACGAAAAAAGTAACTCCCAATACTTTTAGGATCATCATTCTGTATTGCGCAGTTAGAAGACGTTGTAAAGCACGATAGGCAGCAGTAAAAATCATAGCTTAATAAATTAAGGAAAGAAGTAAAAAAAACAAGAAATATATTTAAAGAATGGATTATATGATTTTTTCTTTATTGAAGTATAAGATCTATTTTCAATAACATTATAAAAAAACGACTAAAACTTCTTCATTTAAAATAAGGTTTGAATAAATAGAAATTTTGAGTTAAAAAAACTAAGAAGACTTTAAAAATCAGTTATTTTAAACAAGCTTTTAAATATTTTTGTACACGGTTTAGGGTATTGCGTTTAGTTTATATGATATGTGTGAAAACTTAAGATAACAGAAGCTATCTGGGAGGAAAGCTTTTCCTCCATTTAGCCATTAGAGCTGACTAATTTCGTTTATCTATTTCCTTACTTATTTTGTACAATCTCTCATGTGCTGTAATTTTTTACCATGTTTTGGCATGCCTTTGACTCTCACTTCTATGCAAAACAATATTGAGGTTAATGGAATAAGGATAACGTATTAGTTCTGTAGATATTCTTGTTTTAGGCAACAGGGTTACTCGTATGATATAGCAATAAAGAAAGAAGTTTCAATAATTTACTGTTCATCTTCTATGGGAGAGCAGTTTTTTGAGTAAAAGAAAAGAGAGGGAGATATCACTGATAATTAAAAATGATGAGATTTTTAATTTTAAGAAAGTGTAATAATTTTAAAAGTTATAAGTATAATAAAGTAAGCATTTATCGAAGCACTTTTCATGTCAGTGGTTTTTTCATGCAAATGATGTATTGTATCGAATAATTTTTAGATAATAACACTATTAATTTATGAAGGGAGTTTATCATTTTTAATTTGAATGAGAATCCCAAATATAGAAATGTTCTCTTAAATCTTTATCTCCAAAATCAAAATAGTTATTTATTTGCATAATATGGGCAGGATCAATGTATGAATAAAAACTTTTAATAAAGGGATAAAAACTCTTCAAAAATCGTCGCAGTGTAAGGGCATCATTAATAAAATTCTGGTTTCTGTAGTTTGGATAGGTTGAAGGGAGGGCACATACATATTTATAATCTTTAATACTTATCACTGAGGAAGAGAATATAAAGTGTGGAGTGCATAAATTTACAGACAGTGGTCCAACGAGTTTTATTTATACTTTTTACAAGCATCGTTGTGAGATATGCTTCGATATGGCGTTTAGATATTATAATCATAATATATTATTTTCACATAAAGTGAATGAGAGCATTTCAATAAATGTTGTCATATTTTCGAGCCAAAGGTGGTCCATATATTCCCATCAATCTAATTTTTATGAATATGACGCAAAGGGTATATGTATTCTCTCATAAGGATAAGTAAGCGTAAAGCCAGATGTGTTATAGTTATCGTTTTATTCAGTGTTTGATAAAAGTTCAGTATATCTTTCCAATTCATTGCTGGCATATTTTATATTCTATGACGTTAATTGCCTAAGAAAGCCTGTGCTTTTTTAATTGTTTCCTATAAAACAATATTCAATCCCAAGGCGGTGGCTACATGTTTGAAACAAAGATTGAGATGGTTTAGTATTTTATGGGCTGTATCAGTTTTTATATGCCAAATAAGAGCAAGAGTATTGCATATTTCTGTTTGCGTAATCTCTAAAACGGGGATGCAGACTAATTTAGGCAAAATATTGATTTATATAGATAGTCTAGCGTTGTTCATATTGAATGAGAGTCTCGAATAATGTAAGATTCTCTTATTTTAAACCTGCTTACCTTGAATCAATCAAAACTACTCACTTGCACACCACAAGCGGGATGTGTATGTAGATCAAATTTGTATATGAAAGGATTAAAAATGGCTCTTATGAACCGTCTTAATGCAAGGAATGTCGGCAGCATTGGGGGATGGCAAATATAATAATTGTGCCAGCTTACTTCTTCACAAATGTAAAGATAGTAGTGCTCAATGGATTTACTGTTATACCATTCATGGGCGCAGGCGTGAAATGGGCTTGGATGCCTTAGGATGAATTTAAAGATGCAACAGTTAAAATTGTTTTCTATTTTTATTATCCTCTTTTAATTCGGTTGCATGATTTTCAAAAGTTTCTATAGGAATGTCTTTTCAAGAGTAGAGATGGCGTATATTGCGTCATGCTTTTATTTCTGACGTTTTTGCATGAGATATATGTCCGTCATGTAAAACAGAACGCCCTAAAGAAAATAGATTCGTGCTGCGCATTCGTGTAATTTTTTAAAGAGACATGTCTCAACCTTTCCACACCCATTTCACAACAGTGCTCGTGATGCAATGATGTTCGTAACGCAATGGTCCCCGTGATAGGTATACAGTAAAGCTCTCATGAATAAGGTAATACTTTATAAATAATATAAAATTTATAAAGCACCGCTATCTTTACGCTTAATAAAAAAGCGAGTCTATACCATCACACACTTTGTTAACTCTTGAGTATTGCAATATCTTTGGGGATTGCGATAGATTTTGGCATTTAAGAGCGTTCATAAGAGGCATTTTTACACTTTTTTGTCGTGTTCTACTCTCCACACTATCCCCATTTTGACGTCACAAGAATGTGTTTTAATTGATTCAATATGAGAGGAATTGTAATGGGAAAATCTTATGATATTCGGGTGGGTCTCTTATTCAACATGTAAAACGATTAATTATCATTATAAATCAATATATTTTCCTTGTTATGAAATAATCAAAACCATTTACTTTGCATATCACAAATAAAACCAATATGGGGATAAAAATAAATTTAAGAAAGAACGTGCTTTTATGACTTTTTCTCCAGTACAAGAGCTTTCGCAAAATTGAAGACTGATAAAGTGAATGATGGTGCTGCTCTGCTTTTTTATAAGTTTAAGAGACAATCGTATAATAGATTCTACTCTTTATGAAGCCTACGATGAGATGAGATTTTTAATCTAGTTGTGATGGATAGACACCTATTGTTAGCCCTACTTTATGAGGTATTTTAATATCAAAGTATTTGAAGAGTTATTCTTTGAAATGGAGCGTCTTTTTCTTATGAGAAGTAGGTGTCTGGGAGATAAAAAATGATACGATCATGTTTGCTAATTTTTGCGCTAAATGTTGTTTACTCATATGTGGCCATTGTTCAACTTTTTCTCTACTCACGAGATAAATTTGATTTGTATCAGAGCCCATGACACTCGTGCCGTCAGAGTGAAGAGAAATATCATTAGCAAGAATGAAATCAACTCCTTTTTCGATCAGTTTTTTTTGCGCATTGGCAATAATATCACATGTTTCAGCAGCAAAACCAATGACCAATGAGGGACGGTTTGGAGCATGTCCAATTGTTGCTAAAATGTCAGGATTTTCAACCATATGAAGGGATGGTGGTGTTTTATGAGTATTTTTTTTAATTTTGTGTAAAGATTGTGTTTGACTGCGCCAGTCACAAACAGCGGCAACAAAGATAGCACCATCAGCCGGCAATGCGGTTTGAACGGCTTGTAACATCTGTTGTGCTGTTTCAACATGAATGGTTTTTACTTTTTGTGGGTCTGCAAGATTAACAGGTCCACAAATAAGTGTTACTTTTGCACCCAAATGCGCAAGAACGGTTGCAATGGCATGACCTTGTTTACCAGAAGATCGATTAGCAAGATAACGCACTGGATCAATTGGTTCATGGGTAGGGCCAGATGTAACGATGAAATGGCGGCCATAAAGAGGTTTTTCATGGACATTAAAAAGGCTCTCTATGGCAGCGACAATGGTTAAAGGTTCGCTCATGCGTCCATATCCTGTCTCATCACGTTCAGCCATATTTCCGATTTCTGGTCCGATGATATGAACGCCATCTGCGCGCAATTGCGCAACATTACGAATAGTTGCTGGATGCGCCCACATGGCTGGATTCATAGCGGGTGCAATTAAGAGGGGGCAGCGTGCTGCTAAAAGAACACAATCAGCCAGATCATCCCCTATGCCATTGGCTATTTTTGCAATTCTATTAGCTGTAGCGGGAGCTAAAATGATAAGGTCAGCATTACGTGCCAAACGGATATGTCCGATATCATGTTCTTCTTCGCGTGAAAATAAATCAGTATATACGGTACCACCGCTTAAAGCTTCAGCAGCTAAAGTGGTAATAAATTTTTGTGCTGCTTTTGTCATTATGACTTTTAAGTTTGCTCCACGTTCTTGTAAACGACGAATGAGATCAAGCGCTTTATAAGATGCAATACTTCCACCAATAATAAGAAGGAGAGATTTTGATTGCAATGATTGCACTTCAATAGCACTGGCATGAGAGGGTTGTATAGTGAGATTTGTGTGATTATTTAAGAGACGACGGGCTTCTTCTTCCATAGAAATACCATTTTGCGCGGCACGTATGCGCAAAGATTCTTTGGTCTCAGGAGACAGGTTACGAATAGTAATGCTAGCCATAAAATACCTTCAAGAAATAAAATGATTGCAATGATTTCATTATTGATATTTTTAGCATATTAAGAAGATTAGAAAAGATGAAAAAAGTAAAAAGTAAGACAAATGCAACAAAGTGCAATGATGAAGAGGTTATAACGACTATAACGGTTTCTACGACTTTGTTCGATAGCAAGTTGTTTGAGGGTAGCAGGAGAAAGATTAAAACCTGTTTTTTTCATTTGGTTGAAATTTTCTTCTATATGTTGGAGATTTTGGACAAGTTGTGGTGTTTTGCGTGCCAGCGCAAGGATAGCTTGTGCTCCTTCACTAAAGTCTTTTGCAAGGCCTATGGGACCTAAATTTTTATTAATCCATTCTCTGACAATGGGTTCAGAAGCTTTCCACATATTAAAATTGGGATCTAATATGCGGGCAACGCCTTCCACGACAACCATAGTTTTTTGTAGCAATAAAAGTTCAGGCCGCGTTTGCATATCAAACAATTCAGTGACTTCAAATAACAATGTGAGCAACTTAGCCATGGAAATACTTTGTGCTGATTGTCCGTGAATTGGTTCACCAATAGCGCGATTGGCTTGCGCAAAGCTTTCAATATTGTGGTATGGAGGGACATAGCCTGCTTCAAAATGCGCGCGTGCTACTCTGTGGTAATCCCGGGTAATAAAGCCGTAAAGGATTTCAGCAAGGAAATGCTTTTCTTTTTTTCCAAGTCGTCCTGTAATGCCTAGATCAACAGCTACAATACATCCTTGTGAGTCTACAAATAAATTACCAGGATGCATATCGGCATGAAAAAAACCATCACGTAATGTGTGGCGTAGAAAAGATTGAATAAGTGTAATGGCAAGTGCCTGTAAATCAAATCCTGCTTCTTTGAGTTTGGAAACTTCAGATATCCTTATACCATCAATCCATTCCATTGTGAGAACATTACGTCCTGTCCGTTCCCAATTAATACTTGGAACCCGAAAGCCTGTATCATGTTGAATATTTTCAGCCATTTCAGATATAGCTGCTGCTTCTAAGCGTAAATCCATTTCAAGGCGTGTAGTTTGTGCTAAAGTATCCACTACACGAACAGGACGTAGTCTTCGAGAGGCAGGGATATAACGCTCTTGTAAATGAGCAATGAGATAGAATCCTCTAAGATCTTTAGAAAAACGTGCTCTAATATTAGGACGAATGACTTTTACAGCGCATTTTTTCTTATGACCGGTTTCATTAATATATTCAGCAGGATGAACCTGAGCAATAGAAGCAGCGGCAATGGGGGGATAAAAATTTACGAATAAATCATCAATAGAGCGACCAAGAGAACTTTCAATTTGAGCAATAGCAGCGGTACAAGAAAATGTTTGGACATGATCTTGTAGTTGTGACAAGTCATCTGCAACATTACGTCCAACAATATCAGGTCTTGTAGCAAGAAATTGACCAAGTTTTATGTAAGAGGGTCCAAGCTTATTGATGGCATACGAAATATTTTCAGATCGCTGTTTCTTTTTCGTTTTGCGTCGTGCTAATACACGCGCTATACGATGGCACAATGCTGGAAATCCTTGAAGATCATCGTGAGGAAGAGCACTTAAAACACCTTCACGTGTTAAAATCCACCCGGCCCGCATCAATTGAAAGTAAGGAGAAATTTGCACCATTTTTAAATTTTCCAACCTGAATGCAGTGTTGCAATCGCGCCGGTGAGATTACGGTACGATACGCGCGAAAATCCCGCTTTCTTGATCATATGGGCAAAATCATCTTGTTTAGGAAATTTTCGAATAGATTCAACTAAATAACGATAAGCATCGCCATCATTTGCAATAAATTGCCCTATCTTAGGGATAGCATGGAAAGACCAAAGATCATAAATTTTATCCAGTAGAGGCATCTCGACATTTGAAAATTCTAAACATAAGAAACGTCCACCGAGCTTTAAAACACGAAAAGCTTCTTTAAGGGCTTGATCAATATGAGGGACATTACGAATTCCAAAAGCAATCGTGTAAGCGTCAAAGCTTTGATCTTCAAAGGGGAGGTATTCTGCATTGGCTTCAACAAAATCAATCAAGGAGGCAAGACCATTTTTTTGTGCGCGTTGTTTGCCAACGTTGAGCATAGATTCATTGATATCAAGTACTGTAGCATGGGCTTTTTGACGTGAAGCATTAAGGATGCGAAAAGCAATATCACCTGTACCACCAGCGACATCAAGAACTTTCCAATGAGAAAATGCCGGTGGAGAAAGCCATGCAACCATAGAATTTTTCCACACACGGTGTATCCCTAAGGATAAAATATCATTCATCTTGTCATAATTTTCAGCAACAGAATGAAACACACCATTCACCATAGATTGTTTTTGTGTTTCATCAACTTTTGTAAAACCAAAGGAGTGTTCCATACCACCTTTGGCTCCTACACGTTCTGTTTCAGTTGCCATGTATTATGACCTTCCTTATTTTTCTTTTATCGTAAATGAAATAGAGAGGTAATGTTCAAATACGAAAAAACAACGTCTAAAACTATGACGTTTATACAACCAAAAACAGAAGAGTACCTTTAGATATCAAGATTGGCAACGCTTAAAGCATTGTCTTGAATAAAAATACGTCTAGGTTCAACTTCATCACCCATTAGACGAGAAAAGAGTGAATCTGCATCGGTTGCATCATTAATTTTTACTTGCAAAAGAGAACGCGCATTGGGATCAAGCGTTGTTTCCCAAAGCTGTTCAGCATTCATTTCCCCAAGACCTTTATAACGCTGAAGAGTAATACCCTTTTTACCGTTTGTAAAAATGCTCTCTAAAAGGCTTATAGGTCCAAAAATATGCTCCGTTTTATCTTTGCGGTGTAAAAGAAGAGGAGGATGATATAGGTCGCTAAAATTTTGGGACATGCGATCAATTTGACGTGCATCCGTTGAGTTTATAAGCCCTGCATCAAGTGTGATAACATCTTTAACGCCTCGCAAAATACGCTCAAAACATAAACTTCCATCTTTTATATATTGACCACTCCACCCCTGTTCTATCTCATCAGCAATCAGATTAAGGCGGTGTGCTATAGCATCTGCTATTTTTTGCGCTTTTTCTTGTGTTGCAAAGGCTTTAGGGTTAAAAGCACCAACAATGGCTGCTTGCTCAACAATATTGCGATCATAACGTGTATGAAGACCATTTAAAAGTTGACGTAATATACGAGCATCTTTAGCAAGTTGATATAAATCAGCTCCGGCACGAACTTCTCCTGTTGAAAGTTCAAGCGTTGTTTCTTCTAGTCCAGTATCGATCAAGAATTCTTCAAAAGCGGCTTCATTTTTAATATATTGAGAAGATTTTCCACGCGATACTTTATAAAGAGGTGGTTGAGCAATATAAAGATGTCCCCGTTCAATCAACTCGGGCATTTGTCTAAAAAAGAAAGTAAGCAGCAAAGTACGAATATGGGCTCCATCAACGTCCGCATCTGTCATGATAATAATCTTATGATAACGTAATTTATCGGGTGAAAATTCATCTTTACCGATAGAGGTTCCAAGAGCTGTAATCAATGTTCCAATCATCTCAGATGAGAGCATACGATCGAATCGCGCTCGTTCAACATTGAGGATTTTACCACGGAGGGGTAAAATTGCTTGATTTTGACGTGAGCGTCCACTTTTTGCTGAACCACCTGCCGAATCTCCCTCGACGATAAAGATTTCTGATTTTTCAGGATCACGTTCTTGGCAATCGGCAAGTTTTCCTGGAAGAGAAGTAATATCAAGCGCTCCTTTTCGCCTTGTGAGTTCACGTGCTTTGCGTGCTGCTTCACGTGCGGTTGCAGCTTCCACTACTTTACTAATGAGAAGCTTTGCTTCATTGGGGTGTTCTTCCAGCCATATTGAAAGACCTTCGTTGACCAAATTTTCAACAACAGGGCGCACTTCAGAAGAAACCAATTTGTCCTTTGTTTGTGAAGAAAATTTGGGATCAGGAACTTTGACAGAAAGAATAGCTGTTAATCCTTCACGACAATCATCACCGGTTAAATTTACTTTTTCTTTTTTGGCAATACCTGAAGATTCAGCATAACCATTAATTTGACGTGTAAGAGCACTTCTAAAACCGATTAAATGTGTTCCACCATCACGCTGAGGAATATTATTGGTAAAACACAAGACTTTTTCATGGTAAGAATCATTCCACCATAGGGCAACATCAACGCTCATACCATCTTTTTCATTTGCAATGTAAATAGGGGTGTCTAGGAGCGCTTTTTTTGATTGATCAATATATTTAACAAACTCTGTTAATCCTCCTTCATAATGTAATTCAACAGATTGAATATCAGCATGACGCTCGTCAACAAGGAGAATATGAACTCCAGAATTTAGAAAGGCCAATTCCCGTAGCCGACGCTCTAAAGTTTCAAAATCAAACTCAACCATAGTAAATGTTTCAGAGCTTGGTAAAAATCTAATTTCTGTTCCACTTTCTTGATCACAGTCGCCTACCACTTTTAATGGAGCATCAGCCACCCCATGAGTAAATGATATTGCATGAATTTTACCATTTCTTCTGATTTGCAATTTAAGCCAAACAGAGAGTGCATTCACAACAGAGACACCAACACCGTGTAATCCACCTGAAACTTTATAAGAGTTTTGGTCAAATTTTCCGCCGGCATGAAGCTGTGTCATGATAACTTCAGCGGCAGAAATACCTTCTGTTGGATGGATATCTGTTGGAATTCCACGTCCATTGTCACGAACAGAACAGGAACCATCAGCATGGAGTGTTACGTTTATAAGAGTCGCATGACCAGCTAAAGCCTCATCGATAGCATTGTCTACAACTTCATAGACCATATGATGTAATCCTGATCCATCATCAGTATCACCGATATACATACCAGGACGTTTGCGTACAGCATCAAGACCTTTGAGAACTTTTATAGAAGCGGCTCCATAGTCATTACTTTGTGTCAGTGAGGTTATTTCATCACTCATAAGTTAGTCCATTCCTGTGTTCAATTTACAATATCTTAATCGCTTTTTTACGCTCAATGTTCTGATCAGTTATTTATGGAATAACTACGCTAAACATTTACCGTATATCAGCTCTAGATTCAATATCTGTCGATATATAATGGGGCAAATGATGAAACGATATTAAATGATTATACAGTAAAACATCGTAATTTAGAGCGGTAATATATAACAAGTAAGCGCATCTTTGATATATTTAAGTATTTTTACAGTTCGTGATAAATATTCAAAGCAGAGCTTATCCGTATAGATTTTTGTTAAGTGAATCGCATACATGGGAAGACAAAAGAAATTAAAAGCGTAATAATTTCTCAAGAGAAGTCAACTGTTTACAGGACAAAGTTGGTATAAACTCTTTTTCTTTAAACTTTTTGGACGAGATCAATTAATCTTTAAACGTAAATTTTAAAATTGTGTAAAGTGTGATACCATTATTTATTTTTAATATTTCAAACTTAGAAGTATTTCTCGATGTTTTCAGATTTATTTTACGAGAGCATAACATCAAATAATTATGAATGCTATAAGGTTCATTTTTTCAATGAGATCAGAAGTTTAAGCATTTTAAAACCTATTTCAAAAAAATATACGAAAACTGTTGAAATTTTTAACAGTTAAAAAAAAGCAAGAATTTTAGTTATTAAGCGGGAGATATTTTAGTGAAATGCATTAGATAATAGTTAAGCAGAATTATATCTTATCTTTGAAAAATAGGGGAGAGATTTTGAAAATAAGAAAACCTATATATGTAAAACATCTTCAATGGCGTTTACAGTATTTTTTACTTCATAATCTATACGCTATTTTTATTCGTATTTTATTTGTAGCAGGGGGATTTCTATTTTTCTCTTACGCAAAAGCTGAAATAGCTGAAAGGTTACCTTTTTTTTTTGGTGCACGTGAACATTTGGTACAACCTGATACCAGGGATATTACTCGTTTGCGTTTTGTGACAACTTTTGATTTTCCTCCTTTTAATTTTCTTGATCAAACGGGCCGTATTGCAGGTTATAATATCGATTTATTGCGTGCTATTTGCTCAAAATTAAAATTAGAGAAATTTTGTGAAGTAGAAGTGGTTCCTTGGAAAGAGCTTGTAGAACATGTCAAAAATGGTGGTGCAGAAGTCATTATTGCGGGTTTAAAAGAAACAAGTCAAACCCAGCAAGATCTTGTTTTTACAAAGCCATATTTGCGCTTTCCTGCGCGATTTGTTGCTTCTCGCAAATTAAATCTCGATGAATCAATAAACGAACAATTGGTCCATTTAACCAGTGGTGTTTTATCTAAAAGCGTTCACGAAAAGCTCTTTCATTCCTATTTTCCTAAAGCAAAACTGCAAAGATTTAAAGAGAGGGAAGAGCTCTATAAAGCCTTACAGGAGCATAAAATTGACCTTATTTTTGATGATGGATTTGCTTTATCGTTGTGGTTCAAAAATCAAAAATCTTTTAATTGCTACCATTTTGTTGGGGGGGCATATATAGCACCACAGTTATTAGGGCAAGGAATGCAGCTTGCTGTTGCAAAAAAGAACGAAAAATTGATTGATATCCTCAATTATGCCCTAAAATCTTTAGAAGAAGATGGTAAACTTACAGAGCTTTATTTACGTTATTTTCCAATAAGTTTTTACTGATGAACAGTTTTTTAGTTAAGAGCTGTTAATCTTTCTGTACCGAGTCGATAGGAGATGGCTTCTGCAAGATGATGGCGTGAAAGTTTATCGGATCCATCAAGATCAGCAATTGTACGTGCAACTTTGAGAATACGATGATAAGCACGTGCAGAAAGGTGCATTTTTTCACTCACATTTCGTAAGAGTGTGGCTGCATTTTTATCAGGAATGGCAATTTGTTCTATAATTTTGGCAGGGCAATCGCCATTGGTTCGGATATGATCCAACCCTAGTGTTGCAAAACGTTTAACTTGAATGGTACGGCACCGTGTGACGCGTTTAGCAACATCACAGCTTTTTTCTGAATGCTCTGGTTCCATAAGGTCCATAGCTGTCAAAGCAGGAACATCAATCCGTAAATCAATTCGATCGAGAAGCGGACCAGAAATACGGGATTGATAATCGATTTGACAGCGTGTTCCTTTAGCACAAACATAGCCTTTTTCTCCTGCCATACCACATCGGCAAGGATTCATTGCGGCAATGAGTTGAAAATGAGCAGGATAGCTGATACGATGATTAGCCCTAGCGATAACCGCTTCCCCATTTTCTAAAGGTTGACGAAGAGAATCAAGAACTTGCGGAGAAAATTCAGGCAATTCATCAAGAAATAACACGCCATTATGGGCAAGTGAAACTTCTCCCGGTCGTCCTTTAAGCCCCCCACCAATCATTGCGGCCATAGAAGCAGAGTGATGTGGAGAACGAAAGGGGCAATGAAGTGAAATGGTTTTGTGAATTGTTTCTCCTGTAATAGATGCAATCAGACAAACATCTAAAAGCTCGCGACTATCAAGCGGGGGTAAAATAGAAGGTAAGCGTTGGGCTAACATGGATTTTCCAGCACCAGGAGGACCGACAAACAAAAGGTTATGGCGTCCAGCAGCACAAACTTCTAAGGCACGTTTGGCTGTTTTTTGTCCTTTGATTTCGCAAAGATCTGGAAGTTCAGTTTCGATAGTATATTGGCGCGGTTGTGGACGCCTTTGAATTTGGGTTCCTTTAAAGTGATTGACGATAGTGAGAAGAGTTTCAGGGGCAAGAATATTTATTTCTGCATTTACCCATGCAGCTTCAGGTCCACATTGAAAGGGACAAATCAGTCCTTTATTAAGTGATACAGCTGTCATGGTCGCTGGTAAAACGCCATTGACAGCGGTCAGTGAACCATCCAATGACAGTTCACCTAAAATGATATAGTCTTGGGCTACTTCGGGAGGAAGGATTCCCATAGCAAGCATTAATCCTACGGCAATTGGCAAATCATAATGTGATCCCTCTTTAGGCAAATCAGCTGGTGCCAGGTTAATTGTAATACGCTTGGTTGGCATAGAAAGTCCACAAGCATGGAGAGCTGCTTGTATGCGTTCACGGCTTTCCGCGACTGCCTTATCGGCTAATCCCACAATAGCCATTCCTATTTTACCAGATGAAATCATAACCTGTACATCGACAGGGATTGCTTCTAGACCGCGAAAAGCAACAGTTGTAATGCGTGCGATCATTTATTTATTTTCCCCCTTAGATTTAACAAAGACAATCATATCTATAGATAAAAATCAAGAAGCATTTCTATGGTTTTTTTAATGGAGAGATTTATATACATATAGTAGGTTTTTATAGCGTTTTCATAGTCAAGTTATTTATACAAATTTAACCATGATAATATGTTGCGTAATAATTTATAATAAGCTAAATAAATATGTTAAAAAACAAAGAACAAGACTGTTCGTATTACGCAACAGTGCAAGATTTTGTGAAGATATAGGGGACGGGTGACGTTATATATCGCAGAGTGTTATTTGATGTGATAAAACGTGTAAAATATTCAACGTAGTTATATTTATTGTTCTTATTTTTATATTATTTAAAGCGTAGTAAATGCAAAGTGTATTAGAAGGTATCTGATTTTATGGTATACCAGATAAGAATTTTATTAAAATCAGGAACTATGCGCTGTGTATTTATAGGCTTGAGTTTTGCTTTTGCTTTTCCACAGCCGCTTGCTGCTTTTGATTTTTTCGGTCTCTCTTTTGGGGGTCAAAAGGAAACAAGTTCTCCTTCACATCCTGTTAAAAGTACAGAGAGATTTTATAAAGTTGATATTGTTTCCCCGCCAGGGGCACCCTTAGAAGGTATAAAAATAGTTAAATCTGTCTCTTCTCTTGTTGCTGATAAAGAGAAAACATCTGCTAGTTCTTCCGGTTTATTAGCTAAAGCACGTTCAGATTATCGAGCAATTCTTTCTGCTCTTTATGCTGATGGACGTTACGGTGGTGTTATTAGTATTAAAATTAATGGTTTAGAAGTCGCTGATTTAAGTCCGGTCACTCAACTTCCAGCACAATCCAATATCGTTATTACGATTAATGCCGGCCCACAATATGTTTTTAGTTTTGCGAATATTGATAAAGTTGCTCCGCTTGCAAAACATAAAAAGCATAAAATATCCACAATGGAAGAATTGGGTTATAAAGTTGGAGCGATTGCCAAATCTGAAACCGTTTTGAAAGCAGAAAAATGGGTGGTAGAAGGGTGGCGTCAACAAGGTTATCCTAAAGCTAAAATTATGAGGAGTGAGGTCGTCGCTGATCATGCTGCGTTGCATGTTGAAGGACGAATTGTTGTTGATCCTGGACAAAAGGCTTATTATGGTCCTGTAGGTGTTCGTAATATAAGTCAGAAACCGCGTGTAGATTCAGCTTATATTGCATGGATGACTGGATTGCAGACAGGTGAGAAATATAATTCCGATGCGCTAGCTAAGGCAAATGAGCGTCTTGCGCGTCTTGGTGTTTTTCGTGCTATCAATATACGTGAAGCTGATACCATTAATCCAGATGGTCATTTACCAATTACGCTTGTTGTACAAGAACGTAAACCGCGTCGTTTCGGTATAGGTGGCAGCTATTCAACATTAGATGGTGCTGGTTTTGAAGCTTATTGGATGCATAACAATCTTTTTGGTCACGCAGAAACCCTTAAACTTGAGACAAGGATAAATGGTGTTGGGAGTGATAAAAAGCAATTGTATAATTTTAAAAAATTTGATTATCTTTTCGGTGGTACATTTATAAAGCCTGGTGTATTCACGCCTGATACAGACTTCAGGTCAGAATTCAAAATACAACAAGATATTCTAGAAAATTACACGACAAAAGCGATAAAAGGGAAATTAGGTATTACGCATATTTTCAATGGTAATTTATCGGGACAAGCTGCTGTAGAAGTCTCGAATAGTTATTCACGTGATATCTATTTGGGGAATCGTAACTTTACAACAATAGGGTTTCCTAGTGGTTTGATTTACGATAGTCGTAATAATAAGTTTAATGCAACAAAAGGTTTGTATGGTGAAGTTCTAATTGAGCCTTTTTATGAAATGCGTTTTAGCAATTTTGTAGCAAAAATAACGGCAGAAGGTCGTTCTTATCGAGCGCTAGATGAGGGAAATCGTTTTGTTTTTGCAGTGCGGGCAAAGTTTGGTACAATTCTTGGGAGTGATACAGCCCAGGTTCCTGCGGATACGCTATTTTTTGCTGGTGGCGGTGGATCTGTTCGTGGTTATGCTTACCGTAATATTGGTGTCAAAACAAAAAATGATGCTATTGTGGGTGGAAAGGCGCTTGTTGAGGTTTCGACAGAATTACGTGTTTCTCTAAATGATAAAATAGGACTTGTCAGTTTTCTTGATGGAGGTTTTGTCGGGGAAAAGGCGAATTTTGATTTTTCTCAAAAAATTAAATGGGGAGCCGGTATAGGAGGTCGTTATATGACGGGTCTTGGTCCTTTACGCGTTGATTTAGCCTTTCCTTTAAAGAGAGAGCAGGGAGATCCTCGCATTGGTTTTTATGTGGGTATAGGACAAGCATTTTAATGAAAAAAGGTGTACATTTATCAGCTTTCTTCTTTGGATTTTTGTTTTTTGGGATAAGCAGTTTTGTTTTTGCTCAAAGAGGAGACAAGCTTTCCTCTAGCGAAATGAAAACAGATGATCGTTCATGGTTTGTTTCTTTCATTGAACGCAAGCTTTCAGGGCCCAATCGTCAAGTTCATTTACACAATATACAAGGGACATTATCTTCTCAAACATCAATTGATACTATTACGATCAGTGATAAAAAAGGGGTTTGGCTTAAAATTACCAATGCTAAAATGAATTGGAACCGTCTGGCGTTGCTAAGAGGGCGGCTGGATATTAATCAGCTTTCAGCAGAACAGGTTACGTTTTTACGCAAACCGCAAGGGACTTCTTCTCTTGTTTCTTCCTTTAAGACTGGTGAGTTTTCTCTCTCAAAATTGCCGTTTGCTCTTTCGATCGATACGCTTACAGCTCAGCATGTGGTGTTTGACCAGAATCTTTTTGGTTTTGCTGCTGATATATCCTTAAAAGGCAATTTTACTTTGGCGAGTGGTAATTTTGATGTTGGTATAGCGGCACATCGTTTAGATACACCAGGTTCTTTTTCTATATTTACCAAGATATCTGAGAGTAATCGTACAGCTCAAATTGATATTTCTGCTAATGAGCCACAAAATGGTATTTTGGCAAACATTTTTAACATTGAAGAACGTCCAGCATTAAATTTTTCTATGAAAGGTGATGGTACTTTTGATGATTTGGTTATCAAACTTTCTTTAGAAGCCGATCATCACTCTATTTTAGCTGGTAATGTTATTTTTGCAAGTGTTTCAGAAGGATACAGTTTTTCTACGAAACTAGAGGGTACACTGAGTCCTTTAATGCCTTCTCAATATCGTGAAGTTTTTGAATCTGATGTAACGTTGAAAGCAGCAGCCAGAAGGACAAAAGAGGGTGTGACACATCTTGATCAAGTAGTTCTTGAGGGCAAAGCAATGAATGTTATAGCTAATGCTGAAATAACAGCCGATGGATTTTTGCGACGGCTTTTTGTTGATGGCAAAATGGCTCTTGATAATGAAAAGAAGTCTGTTCATTTATCTGTATCAGAAGCGCCAAAATCTGCCAATACTGTTGCTTTGACCATTGACTATGGTCGCGAAGGGCAACAATCTTGGAATGGGCGATTGGTTGTACATCATTTAAGCAATAAAAATATTTATATTCGTGATGCAGTTTTTGATATGGGAGGAGTAAGCGAAAATCTTGATAATGCAGCTTCTCGTCATGTTGGTGTTCAAGTTAATGGAACGCTTCAAGGAGTTAAAAAGGTTAAGGGATCATTAGTCGAAAACTTAAGTCAAGCGGTACATGTGCATCTAGATACTGATATTATTTCTAAAAAACCAGTTTTGATTCATGATTTTAGTGTTACGGCTCAGGGTTTTTCTTCTTGGTTGAAGGGAACAATGGAGCATTTTGTTTTTAAAGGTGATCTTGGTTTAAAAGCTCAAAGCTTAGCTCTTTTAGAAATATTCAGTAAACAATCGCTCTCTGGTAGTGCAGATATTAAAGCCAAGGGAACGATCAGTTTGTTGAGTGGCGTTTTTGATCTCAAATTATCAGGAATGGCTGATAATATGAAAATAGGCGTGCAGCCTTTTGATCGTTTATTCAAAGGAAATATCACTCTTTCAGGTGGTGCTGCTCGAAATACGATGGGTGTTATTTTACGTCATTTAAATTTGAAAAATCAATATGCAAACATAAAGGCTGATGGTTATTTTTCAGATGAAAGCGCTAAAATGGATTTGTCTGCTCAAATATTTGATTTGACCCAATTAGATCCGAAGATAAGCGGTACACTTACAATTCAAGGTATGGCGAGAGGACACAATGGTCATATAAAACTCAATACACGTACCCATGTGTCTGAAGCGCTTGTTTTAGGGAAGACACTTCAAAACACAACGTTTAACATAGAGGCACTTATGGATAATACAACGCCAATTACTTCTTTAAAAGGTGTTGTAAAAGGTGAAGGAACTTTTGCTAAAAAACCTTTGCATTTATCTGCTTCTTTTCAAAACTCTCAGAAAATGAGAAAACTTGAAGATATCGATATTCGAGGGGGAAATGCAAAAATAACGGGATCTCTTTCTCAACAACTTGGAGGTTTTGTGAGAGGAGCGTTGCATATTGATGCCGATGATATTTCAGTGCTTTCAGCATTATTTTTGCAGGATGGTAGTGGAAAAGTAAAAGGAGATTTTATTTTTGATGAACGAAATGGCAGACAAGTAGCCAATATGAAGGCATCTGTTAATCATTTAAGTTTTGCTAAGAATACAATAAAAAAATTGGCAATAGATGGTGATATATTCGATCCTTTTGGCATGATTCAATTTGAAGGAGTTATTAATGCAGAACATATTCAAACACCATTGATGATCGTTAATCGTTTAAATGCTCAGGCTAATAGAAGTAATGGACAAACGGTTTTTACTGTTCAAGCGATGTTACCTGATACTCTCAATGCTCATTTTTCTGGTCGTGTAATGGTTATGGAACTTCCAGAAGGCATAAAAAAAGAAGTGCAGATTGAAACTATAAATTTAAATCAACACAGTCTTCATGCAACATTGCCGAAACCATCGATAATTGTTTTTGATAAAGATGGGGTGACAATTAATGAATTAGAAATTGCAATAAATGGAGGCAACATCGTTCTTGCAGGGAATATTCAAGATACCCTGAATTTGCAACTTACGATGAATTCTCTTCCTGTTACTTTAGCCAATTTGTGGAAACCCGATCTTGGAGCATCAGGGAGTGTAACAGGGCAGGTTATGATTCATGGTTATTTAAAAAAACCAAATATAACCTATGACATAAAAGGTGAGGGACTAACAACAGTTGCTCTTCAAGATAAAAAAATTATGCCTTTTTCGCTTTCTGCTGCGGGGAAAACCTTAGATCAGAATCTTACTTTGGATGCAAATTTGACAGGAGAAGGAGTACAAGCTCAAGCTCAGGGGCGTGTGTCTTTAGAAAAAGACAAGCTTGATCTCCATATTAATTTGCAAAATTTATCTGCACGTTTAGCGAATAGTTTTATTGCAGGACAAGCGCTTGATGGAACGGTAATAGGTAAAATTGATATTGGAGGAACAATAAAAGATCCATTTGCCCATTTTGAGTTTTCTAGTCAAAGTTTAACCGCTATGACGCCTAAAGGGCCGATGTCAGTCAATATAAATGCTCTTGGTTCTTATAAAAAATCGACATTGCATATTGAAAATATGATAGCGACCGGAGATAAAGGATTAGATCTTTCCATCCATGGGCCTGTTTCTCTTAATGGTTCAGAAGCGAAATTAAACGCTAAAGGTATCATGCCTCTTGATTTTTTTAATCTCTTATTAGCTAAGCGTGGTGCACATATAACGGGTATAGCAAGAATTGATACAGCTATTAATGGTGCGTTATCAAAGCCACAATTGATAGGAAATATTTCGATAGGCGACGGTAGTTTTTTTGATTCACAAACAAATATAGGATTGAATAATATAACGCTTGAAGGCAAATTAAGTGGAGATCATATTCTTATAGAGAAAGCTTCAGCTTCTTCATTTGAGGAGGGAGGAATTTCTGCTTCAGGTCGTATCTCTAATGATCTAGAGACAGATTTAGTATTTTATCTTGATAATGTTAATTATAATGATGGTTCTATGGTTCTTGCAACATTGTCAGGTAAAATGACAATGATGGGACATTTTTTGAGTAATCTTGCTATTGGTGGTGATATCATTGTTGAAAAAGCTGAAATTTTTGTTCCTGATCATTTTCAAAATGCCAAGTTTCTTGATGTAAGAAATAAGAATTTAACCAAACCGATTCAAACAACACTTGAGCGTGCTGATGTTAAGAATACGAACAAAAGCCGTATTGTCACACAAGAATCTTCATCTGTTGTGTTCTCAAATATGCGTATTACAGCACGTAATCAATTTTTTGTACGTGGAAGAGGGTTAGATGCTGAATTGGGAGGACGCATTAATCTAGCGGGTTCATTGAATGATGTGCATCCAGTTGGTGAATTTAAAATGATTCGTGGACGTTTTGATATTCTTTCGCAACATCTTAATTTTGACCAAGGCCAAGCAAGTTTTAGCGGTAATCTTAATCCTACAGTTTATTTTTTAACCAACAATAACAGTGGTGATATTCGCGTCACTGTAACTGTAAGTGGGACGATTGATAATCTTGATATTAATTTTTCTTCACAACCGAATTTGCCTCAAGATGAAATTTTGGCACGTTTGATTTTTAATCGCTCTCTTAATGAACTATCACCATTTCAGATCGCTCAACTTGCGGCAGCAGCAGCTAATCTTGCGGGGTCTTCTAATACATCTTTGTTGAATACTTTACGAACTAAAATTGGGCTTGATGATCTTGATGTTATCGTTAATGAAAAGGGTAATACAGGTTTACGTATTGGACGCTACATACACAATAATATTTACTTAGGCTTCGAAGCAGGATCTGATGGAATGACGAAAGGTACGATTAATTTAGATATTTCACGTCATTTCAAAGCTAAAGGTGCTATAAGCAATGAACAAAATTCTAGTATTGGTCTCTTTTATGAAAGAGATTATTAAAGATTGAATTTTTAAAAAGGCAATTTTTTGTTTCTCATTTCTAAGCTTGATGAAAGAATCCTAGACTAGGAATACACTCAAAGGAGAAGTGTTTTATTGCGGTGTGAAGAGAATGTCTAAAATATTTGATTTTTTCTTTATGACATACTCTAAAAAGACAAAATCTACACGAAAGAGAGTATATTATTTTTTTTATTGTATATTTATTTTAGAGAAATATCCTACATTAATAATATATTGATTTATATATATAAATCATTTTTACTCGTTGAATGAGAACTACGAATATCATAAAATTCTCTCATTTCAAATCTGTGTATGCTGAAGCAATAAAAATTACTCACTTGCACGTTATAAGCAGAAGAGGGACGACCGCATGGGTAAAAAAATATGAAAGAAAAGCATAAAAATGCTTTTTATGAATCGTTCTAAGTACCAAGAGTTGTTTGCAACATCGTGTTCAGTCCCATTTCATACGGCTCTTTGAAGTGTATAATTTAGACTTCATAAGGTACCGATTTTATTTTCAAAAGCATTTGAAGCAATATTTTTTAATAACGAAAATGATCTATTATTTCACATTTTTATTTATTGTGTTCTTTGATGTGATCACTTTTCTTGTGGAATATCCTCTCTTATAATGAATAGTTTCCCAAAATAAAATGCTATTGCGTTGTAAATTCATATGCACACTCTAATGAGATATGTCTTAAATCTCCAAAGCCTATTTTGTGCTGGTAATCCGTGAATGGTATAAAAAGCTATTGAGTACCCCCATCTTTACGTTGGTGAAGGAGTGAGTCGGTGATCATCTTATTATTTTTGTTATCACCCAATGTAACTCCATCTCTTGGCATTTGAGGCGATACATGAGAGGCATGTTTACACTTTTCTTATACGGTTTTATCCATTAGGCTGATTCTTCGTGTTATGTGCCAGGATATAATTTTTATTGCTTCAGTACACACAGCTTTGAAGTGAGAGAATTTTGCAATATCCAGATTTTTTTTCAACATGGTAAAAAGTGAATTATTTTTATAAATAAATATATTGTCATTTTTAAATTAATTGAATTCGCTAAAATAGTGAGTAAAGTTTTCATCTAAATCCAAGAAATTTATTCTTAATAAATTGTAAATTATTTACCAATTCTTGATTGAAGTAATACTTTTCCTTGGTAATATTTTTGTTCTATAAATAGAGTATTACTTTCTATTAAATTTTAAAATATTATTTAAAATCATTAAGATGTATGTTTTTTGAACTGAATATTATGCAGTTTTTTATAAAAGCTATGTTCTTTTGCGAGCAATTCTTTCTGAGTACCTTGTTCAATCAGTTGTCCATTCTGGATGACAACAATTTTGTGAGCACGAGCAATCGTTGAAAGGCGATGAGCAATGATGATCGTTGTGCGTCCTTTGGTAAGGTGATGAAGTGCTTCATTAATTTGTGCTTCGGTATGTGAATCAAGCGCGCTTGTCGCTTCATCAAGAATCAAAATTTCACTATCGTGAATCATTGCTCTAGCGATCGCGAGTCGTTGTTTTTGTCCTCCTGAAAGATTACAACCATTATCGCCTATTTGTGTCTCATAACCATTTGGCAAACTCATAATAAAGTCATGAGCATTTGCTGCTTTTGCTGCATTGATAATTTCGTCATCATGAGCACCTTCTTTTCCCAGCCCGATATTATATTTAATAGTTCCTTGAAAGAGAAAAGTATCTTGGCCTACATAGGCCATCAGATTTCTCAAAGAGCGAAATGTCGTATAGCGGATATCTTGATCATTGATCAATATGCGCCCTTCTGAAGGGTCATAGAGACGCATAATAAGGTTAATAAGGGTTGACTTTCCAGAGCCCGATGGTCCTACCAATGCTGTTATTTTTCCAGCTTCTATTTCCAGATTAATGTCTTTCAATACCATTTTGTTATCAGTGTATGCAAAAGAAACATGTTCGAAATGAATAGCTCCTTGCATTTTATTCAGATCTTTAGCTTCTTTATGTTCTATAACTGTAAGGGGACGATCGAGTATTTCAAACATTGTACGGATATTGACCAAGCCAGATTCAATTTTGACACGGACATTTGCTAATCTTTTTGCTGGCTCATAAGCTAAAAGTAAAGCAACAATAAAAGACATAAATTCACCTTGAACCCCTGTGCGTTGGGTTGCCAGGTAACCGGAAAAACAAATAATACCTGCTATTGAGACACCTATGAGTGTTTCCATAATCGGATTTGTCATAGCTTCAAGTGTTGCAATATTGTTTGTTTGTTTTTCAACATCACAAATAGCTTTGTCCATCCTTTTTTTCATGATTTCTTCTAATGAAAAAGCTTTGATGACTCGAATGCCAACAGCTGTTTCCTGTACGATTTTGATAATTTCACCAAGTGAAAGAAGTTCTTTTTCCATAAGGTGGCGAATGCGTTTCAAAGCAATTCGAACCCCTAAAAAAGCCAGTGGTCCTATGATTAAAGTAATAGCTATTAACACAAAGTTTTGAATGAACATGACAAGCAACAGACCACTAACGGAAAGCAAATCACGTACAAAAGTTGTTATAATAGTATCAATGATATTACGCACGGCTGTCGCATTATGGGTTACACGAACAAGCAGATCAGATGACGTGTTATTATGATAAAAAGAGACACCTTGTTCCATAAGGCGCGCATAAATTTTGCGCTGTTGTTCAGCAATGATACTGTTGCCTGCTTTACTTAAAAAGTAAGTTTGGGAAAAAGTTGCAATCCCTTTGAGGATAAAGATAAAAGCAACAATGCCAGAAATTAAAGCGATCATAGAAAAATTTTGCGCATCAATAATATTATTAACAACATCACGCATCATCCATGCACTCGTTGCAGTTGTGCAAGAAATGATGATCATTGAGAAAATGGCCGCACTGTACCAACACGCATGTTTATGGAAATTTTCTCGTAAAAGACGGATAATAAGACGTTTATCAAGAGAGGAAATTTGTTTTTTAGCCATGAAGTGCTTCTATATTTTCTTGTTATTTTATGCAAGATTGAAGCACTCTTAATAAAAAAAACCTCTTAATTTTTTTACCAAAAGAGTCTTCTCTTTTAAGGTTAATTACATCTATTTCATGCCAGCGAGCATGAAGAATATAGTGCAAAATTTCTGTACAAATTCTAATGAAAATTCGTTGTTTGTCCCTATCTTTAGTTCAATAAAAGGTGGAGACGAATCCCATCATTCTATTTTAGAAATCTTATAGTGTAATAGCTTTTGGTACTTCAAATAGCTTACAAAGGTATTTTTGCTTTTTTAACAGTTTTATGTATTATCCCTTTTGTTACGTACAAGTTATGATGTACAAGAAAATTATTTTTCCTAATTTCACTATTAAGAGACCTTAAGATATTTAGGTCCTCTCCTTATGAAAATAACGGATTTTCCTTATAAACTGAAAAAATAGTATTAAACTAAAGCAGTATTAAACTCTTATGAGGATTTGGGCACATTTACAAAACTCTAAAAGCACCACAACAAATTTTTTGTAGTGTGGTGCTTCTAAATCATACCCATACGTTCATTTTGATGAATTGCACACAGATATTATTCTAATGAAAAACTATTTAGGTGCTATCACCATCATCATTTGCCGCCCTTCAAGTTTTGGCTCCAACTCGATTTTGGCAATTTCACTTGTATCTTCTTTCACACGCTGAAGAAGTTTTAATCCAAGATCTTGGTGAGCCATCTCACGACCACGAAAACGCAAAGTAATCTTTACTTTATCACCATGATCAATAAAGCGATGAACGGCCTTGAGTTTGACACCATAATCATGGACATCAACATTTGGGCGCATCTTAATCTCTTTGATTTCGATAACTTTTTGTTTTTTACGTGTTTCAGAGGCTTTTTTTTGGGTTTGATATTTTAATTTTCCCAAATCGATTATTTTACATACAGGCGGTTCCGCATTTGGCACAATTTCAACCAAATCAAGCCCTGCATTTGCAGCCATAGCAAGAGCTTCTTGTATCGTAACAACTCCCTGATGTTGTCCTTCATCATTGATAAGCTGAACATGAGGTACTCGAATATCCTGATTTGAACGTGGTCCGTCTTTTTGGGTAGATGTCATTTTAAACGGTCTACGAATGGTTTATGCTCCTTAAATTTTGATTCAACTACGATTAATTTAATATACAATTATACGCATAAAAACAACTAAAATTCGTGTCTTTATTCATTTTATGATCTTGAGGTTTAGTTTGGAAAATAAAAATTTTTCTTTTATAATAGGAATGTTTTATAAAGGAAAAATATAATGGATCAAAATGTTTCTCTCCAGTTTTTTTCGTTTGAAGATACTGCTCTTGCAGTACGTTATCGTAAAGGAAAACGTTTTCCTGGTTTAGTTTGGCTTCCTGGTTATCTATCTGATATGTTAGGAGATAAGGCGGCATTCGTTGATAATTTTGCTCAAAAGCATGATTTGTCCTGCTTACGTTTTGATTATTCTGGGAATGGAGAATCAGGAGGTGATTTTTTTCAAGGAACGATTTCACGTTGGGTTCAGGAAAGTTTAGCGATTTTTGAAGCTTATTGTGTAGGACCACAGATTTTGATTGGTACCTCTATGGGGGGATGGATAGCTTTAAAGCTTGCTAGGTTGTTAGCGCAGAGAAATGAGAGTCTTGCGGGTATGGTTTTGATTGCCCCTGCTCCTGATTTTACAAAAACATTAATAGAATCAGGAGCAGGTGTGAAGAAGTGGAAAATTCTAGATGAAACAGAGAATATTGACCGATCTGAAATTAGTTATA
Organism: Bartonella rattimassiliensis 15908; assembly: GCF_000278215.1. GTDB lineage: Bacteria > Pseudomonadota > Alphaproteobacteria > Rhizobiales > Rhizobiaceae > Bartonella > Bartonella rattimassiliensis. The sequence continues at coordinate 99,653 of NZ_JH725066.1, forward strand.
CAGAGCCAGTTCCTTTTACAAAAATATTTATTGAAGATGGCAGAGACAACTGTGTTATGAAGGGATGCATTGATACTGGATGTCCAGTCCATATTTTACAAGGTATGGAAGATGTGGAGATACCCTATCAGCATACATTAACTTTACTAAATCATTTGCCGTTACATGATGTGACATTGACGCTTGTTCGTGATGCAGACCATCGTTTTTCTCGTCCACAAGATTTAGATTGCCTTGGAACAGTATTGAGATCTTTTATTAATCAAATTAATGCAAAATCAAGGGGTGCATTTATTGATGATGAAGATAAAGATATATGAGTATTTTTGAACAGCATTTTATTTTTTCTGATCGCACTGTGCCTTTACGGGTGAGGGAGGATAAGTGTGCGCGCCGTCTTACTTTACGTATAGATTCTAGCAGTCAAGAGATTTGTGTAACGACACCGCTAGCAATAAGCTTCTGTACGGTTCAAAGTTTTATTGAAAAACATCGGTCCTGGATTGAGGCACGTCTTACTCGTTTGCAAACCTGTCATGGGAATGCTTATCTCAAAGAGGGAGCGACGATTCCTTTTTTGGGTATTTCTCATACCATAAAGCATAGAGAAGGCCGTGGGGTAACAGAAATTGTTGCAGCAGATGCGGATCAAGGGCCTAAAATTATTGTTTATGGTCAATTAGAATATCTTCCAAGACGTATTGCTGATGTTCTGAAAAAACAAGCAGCCCTTATTATAACACCTTTGGTGGCATATTATGCCCATAAGGTGGAGCGTAAAGTCAAATCAATTTGCTATAAAGATACGAGAAGTCGTTGGGGGTCTTGTTCAATAGATAAGCGTCTTTCTTTTTCTTGGCGCCTTGTTATGGCACCAAAAGAAGTTGTTGAATATGTTGTTGCCCATGAGGTTGCTCATCTTGTTGAAATGAATCACGGACCAAGGTTTTGGGCTCTTTGTGAAGAGCTATATCCTGATAGTAAAACGCATCGTGCTTGGTTGAAGGAAAATGCTCACAGATTGCATTCCATTAATTTTGATTCCTATAAATTAGAGGCGTAAAAAACTTTCAAATAAAAGCAATATTTAACGGAACTTTTTGTTGTGTATTTCATTGTGTGTGTGCTTTGTCATGCATGATGAGGAAGCCATTGAAGCTCTCAGCACTATTGTTCTCCCCTGCTTGGTTTGCTGAGTGTCTTCAATGTTTTTGCTTTATCTTTTTTGTCATTCAGCGTAATGGCTTTAAGTTCCGATGACTTATAATAAATGGGGATAGTTCTCATGCTTGTTCTTACAGATCCGCTTCAGCTATTACAGGCACTTATCCGTTGTCCTTCTATTACACCTCATGAAGCAGGGGCTTTATCCACTTTGGAACAATTTTTGAAAAAAATGGGATTTCATGTCGAGCGCCCTATTTTTATGGATAAAGATACGGATAAAGTTGAAAATCTTTATGCAAAAATGGGAAATGAAGGGCCCCATCTTATGTATGCGGGGCATACGGATGTTGTACCGCCAGGTGCACTAGATGAATGGACTTATCCGCCTTTTGAAGCTGTTCTCGATCAGGGGAAGTTATATGGGCGGGGTGCTGTTGATATGAAGGGGGGAATCGCTTGTTTTATTGCAGCGTTAGCACGAGTTTTTGAGAAACAATCCATTAAAGGAACGGTAAGCCTTTTGATTACTGGTGATGAAGAGGGGCCTGCTGTTAATGGTACGGTCAAACTTCTTAAATGGGCAGAAAAAAAAGGCGAAAAATGGACTGCGGCTCTTGTCGGAGAACCAACAAGTGTAAAAACTGTTGGTGATGTCATTAAAATTGGTCGCCGCGGATCGATTTCCGGTATCATTACCGTGAAAGGTCGTCAAGGGCATGTTGCTTTTCCAGAGCGGGCTGCCAATCCTTTGCCTTTGGCAAGTAAGCTTATCCAAGCATTGATACAAACTGCTTTAGATAAAGGGACAGAGAATTTTCAACCCAGTAATTTAGAGATAACAACTGTCGATACTGGTAATTTGGCGGTCAATGTTATTCCAGCGCAGACAACAGTTCGCTTTAATATACGCTACAATGATCTTTGGACAAAAGAAACACTGATGGAGGAAATTGAAAAGCGTCTTGCTTTGGCGCAATTAAAAAACAATAGTGATCGATATCCTTATTATCAACTTGAATGGATTCCAAGTTTAGGGGATGTTTTTTTGACCAAACATGAGAAACTCATTCAAACTTTATCCAATGCTATTAAGGCTATAACAGGGAGTATACCAGAATGTTCCACTTCTGGTGGCACTTCAGATGCGCGATTTATTAAGGATTATTGCCCAGTGGTTGAATTTGGCTTACCAGGGCAAACGATGCATATGGTAGATGAGTGTGTAGCCCTTGATGCATTGGAAACACTCACTGCTATTTATGAGCGTTTTATTGTTGATTTTTTTGCATAAAGAAAAGATTGTTGGTTCAAAAATATCTTTATCTTGTTGTGCCATAAAACATTGTCATTTGAGATGTCATGATATAAGGTACATAAGATCTTTAATATATTAAGTGGTTTTAAAGTATGTGGTGAGTATTCTTAAGTTGGGTTCTTGCTAGGAAAGTCTTTATTTAAGCAAAAGAGATGAATGGAAAGCCAAGTTGAATCTACTTAAAAAACAGAACTGTTTACAGATTGATTGGGTTAAGAAGATTTGTCCTTTAAGATGTAGGGCGAAAGTCTATGCGCAATCATACATGGAAAACAATACACATTATGTTACAGTTGTGTGATGACAGGGGAGCCATAAAGACACACAAAAACACTCTGCTGTTGTAAAAAGTTTGTATAATATGAATGTATTCATTCACACCACATTTCTTAAGGTGGTTTTTGCATACTCATAAAAAGGTCTTCTTCATTTCAATCAGTTTCTCTTAAAGTAAATTCTGTAGAGATGTGCTTCAGGTCTACTTTATCTCATATATTTTGCCGTGTTTTTTTCTCTAAAGAACCTCTGTTGCAAAAAAATCATTACGAGATAGAGGGTAAATTTATTCAATCAGCTTTAATATTTTTATGATAAAGATACCCTCAAATTTTTCTGTAGCATCATGTTGATCTTTTTAGCTAAGGGGTGTCCTATATTATTCTTATTTTTTTAATAACTTAGAGGATAGATACCTATAAGACATATATGCATGCAAGTAAGATGATAGATGATTGAATCTATCTCACTCGCTAACAAAGCAATCTTAGTTCATGGCTGCTATATTTGTGATTTTATGACAATGTTTGCTGAATAAAACTCATAATTTTACTATCATCTATAAATCAATATCAGTTGTACAGCAGCATATCTGAAATAAATATTGATTCAGTATTTTCTTTGCGACAAGAGCTTTTATATGCCAGTATAGGATGAAATATTGTATATATATCTATTTTTTGTAATCTCTGAAACAGACATACAGCTTCATTGAGGGAAAGGATAAAGACATAAAGGTGAAAATCAGCGTGCCTTTTTATTATCCTTTTTATTTGGCTTTATGGTTTTCAAAAATATCTAGGATAATATCTTTGAAATAATAGAGATTGATGCATTATTTCATGATTACTTCTCTTGTTCTTTAATTATGCCACCATCTCATAAAGAATAATCCATCGTTATGTTATGTATTCACGTGGTTGTTTTAAATAAATACACTCAATTTTTGTCACATTCGTACCACGATGGTGCTTATGAATAGTACAATATAAAAATTTTCTGTGAAGTGTATAAAATCTATAGTGCTTCATTGTTTTTACGCGTATGAAAAAGCAAGTTAGATTGCCATATACTTTCTAATTAAAAATTCAGCTCGAAATATTGCAATAGTTTTTAGCATTTTAGAATGTTCATAAAAGGCATTTTGCCTCTTTTATAGCTTTAATTCACACGCTTCTTTTACTTTTAAGGGGTAAGCGAGGTTGTAATTAATTTACTATAAATAGTTTTGAAATGAGAGAATCTTACAGTATTTTATTCTCTCTATTTGCTATAAAAGAAGATAATAATAATGATTACAATCAATATGTTACTATAAAAACTTTAGTTTGCGAGTTGACTGATGATGTGATCAAGAACAATACGTCCTTTGGTTGTAGCTTTTAAACGTTGGTTATCCACCATTTCTATCAATTCTTGGTGCTGTAAATCGATCAGTTTTTCCAGTGGAATGCGTTTGGGGCTTAAGGTTTCGTAGCGTATAAGTTCTAATCCTTCGCATAGACGTAATCCCATGAGGAGCATTTCATTTGCCTGCTGCTCGATGGTTAAATGTTCTGTTTCAATACAGCCATGTCCTGTTGCTTCTACCAAATTAAGCCACTGTTCAGGATGTTTTTCATTTATTGTGACATAGCGTTCACGGTTTTCAAGGTGTGATAACGATGTTTTTGAACAGGTAGAGGAATTATTTGGTACGTGCTCAATGAAACGTCCATGCGCTCCTGGACCAAAGCCTGCATATTGATGATAACGCCAATAAAGAAGATTATGTGCTGATTCCGCACCGGGCATTGCATGGTTTGAGATTTCATAGGCAGGAAGTCCATGTTGTTCCGTTATTTCTTGGGTAAGGTTATACAGATCTGCTGCTAGCTCTGATGGGGGAAGGATAAGCCTTCCTGCATCATGAAGCCGTTTAAAGGCTGTTCCTTCTTCAATCGTCAATTGATAAAGAGAAAGATGGTCTGCTGCCAAATCAATTGCTTGTATGAGTTCAGATTTCCATTCTTCTAGAGTTTGTTTGGGGCGGGCATAAATAAGATCAAAAGATAAACGTGGAAAAATTTGCCGCGCTAAAGCAATGGCATAAAGAGCTTGTTCCACGTTATGAAGTCGGCCAAGTTTGCGCAATGCCCTATCATTGAGCGCTTGTATACCTAGAGATAAGCGATTAACACCTGCTGAACGGTATCCACGAAAACGTTCTGCTTCCACACTGGATGGATTAGCTTCTAATGTGATTTCAACTTTATCATCAACGATCCATTTTTTTGCAAGGGCCTGTAATAGGGCATCAACAGTTTGTGGCTCCATAAGCGAGGGAGTTCCTCCCCCGATAAAAATACTTGTAATATGGCGTGGACCTATTTTGTGGTATTGCGTTTCTATTTCACGTTCAAAGGCGGTGACAAAACGTGGTTGATCGACACCATGGATGCGAACATGTGAATTAAAATCACAATAGGGACACTTTGCTGCGCAAAAGGGCCAATGAATGTAAATACCAAAAGGTTCATTCATGAGAATGCCAAAAGGTTTTCTGCCAAAAGTTTGAAAGCACGTGCACGGTGTGAAAGAGGGAGAATATCATTGTTTTTCCAGCCGTGTTTTTGCTCTGTTGACATTTCTCCAAAGGTATTTTCATATCCATCTGGTAAAAAAATAGGGTCAAAGCCAAAACCTTTGTCTCCCCGTGGGGGCCAAATAACTGTTCCTTCAACGCATCCGCGGAAGTAATCTGCATGCGTATCAGGCCATGCAATGCAAATGATGGATATAAAACGGCATTTTCGTTGGTTTTTTTTTCGTGCTCCGACTTTTTGGAGTTCATTTTCTATTTTTTCCATAGCTTTTGGAAAATTACGTGTGCCATCGGCTTGAATCGCCCAATCAGCGGTATAAACGCCTGGTGCACCATCCAATGCATCCACTTCTAAGCCTGAATCATCAGAAAGAGCAGGAAGTCCTATTTTTTTTGCTGCTGAAAAAGCTTTGATATAAGCATTTTCTTCAAATGTTGTTCCTGTTTCTTTAGGTTCTGGCAAGCCAAGCTCTTTTGCCGATTGTATTATTAAACCGAAAGGTGCAACCAAGGTATTGATTTCATGAAATTTTCCGGTGTTATGTGTAGCAATGACAAGTTTTTTATCTACAATGTTTCTCATCTAGATTTCTCCAAAAATGGAAGAGGAACTATTTTTATGCTAAAAATCAGCTTAAATGCTTATATGCGCATATTCTGCTTGATTTTGTATGATATAATCTCCTTACATGTTTTATAATATTTTATTCAAATAAAATTTTTATATTTTGTTTTGGGAAGATAATGATTGAGAAAATATGAAAGCTAGACTTTTTAAAAGAGACATGCCTTAAAATTCATTACTCCCATTTCACGACGGAGCTCATGAAAAGAGCAACGAGAAAGCCCCCATAAATAATATAAAACTTCATGAATAAGATAAAATTTTATAGAGTTTCCATCTTTACGTTAATATAAAGAGCATGCTGGCATCATCGCACACTTTACCAGATTTTGGATGTTGCGATACTCTTGGGTTATTGCTACTCTTGGCACTTGAAAGCGTTCGTAAGAGGCATTTTTATGCCTTTCTTGTCATGTTTTTACCCCTATGCCAGTTTCGCTTGTGATGTTACAAGCAAATAATTTAAATTGCTTCAACATGAAATGGGTTTGCAATAAGAGAATCTTACGATTTTCGGGGGCTTTAATTCAATAGGGAAATGATTAATCATCGTTATAAATCAATGAATTGATTTTATCATAGCATTTTTATGGTAAGTATTCCATTTTCTGCTTTTTCTAAAGGATAAAAATTCTACTCATATCAGTTTATAAATAAACTACCTTTCCTTGCAAGTCCCTATCGCAGATTTACTTTACCAACTTCCATTGCATCATTATACGCTTTATATCATCACTCTAAAAGATGGTATTTTACGGCTCAATAGTATAATATATCTTTATACTACTTTAATTTATTTGACCAAACTTTGGCAAAACTTATATAAGAGAAGAGTGTTTTTTTTAGTAGTGAAACAATTACAATGAAGCACAAGTCTATTGATAATGAACTAAAATATCTTGATGAACGTTCGCGTGATATTTTTCGCCATATTGTTGAAGCTTATCTTAATGATGGCGAACCTGTAGGGTCACGCAATCTTTCGCGACTTTTACGACAGACATTATCACCAGCGACGATTCGCAATGTGATGAGTGACCTTGAACATCTTGGTTTGATTTATGCACCGCATGTCTCTGCAGGTCGAATGCCGACACAATCAGGTTTACGCTTTTTTGTTGATGTATTTATGGAAGCAGGTGATTTGCCAAACGAAGAGCGAGAAAATATTGAAATGCAAATCAAAGAGGCTGGTCATGCGCAATCGGTTGAGCATTTTTTTGTTCAAGCAAGCCGAGTTCTTTCAGATCTTTCACGTGGAGCAGGGCTTGTTCTAGCAACGAAACAAGAAGGAACATTGAAACATATTGAGTTTGTGCGCCTTGATAGGGAGTGCGCTCTTGCCGTTTTAGTGACTCAACAAGGTGAAGTTGAAAATCGTATTGTTCATTTGCCAGAAGGGGTTACCCATGCACAATTGACGGAAGCAACGAATTTTCTCAATGCCCATATTCAAGGGCGTACATTGAATGAAGCTAAAGGAGAAATTGCTCGCCTATGCGCAGAAACACGGGCAGCACTTGATGATTTATCGAATCATCTTGTTGAAACAGGATTAGCTCTTTGGGGAGGAGAAGATGCGGATCATAAAATACACCTCATTGTTCGTGGGCGTAGCAATTTGCTTGAAGATGTGAAAGCGGAAGAGGATTTAGAAAGACTGCGCCATTTGTTTGATGATCTTGAAACGCGTGAGAGTATGGCACAGCTTCTTGATTTAACGGATGAAGGTTCGGGGGTTCGAATTTTTATTGGTTCAGAAAATAAGTTATTTTCACTTTCTGGCTCTTCTTTAGTTGTAGCGCCTTATCGTGATTCACAACAAAGAGTCATTGGTGCTTTAGGGGTTATTGGTCCTACACGGCTTAATTATGCAAGGATTGTGCCCATGGTTGATTATACAGCTCAACTTGTATCACAGTTATTGCGTTAAAACGATGCAGGTAAATATTTGCACTATAAAAGCTCATTGTATTAATATACATCAATACCCCTTGATTTTTGTCTGTAAAATTTCGATATCGATAATAACAAATCTTATGAAGGAATAAAATTTTTATGTCTGATGAAAAAAACAAATTTACTGACGCTTCATTTGAAAATTGCGATTTAAAAAATCAAGCTGATCGTAATACACTTAAACAAGCGGCCGATGAATTTTTAAAAACACATAAAACAGAATCACCCGCAGACGTTGAAGAAGAAGGCAATGAAGTTAGTGATCCTTTAGCATCTTTGCAGGATGAAAATAAAGAACTGAGAGATCAGATTTTACGTCTTGCTGCAGATATGGAAAATCTTCGACGCCGTACTGCGCGTGATGTGGCGGATGCAAGGGCTTATTCTATTGCTAATTTTGCACGGGATATGTTATCTGTCTCTGATAATCTTAATCGTGCTTTAGAAGCTATTCCAGAAGGAGCAAGGGAGAGTGATGCTGGTTTGAAATCATTGGCAGAAGGCGTTGAAATGACTGAACGTGCCATGATGGCAGCATTAGAGCGTCATGGGGTACAGAAAATTCATCCAGAGGGGCAAAAATTTGATCCTCACTTTCATCAAGCGATGTTTGAAGTTTCTAACGCTGATGTTCCAGAGAATACTGTTCAACAAGTTGTTCAGGCGGGTTATATTATCGGAGAAAGGGTATTACGTCCAGCTATAGTAGGAGTGGCCAAAGGAGGCACAAAAGAAGCTTCTGTTGAAACTGATACGGCTTCACATCAATAAAAAGCCTCCAATGTAAAATGCAACATTCTCTGTAATTTTGCATGTATGAGATCTTTTCTCAAAAAGCTTTAAAGGGTGTTTGTAAACACCCTTTTATTTTTGAAGAGTCCAACTTCCTTTTCAATGTATGGGGTATCATTTAAGGGAGATGGCAATAACAATAAAACAAAATGATTGACCTCAAAAGGAGAGAACAAAAAATTATCTCGAGAAGAGAGATAAGAAGAAAGATCTTTAGGAATAATATCGACTATTCGTGCAAGAGTAATATGCGGAGTGAATAGCTTTTCATCAGGCTTTAACTCTAATTTATTTCGGATACATTGCATCTTTTCATGTAAAAGATTAAGACCTTTACAAGGTTCAATGTGAACCACAAGAGAATGGGGAATATTTTCTGAATCAAAAACTCAAAAACCCTTTATTTGTAGCGTAAAAGAGGGAGGTTCTATCGTATTAAAGGCATGTATAATTTCATTTTCTGTAGTACTTTCAATTTCGCCAAAAAAAGACAAAGTGACGTGAAAATTTTGCGGGTTAATCCACTGCGCATTTGGTAAGCCATTTTGCAATGATATAAGGGCTTTTGTTGTTTGTTGAGGAATCTGAAGCGCATTAAATAGACGGTCCATAATATAATAAAAAGATGTCATCTCAAGCGCAATAATAGAGAATGATTGTGAGGCGCACATTACAAAAGATAAGGCAATAATATAGAAAAAGAATGCCTAAAAATACCTATCATAATTATGAGTGTAACAAAGCTTATTTGTTTGAAAATGATTATAATAACGATAAAAATAAAAACGGTATTTTCATGAGTTGCATTACAATAATGGGCAGTTGTAAATTATTTGTGTATTATGAAAGAATACGAAGTTCACAGAAAATAAGGAAAATTGATTGATTTCTGATTTATAAAATTATCTTGATATTTTTCTCTCACTTAAAAGAGAATACCTTCAGTGCAAGTAAGCATTCTCTTTTCTGTAAAGATGTAAATTATGCGGTTAAGTTGGGGAACAGCCCATAATACGCAACAACTATTTAAATTGGCCCAATAATGTTAAGAAAGAAAAAAACTTTGTATAACAAAATTCCGACAAGTATTTGCGTCTATAATGATTCTACCAATCCATAGTGGATATAAATATTGCTATGAAAATAGAAAAAGCAATCAGAATTCATAAAGAGTGATGAGAAATTTCTTATTCTTTAAGAATCATCATTCTTTTTATGGTAAGAAGCACTAGTTTTCCTCTCCAAAGTTGTTATTGATGAGCTTTTCAAGAGCATTAAGGGCATCCATTGCTTCTGGCCCTGAAACACGAATGGTGAGATTGCAACCGGACGAAGCTGCTAACATCATAAGTCCCATAATTGATGATCCACCGACGATTTTTCCATCCTTTTCAACTTCAACAGTAGCATTAAAGTTATCAACAGTTTGCACAAATTTTGCAGAAGCACGAGCGTGCAATCCGCGTTTATTACAGATATTGAAATGACGACTTATATATGGGAGGGTATCTTTGGAAAGCATTGTTATTTTATTATCCACTATAAAATCATACTTGGTACATTAATATATTTACGCCCTGCTTCTTGTGCTATTCTTAACGCATCTGCTAATGAAATATCAGGGCATTGGCGAATAGAAATCAGTTTAATAAGCATGGGCAAATTAACTCCTGCAATCATTTCAACACGTCCTTTTTCAATAGCAGGAATAGCTATATTTGATGGTGTTCCACCGAACACATCTGTTAGTATGATAACGCCGTGATCTGTATCTGTATCGGTTACTGCGGCTATGATATCACCTCGGCGCTGATCTATATCGTCATCGGGATAAACGCACACCGTTGCGAACTTTTCTTGAGTTCCGACAACATGTTCCACAGCATGTAAAAATTCAACAGCTAGCTCACCGTGCGTTACAAGCACGAGTCCAATCATTTACACAAACTCCTGTTAACTAATAAGATCCGACCATATTGGTTGGGAAGGATATTTTACAAGGCTTTATCTTGCTGCCAAGAAAAATTTGCAAAAAAAAGGCAAAAATTGTGATTTTTTTATTTTTAGAAAAAATTAGACAATTTTATGCCATATTTTTCTAAATAAAAATGCTTCAATAGCTTGACAAATAGCTGTACAATCGGTTTCACGAAGAGAGGGGAGCTTTAAAAGAGGAATGTGTAAATCTTCAAATTGAAAAGCTTTATTTGTGGAAAAACGTTCATATTCAAGACCGAGAAAAATAACGCAATCGATAATTGTATGCTTTTCAAATTCTATCATATAGAGACCAGCACCACGAATCTCTATACCGCCTTCTAAGCTGTCAGGAGTGTATCCATGAAGTTTTCCATTTTTTGCACGCAGCATTGTATAATCATCACTGATAAGTTTTGCTTTACGTTTTGACCACTCAGCACGGTCAAGCAAGGAAAGGGTAATGGTTGATTTTCCTGATCCCGATGGCCCCATAATTAACAGGCCTTTTCCACCTATTTGAAGGCAATTTGCGTGGAGTGTTTCACAATTTGTTTTCATGCCTTTTACTTTGACTCAAAGCTTTATTTCGCGAGGGGAAGCATAATAATAAAACGTGCACCAGTTTTACATTTTCCAAGTACGGGATCAATAATATTTTCAGCTGTTATTGTTCCATTATGGACTTCGATGATTTGTCGACTAATAGAAAGACCAAGTCCAGAGTTTTGTCCAAAAGCATCTTCATTTGGTCGATCAGTATAAAAACGCTCAAAAATTCGTTCAATATTTTCTGAACGAATACCTGGTCCATTATCTTCAATGGTTAAAATAAGAGTTGAAGCATGACTTTTCATTGTTATGCAAATTTTTCCACGGTTACGAGGAATAAAGGAACGTGCATTTTCCAGAAGATTTGAAATCACTTGCCCTAACCGGAGTTCATGTCCCAACACAAGATAGGCTTTTCCATTAGGACGTGGGATAATATTAAGGCTTACATCAATAGTTTGTGTATTACGGTATACTTCCTTAACAGCATGAACAAGATTTTCCAAAAGAGGTGTCATATCAACGATTTCTGCGGTTTCCCGTGCAAGCTCTGCATCGAGCCGTGATGCATCAGAAATATCTGTAATCAATCGATCAAGACGACGCACATCATGTTGAATAATTTCAAGTAGTTTTTCTTGCGCTTCTTCATTTTTAGCGAGGGGAAGCGTTTCAACAGCACTACGTAGAGAAGTGAGGGGATTTTTTAATTCGTGGCTTACATCAGCAGCAAAGCGTTCAATGGCTTCAATACGCATATAAAGGGCATTTGTCATGTCACGAATAGAGGTTGAAAGGTGACCAATTTCATCTTCACGCATTGAAAAATCAGGGATTTCTACACGCTGATTATTGCCATTACGCACTCGGTTAGCGGAAGCAGATAATTTGCTTAATGGATGGGCAATGGTATGGGCTAAAAAGAGAGAAAGGACCAAAAGCACGCTGCCTACAACGGCAAAAACTTTAAATATAACCAGTCTTTCACCCTTTACAATGTTATCAATATCGGAACCAGTGGTTGAAAGAAGGAGAGCGCCAACGACTGCACGATAACGTTGAACAGGAACGGCAACAGAAACAATTAATTGACCTTGTTTGTTACGTCTTTTGGCGGTAGCAAGAGATCCATTTAATGCTCGATACACTTCTGGATAAGCGATACCACTGGTTTTTATTTGTTCTCTGTCAAGAGCAATACCTTTTCCATATAATGCGCTTGAATACCATGAGATGAGGCGATCCCACATATTTTGTTCTGTTTTAAGTGGGGGTAAATCATAGCTAAAAACTTCTCCGCTAGAGTAAAGAACGCGCGAATCAAGAAGTAAAGTAGCATCGCGATCATAGATACGTGCTCTTGTTGTTTTAGGTGTGATAAGACGTCGCAAAAGAGGGGCAACTTGCTCAGGGTTAATGGGGAAATCCCAAGAGTCAGTTGATTGGGGTGCAGGTGTAATGCTTTCTCCAGCCTGTAATTCTAAGAGCTTTTGCGGATCAATGAGGATAGAGTTTGTATCTACTGTTGCAGAAGCAGCAATAGCCCCAGCGATAATTTTTCCTTGGGTACATAGACTTTTAATTTTTGCTTCAATTAAACCGTCGCGAAATTGGTTAAGATATAAAATTCCTGTAACTAGAACAGCAAGGGCAGCAATGTTTAATATAACAATGCGGCGTGTGAGACTGGAAAAAAGCAATTGTCTTAAAAGACGTTGTGTTCGAATATGCAAACGAGAAAACATGAGAAATGATGTTGAAGATATATCTTTAGGAGCTGTTTCGTTATGGACTGTTTTCTGTATAAGTTCCAGTTGAAAATTGTTTGTCATCGATTTGTTTGCTGTTCAAATTTTGCGACAAAGTTATTTTATACCTCATGAAAACGATAACCTACACCATAAAGTGTTTCAATCATTGCAAAATCATCATCCACTTGTTTAAACTTTTTACGCAGACGTTTAATGTGACTATCAATCGTGCGATCATCTACATAGACTTGATCACTATAGGCAGCATCCATTAAAGCATCACGACTTTTTACAACTCCTGGTCTTTGTGCTAAGGTTTGCAAAATCAAAAACTCTGTAACAGTTAAAATAACAGGTTTATCTTTCCATGTACAGGTGTGCCGTTCTTGATCCATCACAAGATCTCCACGCTTGAGAGAAGAGGTGGAAGAAGTTCCTGTAGAAAGCGGTTGGTTCCGTGTATTGGAGCGGCGTAAAATAGCTTTTACGCGTTCAATGAGAAGACGTTGAGAGAAAGGTTTAGTAATAAAATCATCAGCACCCATTTTGAGGCCAAATAATTCATCAATTTCATCATCTTTCGAGGTAAGAAAAATAACTGGTAGATCAGATTTCTGACGCAAACGGCGCAAGAGCTCCATTCCATCCATTCGGGGCATTTTAATATCAAAAATAGCTAAGTGTGGGGGGTGAAGTGTGAGACCCTTGAGTGCAGATGCTCCGTCTGTATAACTTTCAACCCGATATCCTTCTGTCTCAAGCGCAAAAGATAGAGATGTTAAAATATTGCGGTCGTCATCAACAAGTACAATCGTTTGTGTGATTGTTGGTGTATCTTTCATGGTTTCTTAGACCTTTCTATTGCTATGGTAGCAAATTACCCACACTTATTTATATGGGAGTTCACATTTTTTTTGCAAAACAAATATGATACAAATTGTAGCAAAGAAAAAACTCTTTTGTCATTACTGTAAAATCTTGTTTTGCTTTCATAATTTATAATGTTTTTATGTTTATTAAGATCCTTTCATTTGAAAGAAAATTTGCATAAAGGCTTTTTTTATCAAAATTTATTACAAAGTTTATTATCGTCGTTGTTTCAAAATTGAACATGTGTCGTTTTGCTTGTTGAAGTTTAGAAAATCCGCTTATGTGTTTTAAGAGCAAAGAGAAGAATGTGGCAATATATGCACAAAAATTTGTTTCTGTTATACGGAAGGGATCATAATGGTTTTTTTTAATTTTATTAAAACTGCAGGCGAAAAATTAGGTCTTGGAGATCATAAACCAAAAGAAAAAGACTTTAAGGCAGCATTTGATCATCTTCGACTTGGCACAGAAAAAGTAAATATTCAAGTTGAAGATGATAAAGCTATTTTAAGCGGTGAGGTTCCAGATAGGGAAACACTTGAAAAAACACTTTTGGTTGTTGGCAATTCCCAAGGTATCTCTTCTGTAGATATTGACCAATTAAAAGTTACAAGTAATACGCTTGGAAAAACTTCTCGCTTTTATGAGGTTAAATCTGATGATAATCTTTGGAAAATTGCTGAAGCATTTTATGGAAAAGGACAAGGTGATAAAAATACATTTATTTTTGAAGCGAACAAACCAATGCTGAAATCTCCCGATAAAATTTATCCTGGACAAATTTTGCGTATTTCTGAAATTGATCATACTTAAATTTATAAAAGGGGATGTTTTTCTTACTGATAGCTTTAAACAAAAAAAACAAGAAGCGTGGAAAAATTTCACGCTTCTTCATTTTTTTAATATGTGTTTATAATAAAAGGGTTTTAATGAGCATGAATGGATTTAGAAGGTGATGTTGCTTTCATAGCGTTTACAGAGAAATCAACATGAATGGTTCCTGCTTTTTCAAATGTCAATTTTGCACTAATTTTATCACCTAGTTTGAATGGTTTTGAAAGTCCCATAAACATAATATGATCACCGCCAGGTTTAAGCGTAATTTCACCATTTCCTGGAATTTCAATGCCATTGTGCATTTTTTCCATTTTCATAATATCATTAACAACAGCCATAGAGTGGATCTCTGTTGTTTTTACGCCGTTTGTGGAAATAGAAACCAAACGATCTGGAGTATTACTATGATTAATAATGTAAAGATAACCGCTACCAACTCTTATACCTCTAGGTGTTTCACGTGTCCAAGGATTAAGAATTTCTATATCGCCAAGTGTATATTGCTGAGCATCTGCTGGCAGGATCATACCAACAAAGAAAAGAGCACATACGATATTTGTGACAATCTTTTTGTATGGATCTTGCGCATGTATTGTATTCTTAAAGGCGAGATTGATTATTTTCTTAATAATAGCTGTCAACATTTATTTACCCTCCTTCATAAGATTCACACTTTGAATATTTTTCTACTTAGCAGAGTTTTTATTTAAAATAAAAGAAAGAATTTCTAAACTGAAATTGATTTGAATATGAGAATAGAAATCATAAAGTTCTTGGGCTTTTAAACGAAGTCTGTAAAGCTTATAGCGATAAAACATTTCTCAGCGCTTCTGTGTTCATCTCATAATAGCATTTGTAAATGATATAAAATCTATAATGAATCACTATGTTTATTTAATAATAAAGGTATAGTGCAGAAAGATCATATCCTTTACAAAATCTTAATGCTACGATAGCTTTTGGCACTTCAAAGCAATTTATAAAGAGGAATTTTTATATATTTTTCAATTTACGGAACTATTCTTTACAGAATTATACAAGTAAAAAAGCTTTTTAGATGATTTTAAAGCACAACTTTCAAATAGCGGTGAACAATGATTCGGTTGGAAGGGGAGTTTTTGAGAGGAGATCGATAGATAATGCCTTTATTGATATGAGCATTTAGAAAAGTGGAGTTTAATCCCATGAAGAAATCTCATAAAAATAGTATTATAAGATATGATGGCTATTTTAGTCTAGGGAAAGTTTTATGATATTTTAAGCGATATTTTTAAAAAGCTTTTATGCGCGTATCTTCATATTAATATGAGAGATTAAGAATGCGTGTGCAATCACTTTTTTATATTTTATAGCCAGATATATTTTTTGAGAATTGCAAGAAAAATATATTATGATCTCAAGTCTTTCATAAATATGGTATTTATGGGTTATTAGAGTGGCTGTTTTAAAAGAAATTTTTTATTTTAGAGATGTTTCTTTCATTATTCTCTTGTAGCAATAAAATCCTGTTCTTATATACGAGACAGCAAGGCTTGTTGCAACTTGCAGTTTATTATTATTTTATGTTGCTTAAAGTAGTATAAGGGCTTTAAGTGTGATGAGGAGCTGTCTTAAAAGATGCTTTATGAAGGTTGAGGTAGCTTGCTGAATGGAGATTATAATATGGCAAAAGTAATTGGTATTGATTTGGGGACAACGAACTCTTGTGTGGCTGTTATGGATGGCAAAAATGCAAAGGTTATCGAAAACTCAGAAGGAGCGCGAACAACACCTTCCATCGTTGCTTTTACTGATGGAGGAGAGCGGCTTGTTGGACAGCCTGCTAAACGGCAGGCAGTAACAAATCCTGAAGGCACAGTTTTTGCGGTTAAACGTTTGATAGGGCGTCGTTTTGATGATCCTATGGTTGAAAAAGATAAAGCACTTGTGCCTTATAAAATTGTTAAAGGCGACAATGGTGATGCATGGGTTGAAGAAGCGGGTAAGAAATATTCTCCATCGCAAATTTCAGCTATGATTTTGCAAAAGATGAAGGAAACAGCTGAATCTTATCTTGGTGAAAAAGTTGAACAGGCGGTTATTACTGTTCCTGCTTATTTTAATGATGCGCAACGTCAAGCAACTAAAGATGCGGGTAAAATTGCTGGACTTGAAGTTTTACGGATTATTAATGAGCCAACCGCTGCTGCTTTAGCTTATGGTTTGGACAAAAAAGATGGAAAAACCATTGCTGTTTACGACCTTGGTGGTGGTACATTTGATATTTCAGTACTTGAAATTGGAGATGGCGTCTTTGAAGTTAAATCAACCAATGGAGATACATTTTTAGGTGGTGAAGACTTTGATATGCGTTTGGTTGGTTATTTTGCAGATGAATTCAAAAAAGACCAAGGAATTGATCTGAAAAATGACAAACTGGCTTTACAGCGCTTAAAAGAGGCAGCAGAAAAAGCGAAGATTGAGCTTTCTTCTTCACAGCAAACAGAAATCAATTTACCCTTTATTACGGCAGATCAATCCGGTCCAAAGCACTTAACAATGAAATTGACTCGGGCAAAATTTGAATCTCTCGTTGATGATTTAGTGCAACGTACCATTGAGCCTTGTAAAGCTGCGTTGAAAGATGCTGGATTAAAGGCTGGTGAGATTGACGAAGTTGTTTTAGTGGGTGGTATGACACGTATGCCTAAGATTCAGCAAGTTGTGCAAAGCTTTTTTGGCAAGGATCCACACAAAGGCGTTAATCCTGATGAAGTGGTTGCAATGGGGGCTGCAATTCAAGGAGGTGTACTGCAAGGCGATGTCAAAGATGTGTTGCTGCTAGATGTAACACCTTTATCGTTGGGTATTGAAACTTTAGGTGGGGTTTTCACACGCCTTATTGAGCGCAACACCACTATCCCAACGAAAAAATCACAAGTTTTTTCGACAGCTGATGATAACCAGAGTGCAGTGACGATTCGCGTTTTCCAAGGTGAACGGGAAATGGCGAGTGATAATAAGTTATTGGCGCAATTTGATCTTGTTGGTATTCCTCCGGCACCGCGTGGTATACCTCAAATTGAAGTTACTTTTGATATTGATGCAAATGGTATTGTTAATGTTTCAGCTAAGGATAAGGGAACAGGTAAAGAGCATCAAATTCGTATTCAGGCATCAGGTGGTTTAAGTGATGCTGATATTGAAAAAATGGTACAGGATGCAGAAGCGCATGCAGCTGAGGATAAAAAACGCCGTGAAGGTGTTGAAGTTAGAAATCAAGCTGAAGCTCTTATTCATTCAACTGGAAAGTCGCTCAATGAATATGGTGATAAAGTATCAGCTGAAGAAAAGGGACAGATTGAGACAGCAATATCTGATTTGAAGTCTGCACTTGAAGGCAGTGATACTGAAGAAATAACAGTAAAAATGCAAAAATTAGCAGAAGTCAGTATGAAGCTTGGACAGGCTATGTATGAAGCTTCACAAGCAGCGACTTCTGACACCGAAACAGAGACAAAGAATGATGATGTTGTTGATGCTGATTTTGAAGAAATTCATGATAAGAAGAAATAGTATCAGCCTATGTGTTGATTAATTTATAACCCCGGCCTTTGAAATATAAGGCTGGGCTTTATTATTTGAGTGAGTTGCAACTTTGTTGCTAAAATATAAATTAAAAGCAATATTATCCATAAAAATGGATGATAGAAAAATTATCAGGAATACATGATGAAGGTTGATTATTATGAAGTTCTTGGCGTGACTCGTGAATGTGATGATAAAAAGTTGAAATCTGCATTTCGTAAGCTAGCAATGCAGTATCATCCTGATCGCAACGCGGGGAATAAAGAGGCAGAGAGAAAATTCAAAGAAATTGGCGAAGCCTATGAAGTTCTTAAAGATCCTCAAAAGCGTGCTGCTTATGATCGATTTGGTCATGCGGCCTTTGAAAATAGCGGCAGTCAAGGGGGAGGAAATCCCTTTGGTGGTTTTTCTGCTAGTGGTGGATTTGCTGATATTTTTGAAGATTTTTTTGGCGAAATTATAGGCGGTGCGCACCGTAAGCGTGGTGATAGTCGCGAACGTGGAGCTGATTTGAGTTATAATATGGAAGTGACTTTAGAAGAGGCATTTTCAGGAAAAACTGCAGAGATTAATATTCCCAGTTCTGTCACATGCGATGTTTGTGAAGGATCAGGCGCGAAAAAGGGTTCTAAACCACAAGTTTGTGGGACATGCCATGGATCTGGTCGTGTACGTGCAGCACAAGGTTTTTTTTCTATTGAGCGAACATGTCCAACATGTCATGGACGTGGTGAAACTATTAAGGATCCATGCTTCAAATGTCAGGGGACGCGACGCATAGAGAAAAAGCGTTCGTTGAGTGTAAATATTCCAGCTGGTATTGAAGATGGGACGCGTATTCGTCTTTCTGGTGAGGGTGATGCTGGTATGCGTGGTGGTCCTAATGGAGATCTTTATATTTTCCTTTCCGTTAAGCCGCATGAATTTTTTCAGCGAGAAGGAGCGGATCTTCACTGTCGCGTTCCTATTTCAATGGTAACAGCTGCTTTAGGGGGGGAGTTTGAAGTTTCCGATCTTGATGGTGTTAAAGCACGTGTTAAGATTCCAGAAGGGACACAAAATGGACGTCAATTTCGCCTTAAAGGCAAAGGTATGCCCATGTTGCGTCGTCAACAAGCAAGGGGTGACCTTTACATTCATATCACGATTGAAACACCACAGAAGCTAACGCAAGAGCAACGTGAATTGTTGCAAAAATTTGAAAAGCTCTCAAGCCATGAAAATTCACCGCAGTCACATGGATTTTTTTCACGTATGAAAGAATTTTTTGAAAATATTTCTAGTTAAAATATATGAATGTTCTCAAAATAAATTAGAAAGAGCTTTGGGAAGGTCATTTTCATTTTGCTTTCTATTGTCTCATCATATATGAAAAGCACTCTTTTTTTGAGAAGAAAAAAGAGAGGCGGGCTAGTTTAAGGCAGGCTTCTGCGGCTTGATAGTTTTTTTACATTTCATGAGTTTTATGGATAAGTCTTATTTTTGAGTGTCTATGATATTTTAAAAAGGGCTTATCCATATGAGAATGCAATTGAGTGACTGATAAGAAATATTTCCAGTTTCGTGGTAATTGCTTTTATGCGTTTAAAATTTTTTGTACTTATCTTTTTTACTCAAGATTTCTTTTTAAAATCTTTATAATAAAACAGTAAAATAGGCAGCAGTTTACCAAGCAAGGTTAAATAAGCTGTTAGGAATCCACATTTTTAAAACCAAAATTATAGTTTCCGGATGAACTGCGTTGGAAAATTTCTTTAAAGAAAAATTGAGATAGGCTATAAAACAGTTGAATGATTTCTTAGCTTGGTGATATGTTAATTTTATTATTGTAAGAAAACTTTGTTTTTATTTTACAAAATCAATGGTTGTCTATATCCTTATTCATTGTTAAGTATCCATAGGGATAAATTAATGAGTTAAATGTGCGGCGTAGCTTAAAAATTCTGCTTTTCAATTTTGTACATAAGATCATAAAATAATGGTGTTTTTTTACGCCTATTTTGTTTAATTTTTTTCTGTCAGTGTTTAAAGGGAAGCTGTTTAGTGTTTCATCTCGTTGTTACTTTTTCATAATTTAAAGGGAAATTGACGATTTTCAGAGGGATGGGTAGGGTAAAACTTTGTTTTATTGTTTTCACTTTTCCTAAATTTTACTAGGAGATGGTAAAAAGTGATGAGGAGGCTCTATTAATGGATGATGCTAAAAACGGTGCTGTAGATGTTTTGGAAACACAAGCAGCATTTTTATCGGCTGCTTTACCCTATATGCAAAAATACGAAAATGAAACAGTTGTAGTAAAATATGGCGGTCATGTTATGGGTGATCCTGCCTTGGGGCAAGCGTTTGCGCGTGATATTGCTCTCTTAAAGCAATCGGGGATTAATCCTGTTGTTGTTCATGGTGGTGGGCCTCAAATTGCTGAAATTTTGATGAAAATGGGTATTGAATCACGATTTGAAAACGGTTTACGGGTAACTGATGAGCGGATCGTTGAAGTAGTTGAAATGGTTTTAGCGGGTTCCATAAACAAAGAAATTGTTGCTCTCATCAATGCTGAGGGTGAATGGGCAATAGGACTGTGCGGCAAGGACGGCAATATGGTTTTTGCCGAAAAGGCTTATAAAACTGTCATTGATCCTGATTCAAATATTGAACGTGTTTTAGATTTGGGGTTTGTTGGTGAGCCTATTGAAGTTGATCGCACATTGCTGGATCTTTTAGCATGTTCTGAAATGATACCAGTTCTTGCTCCTGTCGCTCCAGGACGCGATGGTAAAACTTATAATATTAATGCTGATATTTTTGCTGGAGCGATTGCTGGTGCATTAGAGGCTAAACGCCTTTTATTTCTCACTGATGTTCCTGGTGTTTTGGATAAACAGGGTAAACTTTTAAAAAAATTGACAATTTCTGAAGCTGAGAAACTTATCAAAAATGGAACAATTTCAGGAGGCATGATTCCAAAAGTAGAGACTTGTATGAAAGCTCTTCAAAGTGGGGTAGAAGGTGTTGTCATTTTAAATGGTAAGACCCCTCATTCTGTTTTACTAGAACTGTTCACCGAACAGGGAGTTGGATCGCTTATCGTTTCGTAAATTGTGCGGGAAATTGGAGGAGAAGGCTTTTCATGACGAATA
Source organism: Bartonella rattimassiliensis 15908 (assembly GCF_000278215.1). GTDB lineage: Bacteria > Pseudomonadota > Alphaproteobacteria > Rhizobiales > Rhizobiaceae > Bartonella > Bartonella rattimassiliensis. Next base: position 121,063 of record NZ_JH725066.1, read on the forward strand.
TAAAACAGTTTAAATATCCTTTATTAAGTAAGCCAGAATTAGCAATATTTACTGCGACAATATTTTGGGGCATTACATTTTTAGTAATTCACATTGCAGTACGTTATAGTGGTCCTCTATTTTTTGTTGGGTTTCGTTTTATTGCTGCATCTCTTATATGTGGTACAATTTTTTGGCGCTCTATAAAAGGTATAACTGTTTATGAAGTTTTTGCTGGAATGACGATTGGTTTAACCATGTTTTTGGGTTATACTTTTCAGGCAGCTGGACTTCAAACAATTATTAGTAGTCAGTCAGCTTTTATCACAGCGCTTTATGTACCGATGGTTCCAATTTTGCAATGGATTGTTTTTAAAAAAACTCCTCGTTTAGCTTGTTGGATTGGTATTGTTTTTGCTTTTATTGGGCTCGTACTTGTTTCAGGACAAAAGCCGGGAAGTTTTGATTTTTCAAAAGGCGAAATTTTGACTTTATTCGGTGCTTTAGCGATAGCTGGAGAAGTCATACTTATCGGAATTTTTGCCAATAAGGTTGATAGTCGGCGTGTGACCATTATCCAGTTATTTTTTAGTGGTTTTTTTTCATTTGCTTGTATGCCTTTGGTGGATGAAAGCATTCCTGAATTTTCGTGGATATGGTTTAGCATTGGTATAGGATTGGCATTCATGAGTGCTGTCATTCAATTGGCTATGAATTGGGCACAAAAGTTTATTTCTCCTACGCGTGCAACACTTATTTACGCAGGTGAACCGGTATGGGCTGGTATCGTTGGACGTTTGGCTGGAGAGCATTTATCTCCCTTAGCTTTATTAGGTGGTTTGCTTATTCTGATTGGAATCATTGTGGCTGAATTACAGCCTTCACAATGGTGTAAAAAAAATAAAGCAATTGAAAAAGTTGTTTAGTTATGCACTCTTTTTATTGTGATTTTATTACATGAGATTTTGGTTTTTAGAGTTTTATTTTTTAAGGATTTTTTTAATCTTAACATGATTAAGAAGGTCTACAAGCTATCCAGCTTTTGGATACCAGATTAGAGCAAGAGTATGTATCTATTTGTATGCCTAACTTCTGAGAAGGCAAGGCAACCTTTATTGGGCCAAAGAACGAAATGGTACAGATAAAAATAAACGCTATAATTTTCAAAACATTCATAGGAATGTTTTTGAATAATGAATTATGCACGTGTCACGCGTTATTCCTTTTGTTCTTGAATCGAGTTATGCTCTTCCTGCAAAATAAAATACCCAAAACAGCCTCCATAATGTTATACATTAACGTGCTTTTTAAAAATGCACATTTTCGCAATGTATTTTATACTCATGTTTGCATGATAATGTATAAAAACCATAGAACATCAGCATTTTTGTTGAAAATATAAAGATTAAAATTCGTATGATTGTTTTCTTTATCAATTCCTAATATTACGCAGCCTTTGGTATTTGAAGGAGTGTATAAGAAGCATTCTTATCCATATACTAGCCTTATTTGTCTATCCCTATTTTTAATGTGTAAGGAAAAAATTTGATTGATTCACTATGAACAAGTTTAAGCTGAGAAATGCTCGCGATATTCAGGATATTCCTTTAAATTGCAAAGCAATTATTATAAATCAATGTATTATCCAATAAATCGAAGAGATTTGATGTTTTTTACTTTTAATGGAAGAAGCAAGGAGTTGTATAAAAAGTACATAAAAACTCCACTTAACAGGGCATATTTTTAAAATTTTAAACATTAAGAAGAAAATTATCTCTATCGAGATCTATTTTATTTTTATATAAGATTACTAAAAAACCAGATTATTGTGTACAAGTTAAGAAAATATCTCTTGCGAACTTTATTGAACATTGAAGTGATGTGGACATTCATCATATTGGATCTGCGTATAAGTCATCAAATAAGATGTGAACAGATTTTTTTAATTTAGCAAACAAAAGCCTCATTTTTTAGGCTATGAGAAAGTTGTGTTTTGAGGAGTTTTGTTGGTTTATATTCTTTCGAAAGGAGCTGAAGCATAATTGATCTTTGCGTTTTGTATTATTCTTTGCTAAATCGCCTTATATGACAATAGATCGTAATTATATTCGTAATTTTTCCATCGTGGCACATATTGATCACGGCAAGTCGACTTTAGCTGATCGTTTAATTCAGATGACAGGGGGACTTGAAACACGTGAGATGAAAGAACAAGTGCTCGATTCCATGGATATTGAGCGTGAACGTGGAATTACTATTAAAGCACAAACAGTACGTTTGCACTATAAAGCAACAGATGGTGAGACTTATATTTTAAATCTTATGGATACACCTGGCCATGTGGATTTTGCTTATGAGGTTTCGCGTTCATTGGCAGCTTGTGAAGGTTCTTTGTTGGTGGTGGATGCAAGCCAAGGTGTAGAGGCGCAGACGTTGGCAAATGTTTATCAAGCTATTGATAATTCTCATGAGTTAGTTGTTGTGCTTAATAAAGTTGATCTTCCAGCAGCAGAACCTGAGCGTGTTAAAGAACAAATTGAAGATGTGATCGGCATTGATACATCGCAAGCAGTGGAAATATCAGCCAAAACAGGTTTGGGGGTTCCTGATGTTTTGGAGGCAATTGTTACACAATTACCCCCTCCACGCACAGGCGATGTTGCAAATCCCTTGAAAGCAATGTTGGTTGATAGCTGGTATGATGCATATCTTGGCGTCATTGTTTTGGTACGGGTGATAGATGGTATTTTAAAAAAAGGCCAAATTATTCGCATGATGGGTACAGGGGCAAAATATCCAGTTGAGCGCGTTGGTGTGTTTACACCTAAAATGGTACAGATAGATGCGTTAGGACCAGGCGAGATCGGTTTTATCACTGCTTCTATCAAAGAGGTATCAGATACACGGGTTGGAGATACGATTACTGAAGAGCGTCGTCCTTGTGAAAATGCTTTACCTGGTTTTAAGCCTGCGCAACCAGTTGTCTTTTGTGGACTATTTCCAATTGATGCTGCCGATTTTGATGATTTGCGTGCAGCTATGGGTAAATTACGCTTAAATGATGCGAGTTTTTCTTTTGAAATGGAAACATCAGCAGCTTTAGGATTTGGGTTTCGTTGTGGTTTTTTAGGGCTTCTTCATCTTGAAATTATTCAAGAGCGGTTAGAGCGTGAGTTTAATTTGGATTTAATTGCAACAGCACCTTCGGTTGTTTATCGCATGAATATGAATGATGGTTGTGTTAAAGAATTGCATAATCCAGCAGATATGCCTGATGTTGTTAAAATTTCCTCCATTGAAGAACCATGGATCCGAGCGACAATCATGACTCCTGATAATTATCTTGGGTCAATTTTAGAATTGTGCCAAGAGCGACGGGGGGTACAGGTTAGTTTATCCTATGTTGGAACGCGTGCTATGGTGACGTATGATTTGCCACTCAATGAAGTCGTTTTTGATTTTTATGATCGCTTAAAATCGATCTCAAAGGGGTATGCTTCTTTTGATTATCAAATGACGGATTACGCAGAAGGGGATTTAGTTAAAATGTCTATTTTGGTGAATGGAGAGCCTATTGATGCATTGTCGATGCTTGTGCACCGCACGATTGCGGAAAAGCGTGGGCGTTTAATGTGCGAAAAACTGAAAGATCTTATTCCCCAGCATATGTTTCAGATTCCAGTTCAAGCTGCTATTGGTGGTAAAGTTATAGCGCGCGAAACAATTCGTGCTTTGCGTAAAGATGTAACAGCCAAATGTTATGGAGGCGATGTAACACGTAAACGAAAACTTTTGGAAAAGCAAAAAGAAGGTAAAAAACGAATGCGCCAATTTGGAAAGGTAGAAATTCCTCAATCGGCTTTTATTCAAGCGCTTAAAATGAATAAATAATAAAAAAAGGAGTGTTTTTCTCCATTAATTGTGCTTTTATTTCTTATGTCCTTTAATAGGATCCATGTATTTCATGCAAAATAGAAAGTCCTAAAAAATAGATTTTGTGTTGCGCATTTGCGTGCTTTTTTAAGAGCTGTGTCTCAAAGCTCGTCACATTCGTTGCAAGACGGCATCCGTAAAGGGTATAACAATAAAGCTTTCCATAGATAATATAAAAATTCATGAAGAAGATAAAATTTATAGAAACTACTATCTTTATGCTGAATAAAAGAGTAAACTAACGCATTATATTTGCTAGCTCTTGGAGATTGCTACCGTCTTTTTATATTTTTCTTGTCGTGTTTCCACCCCTACTTCGTTTATGGTATATAGGAAAGGATAGTGATTGATTCAATATGAAGGTATATCACATAAGAGAATCTTTTTATTAGAGCGTATTATTTAAGTTAAAGACAAAAATTATCATTATAAATTAATATATTATTTAATCACGTAAAAGGTCATTAATGGATGTTTTCTCTCGTGTTTTTTGATCAACGCGTTTTACTATAACAGCACAATAAAGGCTTGGACCTACTTTACCATTTGGTAATGGTTTTCCAGGGAAAGAACCTGGCACAACCACTGAATAAGCTGGCACTTCACCGATAAAGATTTCACCTGTTGTACGATCAATAATTTTTGTAGATTTTCCAATAAAGACTCCCATTCCTAAAACAGCGCCTTCACGAATAATACAGCCTTCAACAATTTCAGAGCGTGCACCGATAAAGCAATGATCCTCAATAATTGTTGGATTTGCTTGCAGGGGTTCCAAAACACCTCCAATACCAACTCCCCCAGAAAGATGAACATGTTTACCAATTTGTGCACAAGAACCAACGGTGGTCCATGTATCAATCATTGTTCCTTCATCGATAAATGCACCGAGATTTACAAAGGATGGCATCAATACAACATGAGGCGCAATATAGGCAGAATGGCGCACAATGGCTCCAGGAACCGAACGGAAATTAGCACTTTTAAAATTCGCCTCTTGCCAACCAGAGAATTTTGAAGAAACTTTATCCCACCAATACGTTCCATTTACACCACCAGCAATAATTTGCATAGGGTTAAGCCGAAAAGAGAGTAAAACAGCTTTTTTCAACCATTGATGAACATGCCATTGCCCATTTTTTTGTCGTTCTGCGACACGAATTTCACCTTTATCAAGAAGATTCAATGTGTATTCGACACTCTCACGGATTTCGCCTTTTGTAGTAGTATCAAGAGAATCGCGTTCATTAAATGCTTTTTCAATAATGATTTCAAGTTGTGTGAGATTGGTCATGAACATAGTTCCATTAAACAAGTTGAAAGCTTCAAGGTTTACTCTCTAATGATCTACGCGAAGAAATGTTTTCAGTCAATAAAACGATGAGGAGAGGACAGGCGCATGAAAAAAAGCTGTAAAGAAAAAAGAAAAGGGAAGCAAGAAAACTGGATACCACTTCTTCGTAAGAAGGATGCTCTACAGCAAATACATAAAGTCTCTGCACAAATGCGTTCATCTACTTATCGTTTAGCATATATCGATCAAGAGTTTATGATGCGTCCAGAGCTGCGTTCACAACGTCTTGGTCTTGAATTTTTAAAGCCGGAAATGACACTTAAAGAATATAATATTCAATCAACAGTTGTTTTGTTTGGTGGTGCACGTATTCCGGAACCTGGGCAAGCAGCGTGGGCTGCAAAAAATGAAACACAAAAGAAAAATTTGCGTGCTATGTCACATTATTATGATGAAGCAAGAGAATTTGCGCGTTTGTGTTCACTTTATTCTGCTACGATGGAATATCGAGAATTTGTAGTTGTTACAGGGGGTGGGCCAGGGATCATGGAGGCCGGAAATCGTGGTGCTTGTGATGTTGGAGCTCCAACGATTGGCTTGAATATTATTTTACCGCATGAGCAAGAGCCTAATTCGTATGTGTCGCCGCATTTGTGTTTTAATTTTCACTATTTGGGGATGCGAAAAATGCATTTTTTATTACGAGCGAAAGCATTAGCCATTTTTCCTGGAGGATTTGGGACGTTGGATGAACTGTTTGAGACATTAACTTTAGTCCAGACAGGGCGCATGCAACAGGTACCAATTTTATTATTTGGCAGAGAATTTTGGAGTAATACTATCAATTTTGAGTATCTGTCTGCACAAGGTACAATCTCTCCTACTGATGTTAATTTTATGAAATTTGTTAATACAGCAGCAGAAGCTTTTGAAGAAATTCGTTCTTTTTATAAGCTACCTTAACGGCTTTTAAGACGTTAAATCTTAAAGGACAATTAATACTCGACTTTGGTTAAATAAAGTCCTGAAGGGGGAGCAACAACACCACAACGTTTACGATCTTTAGCATGAAGAGCTGCTTCAAGATCTTGAGTTGTCCAACGTCCAGTTCCCACTTCCATGAGGCTTCCTGCGAATGAACGGATTTGATGATGAAGAAAAGAACGCGCTTGCGCATAAAGGAAGATTTCCTCTCCTTCTCTTCGAACATCGAGGCGTTCAAGAGTACGAATCGGGCTTTTGGCTTGGCAATGTGCTGAGCGAAAAGTTGTAAAATCATGTTTTCCGACAAGCTTTTGTGCAGCTTCATGCATGGCTTCAGCATTAAGAGGCTTTGGTATCCACCATACGTGTTTAGCACTTAGAGTTGGTGGAGAGCGGCGATTAAGAATTTTAAAAAGATAATAGCGCTTTACAGCGGAAAATCGTGCATCAAAGTCATCAGGGACATTTTGTACGTTTAAGATTGAAATCGCTTCTCCCTGTTTACGTAAAAGAGCATTAAGCGCATCACGTACAGTATGGAGGTGCCAATTTTTTTCAAAATCAACATGGGCCACTTGTCCCGTAGCATGCACCCCTGCATCCGTTCGTCCTGCTGTTGTTATAGTCAATTGTTGTCCACTAAAGGCAAAGATAACTTGTTCAAGAGTTCCTTGTATGGTCGGAAGTTTTTCTTGGCGCTGCCAACCAGCATAATTTGATCCATCATATTCAAGAGTGATTTTAAAACGTGGCATCTTAAAAAACAGCAGAAATATGAGCGCCTCGCAAAAATATCGCGCTCTCAAGAATTTTACCACCAGATCTTTGGAGAGAGGTTATTTCTATTCGCCCTTGTCCGCAATGAATAATCAAAGAATCTGGTTCTGTTCGCCCAATTTCAAGAGAAGGCCCTGTTACTAAGCGACTATCAAGAATTTTTACACGTTCTTCTCGTCCACCGATATTCATTTTGCACCAGCAACCAGGAGAGGGAGAAAGCGCACGGATATGCCTATGAATAAACTCTGCAGGTTTTGTCCAATCAATGCGAGTCTCTTCCTTTTTAATTTTTTCGGCATAAGTTATGCCTTCCTCTGATTGTGGGCTCAGCTTAAGTTGGCCTTTTTCAAGAGTTGAAAGAGTTTCTATCATAAGTTTTGCGGCTATATGTGAAAGTTTATTTGAGAGTTCAGTAGCGGTGGTGTTATCAGCAATGGGAATGGAGCGAGAAAGAGCGATAGGTCCCGTATCAAGTCCCTCATCCATTTTCATGATCATTATCCCTGTTTCCTTGTCACCAGCCATAATTGCTCTCTGAATAGGCGCAGCACCGCGCCAACGTGGTAAGAGTGACGCGTGGGCATTAAAACAACCAAAACGCGGTGTTTCGAGAACAGCTTTGGGTAACAGGAGTCCATAAGCTACGACAATTGCAGCATCAACAGAAAGCGCGGCAAATTTCTCTTGCTGTTCAGCTGTTTTGAGTGTTTGAGGGGTAAAAATAGGAATAGACTTTTCTTTTGCTGCGTTATGAACAGCTGATGGAATGAGTTTAAGCCCCCGACGTCCTGCTGGACGAGGTGGTTGACTATAAACAGCGACAACATCATGACCAGCATCCAATAAAGCATGTAAAATGGGAACAGAAAAATCTGGTGTTCCCATAAAACTTAATCGTAATGCCATTACAAAATTGCTTCCTGTGTGTTTTTATTTTTTGCGCGTTTTTTAAATTTTCGTATCACTATATCGCGTTTGATTTTTGAAAGGTAATCAATAAAAAGGTGCCCATTTAAATGATCAATTTCATGCTGTAAGCAAGTTGCTAAGAGATCATCTGCTTCAATTTCTGTGTGTTTTCCTTCGCGATCCTGATAGCGAATACAAAGGCGTTTTGGACGTTCTACTTCTGCAAAATAGTCAGGAATAGAAAGACAACCTTCTTGGTAAATATTACGCTCATCTGAAAGCCATAAAATTTCAGGGTTGATAATAACAAGCGGTTTTTTCTGATTATCTTCAGAATTCCCAGAGACATCCATAACTAACATACGAAGTGGTATACCAATCTGAATAGCAGCCAAACCAACACCTTTAGCATTATACATAGTCCTCAACATGTCATCCGCAAGCTCTTTGAGAGCTGAATCAAACTGTTCAACGGGTTTGGACACTTCTCGTAAAATCGGATCAGGTAAAGTAACTAAAGATCTTACTGGCATAATTAAAGAGATTAAACAATGGTTTTTTATTGGTCAATATTGAATAACAGATTATTGCATTTTTTTATGATAAGAGCGTTATATTACTATTTATGTTTGATTCGTTTTTTTCTATACTTGCAGATGAGTTTTTTTCTAAATTAATGATTTTACTTTTATCGATACTTATCTGTTTAGTATTTTTTATGCAGATACAATCTCATCGAAAAAAAACATTTTTAGAAAATGAAACTGCTGAACGTGCGCGTGAGGCGCAAATGCAGTTGGCTAATTTGCTGAAGGCACAAGCTGAAATGCAAGGGCGAATGCAAACGATGGCGGAAATTTTTGGTCAACGGCAGGCTGAATTGAATAAATCACTCAGTGAGCAGCTCAATGGAATGACAACAAGCTTAGGTCAAACACTTCAGGTACAAACTAAATCCACTTATGAAAATTTGAATCGTTTGCAAGAGCGTTTAGCCGTAATTGATGCGGCACAGAATAATATTCAATCGCTTACTGGACAGGTTGTTCAATTGCAATCCATTTTAAGCAATAAGCAGACACGTGGTACCTTTGGTCAGGGGCGGATGGAAGCAATTATTGCTGATGCTTTACCAGTAAATTCCTATGCTTTTCAGGCGGTTCTCTCTAATGGAAAGCGCCCAGATTGTCTTATTCATATGCCCAATAAAGCACCTTCTCTTGTTGTTGATGCTAAATTTCCTCTGGAGTCTTGGAATGCAATGCGTAAAGCAGCATCAGCGCAAGAGCGTCAAGAAGCAGAACGCCAATTTCGTACTAATATGGAAGTCCATATCCGTGATATTGCGCAAAAATATTTGATTCCTGGAGAAACCCATGACACCGCTTTTCTTTTTGTGCCATCGGAATCAATTTTTGCAACAATTTATGAGGATTTTGAGCCATTGGTCCAAAAAGCTAATAGAGCTCATGTAATAATTGTTTCGCCGTCTTTGTTGATGTTATCTGTCCAAGTTGTACAAACTATTATGAAAGATGCACGGATGCGTGAACAAGCGCATTTAATTCAATCAGAAGTAGCAAAATTGATGGAAGATTTTGGACGAATGGATATGCGTGTTCGTGCGTTACAGAAGCACTTTTACAAAGCAGGTGAAGATATAGAGGGAATTTTAATATCGTCTTCCAAAATTATGAAACGGGCAAATCGTATTGAAACTTTCGAATTAAAGGAAAATTATTCTAAACCAACAAAAATGACAACATCTGCTTCGTTGCAAACATTGCATTTGGTTGATGAAGAATGAAATAAAACAAGCTTTTTAAATGTCATAAGTTAGATCATGCTCTTTATTGATTGGTAATAATTTTTTAGTATTTCTATCTTGTTTTATTTCTTATAATGAGAGGAATAGAGAATATGCGACACCTTTTGTTTTTAGGGGCATTGGTGTTTCTGCTGGGGGGGTGTGTAACAACTACTCCCATCCACACAAACAATGCTTGCGCTATTTTAGCGCAAAAAAATGGTTTTTTTGATAATTGGGGAAAGGCGGCTCAAAGAGCAGAAATGCGCTATGGGATTCCTATGCCTATTATTCTCGCAACCATTAATATGGAATCGAGCTTTCGTCACAATGCACGTCCTCCACGCAAAAAATTACTTGGTTTTATTCCATGGAAGCGTCGATCGACAGCCTATGGTTATTCTCAAGCGCTTGACAGCACATGGGCAATGTATGTTCGCTCCACAGGAAGGTCTTTTGCATGGCGTACGAATTTTGCAGATTCTGCTGATTTTGTTGCTTGGTACCATCGCCAAAGTGTTCAACGCAATGGTGTAAGGTTTGATGATGCATATAGTCTTTATTTAAATTATCATATGGGACATGGTGCTTATGCGCGTAATGGTGGGCATGTCACTGCTACGCTTTCACAAGCAGCGCAGCGTATGGCGAGGATATCAAAGCTATATGAACAGCAATTAAAGAGATGTGGATGGCGTTAGCGAAGATTCTCAAAATCTCAATCAGAGAATTGATGGGGTAAGGTTATTTAAGAGAAAAATTTCTTATTGTGTGATAAGATAGTGTTGCTTTTCCGATTATCCAGTGACATAAATTGTTATTGAATAGAATAAACTTAAGCGATAGAAAGTTTTTGCAATACAAATACATTTAAGCGCATTCTCGATATTTTTAACTCCTTTGTTCATAGAATTTACAATGAATCAAAGAATTTATAATGGAAATGGTCTTCCGGTGAGCGTTGGCATTTAGCACTGGACTAAATATCAGTGATTGTTAAAGAAAAACTTTTAAAGATAATCTCTTTTTTATTTTCATTATGCATATTATTGGCTGATTATTATATAAATATTCTTCTTATGAAGCGTAGAAAGTAATGACAAAACAAATGCAATTCTAGCATCATAAAAAGGTAAAAAGTTCAATATAAAAAACGAAAAATGCATTAAACTAAAGAGCATCGTTTCACAAAAACTTTGCTTTATATAAAGGGATGGTTATATCCTTCCAAAAGATTCATAATATTTAATATTGTATAGAATGGAGCATGTTTATCCATTTTGTCTGTTCATCTTACGTGAAAAAAGTTATCTTAAAAAGCTATCTTATTATGTTGTAAAACACTATCGTTTATAGGATGGTAAGATACTATACAACTTTGCATTTAAGAATATTCAGAGCGGGATTTTTCTGTAACACTTATGAATTAACAAGCCAATCTCCAATGTTGTGATAGCTTTTATATTTAAGGCTATTTATGAGAAACATTTTTATTCTTTTCTTAAACAGTTCTTTGCTTCCTATCATTGATTTATAATGATAATGTATCGCTATTCATATCGAATTAAGAGTTTCGTATACTTAGGATTTTATCATTTTAAACCTCTTGATGTTGAAGAAAGGAAACTATTGGTTTGTACATAATACGCACGATTAGTATGTGGATAAAATACAGAAAGAAAGGAATCAAAATGCCTCTTATGAACATTCTCAAATGTAAGAATTTTTGCAATATTGGGATCTGACAAATATAATGAGTGTTCCGCTTGGCTCCTACATCTCAATTTTGCTTTTGACGCATGAAAAAACAAATTTTATTGATTCAAGAGATAAGGGCTTATGATGAGAGAAACTCACTTTGTTTGGAGTTATGATTTAATGTATAAATAATTTATTATGACAAGTCAGTCTGTGATTTAGTGGTTAACATTTCTCAGTATTTAGCAGGTGAATGCCACTTAAGGAGGAATTTTTTAATTGGTAGGATATCTGATAAGGCTAAAAACACTCCTAAAAATCTTGATTCACAGCAATTAAGAAATATATCTTAAATATTCTATTTTTGAACCTTTGTTTAATTACTTCATGCCTTTTAATAAAGGTATCGATAATCGACAGATTATGATTTTATGGAAATATTGAAATATTATTATGAAAGGGGGCAAATTTTGTCCTTTAAAACAAGGTATAAGTTAAATAATTCACTTTTTATTTTTGTACAAAACATAAAAAATATTGCCGTTCATTGCTAGACAATAAAATTTTACAATCCAACAAATGCTGAAGAATATATTATGATAGCATTACGATGCCAGAAGAGCGTTACTATTGAAATGATAATTACAGAGCACATAAATTTTTTCAATTGATACAAACGTTCTCTGTTAAATTGATTCTTTTGCTAGAAGAATTGGTCCTTTTTTAAGAGACATATCTTAAAACCTATCACCCCCATTTTACAATAGCACCTGTAAAGGATAGTATAATGATAAAAATTGCATGAATAAGATAAAATTTGTAGAGTACCCCCGTATTTACGCTTTAATAGAGCAAGCCAGCGCTCACATACACACTTTGCTAGCTTTTAGTTGAACAGCCTTTAGCATTTGAGAACGTTCGTAAGAGGTATTTTTATTCCTGTTTTGTCATGTTTAGATCCCTCACGCCTAGCTTCGCTTGTGACGTGTAAGAAAATAAATTTAATTGTATCAATATGAAACAGGTTTTGAATAAGAGAATCTTACAAGATTCAGAATTTTCAATTTAACATGCAAAACGATGAATAATCGTTATAAAATAATCCATTGCCTTTTGGTGGAGCTAAGCGGGATTGAACCGCTGACCTCTTGCATGCCATGCAAGCGCTCTCCCAGCTGAGCTATAGCCCCTATAAAAACAAATTTTTCCAAAAGTACAGTATATAATTTCAACTTTTTTAAAGTGAGAAAAGTGGAAGATCAAGAAGAATTTGCATTCAATAGGCAAGATACCCTCTTTTATTTCTCTTAAGCATCGTCATCATTAGAAACACCACCTCCCAGAATATCAGTAACGTCATCATCTTCATCTTCATCCTCATGAGCTAAAAATGTATCATCATCATCACCGAGATCTACATCACTATCTTCCAAATCAGGAAGATCGTCATCTTTAGAATCCTCATCATCCTCTTCAAGAAGCATAAAGGCTGACTTTTCAAGTGCTGTATCAAGCTCTTCAGTATCAACTTCTTCTTCATTGTTTGCTTCAGCTGCCGCAACTTCAAAATAAGAACGCGGATAAGAAATTCCTGTATAGGGCGATATAATAGGATCGCGATTTAGATCGTAAAATTTTTTTCCTGTTTCTGGATCAACACGTTTAGTTCCAAGTTCTTGTTTTGCCATAAACCGTGCCTCTTTGATTAACTATTATTCCATTAGAAGATAAATCTCATAGTGCTTAATCGAAAAATAATGTCTTTGTCAAAGATAAATATACTATTCTACAGTGATTTTCTCATGACGTCCTTTAAAGCATATGCTAAAGGATACATAATTTCATAAAAATTAGAGAGAATTAATATAGAATTTTCATGAAAAAAGCAATTCCTATAACCGCCTATAAATCGAGTAATCTTTCTGGAAAAATTCGAATACCAGGAGATAAATCAATTTCGCATCGCTCTCTTATATTGGGGGGATTAGCAAGTGGTAAGACATATATCTATGGATTACTTGAAAGCGCTGATGTACTCAATACAGCTGCTGCTATGCAAGCTATGGGTGCTTGTATTATTAAGAAAGATAATTTCTGGATCATACGAGGAACAGGGAATGGTTGCCTCTTAGCCGCGCAAGAACCATTAGACTTTGGAAACGCTGGAACAGGTGCTCGTTTAGTTATGGGAATGGTTGGTCCCTATCATATGAAAACAACCTTTATTGGTGATATTTCTCTCTCTAAACGTCCAATGGGACGTATTCTCGATCCACTGCGTCTCATGGGGGTCGAAATTGAGGCCACACAAGGTGATCACCTTCCTTTAACGCTTTATGGTCCGAAAATGGCTAATCCGATTCGCTATCGTGTTCCAATAGCTTCCGCCCAAATTAAATCAGCCGTCCTGCTCGCAGGGCTCAATACTGCGGGCATTACAACTGTTATTGAGCCGGTTTTGACGCGAGATCATACGGAAAAAATGTTAAAAGCATTTGGTGCTAAACTTGAAATAGAAAGAGATAAAGAAGGTGCACGTTTGATTCATCTTCATGGTCATCCTCATCTTACTGGACAAACGATTCATATTCCGGGTGATCCTTCTTCTGCTGCTTTTCTCATTATTGCAGCCCTTCTTGTAGAAGATTCTGATATTACTATTGAAAATGTTTTGATAAATAATTCTCGAATAGGACTTATTGAAACATTGTGGGAAATGGGGGCTCACATTGAGTTTTTGAATCAGCGCCAAACAGGTGGAGAGGATGTTGCCGATCTACGGATAAAATCATCGATCCTTAAAGGTATTATTGTGCCTAAAGAACGTGTACCATCGATGATTGATGAATATCCTGCTTTGGCAATAGCAGCAGCCTTTGCCGAAGGCAAAACAGTTATGCTAGGAATTGAAGAATTGCGTGTTAAAGAATCAGATCGACTATCTGCTGTTGCTCAAGGATTAAAAATTAATTGCGTAGACTGTGAAGAGGGTCAAGATTTTCTTATTGTTTATGGGAAAGGTTCCGCCAAAGATTTGGGTGGTGGAGAGGTTACCACATATCTTGATCATAGAATTGCTATGTGCTTTCTCATCTTTGGGCTTGTATCAGAAAAACCTGTTACCATTGATGATCAACGAATGATCGCTACGAGCTTTCCGGAATTTATTCCTTTTATACAACGACTTGGGGGAAAGATCGCTTGAAGCCTTTTGTTATTGCCATTGATGGACCAGCAGCTTCAGGCAAAGGAACCTTAGCACGCAAAATTGCTGCACATTATCATCTTCATCATCTTGATACAGGGCTTACTTATCGTGGTGTTGCTCATGCGCTTTTACAACAAAGTTTAGCTCTTACTGATGAAAATAATGCTCTTATTTATGCTAAAGAGCTTGATTTTAATAGCTTAAATCCAGCGCTTCTCTCTTCTCATGAACTTGGTGAAGCGGCTTCAAAAATAGCACTTAACCCTGCAGTGCGCAAAATTCTTATCGACAAACAGCGAAATTTTGCTAAAACCTTACCTGGAAGTGTGCTTGATGGGCGGGATATTGGCACGATCGTTTGCCCTGATGCCGATATCAAGTTTTATGTTCTCGCCGATGTTCAAACGCGCGCCAGACGTCGTTATCAGGAGATTTTGAAAAAAGGTGTTCAGGTAAATTATCATGAAATCCTCGCTCAATTGGAACAGCGAGACAGTCGTGATATAAAGCGCAAAAAAAGCCCACTAAAACCAGCAAAAAACGCCCACTTGCTTGATACGTCAGAATTGAGTATAGAAGCAACATTTGCGATTGCATGTACCTTTATTGATCCGATCATATAAAGTGCATATAATTGGATAAATTCGTCAAGGTGACTTCCGGCCTAAGCGCTAATTTTTTTCCTGTATTCAAGGAAAAAGGCAGGGAGTTGCTTATATTAACACTAACCTAGCGCTTGTACCTTATGATGAAGGTATATATTTAGGAGTTCTTATGTCACAATATAATCCCACAACAGCGGATTTTGAAGCCCTTTTAACAGAATCTTTTCAAACCAACGATCTAAATGAAGGATCTGTCGTTAAAGGTCGTGTTATTGCAATCGAAAAAGACATGGCCATTATTGATGCTGGACTTAAAGTTGAAGGACGTATTCCTCTCAAAGAATTTGGAGCTAAAGCAAAAGGTGGTTCTTTGCAAGTTGGTGATGAAGTTGAAGTTTACATTGAACGCATTGAAAATGCAATGGGTGAAGCTGTTTTATCGCGTGAAAAAGCACGGCGCGAAGAAAGTTGGGTCCGTTTGGAGGAAAAATTCAATTCTGGTGCTCGCGTTGATGGTGTTATTTTTAGCCAAGTAAAAGGTGGTTTTACAGTTGATCTTGATGGGGCTGTTGCTTTTTTGCCTCGCAGCCAAGTTGATATTCGTCCCATTCGTGATGTGACACCTCTCATGCATAATTCCCAGTCTTTTGAAATTTTGAAGATGGATCGTCGTCGTGGCAATATTGTGGTTTCACGTCGCACTGTCTTAGAAGAAAGTCGCGCTGAACAACGTTCAGAAATTGTACAAAATCTTGAAGAAAACCAAATCGTTGAAGGTGTGGTGAAAAATATCACAGATTATGGTGCCTTTGTTGATCTTGGTGGGATTGATGGTCTTTTACACGTTACAGATATGGCGTGGCGTCGTGTTAACCACCCATCTGAAGTTCTCACCATTGGTCAAACGATTAAAGTTCAGATTATTCGCATCAATCAAGATACGCACCGTATTTCTCTTGGAATGAAACAGCTTGAAAGTGATCCTTGGGAAAGCATCTGTGTCCGATACCCTATCGGTAAAAAAATTACGGGTGCTGTTACCAATATTACGGATTACGGTGGTTTTGTTGAAATTGAACCAGGAATAGAAGGGTTGATCCATGTTTCTGAAATGAGTTGGACAAAGAAAAATGTTCATCCGGGAAAAATTCTGTCTACGTCACAAGAAGTAGAAGTGGTTGTTCTTGAAATTGATCCTTCCAAACGTCGTATTTCTCTTGGCTTAAAGCAAACATTTGAAAATCCGTGGGAAGCTTTTGCCAATAAATTTCCTGTCAATTCGCAAATTGAAGGAGAGGTTAAAAATAAAACGGAATTTGGTCTCTTTATTGGGCTTGAAGGCGATGTTGATGGTATGGTTCATCTGTCTGATCTTGATTGGAATCGTCCTGGTGAGCAAGTCATTGATACTTACAATAAAGGCGATATCGTTAAAGCTGTTGTCCTTGATGTGGACATTGAAAAAGAGCGTATTTCTCTCGGAATTAAGCAACTTTCCAGCGATAAAGTTGGAGAAGCAGCCGCTTCTGGCGAATTACGAAAAGGTGCTGTTGTAACATGTGAAGTTACTGCTGTGAACGACAATGATATTGAGGTAAAATTAGTTGATCACAATCTTGCGACAACCATTCGACGCGTTGACTTAGCACGTGATCGTGATGAACAGCGTCCTGAGCGTTTTGCAATTGGGCAAAAAGTTGATGCTCGCATCACAGCATTTGATAAAAAAACACGTAAAATTTCAGTATCGATTAAAGCTTTAGAAATTGCAGAAGAAAAAGAAGCTGTTGCACAATATGGCTCTACAGACTCAGGTGCTTCTCTTGGTGATATTCTTGGTGCTGCTTTGAAAAAACAAGGACAAGATTAATCATCAATTATTAAAATTGATATTGTCATTAAGGCCACTCCTAAAATGAGTGGCTTTTTTTAAAGAAATTATCTGCTTATTTTTTTTAATTATTGCGTAAAAAATTGTAAATGCTTGCGAATAAAAAAGTTTTTTGTCTATCAACTGTTCACTATTCAGATAAAATGCTTACAATTTAAATAAAAAACGATGTAATTAAATAACAATAGGACATTATGGCGTGTATAATACCTTTCATAAAATACTTTTTTTCTCAGAAAGAGAAAAAAGATCATTTTATTAATACAGACTTTCCTCTTCGCGCAATTTATAAAGTACAGGAAGACCTTTATAATTTAGGGCATGATATAGCTTCTGGTAAAGAAATTTTACTCCCTGAATATGAAGGAGTAAGAGATTTTCACAAGAGATTAAATGAAAATGCTAAACTTATTCTTCATGCTTTTCATACCAGTTATTTTGCTGCCCGAAATGATGAGACCATCGCTCCTTCTGCTCAATGGCTTATTGATAATCATTACACTATTGATAAAACCATACAACAGCTATGCCGTAATCTCCCCAAGTCCTTCATACAGCAGCTTCCTCTTTCTACACAAAAAGCGGAAATACCACGCATTTTTGCTTTAACTTGGCTTTATATTGCGCATACCGATAGCAGTTTTTCACAAGAAACACTCACGGCTATGATCAATGGATTTCAGGAAGTTTGTGCACTAAAAATTGGTGAATTGTGGGCTCTTCCTTCTGTTATGCAAATGCTGTTAATCGAAAATGTTCGCCGTCTTTCAGTACGTATCGAAAAAGCGCGGTTTATGCGCCATCTTGCTAGTCAAGTTGCTGATAAAATTTCTCTTGTAGAAAATAAAACAAAATTACATTCTATTTTTACGCAGTATAAATCATTTATTGTTGATTCAACTTTTTCGGCACATTTATTTTATCGTTTGCGCAGTGCATCTATTAATTCAACGATAGCATTAACTTGGCTTGAAAAGCAGTTAGAAAGCGAAGGTAGGAGCTTCGAGATTGCAACCGCCGATGAGCATACCCGACAAGCAGCAGATGGTGTAACCATGGGCAATATTATCCGTACTCTTAAAGTTATGGATGATGTTGATTGGACAGTATGGTTTGAAACAGTAAGTTGTGTTGATGCTATTTTGCGTAAAAGTAGTGATTTTTCTGAAATTGATTCTCACTCACGCAATATTTATCGACAAGTTATTGAAAAAATTGCACGTTTTTCGCCTCTTAGCGAGCTGGAAATTGCAAATAAAGCTATAGAAATAACCAATTCCACTTTTGAAGGTATGCCTCTTCATTCTTCTGTCGGGTGGTATCTTGTCGATGATGGTCGTAGCATCTTTGAAAAGGCTTGTGAATATACTCCACCTCCTCTCATAAAATGGGTACGTGCTTTTTATTGCTTAAAATTGAGAATCATCGCCATCCCTGTTTCTTTTCTGACATTTGCTCTTTTGCTTGCAGTTTACATCTTTTTACAAGTATCTGGCATGCCACCATGGAAGTCCCTTTGCTTTACTCTATTGGCTCTTTTTCCTGCTATGGATGCATCTTGTGCTTTATTTAATACGGTTATTTCGTGGTTTGTTCCATCAAGACAGCTCATTGGTTATGAATATAAAGAAGGTATTCCGAGACATGCACGTACAATAGTTGTTGTGCCTACTTTGATAACCTCACGCGATGATATTGATGAACAAGTGCATAATCTTGAAGTGCACTATCTTTCCAATCCCAAAGGTGCCATTCATTTTGCACTTATTACAGATTGGGTAGATTCTCCGTTAAGAGAAACGCAAGCTGATCTTGATTTGTTGCACTATGCGCAAAGGAGTATTGATAAACTCAATGGTCGTTATCATCGTGATGAATTTCCTATTTTTTTCCTTTTACATCGCCGACGTCTTTATAATAGTGGCGAAAAATGTTGGATGGGATGGGAACGAAAGCGGGGAAAACTTCATGAACTCAATCGGCTTTTAAGAGGCGATAGAAATACAAGTTTTTACCCCGCCAATTCACATCTTCCTATGGATTGCCGTTTTGTTATGACGCTGGATTGTGATACACGTCTTATCCCTGAGAGCGTCACAAAACTTGTTGGAAAGCTTAACCATCCACTCAATCATCCCAT
Source organism: Bartonella rattimassiliensis 15908 (assembly GCF_000278215.1). Taxonomy (GTDB): domain Bacteria; phylum Pseudomonadota; class Alphaproteobacteria; order Rhizobiales; family Rhizobiaceae; genus Bartonella; species Bartonella rattimassiliensis. The sequence goes on from NZ_JH725066.1 coordinate 140,291, forward strand.
TTTTGATCCGCAAAGTGGAAAAGTTGTAAAAGGCTATAGCGTTTTGCAACCAGGCATTATTCCTTCTCTGACAACAGGAAAAAAAACATCAATTTTCCAACGGGTTTTTTCTACCAACCGTGGTATTGATCCTTATGTTTTTGCTGTTTCTGATACTTATCAAGATCTTTTGGGAGAAGGCACCTTTATCGGTAAAGGTCTTTATAATATTGATGCATTTGAACAAGCGCTTGACGGTAAAGTTAAAGAAAATACGGTTCTCAGTCATGATCTCTTAGAAGGAGGATATGCTCGTACTGCTTTAGTAAGTAGCGTAGCAGTCATTGAGGACTATCCAACAGCTTATAATATTGATGTTATGCGTTATCATCGCTGGATTCGCGGTGATTGGCAACTTTTACCTTATCTTTTTTTCTCTCGTCAAATAAGTTTCGTGACGCGTTGGAAAATACAGGATAATTTACGTCGTTCTCTCACTCCACTTATGTGGTTAATCGCAGCATTTGCAGGATGGGCCCTTTTACCATTAAAGAGTGCAATCGTTTGGCAAATATTTTTGTTGTTTAGCATTTTTATTTCACCCATTTTATGTGTATTAAAAACACTTGTTTCATCTAATATAGATCATTCTTTGCGTGGACATTTTCAATTAATTTGGAATAAAACTGTTCTGACAAGCGCTGATATATTTCTTAAGACGACTTTTCTTGCTCATTCGGCGTATTTTATGACTGATGCAATTATTCGTACACTCTATCGTATGACGATTTCAAAACAGCATCTTCTTGAATGGAAAACCTTTGCCACAACAAAATCAATACCTAATAGTTTGCGTTTCTATGTTTTGATAATGGCACCAGCATCGCTTATTGGTGCTCTTGCTATAGCGCTATCTCTCTTTTCTGATATTTTTGTCAGCTTTATTACTTTACCTTTTGGAATAGCGTGGTTTTTTTCACCCCTCATTGCTTGGATTGTAAGTCAACCTTCAACATTTCAAGATAATCTTAATATTTCTTCAAAAGATGAAAAAAAACTTCGTTCTATTGCGCGGCGGACATGGCTTTATTATGCAACCTTTGTTAATGCACAAAATAATTATTTGCCTCCTGATAATTTTCAAGAAGATCCTGAACCTCTTGTTGCTCAACGTACATCTCCTACGAATATCGGGGTTTATCTGCTTTCTATTATTGCTGCACGTGATTTTGGCTGGATTGGTTTTGAAGAGACCCTTAGCCGTATTGAATGCACATTACGTTCCCTTGCAAAAATGGAAAAGTTCCATGGTCATTTTTATAATTGGTATGCAACGGATACTCTCAGACCTCTTTTACCTACTTATGTATCAACTGTTGATTCAGGAAATCTTGCCGGTCATTTGGTAACACTCTCTTCTGCTTTAAGAGAATGGGCTGAAAAACCGCATCTTCTTTTTCAAAGTAATCGAAACGGTTTATCGGATGTTCTTGCTATTCTTGAAGAAACGGTTAAAGAAATTCCAGATAATCAACCCAGTTTACATCCCTTACGCCGAAGAATCGAAGAAAATATCACTCATTTTCATCACGTTGTTCGTACTGTTGTAGAACAAGAAAAGACAATCTCTTCTGACCTCAGGGATTTTTCACGTGCAGCCCACGATATTGTACACTTAGTCGATGAATTCGACAAAAAAATTCAAACGATAGAATCTGCTCGTGCGCTTTCTTGGGTTAAATGCTTTATCGAAACTTGCGACGCTCATCATCGTGATGCAACATCTCATTGTGATACTAAAAAATTATGCAAAAAATTAAACAGATTAGCTATAGCAGCACGGCAAATAGCCTTTGACATGAAATTTGACTTTTTAGAACAACCTAAACGGCACCTCTTATCTATTGGATATCGTGTGCAAGAAAACAAACTCGATGAAAATTGTTATGATTTACTTGCTTCAGAAGCACGCCTTGCAAGCTTTTTTGCCATCGCGAAAGGAGATATAAAACTTAAACATTGGTTTCACCTTGGTCGACTCCTCGTACCCATAGGTTGTAAGGGTGCGCTCCTATCATGGTCTGGTTCCATGTTCGAATATCTTATGCCATCTCTTGTAATGTATGAACCTTTAGGTTCTTTACTAGATCAAACAAATCGATTGATTATTCGTTGTCAAATACAATATGCCCATAAACGGAAATTGCCATGGGGTATTTCAGAGGCTGCATTTAATGCTCGCGATCATTTAATGAATTACCAATATTCTCATTTTGGTGTTCCAAATCTCGGACTCCAACGAGGACTCTCACGCAATGCTGTCATTGCTCCCTATGCCAGCATTCTAGCGGCACAATACGCACCTGCTTGTGCTGTTGCCAATTTAAAACGACTCCGTGATCTTGGAGCTTTAGGAACATACGGTTATTATGACTCTATTGATTTTACCCCTTTACGCGTAAAAAAAGGGGAAAAATATGCTATTGTACGCAATTATTATGCGCACCATCATGGTATGTCTATCCTTGCTCTTAACAATGTCATTTTTCAAGGGCGAATGCGTGACCGTTTTCATCGTGATCCCGTTATTGAAGCAACGCAATTGCTTTTACAAGAGCGCGCTCCGCATCTTATTCCTATTATTCATACCAAAGCTATTAATCGTATGCGCAATAAATCTCAAGTATTGGATGCCGCTCCTTCACGCATTATTACAAACCCGCTGCTTAAACCACGGGAAACTTTGCTTTTGTCTAATGGCTTTTATTCGATCATGTTAACAGCCAATGGTTCTGGCTATAGCCGTTGGCACGATTATGCGATTACGCGTTTTATTCCTGATGCAACAGAAGATCAACAAGGGATTTTATTCTTTCTACGCGATACATGTAGTGGACGGTGGTGGTCTGTGACCAGTGAACCGACACGCGTTATTGAAGAAGAAGCTGTCAGCATTTTTACGGATGAAAAGGCTGAATATATGAAAATGGTTGATGGTATCAAATCAACACTTGAATGTCTTATTACATCTGAAGGATGTGGCGAAGGTAGACGTATTCAACTGATGAATACAACAAACAAAGACTGTTTTATTGAAGTTACCTCGTATGGTGAATTAGCGCTTGCAACAATGGATATGGATTGTGCTCATCCTGTTTTTTCACGGATGTTTATAGAAACGGAAATTGCTGAGGAAGGTAAAACAATTTTTGCAAAAAGGCGCAAACGCTCACCTAACGACTGCGAGATTTATATTGCTCATTTTGTATCCAGTACAACAGATACTCTCCAAGAAACAGAAGCAGAAACGGATCGCTCGTTATTTATTGGTCGAGGGCGATCTATCCGTCGCCCCGCTGCATTTGACCAAAATGCTCGTTTCAGTAACAGTCAAGGTTGTGTTCTTGACCCTATTATGTCATTGCGATGCCGTATAAAAATTCCAGCCCATGGAAAAGCAGAACTTATTTTTTGGACTTTTGCTGCTCATACAAAAGAAGCGCTACATAATCATATTAAACATTATCGACAACCTGATATATTTCAAAAAGAACTTTCAATGGCATGGACGCGCTCACAAGTCGCACTGTATCAGAACGACATCCAGCTTAAAGAAGCTATTGTCTATCAAAAATATGCTACACCACTTATCTATCTTGATCAAACATGGCGTCTTTCTTCTGAAATATTAGCAAAAACGCTTGGAAAACAATCTGATCTTTGGCCCATGTCTATTTCAGGCGACAATCCACTTTGTCTTCTTAGATTAAATAATGAGGGAAATATAACTGTGCTGCATGAGCTTCTTAAAGCACATGAATATTGGCGTATGCGCGGACTTATTGTTGATTTAGTTATTCTCAATGAACAAGCATTTTCTTATATACAAAATACACAATGTGCTCTTGAGTGGGTCTGTGAAGCTTATCGTCACCACATGCAAAAAGGAGATGAACACCAACATATTTTTATGCTTCGACGTGATCAAATAAGTGAACAAAGTTTTAAAACGCTTCTTGCCTCAGCGCGCCTCATTCTTGATGCCCAAAACGGCTCTTTATCTGAACAGCTTAAACGATTTGATGAGAATAGTTTTGATTTCACAATCCGTAAAAATTATCAAGGATCTGCTAATCAATTAGACTTGCCAAAATATGATAAGGGAAGGCAAGTTACAAGACAAACTGAACAGAATCTTTTTACTTCCATTGGTCTTGTTAGCCAACAGAAACCATCCTCTTTCTACACAAATAGAGAAGATCTAAGATATTGGAATGGTTATGGTGGTTTTAATCAGCATAATCATTATGTGATACGTCTTCATGGATATACTACCACACCGCATCCGTGGATTAACGTCATCGCTAATCATGGATTTGGTTTTCATGTTTCTGCTGAAGGTGCAATTTTTACTTGGGTTAACAATAGTCGCGATTATCAATTAACTCCTTGGACGAATGATCCAACGTCTAATCGACCAGGCGAAGCGCTTTATCTGGTTGATCAGCAGTCTTTAAAACGTTTTTCACCTGTTTCTTCTGTAGAACGTGATAAAAATATCGTCTATGAGGCTTGTCATGGTTTTGGCTTCTCAACTTTTAAATCGATACATTCACAAATCGCATTAGAACTGACCCATACACTCGATCCTGAAAAGCCTATTCGCTTTTCACGTCTTATCCTCACGAATGAAGGGGACAAACCACGCAGTTTACGCCTTTATAATTATATTGAATGGGTTTTGGGAAATGTCCGTACAAAATATGCTCCCTTTATTGTTCCCTCTTACGAGGCAAGATGGGGAGCACATTTTATTCAAAACCCCTACCACATCGAAAAATCTCAACAAGTTACATTTTTATCAGCATCCGAAATGCCTACCAGCATGACGACCAATCGCACTGAATTTATCGGAGCAACGGGGACCGTAACACACCCAAATGCGATCTGTAAAGCTGGTGCTCTTTCGAATACGATTGAAGCCGGATGTGATCCTTGTTCAGCATTCGCTTATGATATTGATCTTCAACCAGGGCAAACAAAAGAAATCATCTTTTATCTTGGTAGCGCTAAAAATAGTCAAGAAGCTAAAAAATTACTCGATCAGGCACATGCAAGTAATTTTGAAATTCTGCTCACAAAACAAAAACAGCAATGGAGTGATTTTGTTTCTCCTTTCCAAGTAAAAACACCTGACTCTTCTTTTAATCTTCTGGTCAATCATTGGCTTCCCTATCAGATTTACGCGTGTCGTATCATGGCACGCGCAGGATTTTACCAAGCCAGTGGTGCGTTTGGCTTTCGTGACCAATTACAAGATAGCTTATCTTTGTTATTGCTAAAGCCACAATTGGCACGTGAACAATTGTTAAATGCAGCATCGCACCAATTTCTTGAAGGGGATGTGCAACATTGGTGGTTGCCTGAAACGAATGCTGGTGTTCGTACGCGCATTTCTGATGATATTGTTTGGCTTGCATATGCGACAGCTCTTTATGTCAAAACCACTGGAGATCATGCCTTTCTTGATACGCTCATTCCTTTTATTGAAGGCGATGTCCTCAAAAATGGGCAACAAGATGCTTATTTTCAACCCACTCGATCTTCAAAGGTTGCAACAATATATGAACATTGTGCTTTAGCTTTAGACCTTGCCATTAAACGCTGTGGACCCCATGGTCTCCCTCTTATTTTAGGTGGTGATTGGAATGATGGCATGAATTTGGTAGGTGTGGAAGGAAAAGGCGAAAGCACTTGGTTAGGATGGTTTCTTGGTAGTACACTACAAGCATTTATCCCTTTGGCCCAAAAACGTGGTGATGACAGCCATATGCAAATATGGAGTACATATCTTAAACACTTAAAAAAATCCCTAGAGGAAAATGGTTGGGATGGTGCTTGGTATCGACGTGGTTATTTTGATGATGGAACACCTCTTGGCTCTAAAACCAATGATGAATGCCAAATTGATACCATTGCTCAATCTTGGGCAGTGATTTCTCAAATGGCATCACTTGAACGTCAAAAGCAAGCAATGACATCAATGCTAGAACATCTCTATGATAAAAAAGGCGGACTCATTCGTTTGTTTTGGCCGCCTTTTAATAAAAGTACACTCGAACCAGGTTATATAAAAGGTTATCCTCCGGGAATTCGGGAAAATGGTGGTCAATACACGCATGGTGCTATTTGGAGTATTTTAGCATTAGCTGAAATGGAACAAAACAATAAAGCTTATGCTTTATTTTCTATGATTAACCCAATTACTCATGGACAAAATCCTGAAACTTATCTTGTTGAACCTTATGTAATGGCTGCAGATATTTATGCTGTTGAACCCCGATGTGGTCAAGGTGGTTGGACATGGTATACAGGCTCAGCGGGTTGGTTTTATCGCGCTGCAACAGAAGCAATTCTTGGAATACAACGTCAGGGAGATCTATTATTTTTACAACCACATTTACCTTCTATTTGGCCAAAATATGAAGCAAAAATGAAATTTTATGATGCTGTTTATACCATTAAAGTAAAATGGGGATCTAAAAATATACTCTATATTAATAACAAAAAATATACCGAAGTTCATACAGGGATAAAGTTACAAAAAGCAGGTCAACATGAAATTATACGTATTGTTAAGTCTTAAAAATGGAAAAAAAGAGAAAAATTTTTATTCTTTGCCCAAAATTGTAGAATTGTTATAGTTCTTATAGCGCCTATATTGACCGTATTGGTGGATAATAATTTTAGATTCTATGAGACTGAAAGAAAAAGTTTATGAATCATCCGGATATTGCTAAACGTGTTTACAATCATACTTGGAAACTTGATCCTATTATTCGTTCACTTCTCGATACGGATTTTTATAAGCTTCTTATGGTACAGATGATTTGGGGGCTTTATCCTACTGTCAATGTTACTTTTTCCCTCATAAACCGCTCTAAAACAATACGTCTTGCTGATGATATTGACGAGAGTGAATTGCGTGCCCAACTTGATCATACTCTTAGTTTGCGCTTTACGAAAAAAGAAATGATCTGGCTTGCTGGTAATACGTTTTATGGACGCAAACAAATTTTTGAGCCGGATTTTCTTCAGTGGCTTGAGAATTTTCAACTTCCAGAATATGAGCTAACCAGTAAAGATGGCCAATATATTCTTCATTTTCATGGTTCGTGGGCCCATAGCTCTATGTGGGAAATTCCAGCTCTTGCTATTATCAGTGAATTACGTTCACGTGCTGCTATGAAAAAATTAGATCGTTTTGCTCTTGATGTGCTTTATGCACGTGCTAAAGCAAAAATGTGGAGTAAAGTTGAGCGCCTCAAAAAATTATCTGATATTAAAATATCTGACTTTGGTACAAGGCGCCGCCATTCTTTTTTATGGCAGTGTTGGTGTGTGGAGGCATTAAAAGAAGGCATTGGTAATTCTTTTACTGGAACTTCTAATGTCCTTCTCGCTATGGATACAGATTTAGAAGCTCTTGGAACCAATGCGCATGAATTGCCCATGGTCATTGCAGCTCTCAGCAACAGCGATGATGAATTACGTAGGGCTCCATATCAAGTCTTACAAGATTGGAATCGTTATTATGGTGGAAATCTTCTCATTGTTTTACCTGATACCTTTGGTACAGAAGCATTTTTATGCGATGCTCCAGGTTGGGTAGCAGATTGGACGGGGTTTAGACCTGATAGTGCGCCTCCTATCGAAGGTGGCGAACGTATTATTCAGTGGTGGAAAGAAAAAGGAAAAGATCCACGCGAAAAACTCTTAATTTTTTCTGATGCTCTTGATGTCGATACGATTGAAAAAACTTATCACCACTTCCATGGAAAAGTGCGTATGAGTTTTGGATGGGGCACTGATCTTACCAATGACTTTACAGGCTGTGCACCTCAAAAAGTTGCAAATCTTGATGCTATTTCTCTTGTTTGTAAGGTTACCCATGCCAATGGGCGATCAGCCGTAAAACTTTCAGATAATCCTGAAAAAACAATCGGTGATTCAAAGGAAGTACAACGTTATCTCAATTTTTTTGGTCATAAAAAGCGCGTTTCTAGACCTATAAAGATGTAATTTCCAGCTATTTAAATCGAAAATATTGATCGCCATACTAAAAACGAGGGTTGTTCGTTCTTGCTGGCCTATAAAAATTTCTGCTTGTTGTTGAGCGGATTCCACTTGTTTTTTTGCGCATGCGATTCACCGATATAAAGCTCGATAAGTAAGACTTAAAAATATTCACTACATATTAAAAGAATACTTAACATACCAAGAATCTTTACATGTCTTATATCATTGTCATAAATAACATTGTTTTCCTGCATGATATGATACTATTGGTTTGCATGTTGAATGAGCGCACATAAACATTATAAGTTCTTTTTATTTAAAACCTACTTTTGAATCAAACACAATCATCTCTTTGTATGTCACAAGCAGCTTCTGGTGTGTCACAAACGGAAAGGTTTATGTGGATAAAGAATGCTTTTAAGTGTGAAGTGCTATTGCACATTCTGAGAATTGGTAAGGCTACATTGGAGAATGGCAAATAGCATGGTGACTATCGGTTTACATTATGCAAGGTAAGGATGATGGTGTTCAAATAGATTTTATATACTTACAGGAAATTTTACTTTACTATATATAGGCTGTCATCATAAAATAAGTAAAGCATTTAGAAATGTTTCGTTAAAATTAAGTGTGTAAACAACATGATGTGAGGGGGCTTTTATTTTACGTAAAGAACATGATTTCATAAAAAACAAAGAATGCAATAATATTTTTATTTTGAATAAGCTTTATGCAAAATCGGAAAATTTATTTATTCGTATATCTTAACGAGAATATTTGTATACATAAAGCTCTATTATTTCTTATGAATTATCCTTAAACTAAGAACAGATGTAATCTTAAAGATTAGTATCGTGGATTGCCTTCTTAATTGTATAATAGGTATCAAAAAATAGTATTTTGTAAGCTTTATATTATATCAAGTTCTCATCAAGAGGTATAAAAACAAACAAGACGCTTTGTTAGAAAAAAATAGCTATAACATTAATGGCTTCTTGATATGAATATATATAGAGAGATTCGTACCAGAATTTTTTATAAGATAAGACCTCTCTTTATAGATATAATCTATAATTACTTACAAAGCGGCTTTTTATGAGCGTTTGATATCCATCCACAGTTTTTTGTTCAAAAATTATTTCACAAATATATCATTAATCAATTGTTTTCAAAAAGCTTGTTATTTCATGTGCATTTGGGATATAGAGAGGTTATATCTAAAACTTAAAAGTTCCTATCTCAATAGTTTTTACAAATCAGCCAAAGTTTAAAAGAACATCTAGCTTTTTCTATCATTACGAAGATGGACGCGTTACAATATAAATGGCAATCAACAATAATATAATTGCAACGAATAAAGCAATCCATAAAGGAGGATGGATCATCATGAAAAAAGATAAAAATCCTCCTATTATACTCATCATTGCAAAAATTTTAACAAATGGAGAGATAGCTTTTCTTTCTTCCCATCGTTTAATAGGAGGACCCAAAATACGATGATTATTCAACCACTGATGAAAACGTGGAGAAGAACGTGTAAAGCACCATGAGGCAACCAACAGAAAAGGTACTGTTGGCATAATAGGTAATACCACACCGATAATACCTAATATAACCATTGTCCAACCTGCTATAGAATAGCAGATACGCAGAGGATGTGATATATTAAAATCCTTTTTCATTCTCTTGTATTATTTCCCTTCACGTCAAATTCTACACGAAAAACATTGTATCTATTTTCTTACTGTTAATATATTTGAGCGTACCATCATTCTCTATCATTTCATGTGCAAGTATTTTTGCTATCATAAGTTCCTTGAAACGATCGAATAGTTTACGCAATCTGGTAATCATTTTAAATGATTTTAAAGAATGAGAAGGGATTTTTAAAAAGTAAAAAAATAAAAAGGCTGCAAAATAAACCAATGCAGCCTATTAATTAAGAATGCAGTGTTGGGGGGGGGGAGAATATGTACTGCATCCACTTGCTAGACATTAGGAGGAAAGTAACCTAGCAACTTAATTTCTAATTAAAATAAGCCTAAGAAACAATATATAAAAATGCATGACTGATATGCACGAACTTTACCACCGTCAAGTTTCTTGAACTGTATTTCGGCGAAAGAAGATAGTCATAAAAATAGCAATAAAAATCAATGTCAAAATCAACACAATTGTGGAAGCAGAATCAGATCCGATAAATAAACTGAGATAAATTCCTAAAAAACCAGAAAAAGCTGCAACAAATATTGCGATTATTAACATAAAAGAAAACCGTTTCGTAACAAGATAAGCAATTGCTCCCGGAGCTATCAGTAAAGAAATAACAAGTACAATTCCAACAGCTTTTAAGGCCGCAACAATTGTAAGAGAAATCATCGTTAGAAGGGTATAATGAAGGAGAGATATTGGTAATCCCATTGCACGACCTTGAATTGAATCAAAAATATACAACATAAAGTCACGCCATTTTATTCCTAAAATAAGAGTGACAACAGCAGAAATAATCGCTGTCTGCGTAATATCAATCCAGTTAACACCCAAGAGGTTACCAAATAAAATATGATTTAAATCTAAACTACTATAAATAGATGTAGCTAAAACAAGCCCCAAACCAAACATTGAAGAAAAAACCACGCCCATCACTGTATCTTGTTTTATACGGCTATTGCTTCCTAAAAAACCCGTTAATAGTGCACACACCATTCCTGCAACAAAAGCGCCGAACGTAAGCAAAGTTATTGTAATATTTGCTGGACGCATATGCTGAAACCAAGCAAATGGCAAAGAAGTTAAAAATGCTATCACCCATGGTGTTGTCATATAACCAACAACAACACCTGGAAAAACTGCATGGGAAATAGCATCACCTAACAGTGCCCATCCTTTCAAAATAAGAAAGCAGGAAAGCATTGCCATTGGAACAGAAAGAATTATGACAATAAGCATGCCCTTGAGCATAAAAGAAAATTGAAATGGAAGCAGTAATTGATCAATCATGATAATATCACCCCCTTTTTTGCCGCATTTATACGTAAGCGTGCTGCAATATACCCATGTTTAGGAGCAAAAAGAAAAGCTAATATAAATAGAAATGCTTGAAAAAGTACAACAACACCACCTGTTTGCGCATTCAAGAAATAACTTACATAAACACCTAATATGCTTGTGAATGTTCCAATTATAACAGCAATGATCAAAACATTTACAAAACGGTCACTTAAAAGATAAGCTGTTGCTCCAGGTGTCACAACAAGACAAATGACCAAGAATGCTCCAACTGTTTGCATTGCAGCAACAGTACAAGCAGCAAGCAATGTGAAAAAGAGAATCTTTAAAAACTTTGCGTTTAATCCAATGGCACGCGCATGCGTTTCATCAAATAACGAAACAAGAAGATCTTTCCATTTCAATAGCAATATAAGCAAAGAAAAAAATCCGATAAAAGCCAATTGTAGAATATCTGATGAACTGACAGCTAAAATATTTCCCAAAACAATCGTATCAATATTAACAGCCATTGGTTTTAATGATTTAAGAAACAACCCAAAAGCAAAAAAGGAAGAAAAAATGAGACCAATAATGGTATCTTCTTTCAGTTTTGTTCGTTGATTAAAAAAAAGCATTGCGGCGGCGGCAAGACCACCAGAAAAGAAAGCACCAACTGAAAAAGGTAAGCCTAGAAGGTAAGCTCCTGCTACACCAGGAACAATAGAATGAGACAGTGCATCGCCAATGAGCGACCAGCCTTTTAACATTAAAAAAGCAGAAAGGAAAGCGCAAACACAGCCAACCAATCCCGAAACCCATATCGCATTCACCATATATTGATAGTTTAGTGGCTCAAGCAACCAAGAAATCATGCAACGTTCTCCACTCTTTCAATATTCCCAGAGATTTTAGATTGTTTTCCTTCCATGCCTCTCCCATTTTTTCGCGTACCTTGAAGATCAAAAATATGGTGGTGCAAAGATCCTCCAAAGGTTTTTTCCAGATTTTCCTTTGTAAATATTTTTTCTGTTAATCCAGAAGCTAAAACGGTTCCTTTTATTAAAACCGTATGATCACAAAATTCACGAACAGAACCTAAATTGTGGGTTGAAACCAAGACCACTGCTCCTTCTTTACGAAGATCTTGTAATAGAGCAATGATTTTATCTTCTGTTGTAACATCCACTCCTGTAAATGGCTCATCTAATAAAATAGCTTTTGCTTGTTGTGCTAGGGCACGCGCCAGAAAAACACGCTTTTTCTGGCCACCAGAAAGTTCTCCAATTTGGCGTTTGGCAAAAGCCAACATATCAACGCGTTCTAAGGCAACACGAACGGCTTCATAATCTCGTGCACGGGCATAGCGAAAGAAATTCATATGACCGTATCGTCCCATCAATACAACATCTTCAACCAGAACAGGAAAATTCCAATCTACATCTTCACTTTGAGGAACGTAAGCAATCAGGTTTTTTTTCAAAGCTATATCCACGGGCAAATCAAACATGCGAATTTTTCCTTTTGAGGGGCATACAAATCCCATAATCGCTTTAAATAACGTTGATTTACCGGATCCATTAACGCCAACCAATGCCGTAATAGATCCCTTTGGACTTTCAAAATTCACTTCACGTAAAGCTGTGTGTCCATTACGATAAGTTACCGTTACCCCTTGGGCAAATATTCCACATTCCGTCATTGGCTTTTTACTCCTTCTAATAAAGCATTGCTAATTCGTTCACTTGTGACACGTAATAAATCAATATAGGTTGGTACTTCACCATTTTTCTCACTCAGAGAATCAACATAGAGAACACCACCATATTTAGCTCCTGTTTCTCTCGCGACTTGTTTAGCAGGTGCTGGAGAAATTGTGCTTTCAGAAAAAATGACTTGGATATTGTGTTTGCGAACCATATCAATAACATGCTTAACCTGCTGTGGTGTTCCTTGCTGATCAGCATTAATCGGCCATAAATAAAGTTCTTTCAGATCAAAATCGCGCGCTAAATAGCTGAATGCACCTTCACTGGTTACAAGCCAACGCTTCTCTTTAGGCACTATTTCCAATGCTGCTCTGATTGGATCAATTGTTGCACGAATTTTTTGTTTATAAATTTCAGCATTCTGTTTATAAGTTTCTGCATTTTCAGGATCATATTTTACAAAAGCGTCGCAAATATTATCAACATAAATCAAAGCAGCAATCGGTGACATCCATGCATGAGGATTGGGTTTACCACTGAAAGGACCCTCACCAATTTTAATTGGCACAACGCCTTGTGAAACAACAACACTTGGAATATCTTGGATATTCTGAAAAAACTTTTCAAACCAAAGTTCTAATTCTAACCCGTTCCATAAGATCAGATTTGCACCTTGCGCACGCATGAGATCGCGTGGTGTAGGTTGATATTCGTGAATTTCAGCACCTGGTTTCGTAATTGATTCAACATCAGCAGCATCACCTGCTACATTTCGCGCCATATCAGCAATGATGGTAAATGTTGTAACAGCTTTAAATTTACCAGCATATACCGTTAAATTGGGAGTAAAAAAAATAAAGCTTCCTAGAATCAGAGTAAAAATCTTTTTTATATTCATTAATTATCTCTTTATTGCGAATGATTTGCATTATCATTTAGCAATAACAGTTATCATTTACATTTGCAATGAAGGATTCTGCTAAAAAGTAAATTTTCAAGATCTTTAAAAACAATTCTTTTTTTGCCTTGAATTGGCTTTACGTAAAATGAATTTTGAAAACCTAAAGGGGATTAGTGTGGCATTGGTGACTTTAATAGATCAATCAAGTTATTTAAAGCTATTCTTGGAGGCGATTTTTCAAAGTGTTTCTCAAGTAATGTTTTTTAATTCATGGAATGCATATTATCTCGTGTTTTTAGGAACATTTTTTAATGAGGGAAGGCTATTCACAAAAAAGAACACTCAAAATAGATCATCTATCATGTCATTCATACGCTTATTTTAATAAAAAATCTCTCTTATTAGATCTATTTTACTGCAATATCTATAAGCCATATAACAGGCTATCAAGGGTCTAAGATCCATTGGATACCATCAATTTACTTTATAAAATACCAGCAGCCTGCAGCATCATTTTATTTATCAACGTCTAATACTATCTTATCAATTCCTAATATTATGACAGCCTTCGGCGTTTGAAAACTTTTATAAGAAACATTTTTACTCCTTTTTTATGATTCCTACACAGCCATTCTGCTTGTGATACGAAAATAAAAGGTTTTGATTCATTCAAAAAGAATTTGAAATGGTAAATCTTTCGATACTTTGGACTCTTATTTAATACGCAAGATAATAAATTAATCATTATGAATTAATATATCGTGGCAATATCTTTATTTTAATAAACTCTGTAGATTTCGAGTGTCTAAAAAAATAAAGGAGCACTTTTAAGCGCTCCTATTTTATCAAGTAATCTGACAAAAATATACTCAACGACGAAGACAAGCGCCTGTTGTTTTGGTGACATTGTCTACCACCTTTGCAGCAATTTCCTCTAAGTCTTTATCTGTAAAAGTGCGTTCAATTGGTTGAATAGTAATTTCAATGGCAACAGATTTTTTATCTTCGCCAAGGCTTTGGTCTTCAAAAAGGTCAAAAACCTGCACTGAATGAATAAATTCTTTATCCGCTTCACTAGCGGCACGAACAATGAGAGAAGAAGTAATCGTTTTATCAACGATAAATGCAAAATCACGCCGGACCATTTGAAAAGGTGATAATTTCAAAGGAGAACGACTTTTCGTTATTTTTTTCTTTGGTTCTGGAATTCGCTCTAGAAAAATTTCAAAGCCGCATAAAGGACCACTGACATCTAACTTTTCTAATGTAGCAGGATGAAGCACCCCAAAAAAACCAAGAATAATTTTTGAGCCAAGTTTTATGATTCCCGAACGACCTGGATGATACCAATCGGGTGCTCCAACTTCAACCTGCACTTTCCCAATATCCATATTGCATGCTTCTAAAACAGCCAAAGCATCTGCTTTGGCATCAAAAACATCAACTGCGGTTGCATTTCCATTCCAAAACCGTCCGGCTCCTTCAAATTTCTCTGTTCCGCGGCGAAGTCCACTAGCAACACGTTGTTGTTTATCAGGGGTATCGCCTTCATAAATGCTGGAAACTTCAAACAAAGCAAGATCAGAAAAACCACGATCAGCATTTCGCTGCGCTGCTATTATTAAACCAGGTAAAAGAGAAGGACGCATCACTGACATATCAGCAGCAATAGGATTTACCAATTTAAGCTCTGCTTGACCTCCTCCAAAAGCAAGCGCTTGATTTTCAGAAATAAAAGACCATGTTACCGCTTCTTTCATACCACGATGTGCTAAAGCTAAACGTGTTGCTCGTGAACGAATTTGCACGCACGTTAAAACTTGATTTTTTTCTTCTGCAAAGTTTTCCAAAGGAATAGGTTTAATTTTATCTAATCCATAAATC
The DNA here is from genome assembly GCF_000278215.1 of Bartonella rattimassiliensis 15908. GTDB lineage: Bacteria > Pseudomonadota > Alphaproteobacteria > Rhizobiales > Rhizobiaceae > Bartonella > Bartonella rattimassiliensis. Next base: position 155,831 of record NZ_JH725066.1, read on the forward strand.
CTCATTACCTCTTCTACCAAATCCGCTTTACCTATAATATCAGGGCGCCATGATGGTACTTTCACCGCAACGACTTCTCCTTTTCCTTGAATGCGAAATCCAAGTTTTGTTAAAATAGTGATAACTTGTGCAGGCTCTATTTTCAAAGATGTTAAACGTTTGATTTCAGAAAAAGGAAAAGCGATTTGCTTGAGTTCTTGTTGCTGATAACCAATTACTTTTGTCTTGGATATTTCACCGCCACAAAGACGCAAGACCAGCTCTGTTGCAATCTCAAGACCTGTTTCCATAAAAGTCGGATCAACACCTCGTTCAAACCGATAACGTGCGTCACTGATAAGATTTAACGATCGCCCTGTTTGTGCAATGCTTTGCGCGTCCCAAAGCGCTGATTCAATAATAACGCGCTGTGTTGTCTCATCACAACTTGTTCTTTCACCGCCCATGATACCGGCAATCGAAACAACACCTTCTTCATCTGCAATGACACAATCCTGAACGTTCAAATGATAGGTTTTTCCGTTAAGTGCTTGAAGTTTTTCCCCTTCATAAGCACAACGTATACACAAATTACCTTTAATTTTGTCTGCATCAAAAACATGAAGTGGACGACCGAGGTCAAAACTTATATAATTTGTCATATCAACAAGTGCATTAACCGGTCTTAAACCAATTGCACTTAAACGCTGTTGCATCCATTGTGGTGCTTCGCCATTTTGAACATTGCGTACTTCACGCCAAGCAAAGCCTAAGCATAACGATGAATCTCGCGAAAAATCTAATGTAACGCCGAGAGGTGTGTCAAAGGAAGCTTCAAATTTTGGTAAAGACAGTTCTTTTAATTGTCCGATCCCAGTAGCGGCAAGATCACGTGCAATACCACGAACACCTGTACAATCAGAGCGATTGGGGGTTAAACCAATATCAATAATTGGATCATCTAAACCAGCATAAGCTGCAAATAGACCTCCAATAGGACTATCTTCTGGAAGTTCGATAATTCCATCATGCTCACTTGATAACTCAAGCTCTGCTTGCGAACACATCATTCCAAAACTTTCAATACCGCGGATTTTTCCTACAGATAATGTTACATCGAGTCCTGGAACGTAAGTGCCTGGTAAAGCAAGAACACCAACAAGGCCTTCCCGCGCATTTGGTGCTCCACAGACAACTTGAATAGGTGTATCGGTTCCCGTATCAACTGATAGAATCTGGAGTTTATCGGCATCAGGATGTTTTATTGCTGTTAAAACTTTTGCAATTACAAAACCATTTAAAGAAGATCGATTATCAATGTGATCAACCTCAAGACCTATAGCTGTTAGTTTCTCACAAATTTCATCTAAAGATGCATTTGTCTCTAAGTGATCTTTTAACCACGACAATGTAAATTTCATTTTAAAACCTCACATGAAAGCGATGATAAGATCACACATTTCTATTCGGAAAAAAAGCAGGCATATCAAAGCAACGAAAGCCATAATGGTCTAACCAACGCAAATCAGCGTCAAAAAAAGCCCGCAAATCAGGCATACCGTATTTCAACATGGCAATACGATCAATGCCCATTCCCCATGCAAAGCCTTGATATTCATCCGGATCTAAACCAACATTTTTCAATACATGAGGATGCACCATTCCGCATCCTAAAATTTCCAACCAATCCTGTCCTTCGCCAAACTTTACTTCTGAACCAGAACGATCACATTGAATATCCACTTCCATAGATGGTTCAGTAAAAGGGAAAAAAGAAGGACGAAAACGCATTTTTACAGAGGGAACTTCAAAAAATTCTTTACAAAAGGTCTCATGTAGCCACATCATATGGGCAATGGTGGAGGTTTTATCAATGACAAGACCTTCAACCTGATGAAACATGGGAGAATGCGTTGCATCCGAATCCATACGATAAGTTTTTCCAGGAATAATGATACGGATCGGTGCTTGTTGTTTTTCTAGTGTACGAATTTGTACAGGTGATGTATGAGTCCGCAATAATTTTCGCTCTCCCATTTTATCACCATCAAAAAAGAAGGTATCATGCATTTCACGTGCTGGATGCCCTTCAGGAAAATTCAAAGCCGTAAAATTGTAATAATCTGTTTCAATATCAGGTCCTTCTGCAAGAGAAAAACCTAACTTTGTATAAATAGCAATAATTTCCTCAATCACCTGCGAAATAGGATGAATACGACCCCGTTCTATAGGTGAAGAACGAACAGGTAAGGTAACATCGACTGTTTCATGAAAGAGACGAGCATCCATTGCTTGTCTTTTCAAAAGATCACGCTTTCGTGCCCATAACTCTAAAATACGATTTTTTAGTCCATTGAGAACTGGTCCAACTTTATGACGTTCGTTAGCATCCATTTTTCCTAATTCTTTTAATTTTTCAGAGATGCTCCCTTTTTTGCCTAATGCTGTGATACGTACTGCTTCAAGTGCCTGTTCATCACCCGCTGCTTCTATTGCTAAACAAATTTCTTGTTCCAGACGTTCAATATCATTCATATTTTTGCCTATTTTTTAATAAAGAAAAACCCGCACTTGCAATAGCCAGCACGGGACCTCGGATAAATGAATGCTTTAAGAGAACACGACTGGCTTATTTTACAGCGCCTTCAAAAGCATTAGGTGTTGTATCTTTCAAATATTCCAAAGCCTTTTTTGCTGCAGCTACTAAAGTAGAAAATACTTCCGTTTCGTGGATTGCTATATCTGAAAGAATTTTACGATCAACTTCAATACCCGCTTTCGATAAACCATCAATAAAGCGTCCATAAGTTAAACCCTCTGCACGGACAGCAGCATTAATTCTCTGAATCCATAAAGCACGGAAAGTACGTTTCCTATTTTTACGGTCACGATAAGCATATTGCTTTGAACGATCAACTGCTGCCTTAGCGGCACGAATGGTATTTTTACGTCGACCGTAAAAACCTTCAGCCTGTTTAAGAACTTTTTTGTGTTTAGCGTGTGCTGTCACACCTCTTTTCACACGTGCCATGTTATAATCTCCTCAAAAATCAAAAGCGTAAGGTTTAAATACCATTCGGCAAGTAATGCTGAACGACTTTTTTAGCATCTTGCTCACATAGAACCATTGTTCCACGGGCATCACGAATAAACTTATTCGAACGCTTAATCATGCCGTGGCGCTTACCTGCAGCTGTTACTTTAACTTTTCCTGACGCAGTGATTTTAAACCGCTTTTTAGCGGATGATTTGGTCTTCATCTTGGGCATTTTGCTACTCCATACATTAATTTATTCAATCAAAAACTTCATTGAATCAAGCGGACCAACACTTGAACAAGCATTTAAACAGCCACGGCATGCCCTGCCGGGCGGTTTCATTTAAAATGCTCTCATAAGCCAGTATACACAAAATAGCAAGACCGTATTACAAAAAAGTTGGAGCTCCATTTCCTTGAATCTCGACCAAAGGTGCTGGAATAGAATTTGTTTTGCTTGCGGCTTTACATAAATCAGCAATAATGCATTGTGTACATTGTGCTTTACGTGCCTGACAAATATAGCGTCCATGTAAAATCAGCCAATGATGCGCATGCCGAAGATAATGGATTGGTATAATTTTTAATAATTTTTTTTCTACAATCTCTGGTGTTTTTCCGGGCGCTAAGCCAAGACGATTGCTTAAGCGGAAAATATGTGTATCTACTGCCAAGGTAGGTTGAGCAAAAGCAACATTCAAGACAACATTGGCTGTTTTTCGTCCTACGCCAGGAAGAGCCATAAGTGCTTCACGCGTATCAGGGACTTGACCGCCATATTGATCAATTAAGCAGTTGCAAAGTGCATAAACATTGCGTGCTTTTGCACGCCAAAGACCAATTGAACGAATATGATGCGCTATTTCTTCTTCCCCTAATGCAACCATTTTTTCCGGTTGATCAGCAAGGCGAAATAATTCTTTTGTCGCTTTATTAACGCTTACATCTGTTGCTTGAGCCGAAAGTACAACGGCAATCAAAAGCGTAAAAGTGTTTGTATAGATAAGATCACTTTTAGGCGTCGGACGCTGCACAGAAAAACGGCGAAATATTTCTGTAATTTCATCTTCATTATATAACGTACCAGATAAATTTCGCGTTTTTGACAATTTTATGGTACTTTGAGACATTGAACTCTCTTAATTTTCTCTCTTGAAGTTATCATTCACGCTTGCCATATGAGAGGAATGCAGTGAATATTTTTTATAGAATTTGGTCAAGTAAAGCCGCTTTTTAAAGAGGATACTCATGAATGACACATGTGACACCTTTCTCCAATCCTTTTCTTTTAGGATTTGAAACCGTAGAAAAAACATTGCAACGTATCGGTAAAGCTGATGAAGCTTATCCAGCCTATAACATTGAACGTTTGCATAAAAATGATGATGCAAATCATATCCGGATAACTTTGGCTGTTGCTGGATTTAAAGTTAATCATCTCAATATTTTGCTCGATGATAATCAATTGGTTATTCATGGTAAACAAAAAGACAGCCAAAATCATCAATATTTATATCGCGGTATAGCAGCGCGACAATTCCAGCGAACGTTTGTGCTTGCGGAAGGGATGCACGTTACAAATGCCGAGTTGAAAAATGGCCTTTTATCCATTAACCTGTACCAACCAAAATTAAAAAGAGAAATAAAACAGATTCCAATTAAAGTGAGTAGCAGTGAGTCATAAAAGTTAAAGCATAAAGGAATAGCGAAATGGGAGAGTATAAACAAAACTTGTCGTTTCAGAATACATCTTACTCTGATGCGGGACAGATTGCCTATTTAAAGAAAGTTTGTACAGATGATCTGGCTAGAAACTTCCCAGATCTTCCGCCCATGACTCCAGGCATTACCATATGGGCTCTTTTTGGTGAAACAGGTTATCCTATCATTTTATCCGATGAGCGCTCTATTGCTCTTGCTGGAGCCAATGAGCATGAACTACAAATTGTAACTCTGCACTAGATTACCTTATGAGAAAAAACTCTGTTTTTTTTATAAAGGTGAAGAGGCTGCCTATAAATTTATATGATTCACGGGGCCGTTATATTATTCACGGGCACTGTTGTGAAATGGGTCCGAGCGCATTGAGAGCATTAAAAGATATTTCTTTAAAAAGAGTGCATGAATTGGCAATAAAGATTAGGTGTATTTTCTTTGGGATGTTTTGTTCTTTCTGAGGAGCGTGGCCTCATTAAAGAGTATGAAAAACAAAAGCACGAGATATGCCTCATCATTTAATTTTGTGCTTCAACTGCTTCAATACAAGATATTTTTCTCTTTTGAAGATTAAAGTTCTTGTTTTTATAATAAAGTTAAAGCACAACAAGAATAATGAAGTTATTTGAGGGGAGAAAAATAATGCCTTCTTATCGTTCAAGAATATCGACACACGGGCGTAATATGGCAGGAGCCCGCGGTCTTTGGCGTGCAACAGGGATGCAAGATGCGGATTTTGGTAAACCCATTATTGCGATTGCAAATTCTTTTACACAATTTGTACCAGGTCATGTCCATTTAAAAGATCTTGGACAATTGGTTGCACAACAGATAGAAGTTGCCGGTGGCGTTGCGAAAGAGTTTAACACTATTGCTGTAGATGATGGAATTGCGATGGGGCACGATGGAATGCTCTATTCTTTACCTTCACGTGAAATTATTGCTGATTCCGTAGAATATATGGTCAATGCCCATTGTGCGGATGCGCTTGTCTGTATTTCTAATTGTGACAAAATTACACCTGGAATGTTAATGGCTGCTTTACGGTTGAATATTCCGACAATCTTTGTTTCAGGTGGTCCTATGGAAGCCGGTAAGATTAAATGGAAAGATCAAAATCTAATGGTTGATTTGGTTGATGCCATGGTTGCAGCTGCTTCAGAACAGAATTCAGAAGAAGAAGTTGCTAAAATGGAGCGTGCTGCTTGTCCTACATGTGGTTCTTGTTCAGGAATGTTTACGGCCAATTCCATGAATTGCTTAACGGAAGCCTTGGGGCTTTCGCTTCCCGGAAATGGATCAATGCTAGCGACTCATGCAGATCGACGGATGCTTTTCGAAGAAGCTGGAAGACGGATTGTTGAATTGGTCAAGCGTTATTATGAAAAAGATGATGCAACAGTTTTGCCACGCTCTATTGCTTCACGTAAGGCTTTTGAAAATGCAATGACCGTCGATATTGCCATGGGAGGATCAACCAATACAGTACTGCATCTGTTAGCAGCAGCGCAAGAAGGTGGGATAGATTTTACCATGGCGGATATTGATCATCTTTCACGTCGTGTTCCTGTTTTATGCCAGGTTGCTCCTGCTGTTGCAAATATACATATGGAAGATGTTCATCGTGCTGGTGGTATTATGGGGCTTTTAGGCGAATTAGATGCGGCAGGACTCATTGATACGTCAACTTATACGGTTCACGCAAAAACGATGAAAGAAGCTCTTTACTATTGGGATGTAAAACAAACCAATGAACCAACAGTTTGTGCATTTTATCGTGCCGCTCCAGGTGGTATTCTAACACAGACAGCTTTTAGCCAGTCTTCTCGCTATGAGACTCTTGATCTTGACCGTGAAAAAGGTGTGATTCGCAATAGGGAACATGCCTATTCACAAGACGGAGGATTAGCAGTTCTTTATGGAAATCTTGCAAAAGATGGCTGTATTGTAAAAACAGCAGGTGTTGATCAATCGATTTTAACCTTTAAAGGTCCGGCAAGAATTTTTGAAAGCCAAAATTCAGCTGTCTCAGCTATATTAACGGACAAAATTAAAACAGGTGAAATTGTTTTAATCCGTTATGAAGGTCCACGTGGTGGACCTGGAATGCAAGAAATGCTTTATCCCACGAGTTATCTCAAATCTAAAGGATTGGGCAAGGTTTGTGCACTTGTTACGGATGGACGTTTTTCAGGGGGAAGCTCAGGGCTTTCGATAGGGCATATTTCTCCAGAAGCTGCTGAAGGAGGAGAAATTGCGTTGGTGGAAGAGGGAGATATCATAGAAATTGATATTCCAAACCGTAGTATTCATATGTTGGTTGATGATATTCAGATAAAGCAACGTCGTATGAAGATGGAAGCAAAGGGAAAATCTGCTTGGAAACCAGTTGAGAAGCGTCAGCGTAAAGTTTCAAAAGCCCTCAAAGCCTATGCAGCGATGACTACATCTGCTGCAAAGGGTGCAGTTCGTAATATTTGATGAGATGAAGGACGCTTCTATTGAGTACCACCAGTTCTTTACGTTTGTGAAGTAACAAGTTGGTACCATCATTATATTTACTAGCTCTTGAGTATTGCGACAGCCTTTGCATTTGAGAGCATTCATAAGAGGTGTTTTTACTCCTTTCTTCTAGTGCTTTTATCCCAACACCAGCTCCGCTTGTGATATGAAAGTAAGTAATTTAAAATGATTCAACATGAATTAACTTTAAGATGAAAGAACTTTAGGATATTTGTGGCTCTCATTCAATATGCAAAACAGTAAATTATCATTATAAATCAATTTGTTGCTTATAGAAAGAGAGATGGTACTCTGAGAAGTTTTTTGCATATTTTTCCCAATATTCTCAGCAAATTATTTTATGAATTTATGAGCTAATCAGAATATTTTGAGTCATTATGAGTACGATCAAAAATCTATGAACAGGCTTTAAAAACAGCTTCGGATCTTTTTAGCAACTCTATAAGATAGAAAAAGATATATCGCATTTATTATTTTTCGCATTATATTCTAGGTTTATACGATATTACAACTTCCTGATTTGTATAATGAAAGATATTTATTATACTGGTGATATTATCTCGTTGCACCATAAATACCTTCATTGAGATGCGGTAATATAAGACAGCCTTTAACATTTAAGTGTTTTTAATGTGTGTGGTGAATATTTTTAGATCTGCTTTTCAGGTTTTGTGTAATTTAATCTCATGATTGGTAGGTCTAGGGAAGCCGCTAGAAGTTGGATTATTTGCAACGGGATTCGAGTAAAAATTTCAGTCTTTTGAGGAGTGAGAAGGAATTTAAAGGCTTTTTAGGAAAATAAAATGCAGCTCTTGCTATATTTGATTATATATTTCATGGAAAATGGCAAAAGAATCCTTTATCATTTAAAATGTAAAGAAAACGTGTGCCGCCATTATTTATGAATTTATCATGCAAAGTTTTGTGGCATTCCAATATAGACAGCTTTAAATCCAAAGTCATTGCGATGATAACAGTACCATTGGTCGTGAAAAACATAATTCATTAAATATGGGTATTTGTAAAATATGCCTATTTGTAAAATAGAGGAAATTTCATGACAAGCTTTGCAAAGAATGATTATTTTGTAAAAATAGTCAATGTTAATTAATTTTTTGTATAAGAGCCAATATTAATCTAAGGAAATATGAAATATAATGCATAGAAACTTTATTTCTCTATACGTTCTACTTATCAAAACATATTATGTAGAAAAGCGATGTAAATGCAGTAAGCAACTATTTTGCGCTAAAACATATCAAAAAAGGACGCTTTCTTCCCTATTAAGAAAGATTTTTAGTAAAAAAACATCTTTTTTCTATAGGGGGTTACTCTTTTCAAGTTGTTTAAGGTAGTAAATTGTTTCTAAAGCTTGCTTAGGAGAGAGTTCATCGGGCTGAATATTTTTTAAAGTCTCAAGAAGGATACAATGTCTGTTTGTGTCTTCATTGATAGGAGATGTTGCTTTAAGAGAAAAGAGTGGTAACTCATCAATGAGTTTGGGTCCTTTACCAGCCATTTCTCCTTGTTCTAATTGATGGAGGACATCTGTTGCTCGTGTAATTACAGCTGGAGGAAGACCAGCAAGCTTTGCAACTTGTACACCATAGGAACGATCAGCTGCTCCTGGTGTGACTTCATGAAGAAAAACCACATCACCATCCCAATTTTTGACTTTCATGGTTACATTATGCAGTCTGTCAAGTTTTTCGGTAAGTGCAGTCATTTCATGAAAGTGGGTAGCGAGAATAGCACGACAATGATTAACTTCATGAAGATATTCAACGGCGGCCCAAGCAATAGAAAGCCCATCAAAGGTTGATGTACCACGTCCTATTTCATCAAGAATAACAAGGGAATGGTGACTAGCATGATTGAGAATCGTTGCTGTTTCAACCATTTCCATCATAAAGGTTGAGCGCCCTCGTGCAAGATCATCGGAAGCACCAACACGACTAAAGAGGCGATCAACGATGCCAATATGTGCTGAGGTTGCTGGAACAAATGATCCCATTTGCGCCATAATAGCAATAAGAGCATTTTGCCGCAAAAAAGTTGATTTTCCTCCCATATTAGGCCCTGTCAAAAGCCAAATTGCTGCATACTGTTGATTTTCTTGCACAGAAAGATCACAATTATTAGCAACAAAGGGTTCTGCTGCTTGTTTTCGGAGTGCTTGCTCGACGACGGGATGACGTCCTGCCGTGATATGAAAAGTAAGTGAATGATCAATTTTAGGGCGGCAATATCCTTGTTCTTCAGCAAGGTGTGCTAAAGCGACAGAGACATCTAAAATGGCAAGTGCTTCTGCGGCTTTACGAATAAAATCAACTTGTTCGGTAATTTCCTGAACAAGAATATCAAAGATTTCTAGTTCAAGCATTAATGTATGATTGGCAGCATGGGCAATACGGCTTTCAAGATCAGCAAGTTCTGTTGTCGTAAAACGCATAGCGTTTGCCATTGTCTGCCGATGAATAAAACGTGCTTTAGCTTGTGGATTATTTGTGAGGGCAGATGCTTGCGTACTGGTCACTTCAATGAAATAGCCCAGAATATTATTATGCTTTATTTTAAGTGTCTTAATATCTGTTTCTTGAGCATATTGCGCTTGAAGTTCAGCAATAACACGGCGAGATTCATCACGTAAAGCACGCATTTCATCGAGCTCTTTATGATAATTGGACCGAATAAAACCACCATCACGTTTAAGCAGTGGGAGATCATCAGCTAATGCTTTTTCTAAATGAAAGTATAAAGCAGTGGGTAAGTTTGAGAATATCTGTTGTACATCACTTATTTCTTGAGGCAGCATTTCATTATTAAGAAGTTGATTCAATTCACGAATGATTTCAAATCCGCGCTGGATTGTCGCCATATCACGAGGACCTCCTCGTCCAAGAGCTAAACGTGAAACAGCGCGGGGCATATCTGGTCCCCCCTTTAAAATGAGCTTTATTGCTTCAGCAAGAGAAGACTGACGGAGGAAAAAATCGATAGAATCCAAACGTGTATCCACAGCTGAAGGGGTAGTGAGGGGAGAAATAAGGCGATCGATGAGAAGGCGTGATCCTCCTCCTGTTACAGTGCGGTCAATAGCTTTTAATAAGCTTCCATCCCGTTGACCTGATGTCGTTCGAATAAGTTCAAGACTGAATCTGGTTGCGGCGTCAATAAAAAGAGTAGCACTTTCATTTTGGCGCTCCGGTTGCATGAGGGGAGGACGATGCGTGATTTGTGTTTTTTCGATATAACGAATAGCGGCCACAATTGCAGAGAGTTCAGAACGTGAATAATCGGCAACACCTTCAAGAGTTGAGAGTTTAAAATAATTGCAAATATCGCGTTCAGCGGTGAGTGCATCAAAGAGACAAGCAGGTTGAGGTGAAACGATACGATCAAGAACATTAAAAAGGGATTTATGAGATTTATCATGAAAAAAGGAATCAGCAACAATGATTTCTTGTGGATCCACACGCATAATATCTGCCAAAAGTTTTTCTTTGTTACTTTCTGTTACACGAAATATACCTGTTGAGATATCAATCCAAGAAAGAGCAAATTCCTCTCCATCACTGGTTTTTATACGAGAAAGTGTCATCAAATAATTTGCACGTGTTGGATCAAGAAGTTTTTCTTCTGTTATCGTTCCTGGTGTTACAAGACGAACAACATCACGCCGAACAACAGATTTTGAGCCACGTTTTTTTGCTTCAGCAGGATCTTCTATTTGTTCACAAACAGCGACACGATAACCACAAGCAATCAGTTTTTGCAAATAATCGTCTGCAGCATGAACTGGAACACCACACATAGGAATATCTTGTCCTAAATGTTTTCCACGTGCTGTGAGTGTGATTCCTAAAGCTTGAGCAGCTTCAATTGCATCATTAAAAAATAATTCATAGAAATCACCCATTCGGTAAAAGAGAAGGGAATCCTGATTAACAGCTTTGATTTCTATGTACTGCTCCATCATAGGTGTAAGACGTTCTTGAGGAGAAGAAGATGAGGAGGTAGGCTGTGGAATGAAACTATTTTTATGGTTGTCTTTTTTATCCATTTGTACGCGGTCTATTCCCTTTAACTAAAGCTTTTACTCTTTTTTTGTTTACTTCAATATTGATTTATCTCTAAATTAAAACGTATCATCAGATTTACTAAGGTAAGAATAGCGATTTTTGAAATATGAATCAAATTTTAAACATTGAAAGACTATACGCATTATCAAGAAAAATTTACACTGTTTTTGGAGAAAATAAAGTGAGATGAAAAAGAGCGAGAAAGATCAGAAAATGTCTCAGACAGTTTACAATTCAAGTGAACGAGAAGCTCTTGATTTTCATAGTCGTGGTCGGCCAGGAAAGCTTGAGATTGTTGCAACAAAGTCTATGGCAACACAGCATGATTTATCCCTTGCTTATTCACCAGGTGTTGCGGTTCCAGTTAAGGCAATTGCTCAAAATCCAGCCCTAGCTTATGATTATACAGCAAAAGGCAATCTTGTTGCTGTTATTTCAAATGGTACAGCGATTTTAGGGTTAGGCAATTTAGGTGCACTTGCCTCTAAGCCGGTCATGGAAGGTAAAGCAGTGCTGTTTAAGCGTTTTGCGGACATTGATTCCATTGATTTAGAAATTAACATAAACGATACGGAAAGTTTTATCGATTTGGTTCGTTATTTAGAGCCTTCTTTTGGTGGAATCAATCTTGAAGATATTAAGGCGCCTGAGTGCTTTATGATTGAAAGCCGTCTACGTGAGGTTATGAATATTCCTGTTTTTCACGACGATCAACACGGTACAGCAATTATTGTGGCAGCTGGTGTTCTCAATGCTTTGACTTTAACAGGGCGCGATATGCAAAATACGCGGTTAGTCTGTAATGGTGCTGGTTCTGCTGGGATTGCTTGTATTGAACTGATTAAAGCAATGGGCTTTCGTTCTGAAAATATCATCTTATGTGATACAAAGGGTGTGGTCTATGAAGGTCGTGAAGAAGGAATGAATCAGTGGAAATCTGCGCATGCTATTCGAACGGATAAACGGACCCTCGCTGAAGCAATGGAAGATGCAGATATATTTTTCGGTGTTTCTGCTAAAGGTGCTCTTACCCCTGAAATGGTAAAATCTATGGCGCCACAGCCGATAATTTTTGCTATGGCTAATCCGGATCCAGAAATTACACCGGAAGAAGTTATCCAAGTGCGTCATGATGCTATTGTTGCAACAGGGCGTTCCGATTATCCAAATCAGATTAATAATGTTCTCTGTTTTCCTTATATATTTCGTGGTGCGCTTGATGTGCGTGCAACAGTTATTAATGAAGATATGAAGATTGCTGCGGCAAGGGCTATTGCTGATTTAGCACATGAGGAAGTGCCTGACAGCGTTGCGGAAGCCTATTGTGGAAAGCGATTAAAGTTTGGTCCTAATTATATCATTCCTGTTCCTTTTGATCCGCGTTTGTTCACGGTTGTTTCAATAGCGGTAGCAAAAGCAGCAATGGAAAGTGGTGTTGCACAAAAGAATATAGATGATTTAGAGGCCTATGAACGGGATTTGAATGCGAGACGTGATCCTACTTCTTCGGTGATGCGTGGGGTTTGTAACCATGTTCGTCAAGCACCAAAGAAGATTGTCTTTGCAGAAGGTGAAGAAGAGCAAGTTATGCGGGCAGCGGTTTCCTATGTTCATCAAAAATTAGGACAAGCAATTTTGGTTGGTCGTGAAGAGCAAGTAAGAGAAGCGGCTTTTATCGCTGGAATTGATTTGGAGCGCGAAGGTATTTCACTTATGAATGCCAAACTTTCTTGCCGTACAGATGCATATGCGAATTATCTTTATAAAAAGATGCAGCGTCAAGGTTGGCTGTTGCGCGATTGTTATCGTCGTATCAATAATGATCGCAATTATTTTGCTGCATGTATGGTGGCACTAGGAGATGCTGATGCAATGGTTACAGGGGTGACACGCAATTATGAAACAGCGTTAGTCGATATACGTCGGGCAATTGATGAAAAACCAAAAGAACGATTGATTGGTATTTCAATGGCTATTTGCCGTGGACGAACTGTGTTTATTGCGGATACAGCTGTTTATGAGAATCCTAATGCTGAAGAACTTGCGGATGTAGCAGAGCAAACCGCTTCGTTTGTGCGTGGGTTTGGATATCAGCCACGGGTTGCATTTTTGGCATTTTCTACATTTGGCTATATGAAAGGGCAGACAACACAGCAAATTCAGGATGCCATTAATATTTTGTATGAACGCAAGGTTGATTTTGAATTTGATGGAGAAATGAGTGCAGATGTGGCACTAAATTCCAAATTGATGCAGCAATATCCATTTATGGGATTAACAGAGACCGCTAACATTTTAGTTATGCCTGGATATCACGCCTCTTCCATTGCAAGCAAAATGTTACAAGAGCTTGGTGAAGCAACCATCATTGGTCCTATTTTAATTGGATTGAAAAAATCTGTCCAAATTGTACCGTTTAATGGAAACGATACAGATGTTGTCAATATTGCAATGCTTGCGGCTTATCATGCGGCAAAAGCTGTCTAAAGGAAACAAAGCCCTTAATATATAAAAAGCCTCTAACATATTAAGGGGTTTTATGATAGAATAAAGAGTAAATTCTTAAGACAGCTGTGTTTGGCTGTTGTTTTGTTCTTCAGCGAGACGCTTTTGGAAAAGTGCTGCGAAATCAATAGGATCAATCCATAAGGGTGGAAAACCGCCGTTTTGAGTAGCATCAGATATAATTTGGCGAGCAAATGGAAATAAAAGACGTGGACATTCAATAAAAACCAGTGGCATGACATGTTCTTGTGGAATGTTTTTAAGATGGAAAACACCACCGTAAATCAGTTCTACATGAAATAATGTTTCAGTATCATCATTAGCTTTGACGGAGAGAGACAAAACGACATCATAATTGTCATCACCAATTGGGTTAGCATTGACATTAATGTTGATATCAATTTGTGGTGATTTTTCACGTGCACGCAATGAATTAGGAGCACCTGGGTTCTCGAATGAGAAATCTTTTAAATACTGAGTTAATACAGCAAAAATTGCCTCTCCACCACTGTTCTTCATTTCGTCTTCTGCCATACTACGAACCTCTCTTATTATAATAATTATGTATATTTGTTTTAGATCTAAAGAGCGAACTGGTTATCATGCCTTGCAAAAGGTTGCAAGGAATGCGCTCTTTTATCTTGAATATTTTTTAGTTCGTTACAGGTCTTTTAGGCATTTCAATGGTTATCATCATTTTTGCGCCATGGAGATTCTGTTAGATCATAAATTTTGTAATCTTCTGCGTTAAGGTCAATTATTTTTTCAGAGTCATTTTTGCTTTTAGTGTTTGGATTTATTTTGTTTTTTAATGATGAAAAAAAATGCCAAGCAACAGAGCGAATTGGTTTAATAAGAAGTAATAGTCCCAAAAGGTCACTTACAAAGCCGGGAAGAATAAGTAAAATCGCACTAAACATGATGAAAGCATCATTAATAATATTATTTTTTAACGTGCGTTTTTGGATAAGTTCAGTTTGTATATTTTTTAAAAAACTACCCCCTTGAATTCGCAATAGAACGATCCCAACTATAGCTGTGAGAATAACCAAACTCAACGTTGCTAGAATACCAATTTCTTGACCAACAAAGATAAAACTAGCGATTTCAGTTAAAAGCATGCAGAGAAAAATAACGACAAAAAAACGAGATTTTATAGAATAAAGTTTTATCACATGAAAATTTCCTTCTAGCTAGTTTAAGGGGAGAAATTCTTATAAATATAAAATCTATAAAAATATTTGAATGGTAGGATTCCTTATTTTACATATTTATTGATAAATGATATTGACTGCAATGTTTATGACAAACTTAAGCTTTGGAGATTGACAACGCCCATGGAATTTGACGTTATACTTGTCATCGCTCTTGTTGTTATGGTTGTTATTTTTGTGCAACTCCGTAATGTATTAGGGAAACGAATTGGTTTTGAAAAGCCTCCCTTTGACCCTTATTCACGTCGTTCTAAAAGTGCTGATATAGAAACGGCTGATAATATTGCTTCGTTCCCACATCAGAAAAATTCACAAAAAAGCGACTTTAGTGAAATTGATGAAATTTCACCACAAGGAACTATTTTGAATGAAGATTTGCGGGCACTGCGTAGAATCGATCCTCATTTTTCTCCTCAGCGTTTTATAAAAGGTGCACAACTTGCTTATGAAATGATTGTCACAGCTTTTGCCAGAGGTGATCGCAGTCAACTTAAAAGCTTGCTTTGTAATGATGTTTTTGAAAGCTTTTGTACTGCTATTGAGCAACGAGAAAAACACAAAGAAAGAATAGAGTTTACTTTTATTGGGATTAATAAGATCGAGTTTGTCGCGGCGGCAATACAAGAAAAGGACGAATTTTTAACGATACGTATTGTCAGTGAGATAATTTCTGTTACTTATAATGAACAGGACGAGCGTATAGATGGTGATCCTGAGGCCATTGTAGAAATTAGAGATATTTGGACTTTTGTTCGCAATAGTTTATCATCGGATCCAAACTGGAAGCTTTTTGCCACAGAAGATGAGAATTAAAGTACTTTTTATTTTTCTTCCATAAGCACTCAATGATTTACGAGAAATTAAAATGTCCTCAAGTGAATGGCGACAAAAAAGTGGTTTATTGACTTCACAAGATCGCTTTTTATGGGAGATGGTTTGTCGTACGACAATGCCGCTTCATGATAAGATGTCCTATTCTGTATTAGAAAATATCCCAAATATTAATGATAAAAAACCGCACGTAATTCAAAGTTCCTCAGTATTTCATGAAACTCAACAAAACTCCACAATTGTTAAAAGAAAAAAGAGAAGCGTTATACAAGAACATAAGATTCATTTCTTTGATCATGTTGCATATCGTAAAATTTCCCAAGGTCGCTATCCTCTTGAGGCGCGTCTTGATCTTCACGGTTATATGCAGGAAGAAGCTTATTTTTTATTAAAAAAATTTCTACAGTCCTCTCAGCAGAGTGGATTACGTTATGTCCTTGTGATTACAGGAAAAGGCCAATCAGTTGGGAGTGAGGGGGCTTTGTATAAATTTGTTCCCTATTGGTTATCGACACCAGTTTTTCGATATTATATTCATGCATTTAAGCAAGCCGCACGTCAGCATGGTGGTGAAGGCGCACTTTATGTTTGGTTGCGCCGTTTTGTATAAGAAAAGGAATGTGATGTTATTGTGATCATTTTAGGCTGAACATTGGTTTCACGAGATCTCGTATGCTATGTGATAAGTTATAGAAGAGATATGATAACATACTCACTGATAATGACCGTTAGCTCTTTTCATCTATTGCCCAAGAACCTTTAATACAATACTCTCTTATTTTTTAATTTTCTTATAAATACTATCGTCTGATACTTTACGCATTGCCTCATGCTTTTGTTTTTTACAGGTTTAGTGTGATAATACTACTTATGAAAAACAGAATGTTTCCAGTAAAATACACTGATATTACATAATTCATGCGCTTATTTAAAAAAATATTTCTTAATTCATTTTATGGCATTCTTTGTGAATAACAATCCTATAAAGCGTATAAAATTTATTGTTATCATCTTTACACTTAATGAATATTTTTACGCTTCATAAAAGTACAAGGTTAGATATTATGATAGGCTTAGCCAGTTCTCAATATTATGAAATCTTTGGAGCTCTTGATGCTAGAGAAGTTTTATAAGCTGCATTGCTTTCTTTAAGTGTTACTCTACACAGGTAACTTCTCATTTGTGATGTGCAAACGAATTCTTTTGATTAATTCATTATAAGAAGGTTTAAAATGAGAGAGTCTTATAATATTCGCGGATCTCATTCAGGTTTCAAAATGATAAGTTACTTTATACGTCAATGCATTAATCTACTAAATCCACGAAGAATAAAAAGATGAGAAATTGAGCAACTGCGTTATTCAGAAAATATTACTATAAATAGTTTTAAAAGTTATACAACTCAATTAAAGAGAACAGTGAAATAAAACAATAGCATATATTCTACAATATATAGCTACACAATATTACGATAAATGAATACTTTCATGAAGAAACTTTTTCATTCATTAAAGGCTTCCTTTTCATAATAATTCGATAATTGAAATTTAATTATGAAGGGGATCATATGAGATTCTACTGTAGGTATTATACTCTTATTCGCCGTCTTTCAGATATCGGTTGAAATGCTAGCTTAGCATGAAAGGCACAATAGGGACTATTTTCATCAGAATCGGCACCACAAAAATGAAAATCTGCTGATAATGGATCACCAACCGGCCATCTACACGTATTTTCACTCAATTGTAGAAGATTAAGTTGACGTGATATGGGCACAACGACATTGGATTTTGTGGATATATCAACTTCTTTTACATCTTCCTCTATAAGTTCTGTCTTTAAAGTCGTTTCTTCAATACTTACAGATGATGTGTTCATTGGCGATACTGTGGAAGTGTTGCGACGCACACGTGGAGATGATGGATTGTTTCCAACAGGAGTTTTTTGTGCACGTGCATTTGCTTGTGCTGTCTTACCGCGTCCTGGCAACTTTAATCGATGCACTTTTCCAATTACTGCATTTCTGCTGACCCCACCTAATTGAGCAGCAATTTGACTTGCACTTAATCCTTCACTCCAAAGCTTCTTAAGAAGCTCAACGCGTTCACATGTCCAACCCATACCAGCACTCCATTTCTATTATCTCATTGAGATGCCCCCCTTTACATCTTCAAATGTTTCAATAATGTTTTCATTGCACTGAATGAAAGAATTTCAAACTCTAAGCGAGCATAAGAAAATCAACCAACCTGTGAAATTTACAAATCAAAACACATCATTTTGCTTACTATATTACAAATTACAATATGCACTCATTCTATGACAAGAGTCTTTACCTCTTTAAGGGGTTATTTAGAATGTTTTCCCCAACTTGCCAATCAATCATAAGTTAAACTTTCACTTTTATTTAGGGTTTTTCTTCAAAATGTTTATTGTAGAATCTTCATTGACTTTTTTTCGTTGATGTAATGATCTATTATATAGGCGTAATTATTAATTGTAATAAAATGTTGAAAGCATTGTAACGAAATGGATCATATTGTTTCATTTGTAATATTACCTTGTATATATATTGAAAAGATTAAGATATAAAGGAAATTATGATGAATGCCATCTCTATACAACCACTTTATGAATGCTTTGCACGACGAAATTTGCATTTTGAACAGGGATATGGTGTATGGCTTATTTCCGATAAAGGAGACCATTATCTTGATTTCACATCAGGCATTGCTGTTAATGCATTAGGGTATTCACATCCCAAATTGGTTGATACGCTTAAAGTACAAGCTGAAAAACTTTGGCATGTTTCCAATCTTTTTCAATCTCCTGAACAAGTAGCTCTTGCTACGCGGCTTTGTGCAAATAGTTTTGCAGATAAGGTTTTTTTCTGCAATTCAGGCACTGAAGCATTGGAATGCGCGTTCAAAACGGCACGTCATTATTACTATGTTGCAGGTCATTCAGAGCGCATTGAAATAATTACTTTTGAAGGGGCATTTCATGGACGTACACTCGCAGCACTTGCTGCGACTGGGCATGAAAAGTATCTTGAAGGCTTTGGACCTAAAGCTGGTGGATTTATTCAAATACCTTTTTGTGATGAAATCGCTTTGCGTAATACTATTAATAAAAATACTGCTGCTATTCTTATTGAACCTATTCAAGGAGAAGGAGGAATACGAACGGTTTCTCATGACTATTTAAAATTTTTGCGTAAAATATGCGATGATAATGATCTGTTGTTGATCTTTGATGAAGTCCAAACGGGGATGGGACGAACAGGAAAGCTTTTTGCTTATGAATGGAGTAATGTTACGCCTGATATTCTTACTCTCGCAAAAGGCCTAGGAGGTGGCTTTCCATTGGGGGCTTGCCTTGCAACGAATAAAGTTGCAAAAAGTATGACATCTGGAACCCATGGATCAACCTTTGGAGGAAATTTGCTTGGAATGGCTGTTGGAAATAGTATTCTTGATATTTTATTAGATCCCGATTTTCTCAACCATGTTCAGCGAATGGGGGATAAACTAAAAAGTGGACTTTTACACATTCTCAATATCTATCCTGATATTATTTGCGCAGTTCAAGGGGTGGGGCTTATGATGGGCATTCAATGTGTTGTGCCTTCAAATCTTGTCGTTACTGCTTTGGAAGATGAATATCTCTTAAGTGTTGCTGCCAACAACAACGTCGTGCGCTTATTGCCTCCTCTTATCATTAATGAAGAGGAAATAGATGAAAGCTTGCGTCGTATTGAAAAAGCACTTTCTTATCTTTCGCAAGTAAATAAAAAAAATATTCACACACATAACGAGTGCTCTTCATCATTTCGCAGACTAATCGATTTTAATGCTAGCAATAGCATGCGCACAGGTTAATTATGCGAAAATCTTTAAAGCATTTTTTTAAGCAGGGAAAAGTTCAAAATATTTTATAAGTAAATACTCGCGATGGTTTTTGAAAAACCATACACATGCTTCTCCTATTTCATTCGATATCAGTATGCGCTAGTTTGGGGAAGATACAATCATGCTTACGAGTTCATAGATATAGCTGGTCATAGTGAAATCGTAGCTGACACGGTATATGTTTTATCCCATTTTTTCGTATCGTGATATCGCGACAATAAAACATCAACGTGTATTAAAATTGGCACAATATGCATAAATACCTATCATTAATGCCCTTATAGATGATGCACAATCCTTGCTAAATTTTAGCAGACAATCTTTAACCGATGAAGAACATTGAGAGCTAATTACTGGCAAAATATTGGCATGGATGAGGGGAAAATAATATGCCCCATTCCTGAATTGAAGCTGCAGCTCTTTTGGGTTTTCATTTGCGAGTTGCTATGCCAAAGAGAAATAAATCACAAGAACAATTTATATATTAGGCTCGTGAACGGGGATCACATCTCACGCTCACTCATAATCTCCCCCCAAAGTGGCACAAGATGCTGATTGTCTTATGACCGATTTATAGGGATCCATGGAACAAGAATTTCGTGCTCGCAGTCATTCTATTTTTCAGGCTTAGTCAAATCAATGAAACTTTCATGAAATTAATAAAGCCTGATTCCATTTTTATGCATTGTCTTCCTGCTTATCATGGTGAAAAGGTTGTCGATACAGTGATTAATAGATTGCATTCAATTGTTTTCGATGAGGCTGAAAATCGTATTCATACTCAAAAAACAATTCTTTCTTGGTGTTTACAAGATGCGTTTTTCTCTTCAAAATAATCCACCTACAACGAATTATATAAAAGGCAAAGCCATGAGTGAACAAGCTAAAGATGAAGCCTCTCTCAACAACATCTACACACATGAAGACGATACCGTTATTCCCTTTCAAGTCGAAAAACTTGATATCCGTGGACGTGCTGTACAACTTGGGAAAACTTTAAATTCTATTCTCACAAGACATCAGTACCCTGAACCTGTTTCTTATCTTTTGGCAGAAGCTTTACTTTTAACCGTTCTGCTTGGAACTTCTCTAAAGCTTACAGGAAAATTTATTTTACAAACCCATTCTGATGGACCGGTTAATATGTTGGTGTGCGATTTTTTGCCCCCTTCCGGTTTACGTGGATACGCTCGTTTTGATAAAGAACGGCTTAAGCAAGCAATAGACAATGATCAAGCTTCTTCAGAAACACTTTTAGGAAAAGGCACTTTAGCTTTCACGATTGATCAAGGATCCCATATGCAATCTTATCAAGGGATTGTTGCATTAGATGGATCAAATTTACAAGAAGCTTCTCGTGCTTATTTTGATCAATCGGAGCAAATTCTTACCGATATTCGTTTGGCTGTTGCTATATTAATTAATCAAGATCAAAAAGGAAAATCGCAAAAAAGCTGGCGAGCTGGAGGTATTTTGACCCAACTTTTGCCTCAGGCATCGTCTCATCATAAAGTATATGATCCTCATCAAAAGCGAGAACAAACGAAAACCCACACCCAATTGGAGAACCAATGGCAAGAAGCTAAAATACTCATGGCAACGATTGAAAGTGCAGAATTAACAGATCCTCAAGTCGGTAGTAAACAGTTATTGTTTCGTCTTTTTCATGAGCAAGGCGTTAGAGTTTTTAATTCTGTTTCTCTTGTTGATCAATGTTCTTGCTCACGCGAAAAAATTAAAGGAATCCTAGAAGGTTTTCCTCTTGATGAGCGCAATAAAATGGTTAAAAATAAATATATTTCAGTTACATGTGAATTTTGCTCAAAAACATATCGCTTTATAACGCAAGAATTTTTAGAAGAAAAAACATAATCAGATATTTTTCATAAAAAAGGATGATTGCAAAAAAATCCCATTTTATTCACCTCTTAAAAATTTAAGCACAGCTAGTATGAGTCTTTAGCATATTTTTTCCTTAGCTTTTTTTGATGTATTCCCATGATCCTTCTGTTGCAATCAGTATTAATATCATACAGTACCTTCAATATATCAATAAATTGATTTATAATGATAATTTATTGTTTTGCATATTGAATTAGAGCCCTGAATATTGCAAATCTCTTTTATGTTGCATCAATTAAAATCACTTGCTTGCACATTACAAGAAGGGCTGTGGTGTGGGGATAAAAACACGAAAAAAGGCGTAAAGAATGCCTCTTATGAATTGTCTCAAGTGCTACGACTATGTCGTAATACCCAAGAGCTGGCAAAGTATGTGATGATAATGGTTCGCCATTTATATTAAGCGTAAAGATGGTGGTGCTCTGTAAAAATGGCATGCATAGCATGGTAAAACTGGGTATTCTTACTTATAAGTCTACATTATTATATTTTTTTCAACTTAAAATATTGCCAATTATTTTCATGTTTAGACGATTCATAAAAGGCGTTTTTCTAGCTTTTTCTTACTTTAAATTCAATGTAAATGAATTTGAAAAAATCTCATAGTATTAGGTGTTTTCATTTAATAGATAAAAATGGTAAATTTTATTTAAAATCAAAATATTATAAAGATTAAAAAGACGCATTCATACAAAACATAGAAAGAAAAAATACTTAAATTAAAAAAAGATAAGTATGAAATTGCTAATCTATAACGCACCAGTGGTAATCGATGGATTACAATGGGAAACGCATTAATCTATTGCTAGATACGGACTAATTCTATCTAAAAAAGAATTGTGATGATAGCCATTTATAAACTTGATAGTGCTATCATCGCTCAAATGATGTGCTAACACACATCTAACAGCTGCTAAATATGCAGAATTAGCTGAAGGCGAAATGCACACTGCTATGAAGCACTTCAAAGTGCTTCTAAAAAATTATATCAACGATCTATTACGTTTTATGAATTCGCTTTCACTCGCAATGATAAATCTACCTTTCCAAGAGAAATTAAAATGAGGTGGATTGGTTAAACGCATTATCAATAATGGAAGATGGGGGAAGTTTCATTGGTAGCCAAAATTAGAACTTTATTTAGCAAACGTCAAAAAGCAATTTACTAGCTATCAACTTAAATAGGTATCAGCGTTCTGTTCTGTTTGTGCATGGCATTTATGAGATTATTAACGTGCTTTAAAAACTCAGGTACTGCAAGGTATACAGTTGATGATTTTTATGATGCAATGGATTGCACAGAAAAACAACGTAAAAATTTTGATAACATTAAACATCGTATTATCGAACCAGCCATTACAGAATTAGCTCAAAAAGGTGGAGGGAAATTGACTGGAAGCCCATCAAGACTGGGAAGAAAGTTATAGAAATTGAGTTTAAATTTGAAAAAGATATGCAAGGGAAATCGTTCTAATCAACAAAAAATATATCTAAAATCATAATATTTTAAGAAGTTTCTTATAGCGCTAAAATCGAGCAAATATCGTTTTTTTGATATAGATTTTACATACCAAAATTACATTTTAAAATAAAACGTATAATTGCACTTTTAAAGATCTTTCAAAGAAAAACATTTTTAGGAGCGCATAACATAAAATGTTCTTTTTTAGGTTGTAACGTTTTTTGAAAATAATCTTTAGAAACAAAAACTGTCTTTTGGGCTTAAAAAAAGCTTTATAAAAGCTTTTCAATTTAAAAAAACGTAAGAATTTTCGTTTTATTTCATTGAACGCATTGTAGGATGAAATTTAATGCCAACATAGATGTTTTTCATCTGATCATGATTTTGGAGCTGCATGAGAAGGACAAAACAATCCGTTTGGTCTTGGATCAAAGAAACCATTAGGTGCCCTGTAGGCGTTCTCTTGATCCTAAAAATCTAGAATTGTTGTCTCTTCGATAAACATGGATCTGAGTTCATGATTTTTGTGAGCGTACAAAAAGTTTGAGAGGTGTTAATCTCTCACTTTATTGATGTATGCACACACGAAGAGAATTCTACTTATTCTCTCAATCGAAATTTGAATTACATTAATATATTGAGTATTTATGCAAATAAATTAAATAATTTTAGTTTCACAGCACTACATTACACATCTTACCATTTTTTTAAATAAACTTTTTCCAGAACTCCTCTTTAATTGATAATTAGGTCATTTTTTTGAAAGATTTTGAAAAATACTGTAAGTTTTAAACATACTTTGAAATCAGATTTTGTTAAATTACTTCCTTTTATGGATGCTTTTATTCTAGTTGAAGTTTGTTTTCTAAAAAGGAACGGTTTTTCAGTTAAAAAACTCATAAGTTTTCAACACGATTTTCACTTTTTCTTGTTTTTGTATTTAAAATTCATATGTCGATATTTTATTTTTCTTCTGTCATGATCGCTTGTTCAATTTTGGGTAGAAATTTTTTTTGATAAATTTGCCATGTTAAGGGACCAATGTGTTTGGCAATAATAATGTTCTCTTTATTCAAGAGAAAGGTTTCTGGTGGTCCATATACACCCCAGTCAATGGCTGTATATCCGGAAACATCAAAGCCAATAAATTTAAAAGGATTACCAAAACTGTTTAAAAAGCGCAGAGCATTTGCTTTGTTATCCTTATAATTAATACCAATCAGATCAAAACGTTTATCGTGTGCAATTTTCATAAGAAGAGGATGTTCTTCACGACAAGGTAAACACCAAGAACTCCAAAAATTGACTAATGTGACACGTCCTTTAAACTGTTTTGAATCGAGATAGCTTTTCTGATCAAGGAGAGGAAGATGTGTATTAGGGACAGGTTTTTCAGCCAAGGTGTTTGGGATAAGAGAAGGATCTTGAGGATATTTTTGACCTATAAAATTGAAAAAAAGCACTGTGAGGAGAAGAAAAAGCACAAATGGTCCCAAAAGGATCAACAAAACAGGCAAAGATCTATTTTTTTTAAGTTTTGGTGTGGTGTTTTTCATTATACTTTGTCTTTTTGTGATAGTTCTTTTTTGTTCAGGCGTTGGAGAATTTTTCTTTGATATAGGGCTTTGCAAAGAATATATCCAATAAGACATAAAAGGGATATCGCAGATAGCATATAGCTTAAAACAACAATTTGCTCGTGTTTAAGGGTTTTGAGGAAAAAATCAATTTTCTGAGATAGATTTCCTAAAAGTCCGTTGTGGATACCATTTAGGTCGAGCATGATGAGGAGTCCTGTTGTTGTACACGACGGGATTTTTTAATTTGAAGTATTTGGATATAACGATGATTGATTTCATTTCGCATCGCCATTAAATAGAGCGTGATGAACATAAAGATGAAACAAAATAGCATTGTAATAAGGGGCCATAACATAGCATTGTCGATTGTGGGGCCTCCAGCACGTAACAGTGATGCTGGTTGATGCAATGTATTCCACCAATTAACGGAAAATTTAATAATAGGAATATTAACAAATCCAACAAGTGTAAGAATTGCAGTAGCGCGAGCAGCTTTTCCTTGGTTATCAAAAGAACGTCCAAGTAGGATAATAGCAAGATAGATAAAAAGCAGAATTAAAACTGATGTCAACCGTGCATCCCATACCCACCATGTTCCCCATGTAGGTTGCCCCCAAAGTGCTCCTGTCATGAGAGCCAAGGCGGTAAAAGTTGCCCCAATGGGTGCACCACATTTGAGTGCTACATCAGCAAGATGATATTTCCAAATCAAATTTCCTAATGCTGCTGCACTCATTGTTATATAACAGAGTGTAGACAACCATGCAAAGGGTACATGAAGGTACATAATTTTAACAGTAATGCCCTGTTGATAGTCATCAGGGGAATGCATCACAAGAATAAGTCCTAGGGTAAGGAAACACAATGTTATTCCGGCTAACCAAAGTAAAATCATTTTGCTTATTTTCATGAAACGAGTAAAGCTTATAGGGAGTGACCTTATTTTGTATGTGCGAGATATTTCATTCATGTAATTATAATAGGCTTAGTTTTGCTATACGGCAATCATCTTTTATTATTCATATAAAAGCTTGAGCGTTATAGCAGCAACAAAAGAGCTAAAAAGACTCAACAAAAGTGAAAAAGCGCTAAGAAGAGCTAAGGAAGCGAGAAAAGAGGCATTTGGATTTGTTGGAGCTGTAGCAGCGGAAACGCCAAAAATCATAATTGGAATGATCCATGGCAAGATAATGATGAAAATAAGAAGAGTGCTGTGCAACAATGAAGTTGCGAGTGCTGCTCCTATAGCACCAATAAAAATAATGGCAGGTGTTCCGCATAAAAGGGTTAGCATTGTTGTAAAAGTTATTGTTACATCTAAATGGAGCATGAGAGCTAAAATGGGCGTAGCAAAAATGAGAGGAAGCATTGTTCCTACCCAATGAGCAAGGCATTTAGTAAAGACAATTAGTGTAAAACTTTGTCTTTGTCCTGAAAGGATAAATTGGTCGAGATTTCCATCATTGCGATCAATTTGGAAAAGTTTATTCAGATTGAGGAGTCCTGCGAGAAGGGCTCCCAACCACAATATACCTGGCCCTATTTGTGCGAGAATTTTGGGATCTGGTCCAATAGCAAAGGGGGTTATGACAACAATAGCGATAAAAAACAATAGTCCTGTTAGTGAAGATGCTTGTGGCGCTAATAATAGTTTAAGATCACGCCAGAATAGTGCTTTCATTTTATTCTTTCCTAGAGAGGTAAAAATTTTTCTAGAGCGATTTTATGGTTTTCTGGAATACCTAGGGAATTGTGAGTCGCGGCGATAATCATACCACCTTGATTGAGATGACGCTGAAAAATATGAGTAAGGAGTTTCTGAGCATGGTTATCAAGACCAGATATTGGTTCATCTAAAATCCAAATAGGCCGATAGGCAAGCAAAAGGCGGGCAATAGCTACACGTCTTTGTTGCCCAGTTGACAGAGCGTTAAAGGGTAAATGTTTAAGGTCAGAAAGACCAATGTCTGCAAGGGCTTCATGCACAAAGCGTACATGTTGACCATAAAACTCTCCCCAAAATTGCAAATTATCAATGACAGATAAGAGAGATTTCATAGCATTGTGAGGCCCAAGATAATGGCATACTGTTGCAACAGGGTATGTTTGTTCATGGTCTTTAAGGATTATATGACCTTCAGCGGCTTCAAGAAGACCAGCAATGATTCGTAACAATGTAGATTTTCCAATACCATTTGGTCCAGTGATTGTCATAAGTTGCTGTGGAAATAAACAAAAAGAAAGATCCTTGAACAGAATTTCTTCGTTTCTGTAAGCGGCTAAATCTTTACCTGATAATACCATATGATTGCCTATTTTTCTTTAATTTTCATATTCTTTATTGCATTATAGAATAAAAAAACGCGTTTTTTATGCAATTGTACCTAGAATAGTTCTAGAAATAGCTCTATAAGAGACACCTTACATCAATATTTGGTGTAGAATGGTTTCTGGCGCTGATTTCCGCATTTGCCTATGAGAAGGTGGAAGGGGGGAAATGGATAGTGGAGGTATTGCGTCTGCGCTCAAGCTGCGACCTTGACTCGTAGTTTGTGTTGTTCATTCCTGGAAATTAGGTTGTTTGTAGTATGAGGGTGGACAGTCATGACTCAAATTGATAGCTTTAATTGTCGCAGAACGTTAAATGTTGGTGGCAAAGAATATACTTATTATAGCTTGATCGAAGCGGAGAAGAATGGACTTAAAGGTATTTCCCATTTGCCGTTTTCGATGAAAGTTATTCTCGAAAATTTATTGCGATTTGAAGATGGTCGCACAGTTAAAAAAGAAGATATCCTGAATGTTTCGAAGTGGTTAAGCGACAAAGGAAGAGCGGGAGCAGAAATTGCCTATCGTCCTGCACGTGTTCTTATGCAGGATTTTACAGGTGTTCCTGCAGTTGTTGATCTTTCTGCAATGCGTGATGCTATGGTTAAACTTGGGGGTAACGCTGAAAAAATCAATCCTCTCATACCCGTTGATCTCATTATTGATCACTCAGTTATTGTTGATGACTTTGGCAATCCCATGGCTTTTAAGGAAAACGTTGAACATGAATATGAACGCAATGGTGAGCGCTATCGTTTCCTTAAATGGGGTCAGCAAGCCTTTCAAAATTTTCGCGTTGTTCCTCCAGGAACAGGAATTTGTCATCAGGTTAACCTAGAATATTTAGCACAGTGCGTGTGGATGAAGAATGAAGATGGGTGTGAGACGGTTTATCCTGATACCTGTGTTGGAACTGATTCGCATACGACGATGGTGAATGGTCTGGGTGTTTTAGGTTGGGGGGTTGGTGGTATTGAAGCAGAAGCAGCCATGCTAGGCCAACCTGTTTCTATGTTATTACCTGAAGTGATTGGTTTTCGTTTAACAGGTAGGCTTAAAGAAGGGGTAACAGCTACCGATCTCGTATTGACTGTAACCCAAATGTTACGCCAGAAGGGTGTTGTGGGTAAATTTGTCGAGTTTTTTGGTCCTGGTTTGGAGCATATGACGCTTGCTGATAGGGCAACGATTGGCAATATGGCTCCTGAATATGGAGCAACGTGTGGTTTTTTTCCAATTGATAGGGAAACAGTACGTTATCTCAATATGACGGGGCGTGATGAAAATCGGGTTGCCTTAGTAGAAGCTTACTCTAAAGCACAAGGGATGTGGCATAACGAAATAGTAGCTCATACCATTTTTAGTGATACAATTGAATTAGATATGGGAACCGTTGTACCTTCTATGGCTGGTCCTAAACGTCCAGAAGGACGTATTGCATTGGAAAATGTTGGTCAAGGTTTTGAGAAGGCATTAGTTGAAGATTATAAGAAAACTTCTGGGCAAGATGACCGCTATCAGGTTGAAGGTGAAGAATATACGCTTGGTCATGGTGATGTGGTAATTGCTGCGATTACTTCCTGTACGAATACATCGAATCCAAATGTTCTTATTGCAGCAGGTCTTTTGGCACGAAATGCTGTGGCCAAAGGTCTCAAGAGTAAACCATGGGTAAAAACTTCTCTTGCACCTGGTTCACAAGTTGTTGAGGCTTACCTTCAAAATTCTGGTCTGCAAAAAGATTTAGATGCGTTAGGATTTAACTTAGTAGGGTTTGGGTGCACAACATGTATTGGAAATTCTGGTCCTTTGCATTCAGCTATTTCCAAAACAATTAATGACAATGGTATCATTGCGGCTGCAGTTCTTTCAGGAAATCGTAATTTTGAAGGGCGTGTTTCTCCTGATGTGCAAGCGAATTATTTAGCTTCGCCACCGTTAGTGGTTGCCCATGCGCTCATTGGAACGGTATGTAAAGATTTAACCAAGGAACCTCTTGGTGAAGACTCAGATGGTCAACCAATTTATTTGAGAGATATTTGGCCAACTTCTCAGGAAATACAGGAGTTTATCGAAGAAAATGTTACGCGTCAGATTTTTGCTGAAAAGTATGCAGATGTCTTTAAGGGAGATGAAAATTGGCAAAAAGTTCAGATCCCTACGGGTTCTACTTATTCTTGGGATGAACAATCTACATACGTACGCAATCCACCTTATTTTGATGATATGCAGAAAACGCCTGATGTTTTACCAGATATTAAGGATGCACGGATTTTAGGTTTGTTTGGTGATAAAATCACGACGGATCATATTTCTCCTGCTGGTTCTATTAAGGCCGCTTCTCCTGCTGGACAATATTTAATGGATCACGGTATTAAGGTGGTTGATTTTAATCAGTATGGAACGCGCCGTGGGAATCATGAAGTTATGGTTCGTGGAACCTTTGCCAATATTCGCATTCGTAATTTCATGTTAGGTGAAAATAGCCGAGAAGGGGGATATACGATTCATTATCCGTCAAAGAAAGAACAAGCTATTTACGACGCTGCAATGGCGTATAAACAAGAAGGTGTTCCGCTCGTTGTTTTTGCTGGTATTGAATATGGCAATGGCTCATCCCGCGATTGGGCTGCCAAAGGGACTAATCTTCTTGGTATCAAAGCAGTGATTGTGCAATCTTTTGAAAGGATTCATCGTTCTAATCTTGTTGGTATGGGCATTGTTCCCTTTGTTTTTGAAGAGGATGTCAGTTGGAAATCTTTAGGCTTAAAGGGAGATGAAAAGGTAACAATTGAAGGGATTCATGATTTGAAACCTCGTCAAAAGACTGTAGCGATAATTACTTTTTCTGATGGTACAGTAAAAACCGTTTCATTATTATGCCGTATTGATACTGAAGATGAGCTAGATTATTTGCATCATGGTGGAATTTTGCAATATGTCTTGCGTAAACTAGCTATTTAAATGCCTTTGTTTATTGAGGAATATCTTTGAATTATTGAGCTATAAAGTTGTGCACAAAGAGTTTGGCTTCGTTTTTTAGTTTGTCTTTGAAAATTTAATTGACGTTGGCTTTGAGATTACGCTATAAGCCAGATGGGTTTTAAGCAGCTTTATAGTTTTGCTTGTGTTAGGTTTGTTTTTATTGGTAGAGTTGTTTATTAAGACTCATTTTACCAAGATATTGAAAGAAAGATTATATTTATGGCGAATACACCTTCTGCT
Organism: Bartonella rattimassiliensis 15908; assembly: GCF_000278215.1. Classification (GTDB taxonomy): domain Bacteria; phylum Pseudomonadota; class Alphaproteobacteria; order Rhizobiales; family Rhizobiaceae; genus Bartonella; species Bartonella rattimassiliensis. Next base: position 186,126 of record NZ_JH725066.1, read on the forward strand.
CGAAAAGCGGTGCGCAAGGTTGCAGTACGCACACAGGTTAATAGGGCCCGCCGTTCACGTGTTCGTACTTTTATGCGTAAGTTTGATGATGCTTTAGCTGGTGGCGATAAAGCATCTGCAGAAATTGCATTTAAGAATTTTGAACCTGAGATTATGCGTGCGGTTTCTAAAGGGGTTTTTCATAAAAATGCTGCTGCGAGGAAAGTGTCTCGTTTAGCTAAACGTTTGAAGGTTTTTAGCGTTTAAGCTTTTTCTTTTTTATTGGGAATCAGGCTGGTATCCGCAAGGATACTGGCTTTTTGTTTATTGTTTCAAAAAAATTATTGAAAATAAGAATCGATAATGATTCTCCTCTTGAAAAAGGAGAGAAAGTTTATAGGGGAAGTATGGTTATCCACAAGCTTTGTGGATTTTTACAGAGTCTTTTTTGTCAAGCATTTTATTTTTTTTTTTAAAATCTGAAGTGATTCTTTAATTATTAGTAATAATAAGAGAAAAAACTGAATTGAATCAATAATTTTTCTCGTTCCTCATTGATCTACGCATTATTTCCATTTTTTTTGATCTTGTTTTGGCCTCTTGCATTTTACCTCTGCTGTTTTGTATGGTTTTCATGAGAGCTAAAAAACGTGAAGGGATTACATCAGCATGTTATTAGATATTTTGTTGAGTGCGAGGTGCTTTGATTGAGGCTTTTTAAAGCTTTAGTGTTGAGTAGGTTTTCTGATGGTTTTTTGGTTTTTTTGATTGGTATGTTTACCGTTTTAGAAGGATTGATCATATCATGAGTGCAAATAAATCTTACTGGTCATCTTTGTTAGTGGGGTTGTAATGAGGCTATCCTAGGGGAGGGTAAGTGATCTTATTTGGGGTAGGGCGTTTTGCTTTTGCTAGATTCATTTTAGCTGTTGGGCAGGACAGAAATTTATTTTTATCAGGATGAAAGATGGTGGATAAATTGAACTCTAAAGCTAGTTCCTTTAAAAGGGTCTCGGTGAATATTCTGCCGGCAGAGAACATAATAAAGAATAGGATTACGGATTGTGATAGGGCTGTTTTTAGAAATTCTTCTATAGAGCCTTCTCTTGTTTCAGAGGAGGAAAGTGCAGCGGCTTTTGTCCGTGTTATGGCGCAATTAAAGGCGCAAGTTGGTGTTGAGGCTTATACCAGTTGGTTTGGTCGTGTGAAGCTTGCTGAATATAGTCATACTCTTATAAAGCTTTCTGTTCCTACCGCTTTTTTACGTTCATGGATTAACAATCACTATGGTTCTCTTTTAACTCATTTATGGAAACAAGAGAATTCGGCGATTCTTCGTGTTGAAGTTGTCGTTCGCGGTATGGAGCGTGTTTCAAGAGATGTTGTTTGTAAAACCAGTGCGCCTTCTGTTGTGCTGGAAGAGCAGGCGGCTTCATCTTTTGTGGAGAGTTGTGTAGAGCATTCAGTCAAGAATTCTCAGACTGGAGTTTTTGGATCTCCCCTTGATTCTCGTTATACTTTTGAAAGTTTTGTTGAAGGAGCTTCTAATCGGGTTGCTTTAGCGGCTGCGCGTTCAATTGCGGAGGGCCACAAAAGTGCTTTGCGTTTTAATCCTCTTTTTATTCATGCATCTGTTGGTTTGGGAAAAACACATTTGCTTCAAGCAATTGCTTCTTCTGCATTGAAGCGTTTAACGTCTGCACGTGTTATTTATTTAACTGCTGAATATTTTATGTGGCGTTTTGCAACGGCTATTCGTGATAATGATGCTCTTTCTTTTAAAGAACAGCTTCGTGATATCGACCTTTTGATTATTGATGATATGCAGTTTTTGCAGGGTAAGTCGATACAACATGAGTTTTGCCATTTGCTTAATATGCTGCTTGATAGTGCAAAACAAGTTGTTGTCGCTGCAGATCGCCCACCAGCGGAATTAGAATCGCTTGATCTTCGCGTTCGTTCTCGTCTTCAGGGAGGGGTTGCACTTGAAATTGAAGCGCCAGATTATGAAATGCGTTTGCAAATGTTGCGCCAGCGGTTGAAGGTGGCACGACAAGATGATGGCATGATATCAATTTCTGATGATATCTTGGAATATATCGCGAAAACGGTTTTAGGGTCAGGGCGTGATATTGAAGGAGCATTTAATCAGCTCTTATTTCGTCAATCTTTTGAGTCTGATTTATCTTTAGAACGGATTGATGAGTTATTAGGTCACTTGACACGTCCTGGTGAACCTAAGCGAATTCGGATTGAAGAAATTCAACGTACAGTGGCGCGCCATTATAATGTTTCTAAACAGGATTTGTTGTCTAATCGTCGAACACGTACGGTTGTTAAGCCGCGGCAAGTTGCGATGTATTTAGCAAAAGTATTAACACCCCGTTCATTGCCAGAAATTGGACGTCGTTTTGGTGGGCGTGATCATACAACAGTTTTACACGCAGTGCGTAAAATTGAGGATTTGGTTTGTGGTGATCAGACATTGGCCAAGGAACTTGAGTTGCTTAAGCGGTTGATTGGGGAGCAGGCTGTATAGTTTTTATCATTTCTTTCTTTGAAGGCCCTTTAAAGGGTTTAATGAAAAGATTTTTTCTTATGCAGTAGTGACTTGCCATTTTAAAAGAGGTTTAATAGACTCCATCAAGAGATTCGTTAAAAAGAATCTATTATTTTGGTTATAAATCATTTGATTCTAAATAATTCTTATATTTTTTAGTAAATCGTACGAGGCTTTTATGCGTATTACAGTTGATCGCAGTCAATTTCTCAAGTCTCTTGGTCGTGTTCACCGTGTGGTAGAGCGCCGTAATACTGTTCCTATTTTATCGAATGTGCTGATTAATGCAGAAAATGGTCGTGTGCAGTTAAAAGCAACAGATCTTGATTTAGAGGTTACAGAATCTTTTGTAGTAGATGTTGAGCAAGCTGGGGCGATAACTGTTCCGGCACATTTGCTCTATGATATTATTCGGAAGCTTCCTGATGGCAATGATATTGTGTTATCCGTTGATGAAAATCAAGCAAGTTCAGTGTCTGTTGTTTCTGGTTGTGCGCATTTTCAGCTTCAATGTCTTCCCAAGACAGATTTTCCAGAATCGCTTCCTGGACAGTTTAGTTATCGCTTTTCTCTATTAGCATCGGGGTTAAAACATTTACTTAATTGTACGCAATTTGCTATTTCGACTGAGGAAACTCGTTATTATCTGAATGGTATTTACTTTCATGTTGTTAATGATGGTGTTTTGAAATTGCGTTTGGTTGCAACTGATGGTCATCGTTTGGCACAAGTTGAGATGGATGCTCCTTCAGGAGTTGAGGGAATGCCTGGTGTTATTGTTCCCCGTAAAACTGTAGGAGAATTACAAAAACTCCTTTCGGAAGAAAATGATAGTGATGTATGTATAGAGCTTTCAGAAACAAAGATTCGTTTTTCTATAGGTTCTGTAGTTTTTACATCAAAGTTAATTGATGGGACATTTCCAGACTATCAACGTGTTATCCCGCTTGGAAATGATAAAGAGTTAATTGTTAATAGACAGAATTTTTCTTCTGCAGTTGATCGTGTTTCTACGATTTCAAGTGATCGGGGGCGTGCAGTTAAGCTGACAATTGAGCATGGGCGGTTAAAACTTGTTGTTAATAGCCCTGATTCGGGCAGTGCAGAAGATCAATTATCAGTAACTTATACATCTGAACCACTTGAGATAGGGTTTAATTCGCGTTATCTTTTGGATATTGCTGGACAGCTTTCAAGTGATGAAATAGTTTTTATGTTAGCTGAGGCTGGAGCACCAGCTCTGATTCGTGATAATAATGATGCGGCTGTACTCTATGTGCTGATGCCTATTCGCGTTTAGGGGCAAATGTTTTGCAATGCTTAGCAGATCATGTGCACAAAGTGGCAGTGAGGCAGCTGAAGCTTTTACGTTATCGTAATTATTCTTTTTTAAATATTCATTTTTCGGGTCAGCGTGTGGTTTTTACAGGCCATAACGGTGCTGGTAAGACAAATCTTTTAGAAGCATTATCTTTTCTTTCTCCTGGTCGTGGTTTGCGACGTGCTGCTTATTCTGACATTAGCTTTGTAGATGGTGGAGGAGAAGGGTTTGTTGTATTTGCACGTCTTGAGTGTGCTCTTTATGGTGAAGTAAAGATTGGTACAGCTTTGGAGGTTAGCGATAACAGTCGAAAGGTTCATATTAATGGTGTGAGTGAACCAAATGATTGCTTAACAAATTACTGCCATATTAGTATATTAACACCATCTATGGATGGTCTTTTTACAGGTTCTTCGCTTGAGCGCCGTCGTTTTTTGGATCGTATGGTGTTGGCCATTGATCCTTTGCATAGTCGCCGTATAGCTGATTATGAGAAGGTTATGCGCGCGCGTAATCGTTTGTTTTTTGATGGAAGTGAAGATTATTCATGGTTTGATGCTTTAGAAAAGCAGATGGCAGAATTGGCAACAGCTATTTCAGCGGCGCGTATTGATGTTATTCGGCTTTTAAATGATATGTTTATACAAATGCCATCACAGATACTTTTCCCACGGGCTTTTTTGCAAGTCGATGGTTTTTTAGAAACAGCTCTTAGTGAAATATCAGCAACTGAAGTTGAAGAGCAATTTTTTGATCGGTTGCGGCGTAATCGCGCAGCTGATCGTGCTGCTGGGCGGACATTAGAAGGACCACATCGTACAGATTTGCAGGTTTTTTATGCTGATAAAAATAGAGCAGCAACATCTTGTTCAACAGGTGAGCAAAAAGCACTGCTGATAGGTTTGGTTTTGTGTCATGCGCGTCTAACAGGAATGATGTCAGAAAGGGCTCCTATTCTTCTTCTTGATGAAATGGTAGCTCATCTTGATTCTCATCGACGTTCTGCTTTATTTGATATTCTTGATGATTTAGCTGTACAAACATTTATGACCGGAACAGATCGTATTTTCTTTGATGACTTAAAAGGACAGGCAGAATTTTTTGAAATTAAGAATGGAGCTTTATTGCTGTAAAAAATATGCTAAATATTTTTCTAATAAGTGGTGACTCTGCAAGAAAAGGCTTTCTATGTCTGTAATGATAACGATTTTAAATGGTCCTAACTTAAACTTTCTAGGTCAACGTGAGCCAGAAATTTATGGAACTGAAACTTTAGAAGATATTGAAAATTTTTGTAGAGAATGGGCAAAAAAAGCTAATGTTATCATAAATTTTTATCAAAGCAACAGTGAGAGTCAACTAATCGAATGGATACAGGAGGCAATAGAAGTCAGTTCTGGATTAATCATCAATCCAGCTGCTTACAGCCATACATCAATTGCACTTCTTGATGCACTAAAAATGTTTTCAGGGCCGAAGGTAGAAGTTCATTTATCTCATATTTATCAGCGTGAAGCTTTTCGCCACCATTCTTATACATCTGCAGGTGTAGATGCTATCATAGCTGGCTGTGGTAGTGATGGATATAAGTTTGCACTTGAATATATTGCAAAACAATTAAATTATAATAGGTAAAGATCAAGCGTTGGGTAAGAGTGATATAGGCATTGAATTTACTTGATAATTATTTTCAAATTTGTACAATGTGAGGTATTATATTGATGACAGTTTTTAGTGCGTATGACGGGGGTAAATAGAGATGAAAAGCTTTATTAGACAATTAGAAATGTTTGTAATTTTAGGGGGAGTGGCACTACTTTTATCTGGTTGTAAAATTGATGTTCTACAACCATCGGGTTATGTTGCACGTCAACAGCTCATTTTAATTGTTGTCTGTGTTCTTGTTATGCTTTGCGTTGTCATTCCAGTTATGGTGAGTGTGGTATTTTTAGCTGTAAAATATCGTGCATCAAATATTAAAGCAGATTATTCTCCTGATTGGGCACATTCAAATAAAATTGAAGCATTGATGTGGGGTATTCCAATTGTAATCATAATGGTTTTGGGTTCATTAGCAGCTTATTATACCTATAAATTGGAACCTGCAAATCCTCTTCCAGTGGAAGTTGTAGGTGAAGAAAAGCCATTGCAGATTGATGCTATAGCTCTTGATTGGAAATGGCTCTTTATTTATCCTGAATATGGTATTGCATCAATTAATGAAATTTATGCACCTGAAGGACGTCAAGTTTTATTACAAGTGACGGCGGAAAATTCTCTCAATGCTTTTTGGGTCCCTAAATTGGGTACAGTTCTTTATGCTATGCCGCAGATGAATGCTAAGTTGCATTTGGTCGCTGAAGAACAAGGAGTATTCAACGGAACCTCAGCAAATTATAGTGGTGATGGTTTTTCAGGGATGCGGTTTAAATGGCATTCTGTGTCTTCGCAGGATTTTGAGGATTGGATTGGGAAAGCTCGGGCTAATGGTCGGGCACTTGATCGTACATCTTATCGTCAACTTTCTATTGCGCCTCGTATGGGTGATATTGCTGCGAAGGAAAAAGATGCTGAAGTTCGTTATTTTGCACCTGTTGAGAAGCGGCTTTACTATCGTGTTGTTAATCGGTGTGTTGATGAAAATACGGTATGTAATGAAGATTTAATGAAACGTGCTGCTGCTCAGACGCTATGGGGTGCACTGTGTTCAATATTTGATCCTGATGTTATTTAAAGGATCAATAAAGAAAGAGCCCTTTTAATATAAGGTTTCTTTTAAACTTAAATTTCTTTTGAAATGGGTTAAGAAATGTTTGGAAGACTTACAGATCCTACGGCAGGTGCTTTTCATGCGCTTGCACATGAACCGATCGTTTTGTATACGTGTATTGCGATTGTTGTGATTGGTTTACTTGCTGTTATTGCTTTAACAGTGCTTGGGTGGTGGGGGATTTTATGGCGAAATTGGATTACAACTGTTGATCATAAACGCATTGGTATTATGTATATAATTCTTGGAATTATTATGCTTGTTCGCGGTTTTGCGGATGCGCTTATGATGCGAACGCATCAAGCTTTAGCTCTTGGGAGTGAAACAGCAGGTTATTTACCCCCTGACCATTTTGATCAAATTTTTTCGGCGCATGGCACGATAATGATCTTTTTCATGGCGACACCTATTTTATTTGGTCTTTTTAATTATCTTATACCACTCCAAATTGGTGCACGTGATGTTGCTTTCCCTTTTGCAAATAATCTAGGTTTTTGGATTACGGCAGCTGGGGCGATTTTGATTAACATATCATTGGCTATTGGTAATTTTGGTCGTGGGGGTTGGCTAATGTATCCACCTTTTACAGAATTGCAAATGAGCCCAGATACAGGGGTAGATTATTATTTATGGTCACTTCAGCTTTCTGGTATTGCAACAACAATGGGATCAGTGAATTTTATTGCAACGATGATTAAAATGCGGGCTCCTGGAATGACAATGATGAGAATGCCTGTTTTTTGTTGGAGTGCTTTTGTCAGCAATGTTCTTATTGTAGTTATTTATCCTGTTTTGACTGTAGCATTTGCACTTTTGGCTTGTGATCGTTATTTGAGCATGAATTTCTTTACCAATGTTGGTGGTGGCAATCCAATGGTATGGATTAATTACGTTTGGGTTTTTGGTCATCCTGAGGTTTATGTTTTGGTTGTTCCTGCTTTTGGAATTGTTTCTGAGGTTGTATCAACTTTTTCTTCAAAACGTCTCTTTGGTTATACTTCCATGATATGGGCCATGTTAGTTATTTTGATTCTTTCACTTCTTGTTTGGGGACATCATTTCTTCACAATGGGTGGCGGTGAAGCTGTAAATACCTTCTTTAGTATTGCAACGATGATTATCGCAGTTCCAACAGGTGTAAAAGTCTTTAATTGGTTGCTCACAATGTATAAAGGTCGGATTCGCTTTGAGCCTCCAATGCTTTGGTGTATGGGAATGATCTTTACATTTGTTGGTGGTGGATTAACAGGTGTTTTATTATCTATTGTCCCTGCTGATTGGCAGTTTCATAATTCGCTCTTTTTGATAGCGCATTTCCATCATACAATTATTGGGGGTGTAGTTTTTGCTTATTTAGCAGGGCTTGCTTTTTGGTTTCCGAAAGTTTTTGGTTATAAACCAAATCGTATATTAGGTATTGCATCTTTCTGGTGCTGGTTTCTTGGTTTTTATCTTGCCTTTTTTCCTATTTATGGCCTCGGTTTAATGGGGGCAACGCGTCGTCTTCAACATTACATGGAACCTAGTTGGCAGCCAATGTTTATTATTGCTGCTTTAGGTGCTTTTATTATCTTACTTGGTATCCTTTGTTTTGTGTTACAGGTTGTTTTGGCAATTTGGTATGGTATTAAGCATAAAGGGCGTTTACCGGTAACGTTAAATGATTCTTGGGGTGATGCACGTACACTTGAATGGTTTACCTCTTCACCGCCTCCTTCATATAACTTTGCCATCCTTCCGAAGATACAGTCTGATGATGCTTATTGGAATATGAAGAAAGGTGGTTATCAGCGTCCTACTAGTGGATTTACAAAAATTCATATGCCATCGAATACATCGGCTGGAATTATTACGGGGTTCTTCTCATTAGTTGTTGGTTTTGCGCTTGTTTGGCATATTTGGTGGCTTGTTGCGGTCGGACTAATTGGTTTTGTTGCAACGCTTGTGTGTCATTCATTAATCGGTGACCATCATGGTTATTATATTCCAGCTGAAGAAGTACAAAAAACTGAAGATGCCTTTACAGCTGTTCTTAAAGAACAAGGAGTGACAGTATGAGTGCAGTAGCAATGAATAATACGAGTGCTGTGGATGAACATCACCACGATAATAGTTCAGTAATGATATTTGGTTTTTGGGTCTATATTCTTTCAGATTTGATCCTGTTCTCGACGCTTTTTTCAAGTTTTGCTGTTTTTTCTGCTTCTTATGGTGGTGGTAAAGCGGGTAATGAATTTATTGATTTAAAATTTGTTTTGGTTGAAACTGCTTTTTTATTGTTTTCATCTGTTACTTATGGCTTTGCAATGGTACAAGCGCATAAAAATAACATCAGTGGTGTGCGTTTATGGATGGCTATTACCTTTGCATTAGGGTGTTGCTTCATTGGTATGGAATTTTACGAATTCCATGAGCTTCTCAATGAAGTATTTTATTATGATCCAAATGCTTATGCTGGTATTGATCCTTCAACAGGTTTACAACTTTTTGGACGGGAGATACTCTCTGCTTATTGGTCAGCATTTTTTGCTTTGGTTGGCACTCATGGTATTCACGTAAGTGTTGGTCTTCTTTGGATGGTTGTGATGTTTTTTCATCTTCGTCGTAATGGATTGGATCAGGATAATAAAACGCGTTTGGCATGCCTTTCCATTTTTTGGCATTTACTTGATATTGTATGGGTTGGTGTTTTCACCATGGTTTATCTATTAGGAGCGTTGTGATGAACATGCAAAATGAGACACATAGTCCCAGTACTGGTTCCTATTTGGTTGGTTTTATTCTAGCTGTATTTTTTACCTTGGGTTCTTTTATTCCTGTGATGTATGGAATGATGGAAAGTTGGGCAATTAGTACAAAGGTTGTATATCTTATTGGGATGGCGCTTATTCAAATTATAGTACAAATTGTTTTCTTTTTACATTTGAATTCTGGTCCAGATGCCAAGTGGAATTTAAGTGCTTTATGGTTTTCTGCTATTTGCGTTTTTATTATTGTTGGGGGTACGTGGTGGGCGATTTCTCATTTGAATTATAATATGATGGGTGGTTCAGGTCGTGTTATTGAACCAGAAATATCAAGTAGAGATGATTCTTCAGTATCTGAACAATTATTAAATAGAGGTATATCCGTAAGAAAACAGTCAGAAAAGATATTAGGCTCAGAAATGTCTATGGAGCCAGTACCAAATACGCAGTCTCCTGTAGAATAATTATTAGAAATATCTGTGGAGCTGATCCTGCATGTATCAGCTCTTACAGATGTTATCGCAAGAATTTGTAAAAAATGAGGGGGAACTAAGTACAAGATATCAATGAAATGGATCTCATGGTTTTGAATGTATTTTTATTTTAAACAAAGACCATCGCGTATTGAGTCAAAATCTACTTTGTGAGACAAATAGCTATTTGCAAAATAATGTGCAATTTAAATTGAAAATTTAGAGAATAATTAGAAAACTTAATGAAAACAGTTGCAATGACAGTTATTGGTGCTGGTTCTTTTGGTACTGCATTAGCGATTGCTCTTGCTCGTAATGGCCATCGTGTCTTGCTTTGGGGATATGATTCTATACATATCAAAAAATTACAGGAACAACGTTGTAATCAAGCATATTTACCCGATATTCGATTTCCTGAAAATTTATTACTTGAAGCTTCGCTTGAAATTGCAATAACAGCAAGTCACAATATATTAATTGCTGTTCCAAGCCATGTATTTCGTCAAGTTTTGTATAATATTCAGCCTTATTTGGATCAGTATTCACGCGTTATTTGGGCAACGAAGGGGTTAGAACATGGTACAGGACGTTTCTTACAAGAAGTTGTTCGTGAGATTTTAGGTGAAAAAATCCCTTTAGCTGTTTTTTCTGGACCAACTTTTGCTAAAGAACTGGCTATTGGTTGGCCTACTGCAATGACGATAGCAGCTACTGATGATGCATTTGGTAAAGAATTGCAGCAACTTTTTTATTGTGACAAAAGTTTTAGAGTTTATAAAAGCTCAGATATGATTGGTATTCAATTAGGGGGAGCTGTTAAAAATGTTATTGCTATCGGTGCAGGAATATCAGACGGTATGGGATTTGGGGCAAATGCACGAATAGCTCTCATCACACGAGGATTAGCTGAAATCAGTCGTTTAGGGAGGGCTATGGGGGCTGAGCTTTCCACATTTATGGGAATGACAGGTTTAGGTGATTTGGTTTTGACATGTACTGATAATCAGTCACGGAATCGCCGTTTTGGAATACTTCTTGGTAAAGGAATAGATATAAAAGAAGCAGAAAAACAAATTGGTCAGGTTGTGGAAGGATACTTAAATACCAAGGAAGTGTATATGTTGGCACAACGTATTGGGGTGGAAATGCCAATTGTAGAAAAAATTTATCAAATTCTCTATTGTGGTAAAAATATAACTGAAGCGGTTAATTTGTTACTAAGCCGCGCTCTCAAGAATGAAATATATTGATATTCTGTGTTTTTAGATAATTTCGGTCGTAGAAAATAGAAACATACTATGATAGAATATAAAATAGATTATCTTGATGATTGTATAAGACAGTTATATTTCAGTAAATCACAAATTCATATAATTCAATTATTTATAAAATATAACTGAAATATAAAAGTTTTGGCTCTTATTTAAGCCATTTTTTTGAAAATGAATTATTGTTTTCACTTACACATGTTTTTGTAATTTTTCTTAAAGAGATATTTTTATCTTAAATTCATTTCACAATGATATTTGCAAACAAAATAATAGAAGATTCATTGGGTAGTAGTATCTTATTTATGGTAGGTATAAGCGGGAGATATCATTGCTATTATACAATATTATTTGCTGCTTTTAGCACTTGAGACTGTTCAGTAAAGATATTTACACTTTTCCTTTTTTCATATGTCAAATTTGTTTTTTTATGGGCAAGAAATAATTTTTTGCTTCCAAAGGTGAACATCTTAAATTAAAAGAGTATTTATTATATTCGTGGCTCTCATTGAAATTGAAAAATGAGGTGATTATAAAGATAAGAGCTTAATTTATATCAATAATTTATTATCTAATTATATTGACTTAATCAAAGTCATTTATTTGTCACAAATGGGATGGTACGTGGATAAAAGTTATTTAAGAAAGAAATCAAAATCTCTTTTTAATGAAACATTCAAAGTGTTAAAAGGGTTTTGCGAACTTCACAGAGGTTTTAATTGCACTATTCATGAAATATCATTGTAAAATGAAATTGTGTGCATTAAAAGATACCTTTTTTAAAAGTATATGAATGAGCAACAGAAATAGTATTTTGGTAGCATTCCATTTTCCCTGATACATCAGGTGATGCCTTCATTAAAGAACCAGCAAAATAATGGTATAAGTTAAGTCGTGATCTCCATTCTTAAAAAATATTGATGTGGATGTTTTTAAAAATCGTAAAGTTTCATGCAAGAATGGTGGTAAGATTAATGATTGATTTTTTTACGTCTTCATATTCTCCTCAAATTAGATTGTATTCATGTTTCAAGATAAATCAAAGGATAGACAGTATTTTTCTCCAATCTGATATACCAATATTAAAGCCAAGGATTTTAATAGTTTCCTCTCTGTCTCAAACTGAGATTGCATTAGGGTAGGCTATTGATTTACAGGCAACAGCAAAAGCACATGTTTTAAAGAGAAAATAGTGTCATAAAACACAAAATTTATCAATAATGAATTGAAGAACTATTGTAACTTTTTACAAAACAATATGCATCATACATTTTGTTTTGTGTTCACTTACCCTTACAAATACTTATACGCGTTTTACGTCATATTTTTTAAACCAAGACAATTACTATATAACAAATAAAGTACTTAATATGTGACTAGAGAACTGTGCACGTGATTAATTTTCTTTTTTAAGTATGATGATTTTTATCCTTCTTGAGCATCATCGCTTTTTTTCAGTTCTTCAAGTATTGGCATAGACATGATGTTATAGCCTGAATCAACATAATGGATTTCACCTGTAACACCTGATGATAAGTCAGAGAGTAGATAAAGAGCAGACTTTCCAATTTCCTGAATATTTACGGTACGACGCAATGGGGAATTACGTCGTTGATGTGAAAATATTGCACGCGCAGCTGCAATACCATTACCTGCTAAAGTTCTAACAGGTCCAGCTGAAATTGCATTGACGCGGATATTTTGAGGACCAAAGTCCGCTGCTAAATAACGGACCATAGCTTCTAAAGCAGCTTTAGCAATACCCATGATGTTATAATTAGGGACAACCTGCTGTGAAGCACCATAGGTAAGAGTTAAAAGTGCTCCTCCGTTGGGCATAAGTTTACCTGCACGCTGAGCAATTTCAGTAAAGGAATAAGCTGAAATAACCATAGTGCGTTTAAAATTTTCACGTGTTGTAACATCAACGTAACGCCCTTTTAGCTGAGTTTTATCTGAAAAACCAATGGCATGGACGATAAAATCAATCGTTTTCCATTCTTTTTCAAGTTGCTCAAAGACGTAGTCAACATTTTCAATTTTTTCAACATCACATTCTAGCACTAATTTGCAGCCAAGTTTATCTGCTAGAGGCTGAACACGTTTTCCGAAAGCATCTCCTTGATAAGTTAATGCTAATTCAGCTCCTGCTTGTGCAAGTTGACAGGCAATTCCCCAAGCAATTGAATGGTCATTTGCAATTCCCATTATAAGGCCACGTTTGCCCTCCATCAAACTCTTCATATTATTCTCCGTAAGACCGTACTTTTTTCAATTACTAAGAACTTTTGTTTATACATAACGTTGGAAAATAAGCGTTGCATTAGTACCGCCAAAGCCAAAAGTATTTGACAATACGGTATTCAATTGTTGATTATCAAGTCGTTCACGAACGATTGGCATATCAGCAAAAGCTGGATCAAGTTCTTCAATATGGGCACTTTCACAAATAAAATTATGATTCATCATTAACAAAGTATAGATGGCTTCATGAACGCCAGCTGCTCCTAAGGAATGTCCTGTTAGAGATTTGGTAGCGGAAATAGGAGGACATTGATCACCCATTCCAAAGACACGACGGATAGCTTCTATTTCAGGAGGATCACCAACAGGGGTTGCTGTTGCATGGGGATTGATATAATCAATTTTATTATTTACAGTTGCAAGAGCCATCCGCATACACCGTTCTGCTCCCTCTCCTGATGGGGAAACCATATCATGTCCATCGGATGTAGCGCCGTATCCAACGATTTCTCCGTAGATTTTTGCACCACGTGCTTTAGCTAGTTCTAAATCTTCAAGGACTAAAACACCCGCTCCGCCAGCAATGACAAAACCATCACGATTAACATCATAGGCACGGGAAGCTTTGTGAGGAATGTCATTATATTTGCTAGACATAGCACCCATCGCATCGAATAAAACAGAGAGTGTCCAATCCAAATCTTCGCAACCACCAGCAAAGATGCGCTTCTGTTTACCATATTTAATCATTTCATAAGCATTACCAATACAATGATTGGAGGTAGCGCAAGCTGAAGAGATTGAATAATTTATTCCTTTTATTTTAAAGAAAGTTGCTAGTGTTGCAGATGCTGTAGAACTCATTGCTTTAGGAACAACAAAAGGTCCAACACGTTTTGGACCTTTTTGGCGTGTAATGTCAGCAGCTTCTACAATTGATTGAGTTGAAGCCCCTCCGGAGCCCATAATAATACCCGTGTGTTCGTTTGATACTTCATGAGGTTCTAGACCGGCATCTAAGATTGCTTGATCCATAGCGATGTGATTCCATGCTGTTCCACGTCCATGAAAACGTAGAGCGCGTCGATCCACAAGTTCTTCTATATTAATATCAGGTTTGCCGTAAACTCTGCTACGAAAGCCTAATTCAGCATATTGAGGTGCGTAAGAAATTCCGGACTTCGCTTCACGTAAACTGGTTAAAACGGCTTGAGGTCCATTTCCAATCGCGGAGACAATTCCCATTCCGGTTACAACAACTCGACGCATTCATACCTCCTTGTTTCATACAGAGTAGTAAAAAATAGAAATAACGTTCAATTTTCTTTGAATAAAGCAACACGCAAATCATTTGCCTTATAAATAGTCTCTCCATCTGCTTTTAGCCACCCATCAGCTATTCCTAAGACTAAATTTCCACGCCGGATACGTTTAAAATCTATTCCATATTCAAGAAGTTTTGTTTGTGGAGTTACCATACCTGACAATTTAACATCACCTATTGATATCGCTCTCCCTTTCCCTGGTTCTCCCAACCAACCAAGAAAAAAACCTGTTAATTGCCACATACCATCCAATCCAAGACATCCCGGCATGACCGGATCACCTATAAAATGACAATTAAAGAACCACAGGTCTGGTGTAATGTCAAATTCAGCACGAACTGTTCCTTTATCATATTGACCCCCTGTTTCATTAATTTGAGTGATTCGATGAATCATTAACATTGGCGGTGCAGGCAATTGCGCATTACCTCTACCAAACATTTCGCCGCGAGCGCAGCTTAGAAGCTCTTCATAAGTGTAGCGAGACTTTTGTTCAGCCATTGTTACTCCATTTATTTGTATGTATTTTTATTTCTGCGCTTTTCCCCAACCTACTTTTAGAGCAAATTTTCAAGAGAGGGAAATGATTTTATATCATTTTTAATGACAAAGGCCCTTTTTTATGTATCTTACATAGGTAATTATTTAAAAATGGAATACAAGATTATACCATATTATTCCCATTTTTTTGTATTTTGATCTTATTTGAGCAGAATATATTTTGGTTTATAAGTTTATAATATGTCAGTGAATGCAGAAAATTTAGATAGAAATGAAGAGCAACAGTCCACAAAAGAGTGTGGAAATGTTGTGCAATATTATTCCATTTCTATGTTAGAGAAGCGTTTGCGTCAAAATGGCTTGCGTCCAACGCGTCAGAGGTTAGAACTTGCATCTATGATTTTTTCTCAAGGAAATCGTCATATTACTGCTGAAGATCTCTATGAGGAAGCAGTGAAGGCAGATGTGCCTGTATCTTTAGCAACGGTTTATAATACGCTTCATCAATTTACGGAAGCGGGGTTGTTACGGATTATTGCCGTAGAAGGCTCGAAAACTTGGTTTGATACCAATACCTCTGATCACTATCATTTTTATATAGAAGGCGAAAATCGTATTTTTGATATTCCATGTGATTTGGAAAAAGCTTCCATTATTAGAAATTTGCCTAAGCCACCAGCAGGTATGGAAATTTCACATGTTGATTTGATCGTGCGGTTGAAACCAAAAAATCAATCTTGTGATAGGGAGTGAGAGGGGGAGGCTATGAGGAATAAAATAAATTAAGTTTGATGAGTTTGAGTATTCACCAGCTTTTTATTTTTTCATCAGGATAGATTCCCCATAACTGAGGTTGGTGAAGCCATCCATGAATATTATTATTAATAGTGATTTCGCACCATTGCCCATCGCATTGGTGGATATTGCCAATAACATTAGGCTCTACTTCTGCTACAAGTTCTGCATTATCAGTGGGTTTTTTTCGGAGCATCAGTCTTTTTGTTTTATCTTTTTGCCATGGAAGAGTGATAGCAGTTCGCTTTCCTGATAAAAGCGATTGATACACCCACCCCTCATCGCCTTCTGCATCACGAATTTTGCGCCATTGATCATATTCTTGTATGATTTCAATAGGTAATCCCTTCTTGTTGTAAGTAAAAATAATAGAATAGTTGCTTCCTGGTCCGACGCGTACATTAACACGGGTAGGTTTAATTGAAGCAAATCGAGGAAGTGGTAGACCACTAGGCCCTAAATTTTGATTAAATGTTTGTGCATGCAACAAATGAGTTGAACCCAATACAATGATTTTTGCTATTAAGATACATGATGCGAGCCTTGAAACGCGAAACCAACGAGAATTTTGCACATTTAACTCCTTTATTTCATCATATATTAAAAGTTTGCAATTTAGAAAATAAGATTGGAAATTAATAAGAATTATGACATATCGCTTGTTAAAGAGATCTAAACGATGAAAAAAATTGTTACGAGGATAGCAAAGTAAGGAAAACAAAAGTTTGAATTTCTTAATGTTTATTTTACTTATAAGAAGATGGATAAATATTGGATTTTTATGGAGCCATATGCATGATAAAACAGTAAAGTATATTATAACCGTAGTAGTTTTTGTACGGTAGATTAAGGCTAAAGTATCATATCTCTTTTTTGAATTTGTTTTTCGAAATGAAAGTACAGGCGAGCAAATGGATTTGATTGATCCAATTATGAGAGGGAGTATTATGAGAGATTTGACTGTCTTCAGCGTTATTACTTAATATGAAATAACGGTTAATTATAGCAATAAATCAATACGTTATAAATTTTAATTGTTAGTTGAATATAAAAATATTTTCATCAAAAAGTAGAAATATAATGTATATTTACACGTATTAAAATACAATGTTTTCTCTATTTTTTGCCGATTTTTTTATTTTAACTCTATATAAAAGTTAAATGAAATATTCAGCAGCAAATTTGCTCGATATCTCTCTGTGAGGTGAATTACATAAGTGATTAGCAGAAGAAACAAGAAAAAACAATCTGTAATGTAGAGATTAAAACGCCTCATTTTTTAGAAGTGAGAGTGTTAAAAGATATAAAAAGTTACGGCTTTAAATCACTTTGTTACATAATTGCAGGAAAAGAGGATTATGTATTTGATAGCATACCTTATAAATACATAATCACATTGCAATAATAATTTGTATTTTGCAATTTGATCTAGGATTTTCGAAAGATGCATAATATTAGTTAACACCAAAAGAAAAACATCAAGAGATCTGTCTACCAGAAAGAGTTATTTGGCATAAGAAAAACTGTAGCAAGAGATTATAACAAAATAATCCACTCCCTTGCTTATTTTACACAACAATAGATAAATTTAAAGAATCAGAGTGTTATATGCAATGCAATGCTTAAAATACTGAACAGTGAAGTAAGAATCACCACTTTATAATCCCATAATGTCCATTACGCTCAGATAATTCTACACACCAAAAAATACATATTATGAGAAAAACTCATTTTAGATATTCTATAAATATAAAATTTCTGCTGACTTATTTATACTATTAAGCACGTAACATTATAGCGCATACATAAAAATATATTACTTCATTGCAACAGGTCGTCCATTACTAACAAGACCTTCTCTTTGCGCACGCTTACGAGCAAGCTTACGTGTACGACGGATAGCTTCAGCTTTCTCACGAGCACGCCTCTCGGAAGGTTTCTCATAATAACTACGCATTTTCATTTCACGGAAGATACCTTCACGCTGCATCTTTTTTTTCAGCGCACGGAGCGCTTGGTCAACATTATTATCACGAACGAGTACTTGCACTATTTATCCTGCTTTTTTCAGTGTCATAAATGATAAGAAAAATCCACGTCCTTTTAAAAGCATATTCAAAAAGACAGAATCTTTTATCACATAAATAAGATATTTGTCTATATTGCTTTTTAAGATTCTATTCTTTTTGTTATAAAACGCTTTTGATAATGAATGATAGAGTTTACGATTATCAACTTATGAAAGTCCTTGGATCTGATCATTTTCGTCAAGATGAATTTTTTCAGCGGCAGGGTAATGGGGTAATCCAGGCATCGTCATAACATCTCCACAAATGACAACAATAAAGCCGGCACCTGCAGAGAGACGAACTTCTCGTACAGGAACTTCAAAATCAACAGGAGCACCATATTTCTTGGGATCAGCAGAAAAAGAATAGGGTGTTTTTGCCATGCAAATAGGGTAGGTACCAAACCCTTCTTTTTCCCAAAATTCAAGTTGTTTGAGAATTGGGGTTGGGATGATGGCACCACGCCCGCCGTATAGCTTTGTTATAATACAATTAATTTTTTGAACGAGTGGAATATTATCTTGATATAGAACTTTAAAGTGAGAATCTTGTTTTTTAATCAAGGTGACGAGTTCTTGTGCAAGTTCTATAGCGCCTTTTCCACCTTGCTCCCAATGTTTACAGATAATAGCTTTGTGTCCAGTTGTTGCTACTATTTTTTGTAATACTCTTATTTCAGCATCGCTATCGCTGTAAAAATGATTGATAGCTACAACCGAAGGGATACTGTAATGCTCCATATTTTTGATATGTCGTAAAAGATTAGCTGCTCCCTTTTCTAAAGCGGTGATATTTTCTTCTGTCAGATTATTTTTATCCACACCGCCATTCATTTTTAATGCACGAATAGTTGCGACAATCACTGTAGCATTTGGTATAATGCCTGCTTGCCGACATTTAATGTTGAAGAATTTTTCTGCTCCAAGATCTGCTCCAAATCCTGCTTCTGTGACAACATAATCAGCGAGTTTTAAAGCGGTTTTTGTTGCTATAACTGAGTTGCAACCATGAGCAATGTTGGCAAAAGGTCCTCCATGAACGAGAACAGGATTATTTTCAATTGTTTGTACGAGATTGGGTTGTATGGCATCTTTGAGAAGAACTGCCATTGCACCTTCTGCATTGAGATCAGCAACGGTGATGGGCGTTTTATCATAACGATAAGCAACAATAACTTTTTTGAGTCTTTCTGTAAGGTTTTCTAAATTTTCAGAAAGACAAAGAATTGCCATAATTTCTGATGCAACAGTGATATCAAAACCTGTTTGGCGTGGAAAACCATTTGTTACGCCTCCTAATGAAATCACGATGTCGCGCAATGCACGGTCATTCATATCAAGAACGCGTCTCCAAACAATACGACGTGGATCAATGTTTAGAGTATTTCCCCAATAAAGATGATTATCGATCATTGCGGCAAGAAGATTATGAGCAGCTGTAATAGCATGAAAATCACCGGTAAAATGTAAATTAAGGTCATCCATTGGAACGACTTGTGCATAACCACCACCAGCAGCACCGCCTTTTATACCGAAACAGGGACCTAAAGATGGTTCTCTCAGGGTAGCTATTGTTTTTTTCCCAATGAGATTAAGAGCATCGTTGAGTCCAACTGTTGTTGTTGTTTTGCCTTCTCCGGCAGGTGTGGGATTGATCGCCGTGACGAGGATAAGTTTACCATCTGGATTTTTATCGAGCGACTTTATGTATGCAGAAGAAATTTTAGCTTTATCATGACCATAGGGAATAAGATTTTCATGTGAGATACCAATTTTTTGTGCAATTTCAGTAATATGTTGCTTTTTAGCAGTGCGAGCAATTTCAATATCTGTTTTAAGCATGGAAAAATTCTTTAAATTGAGTTTTTATTGACACCAGGGATCTATTCTCTTACGGATTAATGAGAAGAGTCTATAGAGAATATAAGATATCATAGAGGGCGATGATGTGTTGTGCAAGAAATAATACGAAAGGAACACAAGAAGATTTTTATTATTTTTTAGAAAGCATAAACTCTATATTCTAAGTTTTGATATATTTTTAGCCAGCCAATATCATTCTCAACATCAGCTGATGAAGAATATCAGGAAAAAGGCTTTTTTAAAACTTTCGATGCAGGGGAATTATTTCACTTTTTATTCTCAAATTTTTATATCTTTAAGAATATGGTATTCTTAAAAGTTTTGTTAAAAAGGATTTTGTTAAAATGGAAAAGTTTCTTCCAAAGGTGATATAGAATATTTGATTTTTAATCTTAAATTATGTTGATGAAGAAGAGACTTTAAAGCTATTTGCTTTTTAGCAATGCAAATACATTTAATGTTTAGTTCAATTAAAAAATTCTCGAAAAGAAGCTTTGGTTTTCGACAAAATGCTGATGATATTCATAAATACCATAAGTGTTTTTACGACGATCTGTTTGAGAAGTAGTTTATTTATTATTCCAAGAATTCACTAAAAAAAGCTGTATATGGTGGTAAACCTGAATTTATGGTTTCAGATCTAAAGTTCCTTTTAAGATGGGGCTGGCAGAAATGAAATATTTAACAACATCCATTTATGGAAAAGCTAGAAATAAGCACGTAAAAATTATCCAACAGATTGAAGAAAGTATAATCCGGAAGGGCTTAAAAACAAGCGTATAGATCGAGAAAAGAAAACAATAACACACGCTACTCATGAAACCGTTATGATTGTTGCTAATAAAAGCGCTTTAGGGTTAGATTGAAGGCCATAATATTTCATTTTATCAAAATAGCTAAACAAACTATTCATAATGGAATAGAGCGATGAATCATAAGCAACCTACGGACAGGTAAAAAATAAATCACATAGAAAACCACAGATCCTAAAATGCGAGCAAGATACTAAATTTATTGGTAATTGGCGCACCCGAAGAGATTCGAACTCCTGACCCCCAGATTCGTAGTCTGGTGCTCTATCCAGCTGAGCTACGGGTGCCCATATTTCAATTTCCTACATTGACTAGGATAAAGGGTTCCTAATCGTTTCGTTAAAGAAATGCAAGTGAAACTTGGAATAGCAATAAAAAAAATCTCTCTTTTATGAGATATTGTAAAAAAGAATATAAGATATTATGGTCTCAGTTGGTTTTGATATGATTATTTTCTTATAAAGTAATATGAATGATAGTTAATTTGACGTTTTAGTCTATGAAAGATAGTTAGGGGGAGATGAGATATGTTTTTCGCGGTAGGGGGGTAAGAGATATACGCCTGCTGTTTGGTTTTTCTATAAAATGCTGATATTACTGTTGAATAACTGTTTCAGATAAACATAACACAGCAAGGGTGGATGTATGGCGTTATTAAAAAAGATTTTTGCATTCGTATTTTTAATTGTCATTTTAATGGTTACTTATTTGGCTGGAAAACAGAGTGCAGAACAACCCATTTCTATGGTGGATAAAACACGAGTATCGTCTAACCCTTCAAAGGGAAAAATGGGAAGACCACCGATGAATGTTGTCGTTGATCTTGTAAAAATTAAAGATTTTTATGAGCGCCTTAATGTTTTAGGAAATGGGCAGGCACTCGCAGAAGTTGAGCTTACCCCTTTATCTCCAGGTATTGTTGATAAGCTTTTTGTATCAGCTGGTACAAAAGTACAAGTAGGTGATGCGATTGCAAAGCTTGATTCTAAAAAAGAGGAAATAGCGGCTGCAAAAGCAAAAGTACAGCGTGACAATAATTCATTAACGCTTTCGCGCATTCTTAAATTACGTGCCAGCAATACAGCGACGGAAGTTCAAGAACTTACGGCACGTTTAGAGTTAGATAACGCAAATTTAGTTTTGCGTAATGCTGAATTAGATCTGGAACGGCGAATAATTCGAGCACCTATTCCTGGAGTTATTGGTATTTTACCCGTTGATGCGGGGAATAACGTGACCATTAATACTGTAATAGGCCGTATTGAAAATAGAGAACGAATTTTGGTCGATATATGGGCTCCTGAACGATACGTTTCGCGCCTTCATAAAGGAGATGAGGTAACGGCCACATTAACCGCGCAGCCAGATAAATCTTTTGTTGGTCATATTTATGCGATTGATAATATCGTTGATTCAGACAGTCGCACACTTCATGTTCAGGTTGAAATCAATAATGAAAAAGATACACTCATGTCTGGTATGTCTTTTTCTGTTGCTTTGCAATTTCATGGCGGTTCTTTCCCTGTCGTTAATCCTCTTGCTGTTCAATGGAACAGTAAAGGGTCATTTGTTTGGCGTGTGAGAGAAGGAAAAGTAGAGGCTATTCCTGTATCGATTATTCAGCATGAAGCAGATAAAGTTTTCGTAAAAGCTCCCTTAGAAAATGGTGATCAAGTTGTCATTCAAGGGGTACAAATGCTTTATCCAGGAAGTAAAGTAACCATTGTTGATCCAAAGTTCCATCAGCAGCAATTATCAACAGTTTATGGAACAGATATACAATGAACCAAGAATTGAATACAAAACAGTCTATGTCACAGGTGGAACAAGGTGGTCTCATTACCTTATTTATTCGCAGGCCGGTTTTTACTTTTGTTTTAAATGCTATGATCATCATTGCAGGATTTGCAGCATGGTTGAATGTTGATGTGAGAGAATTACCCGATGTTGATACGCCAGTCACAACGATTGTGACGATATTTTCTGGTGCATCAGCGGAAACAATTGATCGTGAAGTAACAAAAGTTATAGAAGATGCTGTTTCTCGTGTTTCAGGTGTTAAGGCGATTTCTTCAACATCTTCTTTTGGACGCTCCCGTGTGCAGATTGATTTTAATGTTGGTGTTGATTTGAATGTAGCGGCATCTGATATCCGTGATGCTCTGTCTCGCATTGCTTATTCTTTACCCAAAAATGCAGATTCACCTTTGATTATTAAAGCAGATTCGAATGCTGCTGCCATGATGTATTTAGTTGTAACATCACCAACAATGAGTATTGATGATTTAACAACAGTTGTAGATGATCAGATTGTTGATGCAATTTCTGCTGTTGAAGGTGTTGGGGATGTACAGGTCGATAGTGCTCGTACAAAGATTTTTCAGATTGATATAGATCAAGATAAACTTGCAAGTTATGGATTAACAGTAGCAGATATTTCACGTGTTCTTGCTGATATGACAACGGATGTGCCAGTAGGATCATTACGCAATTCTAGGCAAACTTTAGTTGTACGTGCTACTGCACGTTTAACAACACCGGAATCTTTTGAACAAGTTGTTTTAAAGCCTCATGTGCATCTCGGTGACGTTGCACATGTTACTTTATCACCGGATCTAGAAACGGTTATTCTTCGTATCAATGGGAAGACAGGGATTGGATTAGGGATTGTGCGAAAAGCACAATCCAACACCCTTAATATTTCTGCAGGCGTGAGAGCTGTTGTTGATAATCTTAAAAGTGTCGTTCCTCCTTCTGTACATATAGACGTTATTAGTGACGATGCAATTTTTATTAAAAGTGCCCTTCATGAGGTTGAGATTGCGTTGGTCATTGCTATTTTGAGCGTTATTTTTGTCATTTTTCTTTTTCTCAGAGATTTTCGTGTAACGCTAATACCTGCTTTATCTCTTCCTGTCGCTTTGATTGGTACCATTGCCGCTATTTATCTTGTAGGATTTTCCTTAAATATTTTTACATTTTTAGGACTTGTTTTAGCAACAGGGCTTGTTGTGGATGATGCCATTGTTGTTCTTGAGAATATTGTTCGGTGGCGCACTATGGGGGTAGGTTCTAGAGCTGCAGCGGTGTTAGGAACACATGAAGTATTTTTTGCTGTTTTAGCAACAACATTGACTTTAGTGGCTGTGTTTGTTCCTATATCTTTTCTTCCCGGGCAAGTTGGAGGACTTTTTAGAGAATTTGGTTTTGTCTTGGCAATTTCTATTTTGCTTTCTTCCATTATTGCCTTAACACTTTGTCCCATGTTAGCTTCACGTTTTCTCAAAGAAAATATTGAGGAGAATGAGAAGAAAGTCCATCATTTTACTTTTTTATACAAATTAGGCGCTTTGTTTCATAAGACATATACTTACAGTTTGCATAAGTGTTTAGAAAAGCCTTGGGCTGTTGTTTTTGCTTCACTTATTTTTACAGGTCTTTGTGTGGGATGCTATACGAAGCTACAACAGGAATTAACACCAGAAGAAGATAGAGCTCTTATCTTTTTGGTCATTAATGGACCACAAGGTATTTCAACACAATATTTGAACGAGCAAGTAGAGCAAATTGAAGCCAGTCTACAGCCATTGCGTGATGCAGGCGAGATTGCGAACAGTTACTCTATAGCAGGTATTGGTGGTTCATCCAATACTGCTTTTTTGGTTTTATTGCTGTCACCTTGGGATGAACGTTTACGGAGTCAGCAAGAAATCGTGAAAGATGTTAATGCAAGGGTTAGACGGTTTCCCGCAGTTTTTGTGTTTGCTGCACAGGGAAATTCTCTAGGTGTGAGAGGAACTGGGCAAGGGTTACAATTTGCAGTTCTTGGCAATGATTATGCAACATTACAACCCATTGCTGATAGGTTGGTGCGTGCTTTACAAGATGATCCGCATTTTATTCGCCCACGTCTTACTGTTGATGCAACACAACCGCAATTTTTCATTGAAATCAATCGCAAAAAAGCTTCCGATTTAGGGATTGATATCACCAATTTAGGCGATACATTACAAGCAATGTTGGATGGTAAAAAGATTGGAGCCATTAACATAGATAATCATTCTTATGATGTTAAACTGATATCGCGTAAAAATTCTATGAAGAGTCCTACTGATTTAGAAAATATTTTTTTAAAGACCAAAAACGATCGTTACATCCCTTTATCAGTTATTGCCCATTTACATGAAAAAGCTATCGCCCCCCAATTAAAACGGGAAAAACGCATGAGTGCTATTGTTTTAAGTACAAATCTTGCTCCAGGTATGGCTTTAGGGGATGCTTACCAAACTGTAGAGAAAATTGCTTCTCCTTTGTTATCGAAAGGAACCTATGTGGTTCCTTTAGGAGAAGCTGAAACGCTTAATGAAACTTCTTCCAGTTTTATGATTGTTTTTGGTATTGCTTTTTTGATTATTTTATTGATTTTGGCTGCTCAGTTTGAAAGCTTTATTTCAGGATTCATTATCATAGCTACTGTCCCATTAGGGATTGGTTGTGCTGTAGTTGCTATGCTATTAAGCGGTGTAAGTCTTAATATTTACAGTCAAATTGGATTAATTTTATTAATTGGCGTTATGGCTAAAAATGGTATTCTTATTGTTGAATTTGCAGATCAATTACGTGATAAAGGAAGAAGCGTGCGTGAAGCCATAGAAGAAGCAGCAAATATTCGCCTTCGTCCAGTTTGTATGACAATGATTTGTGCCATTTTAGGGGGTATTCCTTTGGTTTTAGCTAAAGGTGCTGGCGCAGAAGCTCGTATAGCTTTAGGTTGGGTTATCGTTGGTGGTTTAGGTTTAGCAACTATTTTTACACTGTATGTTACGCCGGTCGTTTATCTTTTTTTGGGGCGTTTTATAAGCTCAAAAGTAGAAGAAAATATACGATTAGCAAAAGAACTCAATCAAGTTAAATGATGCATCTAGTAGAAAAGCTTTAAAAGTTTATTTTTGTAAAAATATTATTTGGGATTTTTACTTTTTTACTTTGATATCCCTTAAATTTTTATGTGAGCAATGAAAATAGCGCGAAATAGAAGATATTCTTTTTACTTTGTGATTATTTGTCATAGATTTCATTATCAATAACCGTGTAGGATAAGCTTATGGGAGATAGCTTTTCGATTCGAAATGAAAAGGCTTTTGAAGCCGCATTAAAAGCTTTAAGGAGCCATGCTGCAAAGGATGGGGTCGATGATATTCGTCGGCATTTTTTAGAAGATGAACAGCGTTTTTCCCATTTTTCTCTCAGACTTGATGATTTTCTTTTCGATTTTTCAAAATGTGGTGTAACATTTAAAACATTGCAGCTTCTAGATGATTTAGCTGTCGCATCAGATGTGTTAGGCCGGCGTGATGCAATGTTTTCTGGTCAGGCGATTAATACAACTGAAAAACGCTCAGTGCTTCATATCGCATTACGTTTGCCTTCTGATGAAATTTTTATGTTAGATGGTCATGATCTTATTCGCGATATTCAAGATGTCCTTGGAGATATGGAAAGATTTGCTGAAAAGGTACGTGATGGCAGCTATAAGGGAAGCAGTGGAGAGAGAATAAGTGATATTGTAAATATTGGTATTGGTGGTTCTGATCTTGGTCCTGCAATGGTCACGTATGCTTTAAAACCCTATCATGATGGTCCACGTTGTCATTTTGTTTCTAATGCTGACAGTGCTCATATTTCTGATACTCTCTCTATTTTGAATCCAGCGACAACGCTGTT
The DNA here is from genome assembly GCF_000278215.1 of Bartonella rattimassiliensis 15908. GTDB lineage: Bacteria > Pseudomonadota > Alphaproteobacteria > Rhizobiales > Rhizobiaceae > Bartonella > Bartonella rattimassiliensis. Next base: position 212,576 of record NZ_JH725066.1, read on the forward strand.
TGTCATTGCTTCTAAAACTTTTACAACGGCTGAAACAATGGAAAATGCTGAAGTTGCACGTCAGTGGATTTGTTCGTATTTAGGAAAAGAAGCCGTTTGTACGCATTTTGTTGCTGTTTCGAGTGCTCTTGATAAAGTGGCAGGATTTGGCATAGATTCCACAAAAGTGTTTAAATTTTGGAATTGGGTTGGAGGGCGTTATTCAATTTGGTCAGCTATTGGACTTGTTGTTATGTTTGCAATAGGGGGGCAGAATTTTCGCCAATTTCTCAATGGTGCTTTGCAAATGGACCAACATTTTAAGACCATGCCTTTGCATACAAATATTCCTATTCGCTTTGCTCTTTTAGGGTTCTGGCATCGTGTTATTTGTGGTTATTCATCACGTTCTGTTATTCCCTACGCACAGCGTTTAATACATTTCCCAGCTTATTTACAACAGCTTGATATGGAATCAAATGGGAAGCAAGTTTCTTTGGATGGAAAACCCTTAGGTTTCTCAAGTGGTCCGATTGTTTGGGGTGATGCAGGAACAAATAGTCAACATGCTTTTTTTCAGCTTCTGCATCAAGGAACAGATGTTATTCCTGTAGAATTTATTTTATTTATAAAAGGGCATGAGAAAAATTTACATTCTATGTATGAGAGGTTGCTAGCAAACTGTTTAGCACAATCAAAAGCTTTGATGAAAGGGCGTAGTATTGAAGATGCACAGCATATCTTGAGAAAAAATGGAGTTGATGAGCGTGAAGCAGATCATTTAGCACTTCATAGAAGTTTTAAAGGAAACCGTCCCAGCATTACGTTGGTTCAGGATTTATTAACGCCTTTTGCACTTGGACGTCTCATTGCGCTTTATGAACATCGTGTTTTTGTTGAAGGGATTTTAATGAATATTAATTCATTTGATCAATGGGGTGTTGAACTCGGTAAAGAATTAGCGGATGAGTTACTACCAATTCTTCGTGGAGAAAGTAAAGCGGATAATCGCGATAGTTCAACATTAGGGTTACTCGCACATATTCAAGCAAGACGCGCAAAATAAATATAATTTGATAGGAGATGCTATACTAACTTGAAGTAAAAATAGAATGAGAGAAAAATATGAAATAATTTTTTATTTTGACTAGGCTTTCCCTTATTGTTTGAATTAGATTTTTTTGACAGGAAATCAAAAAAGAGCAAAGATTGTAAGAGAATTTATTAACAAAAACGATAAAGAGGCTTTGCAAGATCTTAAAGATCTTTTGTAACTTCCTTTAAGATCTTTTGAAAGATGAATTGGTAGAAATTTAGACCAAAATATACAAAACTCACTAGCAAGCATGATTAAAGACACTTTAATACTGTCACGGGAGTTAAACTTTGGCGGAGAGAGAGGGATTTGAACCCCCGATAGAGTCACCTCTATGCCGCATTTCGAGTGCGGTGCTTTCAACCACTCAGCCATCTCTCCATATTAAAGTGAAATAATATTTGAGTGTATGAAGGGTAGATAACCTTCAATTGTTTTTGGTACAACCTTTTTTTCTTTTTTATAGGACTTTATTGACAGAGAATAGAAATTCCTTCATATATAAAATATAAGCGTGGGGAAATCTGCGCTCGTTTGTGTTGAGGAAGATTTATACCTTTCTTTAAGATCTATTACGACTGATAAAAAGCAGCCTATTTTCCCTTATTTCAAGGCAGAAATTAAAATAAGAGCTGGAGTGAACGGAAGGATAAAAAATGTTCGCAGTCATCAAGACCGGTGGTAAGCAATACCGTATTGTTGCTAACCAAGTGGTAAGAGTTGAAAAAGTTAGTGGAAATACGGGTGATGTTGTTGAATTCAATGATATATTGATGGTTGGGCAAGAAGGTAATGCGGTTATTGGTACACCTGTTGTTGCTGATGCATTGGTGACGGCTGAGATTATAGAACAGGCGCGTGGACGCAAAATTATCGCATTTAAAAAGCGCCGCCGCCAAAATTCTAAACGCACGCGTGGTCATCGTCAAGGGTTTACAATACTTCGTATTTTAAAAATTTTAATGGGTGGTTCACAGCCTAAAAAAGTAACTGCGAAACCCATCAAAGAAGAAAAAATTGCATCAAAGGAAACAAAAGCACCTACTTCTGTTGAAAATACAGCTAAAAAAGCAACTGAAAAAAAGATTACATCGCAAAAGCAAACAGTTGTAGTATCAAAGAGTAAGAAAGATTAAAGGAGAGCGTCTATGGCACATAAAAAAGCTGGAGGTTCCTCGCGTAATGGTCGCGATTCAGAATCGAAACGTCTAGGCGTTAAAAAATTTGGTGGTGAAAGCGTTATTGCTGGAAATATTATTGTCCGTCAACGCGGTACACGTTGGCATCCTGGTCACAATGTTGGCATTGGAAAAGACCATACACTTTTTGCACTATCAAATGGAAAGGTTTCTTTTCAACGCAAAGCGGGTAACCGTTCCTATGTTTCAGTCATTCCTATGGTGGATAGAGCAGAGTAATCTGCAGCACTCTCTAGCAATCAACTGTAATTTCGTTGAATTGTAGTTGTAGTTTTATAAGCATTAAAAGGGAAAGATAGAATATTATCTTTCCCTTTTTGTGTTGGTACTATAATAAATGTAGAAGGTATATGGAAAACAAAAAAGGTAGAATTGAGGAAATGATTTTTCACAAGGAGGAAAGTTTTGTCGGGTGTTGTGTTTGTACTGAAGATATTGATATTATAATGGAATTTGTTGATAAATTTGTGTATAATAATAGAGAGTTTACTTTTTTTATGCATGGAGAAGCGTTTAGTAATTTCTTTATCAAAAGGGTGTTTTGTTTTCGGGAGATTATAAGAAATTTGATGACAGTACTATTTATGCGATTATTTTGATAAAGACAAATCTTTTTATTGATATGTATGATTTTGATAAGTTGTCATATTGTTTTTTTAGATGGTGATGTGGAAAGGCACAGAAATGAAAAATCCACAAGATGGCAGTCAAAACTACTTTGAAAGTGATATTCATGCAGGGAAGCAGTAAATTGGGAGCAAAATTACCATTTTAAAAGGAACGGTATTTCAAAGATATAAAAAAAATAATCAATGTGAAATCAGTTACCTTTAAAAGTATTTTTTCTGATTTTACTATTATTGTGCATTGTTAAAAATAAACCAGCATAAGAGCGAGGATGAAGGCAATGATTGCTTTTTATTTTTATGCTTTAGTTATCTCATGTGTCGAAATATCTAGAGAATAAGATTATTTGTAAAGTTTTGCTTGGCTTTAGTGGTTAAGAATGGCGTTGGAGGAATGTGCGAAGGGCATGGTATGTTTGCGATATTGATTGAGGCATAGGAGTAGCTTAAAATATATCAATGCTATATATTTAAGGGGGAATATTATAGGATATTCTGCACAGGATTTTAAAGATGGTAAGTTGCATGAAGCAATTTTAACTATGGAATGAATTGAGAAGAAGGACAGGGGATTAAATCAATTTGGAGGGGTAAGTTAGAATGTTAGCTAACGTTACAGATGATCGGAGAAGGATTATTTCTTGTAAAGGGAAATAATGATAAGTTATGTTAAATAACTTGGGACAATGAGAGCGTTTTAAAACATAGTTTTTCAAGCTATTGGGGCTTTTAAAAGCGAGGTTTTGTCTTTGTAGAGTAAAGAGTAAGAGTCAAATTTGCGTATGTTAGTTTTAAGCAATCCGCTGGATGATCATATCCAAATTGTTTTATCGTTTATATTGAGGTGTTTAGGTACCTCACTTGGCTATATTCCGCAAAATAAAAGAGAATCATTATATTGTTTATAGCTTGTATTTTTGTAAATGCAGCTTTGAAAAGGGATTTATCAGAGTATTCGTGTTCAAATGTGAGGCAATTTGAATTCATGATGAGATGTGAGAAAGCAGAAGCAATGAATGTGGATTTTACCGAAAGTGAAATCTTGTCTATAAGATCTGTCCAACTTGCAGCTACTTTTGATCATAAAAATGATGCGATCTATGCTGCTGCTGAATTACTTATGCAGGTTGGTGCAGTTGACAAATGCTATTTGGCAAGCATGCTTGCACGTGAAGAAATGACCAATACTTGGCTTGGGAATGGTATAGCTATCCCTCATGGCATGGTTGAGAATCGTGATTTAATTATCAAGGACGCTGTTGCTGTTATACAGGTCCCTGCTGGTGTTGAGTGGCAGGATGGAAAGAAAGCACATTTGGTTATTGCTATTGCAGCGTGTCCAGAACGCTATAGAGAAATTTGCAAAAAATTGACCTCTCTTTTACTTGATAAAAAACAGCTTGAAGTACTTGCAACAACGACAGATAAACAGCAAATTGTTACAACTCTGTTTGATCAAGATATGAAGATAGAAAAAACTTTAATTGGTGATCTTTCTGTGTGTCAAGAATGGACTTTAGATTATCCAAGTGGTCTTCATGCACGACCAGCTTCTCTTTGGGCTGATTTTGCGAAAAAGGTTCAAAGCTCTATCAGGGTTCGCCATGGCCAATACGCCGTTGAAATGAAAAATTTAGTTGGGTTATTGCAATTGGGAGCAAAAAACGGTGATGTTTTAATTTTTTCTACAGATGCTGCAGAAGGAACACAACTTCTTAAGGATGCGATTTCTATTGTAAAAAAGGTGAGCGTTAGTGAAAAATGCGTGATGAGAGCAATAGAATCTCAAACAAAGACTTTTCATGGTTGGTATCCACGTTCTATGCAAAAAGGCATTTCTGGTGTTGGAGCAAGTTCAGGATTAGCGTTTGGTAAGATTTTTGTTTTAAAGCAAAATGATATTTCCATAATAGACCAGCCAATTGATTTTGCTATTGGTACAGCGTGTCTTGAAGATGCTCTTACAAAAACAAAACAAAAAATGGCATCGTTGATTTCTGATATTACAGTGCGCATAGGGGCGGATTCTGCTGCGATTTTTTCTGCGCAAATGGTTTTACTTGAAGATGAAAACTTAATATCTCAAGCTTATCGCTTTATAGCAGAAGGTCACGGTGTAGCTTGGTCTTGGGATAAAGCAGTTCGGCAATTTTCAGATATGTTTTCTAAGGTAGATAATCCTTTGTTAGCCGCACGTGCTGTTAATTTACTTGATATTGGTCGTCGTGTTTTAGGTGAAATAAATCCATCTTATAGGTCATTCTTTTTAAATGATATTCCACGTGGTGTAATTCTGGTTACAAATGATCTTTCTCCTTCTGATATAGCACAACTCGATTGTACAAAGATAAAAGGATTAGCAACAGCATGGGGAGGTCCATTATCTCATACGGCTATTTTGGCGCGTAGTCTTGATATTCCGATGGTTGTTGCTGCAGGCTCTGATATTTTATCGGTTCAGTCCGATATTCAAGCTATTATTGATGGCGATAATGGGTTCATTTACCTTGATCCTACCTTTGAAGATGTTGAAGATGTTCAAAGGCAAATTAATATTGCTGCACAGAAACGTGTCAGTGAGATAAATGCGTGTAGATCCCCAGCGCAAACGATAGATGGTCAAAGAATTCGTATCATGGCTAATGTCAACTACGCAAATCAAGTTCCTGTTGCATTTGATTTAGGGGCTGAAGGTGTGGGACTCATGCGTACGGAATTTTTGTTTTTAGAGAATCCACATATTCCGGATGAAGAGGTACAATTTGATATATATCGTGCGATGATTAGAGCTGTAGGAGATAAGCCATTAATTATTCGTGCGCTTGATATTGGTGGGGATAAACAGGCTACGCATTTATCTAAAGAAGACAATCCTTTTTTAGGTGTTCGAGGAACACGGCTTTTGTTACGTCGACGTGATCTTTTGATTCCTCAGTTACATGCTTTGTATAGAGCAGCAAAAGAGGGAGGAGATCTATGGATTGTGTTTCCAATGGTAATGTCTGTTTCAGAGATTGTTGCTATAAAAAAGATTGCAGAAGAAATCCGTAACGATATTGATGCACCAAAATTAAAACTTGGTATTATGATCGAAGTTCCAGCAGCGGCCATTATGGCGGATGTGTTGAGCGTCCATGTTGATTTTTTCTCTATTGGAACCAATGATTTAACACAGTATACGATGGCTGTTGATCGGCAAAATCCGTATCTTGTGTCTGAAGCTGATAGTCTTGATCCAGCAGTTTTACGTCTGATTTATCAGACTATTCAGGGGGCAATCCAACATAACTGTTGGGTTAGTGTATGTGGTGGTATGGCTGGAGATCCTTTTGGTGCGATGATTTTGACTGGGTTGGGAATTAATGAGCTTTCTATGCTATCTTGCGATATTTCTCCAGTAAAGACATGTTTGCAGACACATAGTTTTGAAGAGATGAAAATTTTAGCGCAAAAAGCGTTACAATGTGAAACAGCACGAGCTGTACGTGCTCTAAGAAAGGATATAAGGTGATAAGGAAGAACATTAAAGAGAAAGAACTAATTCATTGTACAAAGTAATCAGAATTGCATTGTACGATATCTATCCACGGAAAAGTTTTCTCTTAAAAAGAAAGGATGTGCTTGTTATTCAACAATATCATCTCTTACTTTAATAAAAGAATTTGTTTTTTTAATTTTGAATGTATAGTTTAGACTTGCGCGTTATTTCTTTCTGGGTATAGTGCGAATTTCTGGAGAGGTGGCCGAGTGGTTGAAGGCGCACGCCTGGAACGCGTGTATATGGGAAACCATATCGAGGGTTCGAATCCCTCTCTCTCCGCCACGGAGCTTTTATCGTGCTATAATTTTTTGATTTTGCGTGTCTTTTTTTAAGGTTCGGGATAAATAAAGGTTCGGGAATAGGATTTTCCAATGTACCTCTCCAAAGTACTTCCTTTTTTCCTAACTTTCTCCAACAATTTTTTAAATTCTGCCGAATCCTGTTATGAAAAATTTTCTAAAGTTTTAACAAACATGTCCATAGCTTCATGTCCAAATGAGTCAGAAGGTTTGACTGTAAAATTCTTACGACAGATATCAGCCTCTTTTCTTAAGAGAGAAGCCATATTTCTATCTAAATCATAAAGCTCTATGATCTTGTCTTCCATGCCTACTGGAATAGATTTCTTGTCAATCTCGACAGAAGATAAAAATGCTACAGATATGCCTACTTTATCAGCCATATCTAAGAGTCGTTCGAAGCGATCAAGGCGAATTTTGCGTAAAATTTTGCCAAATGATGTAAGCATCTAAAAAATCCTGCTAGAAAAAAATCTTCTCATGATTCTAGCAAATATTTTTGAGACTTTCTCAATTATTACGAATCAAAACTTCTTTTCGAGGTGTTTTTTGAGAGCTTTTATGAAAGATTTTTGGGGAGCTAATCTTTTGAACCCCACTGTTTGAGATGTGCAAAGATATTATTGATTGCCTCCACAAGGCGTGCGAAATTGATAATTCATTTGCTAAACAGTTTCGCACATCTCAGAATGTATTTAGAGTCGGATATTTGGTTTTTGTGTAAAAATATTTACCAATGCATCTATAAGGCGTGAAAAATCAAGCGCTAGTAAGAGTATAATGAGTACAATCCATCTCGTATAACGTGACATCACTTTTATACTTTTGTAGGTCATAATAATTTCTTGAAGGATTTCTTTTTCTGCTTCTGTAAGCTCTGTATCGTCTTGTGGTTTTTTTCTAGCCATGTTGCCACCCGCACATGCGTTCGCCTTGCTTGTTATGCTTTAAGATCTCTCTTGCTAAATTGGACCTGATAGCGTTGACATCTTGTCTCTCTAAATAAATGGGCAACCAACCAATACAAGAGACATGCTTATTTGTCCCGCAACCAACGAGAGAGAGCAGCACGCACATCAGTATCACTTTTCTTATTAACTTCATTTTCCATCTCCAGCCGTGTTGTTGCTGCCTTTAAGTTTTTTTCTGTTTGCTTTTGCCGTTCTGCCTTTTTTCCAAGGGTAAAAGCTTTTGCCAAAGCCATAAAAAAAGCGGCTAGAGCCGCGCCTATTAACAGCAGATTTCTTTTCATCCATAAGATCATAGGCGGTGTTCCTGAAAACGTTTAGCAACAAAGAAAATGCCAGCACATGCAGCTAAAACCATGATAGTGGCGAGCGCCCATTGCACTGGACCATTGCCTGCTAATAAGCCTCCAAGCCCAGAAAAAGAACCAATGACTGGTGCAAGGGCTTCGGCTTTGAAAAGCCCTGTTTGTGCTTGCATTTCTACGGTTTGATAGTTAGAGGAAACAAAAGCACCTTTCGCCCATAAGCCTGCTTCTGCTGCACGCCGGTGTACAAGACCTTGCAAGCGTTTTCCACCGGCTTTGGTCCATTTCTGTAATTCGGTTGGGATTGCTTCATAATCGCCACTATTGAGTTTTTTTAATAGGATCGAATTGCAAAAAGCTGTTGTTCCTACATTATAGCAAAAGGAGACCAATGCCGCGAGTTGTTCATCGGTTAAAGAAACTTGAACGGCTTGTTCAACGGCATTTTCAAATTGTCTTAAATCTTGGCAAAGAAGTTCTTCAGCTTGTTTTTCAGTGATTGCCATGCCTTTATGAACAAAAGGTTTTCCAGCATTGTTTGTATGTCCATAACCAATGGTCCATACCCCGATGGCATCTTTATAGGCATTCAAACGCAAGCCTTCCCATTGTTTAATCAGTGCTAGCCCTTCTGGTGATATTTTTCGCATATGTTTCTCCATAAAAAAGCCCTGCAAAAAGCAGAGCTGGATTAAAAAATTGACCTCTTTCCCATTCGGAAGGTTGGCTTGTTAAAACCTATGTAGCTTTTTCATTGGAACAAAAGAATGTATTTGACATTGTAGAAATTGTATCTTATAAATTACAGATATTTACAGTATACAAAACAGAGAATTTTATAAAATGGCTAGATTCTTTAAAAGATGAGATTGCGCAAGCACATATTGTTAAACGGATAGCAAGAATAGAAACGGGATTTCTTGGAAATGTAAAATTTTTTCGTGGAATTGGAGAATTAAAAATGCATCATGGTCCTGGCTATCGAATTTATTTTGTAAAACAAGGTAAACAAATCATTTTGTTATTAAATGCTGGTGATAAATCCACACAACAAAAGGATATCGAAAAAGCTCTTCAATTAGTAAAGGAAATGAAACATGGAAATTACTAAATTTGACACAAGTGAATATTTCAAGACACCTGAGACACAAAGGATTCTTTTAGAAGATGCTCTTGAAAGCAAAGATAGTAAGTATCTTGCTCATGCTCTTGGTATAATAGCAAAAAACCAAGGAATGAGTAAAATCGCTCAAAATACAGGACTATCAAGAGAGTCTCTTTATCGTTCTTTAAGCGATAAAGGTGATCCACGCCTTTCTACTTTTCTTAGTGTTTTAAGTGCATTAGATTTGCAAATAAGTTTGACGCCTATTCAAAAGAATTGTAAGGAGCAGACAGCTTTAGAAGAAGCATCTTAAACCCTCCCCATTTTGAGAACGGGGAGGGATATATTTTTTACTTAAGCAACCTTTTTAATAGGGCTCTCGAAATTTGGTTCATAAGCGCGCAACAAAGAATCCATGCTATGCGGTAGCTCTGAAGAACCAAAGTCTGTAAGAATTGCTAAAATCTTTGTAATATTAGGCACGTCATTTTGAAGTTTTAAAACTAGAACCTTTTCTATTGTATTCATAGTTTGAACCAGAGCACTACAATCTTTGTCGCTCACATTTTCATCATTAGAAAATTTAAACAGTGCCATCCATAAATCGCATAAGAAGTTGGTATCTATCTTCATTGTACATCTCCATGGATTTGTTCTCTTAAACATGCCAATCCTCTCGATGTGATTTTTGTTGAAGGGAGTACCTTCTCTATACCATCCGGTATTTGAATAGTGATAGCAGGCCAATCCATGAAGCCTTTCTTGATTTTATCCTGATAAGGTAATAGAGGTGCCCCTGGAGCCGGCGCCGATAGACCCAATCATTTTTACGTAAGTAATCGGTTAAATCTTTTGGTCGTATCTCTAACATTTTTGCAGCTTCGGATAAGACCAAACAGACCATCAGAACGTTTTAAGCCTTCCAGAACCTCTGCTTTTGGAGTCAATTCAGCAATGGTATTATCCTTTTGCTTGATTTGACTTTGTAGGTGGTTCAAGACACCAAGCAATGCTTCGGGTTTGGAATAATCAACTTGTGGAGCGGTTATCTGTGGAGTAATTGCCTGTTTTAACCGTCTTTCACATTCGATAAAATATAAACGAGCTTCTCTGCCTTTCTTATTATTCTCAAGCATCGAAAGTTCTTTCGCTACACTTAAGATCAGGTGATAGTCTTTACGATTGTGACCCCCCCTACCTTTGCTCGCCAAATTTGGCGAGCAAACAAAGTCTTGATTTTCTAGCAAATTATATTTTTTGATACGATCAGTAATCCAATCTGAAAAGTCTTTACCTACCTCCAAAAAGGCATGCAAATCACGAGCGTTAACAGTTTGAACAGTTTCCTGATCAATTGTTTGTTCCAATATTGGAATAAGTGTGTTCATGTGAACTTCTTATCGTTAGATGTTTTTCATTGACACTCTAAAGAGAGTGTCGGGCGCTGAAAAACACGGCGATAAGTCCATCGTTACACTTTCCCCGCAAGGGTATTGTATAGTGTAACCACACCTGACAAAATCACTATATGCTACAAAGCATGTGATGAGTCAAAGTTTTTAAATCTCGGCGGGAAGAGATTATTTCGGTAATCCATCCGCTAGTTGCTTTAAGGTGTTTCTTAGGCACCTGATTTAGTTATTCATATTGTTGCCACATTATCAAGTAGCAATATAATCTTTTTATAAAAACAATCATAGATTGTACAAGGTGTATATTAATGCACATTAAATTTGTTATTTATCAATGCGCTATGTGTACAATGTACAGTCAATTTGAAAATTCTGTCGCTAGCGATAATTCGCGCTAGCCTGCCCCGCAACGAAGCCAACCCGCTGGGAAGTGCCTTTTATATTGATTTTATTGACTTTTTTATGAAAAAACAAAGCATAAATGATGATCTTTTTTTAAAATTGCAATAGGAATATGTAATGCTTAAACTCATAAGGATATGTCAGATATAGATAAAGCTTGATAACATGATCTAGCCTTTCTTGTTGGCAGCATATTCTTGACGTTTAAGTTGTCTCTGTATGTTTTCAGTTAATCTTTCATTGGCATATTGTGCAATAGCACTTGCAATTTCTGGCTTGGACATCACTTTAGCAATTGAAGGTCCTTCTTGTTTTGCAATGGGGAATTGGTCTCCATCATCTCTTTGAAACATATTCCCTCCCATTTTTAATTCAACACGCTTTGGAAAACTGCCTCCCTTGATAAAACCATAGGGTAAGATTTCTTTCTTTCCAAACAGTGTGTAAGTTACGCCGCGTTTTGTTTCGTTTACTTTAAAAAATTTAAGAGGTATTGGTGTTCCAGAACCAATGATATCTGTCTCAAGAAACCTTGCTGTAGCCTTTTCTTTAATATAAACACCTCTTCTTATACGCTTTATTTGGGTTGATGAGATGTCAGCAACTTGCTTTTCAGTAAAGCGTTCAACTTGTTTTGCTGCGGTGTTTAGAGCATTACGCAGAGCCCAATGAAGGCGAGGGGCTTGAAGGCTTGTGAAGGTATCTTTTACCTGTTGAAGATACCATTTTTGGTGGATAATTAATTTCAACTTTTAAGCCTTTTTGGGGGTAGATGTTGATGGCTTGGAAGCTTTAGGTGCTTTTGGTTTTTCGAACGAGGGTTCCTCTGTTACTGTTTCAGATGATGTTTGGTTGGCTTCTTGTTTTATCTGCTTAATTTGTTCAACTACCTTGTCAGGCTTTATTTTTGTTTTAACATCAACAAAGGGTTTAGCAGCATTTGCACGCTTGAGACGTGCGTAGACTTGATGAGAAATCTCAACAACTCGAGAGCTGCAGGAGCGCACACATATTGCCTTTGGTGCTGGTGAGAAATGAAGCACGCTGGCCCGCGTAACGGCTGTTCGGCTTCGCGGTGAGCTGTTTTAAATCAGTGCCGTTGCTGAAAATCCGGTCGTACATACCGCCGACCAATAACCCTTAAAAACAGGAAGAGTAATCATGACCGCTGATAACCATCAGCGGCAGGACGATATGGTGTGTCTGCCGCGTACAGAATTTGAGTCTCTGCTGGAGCAAGCTGCCTGCCGAGGAGCCAGAAAAGCCTTAAAGGAAGTGGGCTTGGCAGATGAAGAGGCTGCCAACGACATCCGCACGCTGCGCGATTTGGCAGGCTCAATCAAAACCATGCAACGCACCTTTCTGCAAACCGTTGTGCGCTGGATCACCATTGGTGTTCTGGCGCTCTTAGTCGCGGGTGTGGCTGCAAAACTTGGACCCTTTACCCCTAAATAAACAGGAGAAAAACTCTGCTGATATTACTTGGAAGCCTTCTGAGCTTTTTATCATCTGCGTTTCCGGATTTTTTGAAACTCTGGCGTGATCATGCCGACTGTAAACATGAACTCGCCATTCTGGATCGACAAATGGAGGCGCAACGCCAAGGCCATACGCAGCGCCTTGAAGAAATACAGGTGCAGGCAGATGTGGCAGAAAGCGAAGCGCTCTATGCTCATGCCAGCCAGCCCAGTGGGGTGAAATGGGTTGAGGCTCTGCGTGCATCTGTTCGCCCGCTTATCACCTATGCGTTTTTCATTCTGTTCGCCACCGTCAAAACCGCTGCACTGTTCAAGTTATTGGATCAGGATGTCGGAATTACCGACGGACTAATCGCCGTGTGGGATGCTGAAACACAGGCATTATTTGCCGCTGTCATGTCCTTCTGGTTTGGTCAACGTGCCTTAGCCAAGTTCCGCTCAAATCCTTGAAAAGCAAAATCTTATTCACTTGATAAGTGCCCGGAATGAAGCGTTACTGTAAGTGTAAAAAGTAATTGAAAATAGGGAGATAACACCATGAGCAAACTATTTTATAAGGCCGTGATTGAAGATGTTCAAAATAAGAAGTACACCGATGCAGAGCTTGAAGCACTGCTCGATGCTTTTGAATACACGGTCAAGAAAATAGCCACCACACTGGCCCGTAAAGCTTGGTACGCACTGGAAGATTACGCCACGGCCAAGCAATACGACATTGATCGCTTTACGCTGATGATTGAGCGCAAAGAAATCCTCGGGCAATGGCAATGACATGGCGCTTTTGAATATGGGAGCAAAAACCTTAAAGTTATAGGAACACTGGAAAAATGAGACATATAACACAAAACGGATTTGACCTGATCAAACAGTTCGAGGGCTTCTCTCGGACCGTTTATTTTTGCCCGGCTGGCTATCCCACAATCGGTTATGGCTATGTTGTGAAAAACGACGAGGACTTTTCGGCAGGCATTGATGAAACACAGGCTGAGGAACTCTTGCGCCAAGATGCCCAGATCGCAGAGCGTGCCGTCCTGCGCCTAATCAATGTGCCGCTGACAGATGGCCAATTCGATGTGCTAGTGTCATTCATCTACAATCTTGGCAGCGGGGCACTCCAGGGTTCAATACTGCGCTGTAAAAACAATCGTGAGGAACACGCCGAAGTACCAGAACAGTTCATGAGCTGGGTTTGGGCGGGCAGACGTAAGCTCAAAGGGCTAGTTCGGGGTAGATATGCCGAATGCTTGCTTTATCAAATACACTAGAGTGGTTTTTCTAGTACAATTATTGTTTCTCTAAGCAGCTCTTTGAGTCTTTGGTTCATTTTCAGCTGCTGGCCAGATGTGCTAGCTCTTCGGCAAACAATCATTTCCCTTACTTTGAAACCTGTATCTTCTGCTATCTTAGCTAGGAGTGTATCTGTGGGTATGGGTATTCCTACATAAGCACTTTGGTCGACAACGATGTGCATAAATCCGCCTTTTAATAAAACATCGTAGCAGTTTTCAATAATTGTTCGCATATCATAAAAATATGATCGAAGCATACCCGGCACGAGACGTGTACGACTGTCACGCTTGCCAGTCATTCTCTCTTTTTCAGGAATCTTTTTTTCGATTTCAACACACAGCATATCAACTAAATCAATATCAGTTGTTTTTTCAGCAGACTTGTTAATTCTATAGTTTCGTACAAGCCTTTCCCTGTATTTGCCAAGTTTGCTTAGTAGAGAATATTCTCCAAAAACAATTTCCAGCTTATATGATTCAAAATAATCGAATGAATTTGCATAGGGCGGAGAAAATATAATAGAGCCAGCGTGATCGCCAGATATGGCACTTAAACTCAACTTTCTTGCATCAAGTTCTACGCCACGTGCTAAACTGTCCTCATTGTGTGGGTTCTCTTCATAATCAATCAGTATTAGTTGCAGCTGGTCCAAGAAACGCTTTTTAATGTCGCCTACAGGTGAAGGTCTTGTTGCCAGCCCATTACCATCACGTTTTCGATTAGAACAGTCCTCCAAAATTGCTAATAAACAAAAATTCAAAATGTTGAATATGCGTTTATTTGATTCTTCGTGAATGCGGCGCTTTATTTTAACAAGTTCAGTAAAGTTGCCTTGATCAAAATATTTACTAATTTGATCCTCATACTCGTTGTATTCATATTTTTCATGGTCAGTACATTTATTCCAATTATTTATTATCTTATGAAGTTTCTGCAGTTCACCTGTAGATAAAGCGTAAGATTTGACTTCTGTAGATAATATTGCGAAAGGATTAACGTCTAGGCCGACAGACGAAATGCTTAGCTCTGACGCTGCTACAGAGGTTGAACCTGAGCCGCACATGGGATCAAGAACAATACCGCCAGAAACGTTTGGGTATCTGGATAAAATTTCTTTAACAAGATCTCCTGCATAACCTTCGCGGTATCTAACCCACCTGTGGTATGGCTGTAATTTTGAAACAGAAGTGTTAACTAGTTTTTTAAAGAAAGATTCTTCATTTGAAACATTATATTTTTCTTCTAGATCTTCTAAAGATTTACAGAGTTCTGTAGATGAAAATGTATCTTCCAGATCCGACCATATCAAACGTGGTTGATTTTCTGATTTAGCAAGCTGCAACATCCGCTAAGCTCTCCGTTTCTTGATTAGTTCTTAGATCTATCCGCGCATAGGCTTTTTCTAGCAACATCGAATTAAATTCGTTTTCGATATCCTCAATATTTGCTCCATCTTTAATCTGACGTATTAGGCAAAGGGCCGAGTTAGCATAAAGCTCAACTAAAAATTCCCCGAATGACACACTGCAGTCTTTTTCTTGAAGCTTTAACATCGTATCATTGAGACATTCATTGAAACTGCCATTATAGTCTTTCTCATTAGGCAGACTTTTCTTGCTGAATGTATAAATAAAATCACCCTGTGGAGTTCCATCGTGACGGAGGTGCGCCGTATCTCGATAAGCATGAATGGCTTCTTGGTAAAAAATCCCTTCCGGTTCAATATGAAATCCTGCATCCAAGGTTGCTTTGATAACGGCATACCATGCTCTAATATCTTTATTGTTAAAGGTGTAAACCAAGCAACCGTCTGATTTTAATACACTATTACATTTTTGAAAAACGCCGAGTAAAAGTTCATAGTAATCGGAAAAATCTTTCTGGTAGGTTTTATTTTTTGTTTTTCTGTGAACAACGGCTTCAGAGGCAAGCTTATGCTCTGGAAGTGGAAACTTAGTTCTGCCTTCTAACCAGACCTGCCAAAAAGCACACAATTCACCATATTGGACATTACTTCCATATGGTGGATCAGTTATAATCATGTCGATAGAACCATCTGGGATATCGACCTGTTTTGAATCCACGCATTGCACCATGAAGTCTGCAGAACCCTTTTCAAGGTTTGAGAAGTTCAGAGTACTTTTCTTTGAATTAAATCTAGAATCTCGATCTTTTAGGCCAGACTTGATCGCCTTTAATCTATTGTCAAAATATTCAAATGGATTGGCTTCAATAAATTGATTTGGTATCCAAAACGCATGCTTTGCCCACGCAACAGGTCTTCCATCCATCCAAGATGAAGTTGAGAAGTTCATGTTGTTGGTGTACCTGATTAATGAACTCAATATAAATATTAAAAAATCATACTCGGGATCACTCATATCTTTTTGAATTTTAAGCTTCTTGGCCATTTCAAAAAAGCTCGCCGAAATCAAAAGGTTTCTAGGGGTGAAAAAATCTGTAAATTTCATAAAGCCTTTTCTATGAAGACAGTCTTCCTGTTGTCGGTCCCATTCAGCCGGAATTTCAAAATCAGGAAAATGAAGTCCTAAACTAGTTTTTAATTTCTCTAGGTTTTCACTATATTGTTTATGTTTCTCAATATCGTCTCTAGATGGTTCCTTTGCATCATGTGCTCCGCATTTCTTGCATCGATATCTTAAGCTAATTATTTCACTGGAAATTCTGGGAGCGTCTGCTGCCTTAATATTTGAGCTGCAATGGTCGCAGACATATATGCCATTCTTTGGTTTTCCAGCATCGTTAAGCGCTTTATTGTCATTACGAAAGGATGTGTTTTTGCTACAATGTGGACACTTTATTAAATATGCATGCTCTATCCAACGAACATGTGCCTTGTTGTTTTTGCAGTCTCCGCATTCTGTTGTAAAAGAATCTTCAAAATGACCTTTAACCATTTTCTTAAGGTCAAGTGCATAAGAAAGAATTTTAGCGGCATCAACGTCACAAACTTGGCAATACTGGATAAAAGAGGCTACCGGATTAACATCGGTCGAAACAATTTTTCGATTAAGAGTTAGCCCTTCAATTAAGGTGACGCCCCCTCCACCAAATGGATCAAAAATTATTTGACCTTCCTTCGTATAAAAGTCGATGAGTTCACGAAATATATTGTGAGGTCTTCTCGCGAAATATTTATGCATTTTATAAATCGGAGTGTGACCAAGTGACTTTACATGTTTGCTAAAATATTTTTTTTGATTTATTTCACCCAAAGCGTATCTCCATAATCTTTATTTATGTGTTTTTCTGACTCCGCAAGGAGTGACGCTAGGAACGCTTCTTTTTCCTTTATTATTAAAAAGATATTTTTATTTGAGGTAAAGCACTCATCAAAGATTTCTATGTGCCGCATAAGGTATCGATACTGGTTTCCAGCTGTAGTACGATCTGTCCATACATTATTGTACGAAAAAGCCTTTTCGTATCTTGAATTTAAGTCTTTAAGTATCTCATTCTTATTTGCTTCGTTTGTAAGCAAAATATTAGGGTATGCAGCTTCTATTTCCTTGGCAACCGATATTGCAAGTTCTAAATCAGGCTTTCCATCATTGAATTGAATTGAAAATAAGCTGTACAAAAACTGGACGTAGTTCAGACTCTTTATTTCAAGCATGAAGCTAATCGCCTCCCTATATGGAAAGAGAATACCGTCTTTATGTTCTTCCCTGTACAAAAGAAACTGGTTTCTAAGAGCGTCTAAAAAGCTTATATGGCCTTGCTTGTACAAAAGGCCTAGTTTACTTAATTGGTATTTGTTTCTCTCTACTTCATGAAGGAAGCCGACCCTTTTACAGTGAGATACATTGTTATTGTTTATTCTGATCTCTTTTGACGTGTATATTGCATCAGGGTTATCAGTGATAATTTCAAATGTCGGAGCTATTAAGCTTTCTTCTAATTTTATCGGTGTATAGTCACAAAGTGTCTTAAAAATACGTGTGAAGTCGCCTTTTCTTTCATTTTTTCCAAGTTTACTACCGACACCTATGGTACCCGTTGGGTTTTTATTTACGTTTGCAATTCGTAGCAAAAGCGCATCTTCAAAGTCCGAAGTGTTCAATTCCGTTGGCAGATTTATAACTACTTTTCCCGGAACAGAACTACTACCTTTTATTCGACCTTTTGCAGCAGCCAAATTGATTGAATCGATCCATTCTGCAAGAGCTTCATCTTGATCTCGCATAGCTTGAATGAGATTAAATAAAGCTTCAAATCCAGCTCCAGAAAGTACATCTTCATCTTCTTGATCGAGTAACACAGGAATGATTATATACGAAAGCCTGCCTGTTTCTCCAAATTTCTGTCTTACAGCACGACCGACAGCCTGCACAATGTCAATCATTGAACCTTTAGGGTCAGCAAAGAAGACAGCATCAATTAGAGGAATATCTATTCCTTCAGTCAAGCAACGAACATTTGTGATCACGCCCAGTTCTGAGTCTTCAAAATTTTGTATTATCTCAGCACGATCTTGAGCAGTCATGGCTCCGTTGATGTGTGCAATAGCAGTCTTTTTATCACCAAAAGAGCTCTCAGCAGACAAGCGATTTGCAAAATCGCGAGATTCAGAAATCTTAGAGTGAAATGATATAACCTTTGTTAATCCAAGATCTTGTATGGATTTCTTTAGCAAGGCTATTTTATAAATATTTTGAGCAGTTTCTGTATGACTATCATCATCAGTCACATAAACATTTTTTTTTATAAGTTTATTATATTCAGAACTGCTAATTCCCGTAAATACAATGCGATAATCTGAGATAATATTTTTCTCTATTGCTTCACCAAAAGTAAGCCGGTGAAAAACATCACCATAGATACTTTTATCATTCATAGAAAAAACAGAGAGATTATGTTCTTCGAGTTTTGAGCTTAGTTTTGGTCTAACGAGGCGCTCTGTAGCGGTAAGAAAAAGTTTTTTCTTTGTTTTAATGGCAGCATCGTCAAGAGCAATATTAAACTGAGAGTTTGAAACTCCTGCAGTTCTGTGCGCTTCGTCATAAAAAGCGATATCGAATGAAAAGCTATTTTCATTCTCGGATAGCGCATTCTTTATTACTTCCGCAGACTGATATGTACTAAAAATAAACTTCTTTTTATTAGAAGGCTGGGCAATAAAATTACGTACAGCTTCTGCTGAGGTAGTCACAGGTATATCAATATCGCCTATATCAATGTTATTGCTATCAACTTCTGCATCAATTGTTTGATCACTGCAAACGCACAAATACTGAAATGGCGATGAAGACTCAGCGGACCACTCTTCCAGTGCTTGCCTAACAAGTTGCAGGCTTGGGGCAAAAAATATTACGTTGTCAGCTTGAAGATGCTCAAGGGTCCACAGTGCAATGAGAGTCTTTCCTATTCCACAAGCCGCAATGAGCTTTCCTCGATCACTTGATGAAAATCCAGAAATAATATCTTGAAGTATCTCAGATTGATATGGTCGAGGACTCTTCTTATCTCTTTCAATCTGAATATTTTGAGAAATGGCAGCCTGATATAAAGAAGAAAAGAAGTCTTCGTCCAAAGAGGTAAATCGGTCAACTAATGCACTTAGATGCCCGGTTTTTTTATGAGCTACATTCGGTAGAATGTGGGTGTTAGAAATAATTAACCTGTAATCAGCGTACTCTGCTTCAGCCCAAAATGTTGAAAGTTCGCGTGATGTAAGTGCTGCTCGCCCAGACCGGAACTTGGCTTGCCAAGCGATATAATCTCCTGCATTGTTGATAAAAACTCCATCTACGCCATAGTCTGTTTTCTCCAGACGAAGCTTATCAACAACATGCTTTGGAAACGGACGGTTATCAACAATTGGGCAATATATCTTTTTAATCTGATGTAAGTCAGATAAGAACTTCAAATAAAAATAACAGAAATATTCAAACGCATCGCCTTTAGCTTTGTTGTCACCAATAGCCTCAAGCGTTCTCTCAAGAGAATTCCAATCGCTGTATTTTGTCTTAAAAATATCAATCATCTTTGTTGGTTCTTTTTTCTTTTGATTGTTCGTTAACGCCTTCTTCTATCCACTCTTCGAGCTGCTCTCGTTTGAAACGCCAAGCTCCACCAACTTTGAACGCGGGCATCTTCCTGTCTGACAGGAGTTTATAGACGTGCCGTTCTGTTACTTTTAAGTAACGGGCCACTTCCTCAACTGTCAGAATATCGTGCTCGTCAGACATGCCTTCTCATTTGTAATTTGGTCATTAAAATGTAGAATATTCTAGAACGTTCATAAGCACAAGGGCAATGATAAAAAATGGCAGGGATGTAAGTGCAGCGATACGGTAACGATCAGATTCTCTACTTACCATCGGACTTGGTCACCTTTTTGGGGTGTCACCATGCGAGCTTCTTTGATGTGAAGGCGCTGAGCGAGAGCATGGACAAGGCCGAAGCCAGTACCACAGCTCAGCTACTGCAGCAAAAAGGCTTGGAACATGAGGCGGCGTATCTCCAGCAGCTTAAAGACGAAGGTAAATCCGTCGTTGAAATCCCTAAAGACCGCAATCTGCAAGATCGTGCCCAGCTAACACGGGGTGATGCTGACTTTCTGATTAAGTGCGATACGTCGTCAGACTTAGGGGATTTCAGCTATGAGGTGCTGGATACCAAACTGGCGTGAACGGCTGAGCCCAAGCATATCATGCAGCTTTGCGTCTATTCGAGCTGCTGACTGATCTGCAGGGATTGCGCCCGGCTGATATGCATCTGTTTCTGGGCGACCATGAAAAACACAGCTTCCGCGTGGCTGATTTTTTCTATTACTACACCCGCGTCAAAGGCCGCTTTGAAAGTTATCTGCAAAACCTGCCTGCGGACTCATATCCTGAGCCTTGTGGCCATTGCAATTTCTGCCCGTGGTGTGATGGCTACAAAGCGCAGTGGGAGCAAGATGACCATTTAAGCCTTGTAGCCAACATTCAGCGCTCACAGATGGACAAGCTATGGAAGGCTGGTATCCACACCGTTGCAGAGCTTGCCGCCCCTGCACCTGACACCAAAATCCCTGATTTGAGCTGTGATGTATTTTTACACCTGCGCTCCCAAGCTGTCCTGCAACACCACAAAGCCACCACTGGCGAGAATAAATGCGAGATCATTCCGTTTTCTTTGGGCAAGGGCTTTACCTGTATGCCAGTGCCGGATAATGGTGACCTATTCTTTGATATGGAAGGCGATCCGCTTTACCCAAATGGCTTGGAGTATTTATTTGGGGTGTATTATTTCAAAGATGGCAAGGAGCTGTTCCTTCCGTTCTGGGCGCATGACCATGAAGAAGAAAAAGAAACCTTTAAGTGCTTCATGGGTTTTCTGGTTGATCATCTTGCTAAACACCCACATGCCTATATCTATCATTACAACCACTATGAAACCACAGCCCTGAAACGATTGGCCTGCCATTATGCGGTTTGCGAAGAGCAGCTGGATAATCTGCTTCACAACCAGAAATTCATTGATCTGTATCTGGTGGTGCGTGAAAGCATCCGCATCTCTGAACCCGGCTATTCCATCAAAAACATGGAAACTTTCTATATGGACAAGCGTGCCAATACTGTGGCGACCGCCGCCGATAGCATCATCGTCTACAACGAATGGCGTGAAACAGGTGCCGATGAATTGCTGCAAGAGATTTCTGATTATAACGAGGTGGATTGCGTTTCCACGCATTTGCTGCGTGATTGGCTGCTGACACTTAAGCCGGAAGATGCGCCGTGGTTTAAGGGCCTTCCGGAATATGCCGAGGAAGAAAAGCTACAGCGCAAGGACTGGGAAATCGAATATGAGGATTACCAAACCAGCTTTGGCGTGATCGAGGATAACCCACCGCTGATCAATGAGCAGCTATCGCATCTGCTGGAGTTTCATAATCGGGAAGCCAAGCCGCAATGGTGGAGCAGCTTTGAACGGCAGAACAAATTTGAAGATGAGTTGGTTGACGATACGGAATGCCTTGGTGGCTTGCGGCAAGTTGGCAGCTCCGAGCCTGAAAAGCGTTCCCTGATATACAGCTATCGCTTTCCTTCACAGGAATACAAGCTGAAGGTCGGCGCTCAGGCCGTTGATATTGCTATCATGGAAAATGCAGGCACGATTATTGAAATCGATGAAGATACCTGCCTTGTCAAAATCAAGCGCGGGGCCAGCAAAGAACCATTGCTGGAAAGCCTATCAATTGGCCCACCGGGACCGATTGACAGCAAGATCATCCGCTCTGCTATTTACCGCTATGCCGATCATTATGCTGGAAGCGCCAGAAGGCACTCATGTCGCGACAAAACTACTGGCGCGAAATGTACCACGCATTCAGGGCAAGCAGTCGGGCGAAGCGGTCATCACCTCTGATGATCTGCAAGGCGATGCGCTGGAAGCCATCGCGGCATAGATAACAGCTATCTCTTTATCCAAGGTCCACCGGGCGCAGGTAAGACTTATACCAGCAGTCATATCATTGTGGACCTGATCAAACGCGGCAAGAAAATCGGCGTTACCTCCAACTCGCACAAGGCCATTCACAATTTGCTGGAAAAAGTGGAAAGCGTTGCTGCTGAAAAAGGTGGGAACTTCCATGGCATCAAAAAAGCCTAGCAGCGGTAATGATGAAACCGTCTTTGATGGGCAATTCATCCGCTCAGAAACCAAGACCGAGAATATGAGCCTTGGTGCTGATCTGTTTGCGAGTACCGCATGGATATTTGCTAGCCCGCACTTTGATGGTCAGCTGGATTACCTGTTTATTGATGAGGCCGGACAAGTTGCGACCGCCAATGTGGTGGCGATGTGGCCACAGCGACCAAGAATATCATTCTGGTAGGAGATTAAATGCAGCTTGGTCAGCCTATTCAAGGCACTCATCGAGGCGAGGTTGGATTGTCAGTGCTGGAATTCTTGTTGGGCAATCATTCCACTATTCTGGCTGAGCGCGGCATCTTCCTTGGCTAGACACGCCGTATGCGTCCAAGCATTTGCCAGTTTATTTCTGATGCCTTTTATGATGGTCGTCTGACTGATCATGAAAGCACTGCTGAGCGGGGCCTGAATCTGCAAGTCGTTGATTTGCCCAATGCAGGGATTGTCATGATCCCGGCAGAGTATGAAGGCTGCTCATAAAAAAGCGTTGAGGAAGGCGAGATCATCAAAATCAAATATGATACCTTGCTTGGCCAAGAGTTTACCGACCGTAATGGCATCACACGCCCGATCACCGAGGACGATATTCTTGTGGTTACGCCATATAATGTGCAGGTCAATTATCTGCGCTCCATCCTGCCGGACAATGCTAAGGTCGACACCGTTGATAAGTTTCAAGGCCAAGAAGCGCCGATCGTGCTGATTTCTATGGTGACATCCAGTGTCGAAGATCTGCCGCGCAACATTGAGTTTCTCTACAGCAAGAACCGTTTGAATGTTGCCGTGTCATGCGCACAGTGTTTGGCGGTCGTGGTCGCTAATCCAAAATTGCTGGAAATACCAGGCGCCACACATTACATAAAAACATAGAAAAATCAATATATTATGTAAAATAATTTTATATACACCCCCTTCAGAATCCACATTTTTATGCATGTTTAAATTGATCATTTTTTATAGAAGATTGCCATGTATGAATAGATCATAAAAAGAAGATCATGATGCAAATATTATAACGCATGGGGGCATTCAAATGAAATGAAAAGCCGATATCATTCATAACAGTTTATAAATTTTATGATACGTTTTTATCATAGTACAAATCACATTGTTAAAAATTTAGTCGTTTGGAATTATCGATAACATAAATCGCATACGTTTAAAGATTATATCTTGTTTTAAAGATTGGTTTGTTAATCACATGATAAAAACATAAAATTATAGTTTTCAAAATTGAGAAGCGCAAAAACTAAAGAGTGTTATAGCAATATTAGATCATTCTATAAGAGGGTAATCGTTTGAAACTGTTATAAGGTAAATTGTATCAAAAGATACGCATTTATAGAAAATAGAGATCATATAATTTTTCCCCAAATTGGGAAAAACCTTTAAAATGGCATTAAAGAAATTAACTGTTTGAAACTGTCATAAGCTTATAGGTTTAATTTATAAAGATTGCATAAAAGGATTAAGGACAAGATCGCTTTTAAAATGCTGTCTAAAAGTTTAGAAAACGATAGGCAGGCATTATACAGACCCTATCATCACAACAGTATGAAATTCAAAGCGTTATATCTTATGAAATCAAAAGTCTTTTAATGAATATATTGCAGGCTAGTCTTTAAGAACGGAATTATTCGCTTCCACAAAAAAATGGAGACAAATAATACCACAGCAGTAAAATACTATTTTACCTTAGATATGATACTAAAAAACGTTTTAAAAGTTACCATTTAAAAGCACAGAGCACAAATATAGAGCGATTAATTTGCAAAGAAGTTATATTTGAGTGCAAAATAAAAAGATACTTATGATAGCTTCTCTAAATGTACGTTTAAACGTTTGAAACATAAATGAGATCTTTATAAGAAACGTTTGAAATGGATGTTAATAATAATTTTTAAAACCTTCCATTTGATAAAAGCGTTTATAAAAAGCTGTTTTGAAAACCAACGCTCGTAAATGTAAAAACGTGTTTTGATAAACCTACCAAACGTTTTGATTTGTTTGATAAGTTTTAATCAAGAGACTAAAGCGCTTGCGATATTAATACGTTTTGTATACAGGTTTCATTACTCCATTATTGTTGATTCATATAGATATTTGAAAGCCGCGTCATATCAGTTGGTACGGCTTTCTTTTTGAATTCTCTCTTTTATGATATGTTTATACAAAGCATTTTATAATGCGTTTATAGCCATAAAAGCAGGCGCCCCATACCTGTTTTTATTCTGTTTTATCAACACTCTTGACGACATTATCCTTTTCATAAACCTCATAATCTTGATCAACGACCCTTACAATGCTTTTTAGATCGATTTTTGCTTTACCATAGGCACGCCCATAGACCTTTACACAACCAGAGATTTTTGCATTGCCATAAACAGATCCATAAACTTTTGCACGCCCACTCACATGGGCCTTGCCATAAACAGAGCCATGAAATTGTGCATGACCATTAATAACAGCCTGATCATAAATTTTTGCACTACTGTAAATACAAGCAGAGCCAAAAACCTTTGAATGCCCATAGATTTTTGCATGATCATAAACCAAAACGCTATGAGAAACGCGCGCATGATTATAAATATGGGAATTGCTATAAACGATGACGTGATCACAGACATGAGCCTTGCCATAGATATAACCAGCCACATGGGCATTGCCATAAACACAAGCATGGTCATAAACTTTAGCATATTGAGAAATTAAAGCCTTTCCATAGATCTCAGAATTGCCATAGACATGCCCACGCACATGAGAAAGATGGCGTACCTTTGCATGATCCGAAACATGAGCATAGCCATAAGCACACGCCTCATCATAGACCCAGCAATTGCCATCATGAGAGAGGTTGGTTTCATCTTCAATAAAGCCCCCTAAATCCCCCGTCTTAACATCATCAAAATCTTTTAAAGCACGAATGCGATAAAGGTTTGTAATCTTTTTAGTAATCCGATCTTTAATTTGTTTAATTTCACTGGTTAGTTCATATTTTTTACACATAGAGATACCCTCACAATCTAATGTGATAAACGTTTGATAAAATTATGAAATGGAAAAATTTGGTTTGAAAGCAGGCGCCCCCACAACGCCCATGCTTTATTTAAGCAGCTTCATTTATGGTTTTGTTATTATTCCCAAGATCATCATAAATTTTTTGATTGCCATCAACTATAGCATTGCCAAAGATTTTTACTAAGTAACAAACATATACATTGTCAGAAACGACGGCATTATCGTAAACATGAGCAGCCCAATCAATACGAGCAGAGCCTAATATTTTTGCATTGCCATAAACAAAGCCCTTTACATAAGCATTATCAGCAATTTTCGCATTATCAGAGATTTTTGCATCAAAAACGATATTAGCTTTATTACAAACAAAGGCATTGTCATAAACTTGACCACGAACGATAGCATTGTCATTAATTTTTGCATTGCCATAAACATGAGCATTTGCACCGAAAACCCATGCATCATCATTAACAACGGCATTGCCATAAACTTTAGCATTTCTATTAATACAAGCATTATCATGTATTTTTGCATTATCAGAAACGACAGCTTCCCAAAAAACGGTAGCATTATCATAGACCCAGCAATTGCCATCATGAGAGAGATTGCTTTCATTTTCGATAAAACCACCTAAATCACCCGTCTTTACATCAGCAAAATCTCTTAAAGCACGTATGCGGTGTAAAGTATGACCAGCCACACAACGCGTTTCATTCGTAAATTCGTATTTTTTTGTTATAGGTAAAGAGACACAAGCGTCATCAGAAATTTGAGATGCAAGATTAATCGTTTTATTGTCTTCAATACGTGTATACCAATTAATAAAAGCATTCCCATAGACTTTTGCATTGTCTCTTATAACAGCCTTATCACATACAGCGGCGTTATTAAAAACACGAGCATGTTTGTAAACAAAAGCATATCCAAAAACCAAGGCATTATCATGTATTTTTGCATTGTCATAAACACTAGCAAAATCAAATACCTTTGCATTATCACAAACCGTTGCATTATCGAAAACACGAGCATAATTAAAAACAGTAGCATTATCAGAAACAAGAGCATTATTATAAACACAAGCCTCATTAGCTACCCAGCAATTCCCATCATGTGATAAGTTACTTTCCTTTTCGATAAAGCCCCCTAGATCCCCTGCTTTAACATCAGAAAAGTCTTTTAAAGCTTTAATGCGATAAAGAGTATGATTACTAATTACACGTGTCTCATTTGTGAGTGCAAACTTCTTTTGCATAAC
Source organism: Bartonella rattimassiliensis 15908 (assembly GCF_000278215.1). Taxonomy (GTDB): domain Bacteria; phylum Pseudomonadota; class Alphaproteobacteria; order Rhizobiales; family Rhizobiaceae; genus Bartonella; species Bartonella rattimassiliensis. Next base: position 239,210 of record NZ_JH725066.1, read on the forward strand.
ACAATTCCTTTATATATAGAGATTTAAATTTTAGAATGAAATGTTTAAAAGAGGGGCGCCCCCGCCGCGCCCGCGCCATTATGTTATTTACGCAGCGTCTTTTAGTGACTGGTCATTATAGACAATTTCTTTATTACAGACTTCAATATTATTGCGAACCCAAGTATCACCTTTAATAACCGCATTGCGAAAAATCTTTACATTCGCAAAAATACAAGCATATCCGGAAATTTTCGCATTATCATAAATTTTTGTATCATTAAAAACACAAGCGTAATAATGAACCTGAGCATTACCAAAAATATGAGCATCCGGATAAATACGTGCAAAGCCATACACATGAGCATTGCCATAAATATTGCCAGCCACAACCGCCTTGCCAAAAACCCTTGCATCTTCATAAATACAAGCCATATTGTTCACATGGGCATAACCACTTACAATGGCATTATCGTAAACCCTTGCATTGCTATAAACCTTGGCTTTACCGCCCACCCAGCAATTGCCATCATGGGATAAATTACTTTCACCTTGTATAAAACCGCCTAAATCACCTTTTTTGACGTCTCCAAAATCTCTTAAAGCTCTAATTCTATGAAGGGTTTTAAAGCCAACCTCAATTGTTTCACCTGTAAATTCGTATTTTTTTGCAGGCCGTTGTTTATTAACAGATGCGGTTTCATTTGCAATGTTAGAGAGAACGGGGGTGTTTTTTGATATATTTGTCATATTTAAAGCCTTACGGGTTAATAACGTTTTCATTTGACACTCTATAAGAGCATCGGGCGTTGAAAACACGGCCGTAAGTCCGTTGTTACGCTTTTCTCATAAGAGTATTGTATGGCATAACCACACCCGACAAAATTCTCATATACTAACAAAAGCATAAAAGATAGCCAGTATTTTAAAGACATGGGAGAGGCTGTTTCGTAACCTATCCGCTTACGGTTTAAGCGTTTTCATCACTTGAGTATTTATATAACAAAATACGTATTTATTGTCAAATAATATTTTATCTTTTTTTGATATTTTTTGTATTTTTTAAATGCATTATGTATTGATAATATCTTATGCTTATGAATTGCGTCTTTTATATTTATGAGCTTTTAAAGCTATATTATAGGCTTTCTGAAACAATAGCGTTCTTTTTTGAATCTATACATTTATAATATTTAGAAACGCTCTCATAATGCGTTTTTTTAACTTTATAACCTATCAGTTTTTTCACTAAATGATTTTTAATTTTTTTGTGAATTTTGTTTATAACACATTTGCAACTTAACAGCTTTTTATAGGAACTGTTTTTATAACCAATGCTTTCATTTGCATTATGATTATAAAACCTTGCTGTTTTTACACCTTCTCTATAGCTGTTATCTGCTTTATAGCCACCGCATCATTTTTCATTTTCATAAGAGAAACGATAAATAGGATATAGGATAATTACGATTTATAGACTGTTATGAAAACACTTATGAAAACATTTCAATAGAAACTGATAATTATAGGGATCAGTAAAATCCCTTTTAATAGGCTTTTGTCAGTTGTGTCAGTTTTGTCAGTTCCTTTTAGACCCTCTATTATTTTTTTTAAATGCGTAAAAACTAAAAACATTATATTTCAATAGGTTAATTTCTTTAAAACACAACTCATATCAAGAGTACAATCTTTAAAGATAACCAATGATATGAATTGATTAAAACCTGTCAGTTATGTGTCAGTAAATTAAACTGACAAAAGTGATTATTTTAGTGAGTAATGAAAGCGTATCTTATAAAAAGCGTATGATCCTTTAAAGCTTTCAAAAGATAGCTTGTAACTCATAAGAAATGCTATCAAGATCATTATAATTATGAGTTTCGAGGGTTTTGGGGGTTTTGGGGGTGCTTTTTATAGATATTATTTTATTTTTTTGAATCTAAAATAAAAGTTACGATATTTCAATATGTTAATGTTTTAACTAAACAACTTATATGATATGCAATACGTAAATACAATCTATAATATATATTTAAAAGGGTTTTGTAGGGGTTTTGGGGGTTTTAAGAACCGACAAAACCTATAAGTAATATAAGAAAATGAATATACATAACTCTCTTTAAACAAAGCTTTTGAAAAGGATTGTCATTTTAGATTACGATATAATCTTTTAAAGGCAATCCAAAGTACAGTGTTTAAAAATGCAAGCCTTATCTTTTAGAATAATGCATATTAGGATTGTATCTAATCAACTTCACAAAAGAGATATAGATTATGGTTATAAGCTCTATACCCCTTATGCGTTTATCATACCCAGTATGTGAGCATGTTTTTAAGTTATTCAGTTTCTCTAATTTCCAATTTTGGTAGTTTTTTCACGATTTTTATGGTTTCTAAATTACGGTAATAACCCTTTGAAACAATTCCAATGGATAAGCAGGGTTGCCAACGGTTTCAATAGCATAGTCACAATGCCACTCTTTTTATCAGTCTTAACGCATTGACGCCCCATAACCCATTCAAGAGCGGGTTTACCATTGACGATATACTCATAAGCTTCAAGAGGGATGTCTGTTATTGTGATATTGCCATTGTAAATAACCGTTGATTTATCTTTCTCTTTAGCTGCTTTTGCGAATTTCATTTCAGTCACGTAATAGAATTTTTCAGGATTAGAGATCTCTGTCTGTTTTGGATTACCCTTTTTAAAGGTCACAGGATAAGGTTCTATGCTTTCGTAATTCACGTGCAGATGACCCAATTCACGCCCTGCTGTTACGAACTTCCAAAAGTCATCAGCAGTTTTTACGCAAGGAATACGAGGCAATTCTTTGCATAAATTATCAGCATAACGAGAGCGATAATCTTCCGAATGCAAAATTCCATAAACGTAATAGAATAGATCATCTTTTGTTATGGTTTCATTAGGGTAAGCAGCTTTAAAATGTGTTAATCCTTCATCAGTAATAGCATCACGTCGTTGTAAACCAGCTGTTGTGCTGTCTTCTGTAAATAAATGGGATTGTTTTTTGTTTTTATTCTTTGAAACTGGAGTGTCTTCGTAAATATAACGTGGAAAGCATTGACCATTTTTTATAGAAGATTGGCATGTATGAATAGACCATAAAAAGCAAATCATGGTGCAAATATTATACTGCATGGGTGCATTCAGTGAAATGAAA
>NZ_JH725066.1:242470-246390 GCF_000278215.1 Bartonella rattimassiliensis 15908
TTTCATAAGAGAAACGATAAATAGGATATAGGATAATTACGATTTATAGACTGTTATGAAAACACTTATGAAAACATTTCAATAGAAACTGATAATTATAGGGATCAGTAAAATCCCTTTTAATAGGCTTTTGTCAGTTGTGTCAGTTTTGTCAGTTCCTTTTAGACCCTCTATTATTTTTTTTAAATGCGTAAAAACTAAAAACATTATATTTCAATAGGTTAATTTCTTTAAAACACAACTCATATCAAGAGTACAATCTTTAAAGATAACCAATGATATGAATTGATTAAAACCTGTCAGTTATGTGTCAGTAAATTAAACTGACAAAAGTGATTATTTTAGTGAGTAATGAAAGCGTATCTTATAAAAAGCGTATGATCCTTTAAAGCTTTCAAAAGATAGCTTGTAACTCATAAGAAATGCTATCAAGATCATTATAATTATGAGTTTCGAGGGTTTTGGGGGTTTTGGGGGTGCTTTTTATAGATATTATTTTATTTTTTTGAATCTAAAATAAAAGTTACGATATTTCAATATGTTAATGTTTTAACTAAACAACTTATATGATATGCAATACGTAAATACAATCTATAATATATATTTAAAAGGGTTTTGTAGGGGTTTTGGGGGTTTTAAGAACCGACAAAACCTATAAGTAATATAAGAAAATGAATATACATAACTCTCTTTAAACAAAGCTTTTGAAAAGGATTGTCATTTTAGATTACGATATAATCTTTTAAAGGCAATCCAAAGTACAGTGTTTAAAAATGCAAGCCTTATCTTTTAGAATAATGCATATTAGGATTGTATCTAATCAACTTCACAAAAGAGATATAGATTATGGTTATAAGCTCTATACCCCTTATGCGTTTATCATACCCAGTATGTGAGCATGTTTTTAAGTTATTCAGTTTCTCTAATTTCCAATTTTGGTAGTTTTTTCACGATTTTTATGGTTTCTAAATTACGGTAATAACCCTTTGAAACAATTCCAATGGATAAGCAGGGTTGCCAACGGTTTCAATAGCATAGTCACAATGCCACTCTTTTTATCAGTCTTAACGCATTGACGCCCCATAACCCATTCAAGAGCGGGTTTACCATTGACGATATACTCATAAGCTTCAAGAGGGATGTCTGTTATTGTGATATTGCCATTGTAAATAACCGTTGATTTATCTTTCTCTTTAGCTGCTTTTGCGAATTTCATTTCAGTCACGTAATAGAATTTTTCAGGATTAGAGATCTCTGTCTGTTTTGGATTACCCTTTTTAAAGGTCACAGGATAAGGTTCTATGCTTTCGTAATTCACGTGCAGATGACCCAATTCACGCCCTGCTGTTACGAACTTCCAAAAGTCATCAGCAGTTTTTACGCAAGGAATACGAGGCAATTCTTTGCATAAATTATCAGCATAACGAGAGCGATAATCTTCCGAATGCAAAATTCCATAAACGTAATAGAATAGATCATCTTTTGTTATGGTTTCATTAGGGTAAGCAGCTTTAAAATGTGTTAATCCTTCATCAGTAATAGCATCACGTCGTTGTAAACCAGCTGTTGTGCTGTCTTCTGTAAATAAATGGGATTGTTTTTTGTTTTTATTCTTTGAAACTGGAGTGTCTTCGTAAATATAACGTGGAAAGCATTGACCATTTTTTATAGAAGATTGGCATGTATGAATAGACCATAAAAAGCAAATCATGGTGCAAATATTATACTGCATGGGTGCATTCAGTGAAATGAAAAGCAGATATCATTCATAATAGTTTATAAATCTTATGATACGTTTTTATCATAGCACAAATCACATTGTTTTAAAATTTAGTCGTTTGAAATCATCAATAACATACGTTTAAGATCGCATCTTGTTTCAAAAATTGGATTGTTAATCACATAAAAGAGTAAATTAACGTTCGCCAAATTTGGCGAGCGCAAAATAGAGAGTTGTTATAACAGCATCGTCATAACACCGAACATTTTAAAGATTGCATAAAAGGATTTAAAGACAAGATCACTTTTAAAACGCTTTCTAAAAATTTATAAAATGATAGAGAGGCATTTTATGTCTTATGAAATCGAAAGCCTTTATGAATGACATAACGCAAGCGAGCAAAAAATGTTTTAAAAGTTGCAACTTAAAAATACGAAACTATAAGCAAATAAACTTCAAAACCGTTATAACATCATAAGGCATGGGATTTTCTAAATTTTTAGACAAAAGCTACCCTGTTTAAAGAATGCTCTATTCTAAGATAACGCCCCCCTAATTAGGGTGGTTAATTTTGCTAGCCAAATATAGAGCGATTAATTTGCAAAGGAGTTTTATTAAAAATACGCTTATTATGAAAGCCTTTCTAAATGTACATTTAAACGTCTAAAACTGATGTTTATAACAGTTTTTAAAGCCTTGTGTTTAATAAAGGCGGTTTTATTTGTCTTATGAGAGATTGTTTTGAAAACCAACGTTTGCAAATATAAAAAGAACGTTTTTAAAAAGACATTTGTTTAAGAGGCATTTTCTTTTGATTATCTTGAGAAACCTACCAAGCGTTTTGATTTGTTTGATAAGTTTTAATCAAGAGACTAAAACGCTTGCGATATGAATACGTTTTGTATATAGGTTTCATTACTCCATTATGAGTGATTAATTTTAATCATTAGAATCTTTTATTTGAAAGCCGCGTCATATCAGTTGGTACGGCTTTCTTTTTGAATTCTCTCTTTTATGATATGTTTATAGCAATGCGTTTTATAATGCGTTTATAGCCATAAAAGCAGGCGCCCCATACCTGTTTTTATTCTGTTTTATCAGTTATATTGACGACATTATCCTTTTCATAAACCTCACAATTTTTTGGAACCAACCTTACTTTGCTCCTTTTATTGAGCTTTGCATTGCCATAAGCACGCCCCCAGATTGTTGCACAATGTGAAATTTTTGCATTGCCATAGACAGATCCATAAACCTCACAAGAGCCACTCACACGCGCATTGTCATAAACCTTGCCATAAATTTTTGCACGACCATTAATAACAGCATAATTATAAACTTTTGCATGGCTATAAATGCAAGCAGAGCCAGAAACCTTGGCATGCCCATAGACGCGTGCATAACTAAAAACCGTAGCATCATAAGAAATATGGGCATGGTCATAAATATGAGCATCAGCAAGAACGCGGGCAGCACCACTCACATGAGCATTGCCATAAACATAGCCATACACATGAGCATTACCATAGACAAAGGCATGGTCATAAATCTTTGCATATTGAGAGATAAAAGCCTTGCTATAGACCTCGGCATTGCCATAAACTAGACCACAGACTTGCGAATAATGCCGTATTTTTGCATTATCATAAACACGGGCATGACCATAGACACAAGCCTCATCATAGACCCAGCAATTGCCATCATGGGATAGGTTGACTTCCTTTTCAATAAAACCCCCCAATGCACCCGTCTTTACATCAGCAAAGTCTTTTAATGCTTTAATGCGATAAAGGCTTGTAATATTTCGAGTAAGAGCATGTTTGATTTTTTTGATTTCACTGGTTAATTCATATTTTTTGCACATAGGGATACCCTCACAATCTAATGTGATCAACGTTTTCTAAAATTTGGAATGGAAAAATTTGGTTGGAAAGCAGGCGCCCCCGCCGCGCCTGTCCTTTCATTTACACAGCTTTATTAATTAGACCCAGACAATCTCTAGTTCACCAAAAGGGGAAAGCCGTTCAGTGTAAGTTTTTATCTTAGTAGACCCAGCGACATTTTCACGAATAACAGCAATGCCATGAATATGAGCATTTTCAAAAACATGCACGTCATTTGCTATACGCGCGTTTTCATAAACCCTAGCATTGTCATAAACATAGGCATTATCATAAATAATAGCCTTGCCATACACATG
>NZ_JH725066.1:247515-257375 GCF_000278215.1 Bartonella rattimassiliensis 15908
CGATAAAGGGTATGATTATTAAATACACGTGTCTCATTTGTGAGTGCAAACTTTTTTTGCATAGCACAATTCCTTTATAAGAAGATTAAATTTTAAAATGAGATGGTTAAAGGAGGGGCGCCCCCGCCGCGCTTGTCCTTTCATTTATGCTGCTTTATTTTCAACAATCTTTACAACGGTATCGTTTTCATAAATTTCACAATCTTCAGGAATCCCATATGCATAGTAAAAGTTTTGTTTGACATATGAATAACCATTTCTTTTTAACCTTGCATTGCCATGTACCAAACCTCTAATGGTATGATAACCAGTCACTTTAGCATTGCCATAAACAGAACCGTAGACCTCAATATACCCACCCACGCTAGCATTGCCATAAACCTTGCCATAAATTTTAGCGGCGCCACTAACAACAGCATGATCATAAACCACAGCATTCCTATGAATACGAGCGCTTCCTGATAATTTTGCATTGCCATAAACCCGCCCACAGACCCAAGCATTATAAGAAAGATGCGTATTGTCATAAACATGGGCATTTGCGTAAACGCGGGCACGATCACATACATGGGCATTGCCATAAACCCTACCCATTACAATAGCATTATTAAAAACCTTGGCATTTTCATAAATATGGGCAGGATTTAAAACAAGAGCATTATCATAGACCCAGCAATTACCATCATGAGAGAGGTTGCTTTCATTTTCGATAAAACCACCCAATTGACCAGCTTTAACATCAGAAAAGTCTTTTAATGCTTGGATGCGATAAAGAGTTTGATTATTAAACACACGCGTTTCATTTGTGAGTGCAAACTTTTTTTGCATGGCACAATTCCTTTATAAAGAAGATTAAATTTTGAATGAAGAATTTGAAAGGAGGGGCGCCCTCGCCGCGCCCGTGTCTTTATTTACGCAGCGTTATTTATATCCTGATCAACACCACAGACATCTTCAGAAAATTTCTTATTTTCTTTAAGCACAGCATTGCCATAAATCGTTGTAAATTGGCAAATTTGTGCCTTGCCACTCACATGAGCATTATCGTGAATGTTTGCACAGGGACCAACACGCGCCGAGCCAGAAACCTTGGCATTATCATAAATATTGCTACCGCTATAAACTATAGCCTTATCAAAAACATGAGCATTGCCATAAGCTTTTGACCACGTAGCAAGGCGTGATTTACCATAGACATGGGCATCATTAAACACAAGCCCACTCACTTGAGCATTTTCATAAACGCGGGCGTTATCGTGAATAAGAGCCCCCTCTGTAATAACGGCATTATCACTCACAACGGCATTGCCATAAACGTAGCCACCAATCTTTGCATTGCCATTAATGACTGCATTGTCATAAACATGTGCTTTATCACTCAAAACCCATGCCTTATCACTAATCACGGCATTACCGTAAACCCTAGCATAATTCACAACACAAGCATTATTGCGTATTTTGGCATTTTCAGAAACGCTTGCTTTGATAACCATAGCATCATCATAAACCCAGCAATTGCCATCATGAGAGAGGTCGCTTTCATTTTCAATAAAGCCGCCCAATTGACCAGCCTTAACATCATCAAAATCTTTTAAAGCACGTATGCGGTGTAAAGTCACACCGTTAACAACGCGGTTTTCATTAGTAAGTTCATATTTTTTTGCAGGCTGTTGTTTATTAACAGATGCGGTTTCATTTGCAATGGAAGAAATAACGGGGGTGTTTTTTGATATATTTGTCATATTTAAAACCTTAACGTAAAATTGTTTGTTATTGACGCTCTTAACAAGCATCGGGCGCTAACAAACACGGCGTTAAGTCCGTTGCTTACACTTTTCCCCTAAGGGTATTGTATGATGTAAGCACACCCGACAGAGTCATTATATGCTAATTAACACATAAAAAACAGCCAGTATTTTAAAAACATAGGAAAGGTTGTATCGTAACCTATCCGCTTAACGTAAAGTGTTTGTTAATCACTTGAGTATTTATATAACAAAATAGGTATTTATTGTCAAATAATATTTTATCTTTTTTGATATTTTTTTGTATTTTTTTAATTACGTTATGTATTGATAATATCTTATGATTATGAATTGCTTCTTTTATATTTATGTTCTTTTAAAGCTATATTATGGCCTTTCTTAAACGATTGCGTTATGTTTTGAATCTATACATTTACAATATTTAAAAACGCTCCCATAATGCGTTTTTTTAACTTTATAACCTATCAGTTTTTTCACTAAATGATTTTTAATTTTTTTGTGAATTTTGTTTATAACACATTTGCAATTTAACAGCCTTTTATAGGGACCGTCTTTATAACCAATGTTTTCATTTGCATTTTTGCTTTATTCAAAGCTACTGTTTTTACGCATTTTCTATAGCTGTTATCTTCTTTATAGCCACCGCATCATTTTTCAGTTTCATAAGAGAAACGATAAATAGGATAATTACGATTTATAGACTGTTATGAAAACACTTATGAAAACATCTAAAGAGAGATTGATAATTATAGAGATTAGCAAAATCCCTTTTAAGAGACCGTGTCAGTGTTGTCAGTTCTTTTTAGACCCTATACTATTTTTTTTAAATGATAAAAAATTAAAAGCATTATATTTCAATATGTTAATGTCTTTAAAACACAACTCATATCAAGAGTACAATCTTTAAAGATAACCAATGATATGAATTGATTAAAACCTGTCAGTTATGTGTCAGTAAATTGAACTGACAAAAGTGATTATTTTAGTGAGTAATGAAAGCGTGTCTTATAAAAAGCGTATGAAATTAAAAACTGATTACGTTATTAAAATCCCTTTTATGAATTTTATCAGTTTTTTTGAATGATAACCTTATGATTTAGAGAATGATTACAACGTGCTTTATGAAAAGCGTATGATCCTTTAAAGCCTTTCAAAAGATAGCTTGTAACTCATAAGAGATGTTATCAAGATCATTAGGTTATGAGTTTCGAGGGTTTTGAAGGTTTTGAGGGTTCCTTTTATCCTCTTTATATATTTTTTTACGATAGAAAAATAAAAGTTATTATATTTCAATATATTAGCATTTTAGAGATACAATCTATATTAAAACACAGCCTATAAATACAACCCGTGATATATTTTTGAAGGTATTTTGAGGGTTTTAAGCACCTTCAAAACCTATAAGTAATATAAGAAAATGAATATATATAACTCTCTTTAAACAAAGCTTTTGAAAAGGATAAAGCACTCATTTTAGATTACGGTATAACCTCTTAAAGGCAATGTAAAAAAATCTAACTCTATTTAAGATGGGATTTCTTAAAAATCTTAAAGCAATCCAAATAAGAGTATCTAAAAGTGCAAGTTTCTTCTTTTTAGAATAACGCATGATAAATTATCCTTTTAAAGATTGTATGTAAGCAATGTATAAAGGGGGTATAGAGTATAAAGGGGTATAAAACCTATAGGTATAAGACCTTATACCCCTTATGCGTTTATCATACCCATTATGTGAGCATGCTTTTAAGTTATTCAGTTTCTCTAATTTCCAATTTTGGTAGTTCTTTTACGATTTTCATTGTTTCTAAACTTACGGTAATAACCCTTTGAAATAACTCTAGAGGGTAGGCAGGGTTGCCAATGGTTTCAACAGCATAGCGATTGGCATCATTGATAATACCGCTCTTTTTATCAGTCTTTACACATTGACGCCCCATAACCCATTCAAGAGCGGGTTTACCATTGACGATATACTCATAAGCTTCAAGAGGGATATCTGTTATGGTAATATTGCTATTGTAAAAAACAGTGGTTTTATCCTTTTCCTTACTATTCTTAATTTTTGCGAATTTCATTTCAGTCACATAATAGAATTTCTGAGGATTAGAGATCTCTGTAACTTTTGGATTACCCTTTTTAAAGGTCACGGGATAAGGTTCTATGCTTTCGTAATTCACATGCAAATGACCCAGTTCACGCCCTGCTGTCACAAACTTCCAAAAATCATCAGCACTCTTTACACACGGGATACGAGGTAATTCTTTAGAGAGGTTATCAGCATAACGGGCACGATAATCTTCCGAATGCAAAATTCCATAAACATAATAAAAGATATCTTCTTTTGTTATATTCTCATTAGGATAAGCGGCTTTAAAATGTGCTAATCCCGCATCTGTAATGCCATCACGAACTTTCTTTTTTACACTTGCAGCAAATAAACTCTGGTTATGATGTTTTTTTTCATCAGAATATAATAAAAGTGGATAGCATCTCGTTTTTTCCAATGTATCAAAACTGATTGGCTTATTTGTCATAAGACAAGAAAATCCTGATCGATTTCCTATTCCAGAAACACAAATTCCAAGGTTGCCAAGAATATTTGAGTTAAAAAATTGATGCGTGTGTCCTAGACCTTCATTTAAGAATGGTGATGTATAATGCCATAGTGTCATAAACGGGCGATAAAGAATGAGAGCTTTTAGATGAGATTCAAATGTTGCTTCTATGCTCCGTTTTAATTTGGAGATAAGAGCATCCGTCCAACTGATTTTTGTAGTATCATAATCAATGATTTTTTTCATAGATATAGACGGATTTTCAGCAACGAGACGCCTTTGTTCATTAAAAAAATCAATTGTCTTTTGCACAGATGTACTTAGTGCATCTGTTGAAAAATTACAAACCCAAGAATCTCTTGCTGTTCTCATACCAAGCGACACTTCCTCAAAAAGCTTAGTATCTATCGACGTATTCCTATCTCCCATAGGCATAAATTGATAAAAATTGACATCTCTTGGTTTTATCCAGTCATGCTTTTCATTAGGAGTAATTTCAATAAATCGTTTGGAGTGTGTTATTCCTTTTATACTCTTAAATTCACGCAATTGTTTTAATTTTTCCTTTGTAGAAAGGTTATCCCCAATATCATGATAGAAAATCTTACAAGGCTGTTGTTTTTTTGGATTACGTACAAAAAGAGTTATTGATATTCCATTTTGACATCCAGAGCCAAAGACGTTTTGTCCTTCTTTTGCCATTCTGTTCGATAATCTGTTTTTTCGAATATCTCCACGAAGATTAACGATATAAATAGAGGAATATTCATTTTCTAAACAACTACGCATACCATCCGCAGAGATTTTATCTATCCATCCATTCCCAGAAATATAAGCGACAATACCTCCTTGTGAACTTAAGCGATTACTTGCCCACCTAATTGCTCGAATATAGCTATCATAAAGCTTATTTCGATTCATTTTTTCTGATGATCTCGTTATATATTGTTTATAGATACTATCATCAAGCGTATCATAACGCACATTTGGATTATTATCATTGGCATTTTTTTGCCCTACGGAATAAGGAGGGTTGCCAACAATAACTTGGATATCTGCTTCCTGCTGTTTTTTACACCGCTCTGAATTCTCAAACATATAGCGTGTAAAAAAATCTTTTTCCTCTAACATCAGAAACGTATCAGTTAAACAAATTCCTTCAAAGGGTATATAATCTCCTTTCATAAGACTATGATAAGTCGATTCAATGTTAATGGCTGCTATGTAATAGGCTAGGAGAACAATCTCGTTGGCTTTGATTTCATTTCGGAACTTATATTCCATATCCTCTGGTTTTATCAGTCCAGATTGTAAAAGCCTTGTAATAAAGGTTCCTGTACCTGTAAAAGGGTCAAGAATAGAGACGCCTCGAGAACTTAAGCTTTGTCCAAACTCTTGCTCTAAAACATCATTGACGGAATGTAAGATAAAATCAACTATTTCAATAGGCGTATAAACAATCCCAAGCTTATCTGTTGTCTTTTTGAATGCCTTGGTAAAAAAATCTTCGTAAAGTTTGATAATAAGATTCTGTTTTGCACGCGTTTCAATAATATCCTCTGTATCATCCTTTACACTTTGATAAAACTTTTCAAGATCTTTGGCTTCGTCTTTGATATTAATCTTATCAAGTTCAGCTAAAATTTTTTCCATCGCTTGCGAGATGGCGTTTTTACTCACAAACTCATTTCCATCAAACAAGGATTCAAAAATAGGACGTGTCACAAGGTGTTGCGCCAACATCTCGAGTGCATCCTCTTGTTCGATACTGTCATTTAAACCGTTCTTTAATTCTTTATGAAAGGCATGAAAGGCGCGATAAGCTTCACTCTTTTTATCAGCGAGTATGCTTTTAAGACGAATAATATGATTTTGTGCAATTGCAGCCACATTGCCAGCCCATTTTTCCCACTGATTAGGCTCCCCACATTTTTTGACAATGATGGGCTTAATAGCACGCGATAATTCATCAACATAAAACTCGAATTCTTTTTGTCCTTCATATTTATAAGAGCTTTCACTTGCTACTGAACCAATATGAAGCCCAGCACTTTCCAATTTCGTGTGGAAAGAGAGTTCGTCAACAACTGCGGTCATTGCTTGTAAAGCAGGGTCAAAAGTGACTCCTACAATCTCAAACACATGACGAACATTTTGGTCTAGCTCTAAGGCTTTTATTTTGTTTTTAAAGTTGTCATCATGAGCACGCAAAGCATTGAGAACTTGCCAGATGACATCATACTTTGTATTGTTTTCTAAAGCCTGTTGTGGTGGAATATTAAAGGGAATACCAACGGGTAAAATGATATAGCCTGTTGTTTTACCTTCTGCGCGACGCATCACGCGCCCCACCGCCTGTATCACATCCACATGACTTTTACGCGGGTGTAAAAACATAACCGCATCAAGAGCAGGGACATCGACTCCTTCAGAGAGACAGCGGACATTGGTTAACACACGGCAGTTATTCTCATCTGTCTCTTCTTTAAGCCAATCAAGTAATTTATTACGATTTTTGCCATTAAAAGATCCATCAATGTGCTTAACATCAAAGATAAGAGAAGTCTTACTTTCGGGAACAAATTTATGATATTCATCAATGGCGTCATTGAATAGTTCGCTAACTAATTGAGACGTATTGATATTTTTACAAAAAGCTAGAGAACGACGCATGGGTTTTATGCCATCTTCTTCTTTCTTTTCTATTTGGGAAAGTGCTTTGTAGCAGCCAATGATTTTGGTTGTATCATCAAGAATAAGTTCGGAATTTTTATCTTTAAGGCGTTTCTGAATCGTTGCGTTAATAATTGCTTCATCAACAGCCAAGACGATAACTTTATAGGGTGTTAAAAGTTTATCTTTTAGAGCTTTTGAAAAAGTATACGTGTAAAGATTTTTTCCATAGAGCTCTTCATCATCCATGGACGCCAGAACAGCATCAGATGCGTCAGCCTTCTTTTTCAGCTTGTCGGTAAAGATCTTAGGGGTTGCTGTCATATACAGACGTTTTTTGCCCCGAATGATGCTGTTATCATGAACCTTGATAAATTCAGATTCACGCTTGTCTGTTCCTAACACAGCTCCAGTGGTACGGTGTGCTTCATCACAGATGATCAGATCAAATTCGGGTAAATCATGCTCTTTTTGTGCATCGGAAATCACTTGGATTGAATGGTAAGTAGAAAAGACCACAGTCATTACATCAAGAGAAGTTTTATTGGCTTTACGCGCAAGCTCTTGTGAATCCGTGGTCGCCGGCAAGACAAGATCTGATGCATCAAGACCAGCTTCATCATCATTTTTATTCTTACGACGCTTACCTACTTGCGTATCCGAACATACGGCAAAGGAACGCAAAGGCACTTGTGTATCTTCTGCCCATTCACGGATTGTTTGAGAGATAAGAGCGAGAGAGGGCACCAGAAACAATACACGCTTGCCTTTTCCTGCTAGTCGTTCTGCTATCTTAAGACTGGTGAATGTTTTACCCGTCCCACATGCCATAATGAGCTTGCCACGGTCTGCTTCTTGTAAACCTTCACAGACTTTCTCAAGCGCTTCTATCTGATGATCTAAAAGCTTTTTTTTCGGTCTCTCTTTAAGGACGGCTTGTCCTTGTTCTTTATAAGCGTCCCAATCGATTTGACTGTTTTCTAAATCAAATAGATTAATCTGTTGAATACGAACTTCTTGACCATCACAAGTGTTGTTAGCATTATCACTCCAATTGCTTTCGGTGCTATCAACGAGAATACGACGCGTAAAAATCTTTTTGCCCGACGCAGCGATAAAGCTATCAATATCTTCTTTTTTAATGATGTGAGAAGCATCATAGCATTTACATTGAATAGCCGCATATCCTCCTTGATCACGGATTGTAGCGACCAAATCAATACCAATATCACGCCCATCTTCATCATGTTCCTTAGCCCATTCCAAATAAGTTTGAACCTTTTCGTATTCTTGCTTTTGCAACGGGTCTTCAGCTAAATAAACCTTTACAAGGTTTTCAAACAGCGTTCCCAATTCACGGGGTGATTTAGCTTGTCCGCGATAATATTCCAACAGAGAGCGTAGCGTGACATGTTCATGATCAGACTTAAGAGATTGCAGCATATTATAACAGAGCTCCGTTTTGGTATGAGAGGGTTAATTCTTTTCAAAAGAATCAAAATGAAGCTTATTAAATCCATTTTGAACGAATTGAGAAAAAATGCAGAAAAATGCGAAAAAACGGATAAATTTTTTCAAAAGGGATCTTAAAAGGCTGTTTATCCACAGCCTATGATACAGTGTAAGATCAGCAAAATAGTAAAATTTGCTATTCGTTTCATGGGTTAATCAAGATAAATGTACTATGGGCTTTAAAATATCAGAATGAGTATTTTGATAGGTTTTATAAGGCATAAAATAATCGCTTTTGTCAGTTCAATTTACTGACAGATAACTGACAGGTTTTAATCAATTCACATCATTAGTTATCTTTAAAGATTGTATTTTTGATATGGGTTATGTTTTAAAGAAATTAACCTATTGAAATATAATGTTTTTAATTTTTCTCATTAAAAAAAAATAATAGAGGGTCTAAAAGGAACTGACAACACTGACAGCACTGACAGCCCTGGACAAAACTCTTCCTATAAGATCACTCAGATTATTTTTTTTAGAGAAAAGTTCTTTGATGAGAATGCCATTAAAAAGAGTGTTGCCTATGTGAGTAGAAAGTTTTTAAAAGAGGTTTCTTTACTGTTTTATGCTGTTGTTTTTGATTAAAGGATGCCATTCATAATAGGCATTAGGGTGTCCACTTGTCTGCTGTGTTATAAACTTTTTTCGAAGGTGATTTGAATGGCATAAAAGCTCTAAAGCTTGCTTCACGGTTTGATTGTCTTTTAAAGAACGCCAACATCGTCTATAGATATCTCTTGCTGTAAAAACATCGGGTAAATGATCACAACGCTCGACAATTAATTTTGCACTTTCTACTGTTAATGTATCATGGGCCGCATAAAGACGTTTTGCATGACTTAACAGATAACTTGTCCAACGCAAGGCTGTTGTGATGGCATAGGGTCCGATTTCTAAACGACCACCGTCAAGAAGTTCAAAAATCAAGGCAAGGCTTGCTATGGTTTTAGGCATTTTTAAAAGATGCGCTTGTAAGCTTTCTGAGTGCGTACCTCCTTTTGCTTCTCTATGAAGATGCTCTAACCATTCATAAAATTGCATTTGTGCTTTAGCAGAAAAACGCATGATCAGCGGCTGTTCAGGAGACCCTAAGCGTTTATCACGAAAAGAGCGAAACACCCCTTCATACTTTTGCCATGCCTCTTTATTGGGCGGTCTATCAATCACTTGCCACTCTTTATTGTCATCGGGCCAGACAATCATTTGAAAGCGTTGCAATAAACCATCATCATTTATTCCACGGTTTATTGCTTGAATGAGGGGAATAATGCGTGAAGGTTGAATGCCTCCAATCATGGATAAAGTGACATGAGGGATAAAAATGGTTCCACGCTCTATACGGTCATAGGTA
>NZ_JH725066.1:257480-285291 GCF_000278215.1 Bartonella rattimassiliensis 15908
CACGCTCTATACGGTCATAGGTAAATTGATCATCTCCATTAAAAGCTGTGAGATAAAAGGAACGATCTGTTTGATATTCCTTTCTTTCTAGATTGTCTAAAAAGCCAGCCAGTTCATCACGCACCATTAAGAGACCACGGGGATTTTCTTTTAAGAGTTCCCCAAGCTTTTCAACGGTCACATCATTGACAATAAAACGAGAGACATCATCATCATGGGCATTGTCTTTAGAGAGGGTTTCATACAAAAGAGCACGAGCTATTTCACATTCTCCTTTTCTTATCGCTTTATGGGCTTGTCTTTCCTTTTCTCGTTTGTCTAAAGTTTCAAGTCTCTCTTCAATTTCTTGTTTTTCTTTTTGCTTTAACCAGTCTTTATACCATTCCTTTTGAAGGCAAGAGATAGGAGCTAAAGCGGCTTTCATGGCTGGTGTTTTGAAAGTTGACGATTGCCCAATCAGAGCGCCCCAGAGATTAGGGACCACAATCCAATCATCATGTTGTTTTGGAGCGATACGCACACCATTGCCAATGACGGCAGCCAAGGCACAGAGAGCAGAGACAGCAATAAAATCCATAGGAGCCTGTTGACGCTCTGAAACGTCATAAATATAATCCATGAATGGCATTGGGAGTTGTAATGGGTCAAAAGGCTCGACGGGTAAGAGAGCCGTCTTGATCGGTTGCAATTCCCCCCAACCATTTTGTTGCAATGCTTGTTTATAAGGAATGGCTTCTAAACAAGTCTTATCATTTAAAGAAACATTATCGTTATCATTTAAAGAAACATTTTGATTGTCGTATTTTCCATCACTTTCTTTCATATTTTCCTCTTTCTAGAAAGTAATACGTTATTAAAATAGATACCTTTTGGAGTTTGCCTCATAAGGACTTCAAAGGCTTGGCTTATAGGCCCGTGTATCAAAGGTAAAATCAGCTAAAGTCTTTTTGATTGGTTGGCTTTCATAACGCCCATACGAAACCCCATGCAAAGGCACGTGTAATGTTTTGAGCATTCCTTAAAAGAACACATCATTTTAAATCCTATAACGTTGCATCATAGGAAGGATTTTGCTATCTTTAGGCTGATACGTTTGAGAAAGCCTTGTCCGTCCTTATGTGACAAGGTTTTTTTTATGCCACATCGTTATAACGTTGCTGTTTCGCTTGCTCGATGACATTCAAAAGATCCGATTGTAACCAACGGGATAAAAAACCAAATTTTAAGGGTTTTGGGAGAGAGCCATTGGTAACATGACGGCGGAAAGTTGAGACACTCATATGAAGCAATTTTGCACTTTCACGGTCAGTTAAAAGAATATCATTTTCGGTCATTTTAAAATCCTTTCATTCTCAAAAAATAGAACCAAATCATGCCTATTTATTAAGCACATTTTGGTTCATTTTTGAAGGTATTTTATTTATAGAAAACAATATATTATCATATAATTTGTGATGTGATAAATTATGAGTCTCATTGAGAGCGAATGAGAGAGAAGAGAGAGAAAGTTATCCACAGATCATGGGGTTATGCACCCCATATCTTAAGATTGACCAGTGACATAAGCGGCCCATTTATCCATATAGACACGGCGCTGTTCTAGATAGTCAGTCCGACGATAGGCACGCTCTACTTTGCCGCCGACCGTATGAGCTAAAATGGTTTCAGCGACCTCATAGGGGGCATCGGTTGTTTCAGCAAGCCAATTGCGTAAACTAGAGCGAAAGCCATGCGGGCAGGCTTTAAGTCCAGTCTGTTGCATATAGTGTGACATACAGCGTTCAGCAAGGGGACCGCGACCGGTTGCAGAGAAGAAGAAATCATTGCGAGAAAGCAGGCGCGCTTGTTTTAAAATTTTCAATGCTTCAGATGATAAGGGGACGCGAAATTCTGTTGTAGCATCCCGTCTTCCTTTCATATTTTCAGCAGGGATAGTCCAAATATTCCCATCAATCTGATTTTCACGAATATGACGCAGTGGATTAGTACGAACTCCTGTCAGAATAAGCAAACGCAAAGCCAGTTGTGTTATGGTTGTTTTTTGGCAAAGTGTTTTATAAAAAGTGGGTACATCTTTCCAATCCATGGCTGGTCTATTTTGTGTTTTATGGAGTTGTTTGCCTAAGAGCGCGCGTGCTTTTTCTACAGCTTGTAAATCAACATCCAACCCCAATGCAGCCGCATGTTTGAGACAAAGATTGAGACGAATAAGAGCTCTATTAGCTGTTCCTGCTTTTGTATGCCAAATAGGGGCAATAGTGTTGCGTATCTCAGTTTGTGTAATCTCAGAAACCGGCAGACAACCTAATTTAGGGAGAATATGAAGACGTAAAGGTAAAAACCAGTTTCCATCTTTACCATCACCTTTTAATTCAGCTTTACGACTTTCAAAAGTATCTAGTGCAATATCTTTTAAATAATGGAGATTGCTTATTGCCTCACGTTTTTGTTTATTGCGTTCTTTAATGGGGTCACGACCCTCACGCAAAACAGAACGCCATTGATTTGCCAATTCACGGGCTTGTTTTAAAGAAACATCTCGCAACGCACCCAAACCCATTTCACGACGGCGCCCGTGAAGGGTATACCGTAAAATCCATTGAGCACCTCCATCTTTACGCTTATGAAGAAGCAAGCCGGCGCCATCATTATATTTGCCAGCCCCCAATGTTGCGACAGCCCTTGCATTAAGACGGTTCATAAGAGCCATTTTTACTCCTTTCTTATACAAATTTGATCCACACATTCATCCCGTTTGTTATGTGCAAATGAGTGGTTTTGATTGATTAAAGATAAACCGGTTTGAAATGAGAGAATCTTACGTTATTCGAGACTCTCATTCAACATACAAAACAGTGAATTATCATTATAAATCAATGCATTGTAGTCCAAATACACGCCGTATCTCTATACGCCTCTAATCGCAACCCTTCCCATTGTTTGATTAGTTCTAAACCTTCTTTCGATATCTTTCTCATCCCATGCTCCATAAAAAAAGCCCCACATCAGTGGGGCGGCATAAAAACCTTCTTTTATAATCTCTATTGACTATGCTCTCTGATCAACTGTTCCACTTCATCAACACGAAAACCAAGCCGAAATATCGGCGCATATTCGCTTTCCTGTAATTCATATTGAAAACGCTTTTCTAGAGAAGGACCGTCTAAATCAACCGGCGTTTCTGTTTCTACACAAACCCTATGGGTAGCATCTTCAATCCCCTCTTCTCCTTCACTAAGCTCTTTAACAAAGACCCAATAAAAACGCGTTGATAAAAGCATCTCTAGCCTTCTTACCGTTTCTGCCTTATCAAATTCAAGCATGTTTAGATAATCTTGCTTCGTATTTAAATGCTCTGGATAATCTATCATCTCTATTGCCCTCCTCTAAACAAAGCGGCGGGGACGGCTACAGCCTCGAGCCCCTAACATCTCACCCTTGAAACTACGAGAATACTGACCACTCCGAAACAACGAACCATTAGACACACCACCACTCCAAATACCGCCTCCTACCAACACATTCATCTCTGCTCTAAAAGTCGTCCTTCCTGCTGCCACAGAAGGTATCTGGACCTGAAAAGTCTCTGATAAAAATTGTGATACATAACCGCAACCATCCTCGCACCCTATATACGAAATCATACGCCTATTCGCCGTATCAACGTATCCTCCAGAACTCTTCGGTGTAGGGGCTTTCTTCCCTTGAATATTTGTCTTTTCATTGCTCCCATACATCGCAGACGCAAATTCGACATCATTGAGAAAAGATTTTTTAACACGACGCATATCCGATAAGTGATCGGTATAGGGACGACCCGTTGTGATAGGAATACCATACGCCGAACGGGTAAAAATGCCCGTTCCTGACTGGAGATAAATATCAACCCAAAGATCTTGCGAAGAGTCGTAAACCATCCCTTCTGGGGAACTATGCGGACAGTGATTCAAACACCAAACCGAATCGGGTAAGATATCTCCTGCTTGATAACCCGATAAGGGGTGATCTTTTATAGAACCAACATCTGCACAAAGCGTATGAAACCCTCCTATCTTTTTCGAAGTATCTAAGGTATATTCATCGGGGTAGGTAGAGTTTTCAGACACAACAAATTTATAAGACTGTCTTGTATCAAATGCCAAATAAACGTAATAATCCTTCCCTGCTGCAAGAGAAGAGGGAACAGTTATCGTGTAATCCTCTGTATAGCTAACAACCGCAACTTCACTCGTTAGCTTCAAAGCGAGATGCGTTCCTTCTTTCAATTTCAGTTGGTTTTTTCCTGCCGCAACAAGAAACGGTGTGGAAACCGAAATGACACTCAACTTTAATTGTTTCAGTAAATCATTCAAACTAGAAGATCTACTTGTGCCAGTACTTCTTTGTTGAGCGGTCATTGCTGCTTGTTTTGCTTCTTCTGCTAGCGTCTTTGCACTCAAGGCTGTTGTATTCGCAGAATTGGCTGTTGCTGTTAGCGTTGCTAGGCTGTTCTTTACATCAACAAGCTCTTGCTTGGTCGTAGCAGATGTCTTTTTGGTTTCTTCGGCTAGCGTCTTTGCCTGATCAGCTGTTTCCTTGGCTTCTCTTGCTTCACTCTTCGCTGCATAGGCTTGCGAATCTGCTGCCTCGGCTTTTTTCTTAGCTTCTTCTGAGTACATCTGCGCTAAACTTACGGGGGCTTTAAAATTATCAACAACTTTATTGATATCTATAACGCGACTATTCGCTCCATAAGCAATGCTCTGCGCTTTTTCTGCCTCTTTCTCTGCTTTAGATGCAGTGGTTTGTGCACCTTCAGAAGCCTTCTTAGCATCATCCGCTACAGATTTCGCATGACGAGCTACTTGTTTTATATCATCCAAAGCACTTTGAGATTCTTGTGCAATCTTCTCGGCGGTTTCCGCTTTACTCTTCGCCTCTTGTGCTAGAACCTTAACCGCCTCTGCACTTACTTGACCTGCTGCCTCTCCTGAACGCACCGCTGCCTCTGCTGCTGCTTTGGCTTCAGAAGCTATTCTAGAGGCTTCTGTTGCACCCTGTTGGGCTTGTTCCGCCAAACCCTTCGCCTCAGATGCCGTACCCTTAGCTTCTCTTGCTTCTGTTAGGGCTGTAGCCGCTGTGGATTTCGCTTCATTCGTAATGGTCTCCACGCTTTCTGCCTTAGCCTTGACTTCTTCGGCTAGAGATTTCGCTTCTCCAGACTTCGTTAAAGCTTCTGAAGCTTTTTCGCTTGTCTCAACGCAAGTCTGCTTGGCTGTATTGGCTGTTGACAATGCACTTTCTGCAACACCTTTCACTTCTTCAAGGGTTTTATTCGTTGCATCAAAAGAAGCCTTGTTTTCCTGTACAAGGTTCTTTGTCTCTTCTGAGATTGTTTTAGCTTCCTCTGCAATCCCCTTTACATTATTGGCTGTGGTAGAGGCCATATCCGACGTTGCTTTCGCAGCTGTTGCTTCTCTTAACGCTTGGTCTGAGATCTTTTGCGCCTCTGTAGATGCCGTCGTCGCTTTTTCTGCTAACCCTTTAACTTCTTCAGAAAGTTTCTTGACATCATTGACTGAGGTTAGCGCTGTAGACACTTTCTCCTTCGCATCACTCGCTTCTGTAAGCGCATGAGTGGAGGTATTCTTGGCTTCTGTTGCTAGCTGCTTGGCTTCTTCACAAACCCTCTTACTGTCTTGTGCAACTCTCTCGGCTTCCTCTGATTTCTTCTGAACGGCTTCTGCTAAACCTTTGCTTGCTTCTCCACTGTCACGAATCGCTTGTCTATCTGCTTGCAATGCCTGCTCTACTGCTACCTTCGCTTCTTTAGCTACGCGAGACGCTTCTGATGCTTCTTGTTGTGCCTGTTCGGCTTGCCCTTTCGCTAGCTCTGATGCCTGTTGTGCCTCTTGCGCAATCATTTTAGCTTCTGAAACTGTACGCGACACATCATCCGCCTTCTTTTCAACGCCTAAAACTTTCTCTTGGGCCATATCGGCTGTATGCTTAGCCGCTTGAGAAAGCACATGCGCATCCTCGGCCTTATTTTTCGCTTCAACGGCTACCAAAGAAGCTGATTCTGCTTTATTTGTGGCACCCTCTGCTTTAGAGATTGCCGTAGCTGCAAGTTGTTTGGCTTCTGTGGACAATGTCTTGGTTTCTGCTGTTGCCAGCTCTAAACTAGACGCTTTTGCCTTCACTGACGTGACTTCTGATAGAGCTTGTTCTGAGGTCTTTTGCGCCTCTGTAGATCCGGTGCTCGCTTGTGCCGCTAAACTTTTTGCCTCTTCTGCTGCGCTCTTGGCTGATCTTACTTCTGTTAACGCAGTCTCTGAAGCCGTTTGCACTTGAGACGTTGTTTTGGTGAGTTCGGTAACCGAAGTAGATGTCCGTTCCGATAAATCTTTGGCTTCTTGGGCAATCCCCTTGGCTTCTAAAGACGTCTGGTGCGCAGATTGTGTCGTTGCTGTCAATGACTGCTTGGTTTCTGTCGCTGTTTGATCTGCACGTTCCGCAAGCGATTGCGCTGTATCAGCTGTCGTTTTCGCTAAGGCTGAATCCCTAAGAGCTTGAGATGCATCTTGCTTGGCTAATTGAACTTCTTGCAATGCTGCTGATAAAGAACTTTTCGTACCACTAAGCTCTTCTGATATCTTAGAAACAGAAACTTGTGCTGTTTCGGCTATTTGTTTCGCTGTGTCAGAAAGACTTTTCGCTTCTGCTGCTAACCCCTTGGCACTCTGTGCTGCCTCTTGCGCTAGGGTCGCCGATGCTGTGGCGGCTGTAACCGATTCTTGCGCTGCAGTAGAAGTACTAAGAACTGTCGTAAGCTTTTCACCCGTTTTGCTAACTTCGCTCAGCGCTTGTTCCGATACTTTCTTTGCCTCTTCGGCTATCTGCTGCGCTCCATTCGCACGCGCCATCGCTTTATCTGCTTCTTGACGCGCATTAACAACCTGTTCCAACGGTGCAAAAGTTTCATACGAATACAAAGAAGCCGTCCCTAAAATCTTTGGAACAACAACGCTATCTTGTGATGTTCCTTCTATAATATCCTCTTTCTTCGCTACAGGTATTCGATACTCATGACTATGATTAGGTATTGTCATCTGCTTTAATCCTTTACAGTATTCACACAACTTCATCTAAAGAACACGCTTGCAAATCTTCAAGCTCCTTGCTTAAAGCTTGTAAGCGTTGATCTAAATCTTTCACAGAACCATCAATCTCGCTTTTCAAAGAGGTTTTGAGAAAATCAAAAACACTCTGAAGCGGAGCATGGACAAAACTACCCCCAGAATATAAAACGACCCGTACTTGAGACGGGTCACTAAGCTCTGATATCGCAAACGGCTTCAATAACATTGCTCCTCCTCAGGTCTTTATGCCATAAACTATACTCACATTAACTGGACGCGTTTCAACACCTCCAACAATCTCTGTCTGGAGATGATGTTCATGATGCTGTGTCTCATTCATATCCAATTTTATTGGCTCAGAATGACATAAAAAATAAGCAAAAGGGCGCCTAATAAACAAAGGCAAACGCAGCGGTTTATCTTTCTCGGTAAACCAAAAGGGAGCCTCAGGCTGTGAACTTTCTGATACTTGCTCAAATTCTTGATTACACTTTGCCAAGGCATCCCCACTCAAGCCCAAACATTCTTCATCTATTGATCTCTTGCCCCTTGTTAAAGAAGTTGCAGAAGAAGAAACAGCCCGTTTCTTGCGAGAAAAACCATCATCAGAAGAGGCAGGACCTATAAAATGTTCATGCGCTTTCAAAGAACAAGCTTGCTGACTTGCAAAAGAACGCCAAGGATCTAGATTGCGTTCGTAATCCATACCTCGTAAAAACATCCCTCGAAAATCTGGAACATTAAACGTCATAACTCCATCCCCGGCTCCCCAAACCGTTCCTATCACCTCAAACAAGGCTCTATACGTTATTCGTGAATAAGCTTTTCCATCACACAACAACCAACCATCCGGCAAACGTTCCATGCCAAAAGGACCAATGAAACCTGAAGGTAAACGTTTTAAGGAAGAAACTTTGTCCCTTGTCGGATTGAGAAGTTGCCAACCCGTAAGAGCTTCATCATAAATAACTGTATAAAGACAGCCATCTTGGAGCTCCCCGCCAGATAAAGCCGATAAACCAGTTTCTGTGGCTTTATAAACTGGCTTGCCAGATAAATCATTCATTGCAAGGGTGGTGGCTCCAACATTCCTGCCCTTCGCTTTAAAACAAACTGATATCCCATTCTTATACTCTAAAAACTGGGAGGGGCTTTGAAGACGTATTGCACTCGTCCTTTGTTTATCATCAACTGTAACAATTCCTTCAAGCACACCACACGTATCCAATAAATATTCACGCATCCTTTGCATCATAAAACGAGCGCTGTTATTCACACTGCTTGGATGTTGTCCCTCTGACCAATTAATAAGATTATCAGCACCACCATTCTCAGATGCTGTTAAAGACCAATCATAAATCGTTGACATCTTGACCTCACGTCTTGATCGCAAACACAACACTCATATTAATCGGACGTGTCTCACTTGCTCTAGAGTCTTCCAATAGAACATCGCGCATACGAAGGTGAGAATTAGGAAAGGCGAGATTATGATGAACCCGTATATTCTCTGCTCTCACACCCAAACGCTCAGCGAGCTTTAACCTTTGCTGTTCATTCAGAACATAACCCCAAATGATCGTTACATAACCATTCCAACCCTCCTCCTCACTTTCATCATTCCAAATCTTAAATAACTCACCTCTATGATCATGCTTGCGCATGCTATCAGGTTGTAACTCGCCCAAATAACGCCATCTGCCTAGCTCGCGATCGAAATCAAGACCGCGCAAAAAGACACCACGTAAATCGGGTACATTAAAATGGGTAAAACTATCACTGCCTCCCCACTTGATCCCTATCGCATCGTAAAGAGCACTATACTCACTGCGCAAATAAGACTTCCCATCGCACAATAACCAGCCTTCAGGTAAAACTTGCATTCCAAAAGCTCCTATTGTCCCTGGAGGATCAACCGGTATAATTGGACCTTGTGATAAAGAGCGAGGCGTAGGATTTAAGACATGCCAGCAATCTCCACTATAAACCAAGCTATAAATGCAGCCCTTTTGAAATTCTCCTCCCAACAATGCTGATAAACCTGTTGCTGTTGTCTTATAAACTGGCTTACCAGATAAGCCATTCAAAGCAAGGGTAGTGGCTCCTATATTCTTGTTCTTCGCTTTAAAACAAACCGAGATCCCATTCTTATACTCTAAAAAGGGTGATTGACTTTCAAGCCTTATCGCTGTCGTCTGATGTTCATTATTATTCGTAACAATTCCTTCAAGTACACCCCCCGTATCCGATAAATATTCACGCACACGCTGCATCATAAAACGAGCGCTATTGTTTATACTGCTAGGACGTTGTCCTTCTGACCAATCAATCAAATCATCACAATACGCATTCTCAGATGCCCTTAAAGACCAATCATAAATCGTCGACATCTTAACCTCACGTCTTAATTGCAAACACAACACGCATATTAACCGGACGTGTCTCATTGCCGCCAGAGTGTCTCAAGATAACATCTTGCTCATCATCAGGATAAGCCGGTTTTGCAACGTAGCTCCCTAAATTCTCACGCTCTATGCCCATAAAACTCGCTAGAGAGCTCCCCTCAAACAAGCGTATCTGATAATCCAGCACTGCCGTCGCATTCCCATCCCAAAAGTTTTCATTGCTAACAAAATGGGGTATGGGAATTCCCTGACTTTTATGCTGATGTGACTGGATTAAATCCGTCTGAATACTCCCAAATCGACGATCAGCATCAATACCCCGCCCACTATCTAACCCCCGTAAAAACATCCTTCGAAGATCTGGAACATTAAACGTCATTACACTATCACCGGCTCCCCAAACCGTTCCTATCGTCGAAAATAAATCTCTATACTCACTACGCAAATAAGACTTCCCATCGCAAGCTAACCAACCTCTTGGAAGCCTATACATTCCAAACATTCCTATAAAACCGGTAGGATAAAGATTGCTTTCTTCTACAACGGGTATGGGAGTAGGATTTAAAAGATGAAAACCATCGCCACTATAGACCAATGTATAAACACATCCCGCTTGGATTTCTCCCCCTATTAAAAAACTAACCCCTAAAGCTGTCGCTTTATAAACTGGCTTGCCATCTAAAGCATTAAGGAAAACCGTTGTCGCACCAACATTCCTGCCCGTCGCCATAAAGCGCAAGACAATACCATTCTTATACTCTAAAAACTGTGAAGGGCTTTCAAGTCTTAGCGTGCTCGTTTGTTGAACAGGATCATTGGTAACAAGCCCTTCAAGCGCTCCACCCGTATCCGATAAATACTCACGCACACGCTGCATCATAAAACGGGCGCTTGTATTCACACGGCTTGGATGCTGCCCTTCTGACCAATCAATTGCAGTATCAGAACGCGTATTATCCGACGCTCTGAGCGACCAATCATAAATCGTCGACATCTCTCGTGAATCCCCTAATTCCGGTAAAACGGTCCGTAAAATGCCCGCATGAAGGGCGTCATTAAAGGATTATCATCTTCATCACTCTCTTCTTCTTCCGAAGATTCTTCTTGTGATGCCAATAATGCCCTTAAAACTTCGAGTAAGTTGTCCCTGTTGCCAAAACTTCTCTGTGCTATAGGGCTTGCTTTATAAGGCTGCCCTCCATACATCTGTAGCACACGGTTAACAAAATCACTTGCACGCATGCCACTATGACCACCATTCAAACCAACCGCATTGCTGCCAACAATTTGCGATGCATTGGCATGGGGATTTTGCAAAAGACGTGCGGCGCCACCTGCCCCTTGTTGGTGCGCTAAATACAATTCCGCATCAGTAGGCGCTCTTCCCAAAACACGGCTTAAATGATTACGATTATCAAGCGTCAAGCGGCCCATAGCATCTGCCGCTTGCATGGGATCAAAACGGTCTTGCAAACCATATTGCTTGGCTGTGCTGTCTATAAATTGATACAACCCACCTGCAGAAGAACGGGGATTCCTTGCATTGGGATTGCCACCACTTTCCACTTGCGCAACACGGTATAAATAGCTTTCTGGCAAACCATAACGCGCTGCTGCTTGACGGATCGCTTGATCGACTGAAGAACTAGAACGGGTCATTAACCCTTACTCCTTAAAAATCTTCCCGCTTCTCCTGCCATTACCGAAGAAATGAAATGCCAAAAATGGTCACTACCGATTCCTGCTTTATGTAATCGTATAAATCTTTGTAACATTTGAGCAACTTCCTGCTGCTTCATACCTTTAACGCCAAAAGTTGCTAATTTCGCTATATCTCGTTCAAGTATTTGTCTTTCTTTTTGTGGCAATTTCCTAATCGTATCAGATAAAATATTTTGTATAATTTGTGCTCCTGCACGTGCTGTACTAACTTTCCCGTACGGTAGATTAACACCTGTTAAATAATTAGGTTCGGTCGTTCCTTGAAACGGTTTTAGGGCTCTTTGCGCCGCATCTTCATAGAACCTTTCATCTTCTACAGCTTTTCTAAACGCATGAATATTTTTAGGATTTAAAGACCTGCTAAGATTATCAGACATTCGCCTCGTTTTTAAAATATTGGAAAGGTTTCTAGATGCATTATGCCGCCCTAATATCTCATCAAAATAGTCTCTCATCCCTACATGATAAGTATTGACACCACTAGGCATTGCTCCTTTACGAAGACCTTCTGCAATCCCCTTTCCCGATACGTCTCTCTGGGCAATGTTTTTGCCTTGTTCTATCGCGTCTTGAAAACCTTTATTTTTTTCTACACTAGCACGTGCTGCTTTGTAAGTAGGGGAGATTTCATCCGTTATCTTTACCAAATTGTTCTTAAGTAGTTGGTACCCTGTAGCCTTTTGTTTATCACCAAAATTCCGATACTTTTCGCTTAAATCATCAAGAGATTTCTTCGTTTGATCTAATAACGCCATTGTGGGTTTATAATTAATATGGATAAAATCTTTATCATAAAATCGTTGAGCAATTGCTGTACGTGGATCTCCTTCCAAGGTATCAACCGCTTCTTTTACAGCGTTTTGAAACCATTTATTTTTGAAAAGTCTATTAAGAGCGGGATAATGCTTTTTTGCTATGGGAGTTTGCATTGCTTGTGCATAAAGATGTTTATATTCTTTTTCCCCCTGCTCTTGAAGGAAACTTTTTAAAACTTTCGTATCTTGGAGACGCGTAATGTTTTCATCTGCCGATTGACCAATACGGTCAATTGCTCCCTGTATCCGTCCCTCATGTGCTCCTTTCAAAAGTTCAGAGACATGCGCATTTGTTTTTCCCATATTCGCAAGGGATACTTCTAAATTCGGACTAATATCTGTCAAAAATGCATAGCGTGGCGCAGAGCCAAGACGCTCCGAAACATTCTCGACGCCATCATCATATAATGTTTTTGCAACTTCCCTAACCGCTTTGGTTTGAACTTCTTTATGAGCAGGATTAAAACGCCCTCCTTTCATAAAGGGAATATAGGGAACATATTGCAATCCCCTTGCCATTTTTTTTGTACCCCAAGAAGCAACTGTACCGGCAAGAGAACCAACAGGACCAGCTACTGCTCCTATACCACCTCCAAACCCTGCCGATATAAGACGACCAGAAAGACCATCTCCTGCTCCAGAGCCATGTAAAGCTCCTGAACCTGCTCCTAAAAGCGCCGCATTACCAAGATTTCTAAATGTTGACATATGCTTTGCAAGAGCCAAAGCCCTTAATGGAGGCACTAAAAATGAGAGTCCTGTCGGTACAAGTGAACCAGCAGCATAAGCTATAGAAGACCAAATAGGATGTTTTTCTTTCAAGGCTTTTTGATAAGCACGTTCCTTGGCTACTCTTCTATTATAGATCTCCTCTGCTTTCTTATCACCACGCCAATAATCTATAAAACCCGCTTCATTGGCTGCTTTCATTTCGTCAAAATAATCTGTCGTTGCACCAGACGCGCTATGTCTCATAATCGCATCCCACACCGTAAGATCTTTATCATCAAATGAAAAATCATCTGTTGTAGTTGATTGATCTTTTGTGTTTTGTTGACTTTCAGAAAAAGAATTAGATAGCTTCGCAATCTCAGCAGGATCTTCAACTACGCGGAAACGTTTCCCATTCTTAGCATATACATATTGAGATGAAGATGAACTGTTAGCATGTAACTTTATAATTTTTTCAATCTCAGCAGGATCTTCAACTACGCGAAAACGTTTCCCATTCTTGGCATATACATATTGAGAACGCATCTTCTCAGAAATGTTATAAGGGTCCATTACTATTTAATCCTCAACCAAAAATTTACCACTAGAACTGTCCCTAAAATAAGGTACGTTATCCTTAATAGATGCCTCTTCTAAACTCATCTTAGGTATATTTATCAAATTCCCTTGTGATAGTTGCGAACCACTTCCAAATGCTTCATCCACATCCGCAGCTGTTATGTTATCATTCATCAAAATAGCTAATTGCGCATCTGTTGCTTTGTTATAAATCTCCTGTAAACGTTGCAAATTCCTTATAAGCTCTTGAGGAGATAAACTCTGTTGCAAAGCAACATAAACATTTTCTAATCTTACACCTTCCTTATCAGTCAAATTACCCAATCCTGAAGCACCATTAGGTGATAGCGCTTTAATCCTCTCTAGCCTGTGAAGCATTGCTCCTCCCCTGATTGTTTCAAGATGATCCCTTAAACGTGCTGCCGGTGTGTTCCACAAATTCTGTAAAAATTGACCAATTGGACCAGTAGATGACTTAGGATTTTCCTTAAGTATCTCAAGAGCCGAATTTATTGCATGTGATGTACTTTCTCTCATAATTTTGGCATCTACTATTTGTAATTTTTTCAACTGTTCACGCTTTTGCATATCTTCATGTGCTTTTCCACCTTCAACCGTAACATATCTATATCCACCTGGTGCATTCGGATCTTCCACAAGCATCCTACCGTCATTGGTAAATTGTGGATTCCTGTTTCCACCGTTGATCGTTTGTGCCAAAAACGCATTCAACGCATCTTTATTCCCAGCCATGAACCGCGCTTCTTCTTCACTATAGCCTTTAGACTTTAGATACTCGACAGTCTGGTTAACCTGCCCTCTTTTTTCTCTTTCCATATCACCACGACGAAGATTCATAGCTCCACTCGCTAAACTTTGCGCTATCGTCCCGTCTGATAATGCATAACCAATCCCATAATCCGATAATCTTTGTAAAAACTCAGGACTACGCAAGTAATCCCAAAAACTCTGTTGAGAACCAGTATCTTGCTGAGGAAAAGTATTCTGTTGTGGCTGTGCAACCTGCTGTGGTTCTACCGGTGAAATAGGCTCTGGTAATTGAGACTGCTTTGGTTTCAATGATGCCAAATCTGAAGTTTCAAAAGTTTCAATTGCATTAGGCAAAGGTTCCATATCTAAAGAGTTTGGTTGTGAACCAAAGGTCGCTACTGGTAAAGAAGGGACTGAAGACGGTACATCCGGTTTTATACCTGCCGGTCTTAAAGACGAACTTACATCTGGTAAAGGTGAAGTATTTTTAGCGAAACCTAAAGGATTCGATTGTGAACCAAAGGTCGCCACTGGTAAAGAAGGGATAAAATAAGGTAAATTATTTGCCCGTTTTTTTGCATTTTTTAATGAAAGTTGATCATACTTAGGCATAGGTAATAGAAATGGGATAATTCCAGACGTAGACTTTAAAAGCCTTGATAAAATATTATCGTTATTATTTTGCATAACTATCTCACTTTTTTCCTGCAAAAGCCGAAGCAAATTCACCCAAACTAGCTAAGATCCCTATAGCGTTCTTCCAAGGGTCGTTACCATGCATCTTAGAGCCTGACATATTATTCGTTGTCGTACCGTAATTGCTTGCAAAGCCATGACCGGCATTCATAAGCATATTCAACCTATTCCAGCCGCTATTATCTTGCTCCAGCCAACGTTCTCTATTCGCATCAACAACTCTCTGATTGTGAGCATCAAGCACTCCTCCACCCTGGATGGCATTGGAATAGGCATTGTTGTAGGCGGGGAATAAGTTGCCTACCAGACCTAAACGGTTTTCATTAAGTTGATCAATCATCGAATTAGCTTGCATCATATGCTGCAAATCTCGATCAAGCCGATTATACTTGATACGAGCGAAGGCATCATCAAGACCCCTCTGTAACTCATTGTTATGCGCACTAGAGCCATAAAGACCACTACCCAAAAACTGTCGATTAATACTATTTCTTATTTCACTTAAGCCCTCTTTAAGTTCCTCATCAAATTGAGAATTCGGACCCATAAAACCACCAGACGAAATCCATCCAAGATTTCTCGCAGACGACGTTGGAGTATTCATCAAATAATTCATATAATTCTGATATTGATGAGGAACACTCCCAAGACCTCCGATTGCTTGATAAGTTGGAGTGCTTAACGGCGCTACACGAGGGCCACCATAAACATTACCACCCGCCCCTGCATTATACAGATTATACGCATCCGCACCACCTCGCTTAAAGATATTCTGCATCCAACTAGGGGGGGCGCTTGTCTGAACCTGTTTTTGTTCTGTCGTTTCTGGTCTCTTGCTCCCCATTTTTTACAATTCCTTCCTATAATAAAGCATATCTATGCCATAACCTTTTTTGTTCAGAGCACGTTTCCAGCCTAAACGCCCTAAAATCTCTATCTCAAAAGCACCATTCTCACGCGCCCAGCCCTCTACAACTTGCAAATTGTCAACCAAATCAAGAAAACCCTTGCCACTACATTCACAAATAAGTGCGCGCTTCTTTCCTAAAACTGTCTGTTGTAGCTGGGTCGTGACTGCCGCTAAAAACTGCTCGTCATCATCCA
Source organism: Bartonella rattimassiliensis 15908 (assembly GCF_000278215.1). Classification (GTDB taxonomy): domain Bacteria; phylum Pseudomonadota; class Alphaproteobacteria; order Rhizobiales; family Rhizobiaceae; genus Bartonella; species Bartonella rattimassiliensis. The sequence continues at coordinate 273,405 of NZ_JH725066.1, forward strand.
AAACAAGCCATAACTGTTTCTTGCCACTGCAAATCGCTTCAATGACCTCTTGCAACGTGATTTCATGCTTAAAACGTTCCACATACGCTCGAAAGGATGCAATAATTTCTTCAAGGTATGGCGCTATACGCTCCATATCCCAAGACGTCGTCAAATAGACTTTTGCCATTACCCTCTGCCTAAAGGACGTAAATCTACATTAAACCCTGTAATATGGTTCCAATAAACGCCTTCAGGAATGCGCAATTTAAACCGGTGATAACGATTGCGTGAACGTCCGTGATAAGCGCCCGTGACACACGAACACACCCTCTCCTTGTGCCATGTGATCGGCGCATGTTCATGACGAAGACGACGTTCTCCGATACTTAAAAGACCTTGTGTCGTATCAACTTCGGAAAACATCTTCGTAATAAAGTTAAAACTTCCATCTGGTGCTCCCATTTCTTGCGAAACAACCGTTGCTTCCATCGGTGCTCCCGTAAACATAACAAGCCTATTTTGGTCATCAAAAGCACCAAGCATTGGAGCACCACTTTGCCAACGGGGACTGTCTAAAGAAGCAGGCAAAGACTCAAGATTGATTGCAATCTCATCTAACTGTTCTAAAGTATACCCTGTCGTAAATACAGGAAACAATGTGAAAGGCTTTCCCTGTAGCCTCGACCATTTCTGTAAACCCCAATCATAGACAAAGGTTATTTGCTCGTTATTACCTCTCTTTATTGACCAATAAATCCGGTTATCAATGGGATCTATAACTCCTTGCATCTCATCAAGAGCAAACTTATCAAAGGTTTTAAAAACCGTTCTATCAACCTTCTCAAAGCCTATTGGTAAAAGTTGACCATCCAAACTCATCTGATAAAAGCCACCATCACCGGCAAAAAACGCATCACTCCCTCGACAAGCTATCGAGGCTGCACTGCGCGCTCCTCGCTTATCTTGGATCTTCTGAAAAGCAAACGGGCTCTTGGAACCTAACATCAAAGAACCAGCGTAAATAGCAGAACGAAGAAAAATAATGGGATTGGTTGTTTCTGTCGCCCCCTGAACAAATTCTCCATCTTGGAAATCAATATAACCACTAACGTTATATTTAGTCTCCCATAAAGTTTCATCGCCCTCTCCTGACCAATGAATGCGATTGGGATTATCTGTAAGTTGCATCAAACAAATAAAAGGTCCCCAAACCTTGACTAAGCCTGCTTTCGGCGGATTGCCTCCTAATGCTTCAAATCGTTCGGAACTGAAAACTTTAAAAACTTGCGGTTGATCATTTTTATTCACCGCAATAACCATGTTTTTAAAAAGAGCAAACGACCATTTATTCTCCTCATTTGCTTGATACGTCACGCCACTTTGGCTTATGTCCTTCCAACCCTTGGTTTGACTATCATAACTATAAAGCTTTTGCTTGCCTCCTACGATTATCTTAACACCATTGCCACTTCTAAACGCTATGCAACCCAACGGCTTTTCTTCCAAAGGACGAGACACAACCATTGCACTAGGCATCGGAATGTAACCGCCATCTGCCGGTAAAACATTCACAAGCGTATCCGTAAAGCTACCGTTCACCACCGAAACATCTGGTCGGTAATCTGCTATCGGAAAATAAACCATGCTAAAAATCCGTTGGTATTATTCGCGTGACGTTATGACGTTTGGACGTCTCTGCACGCAATTCATATAATTGCTCGGTAAAATCATTGTAAGCAGCAGCTGCACAGTCAGGATCTTTTAAGATATTCTTATAGAGTTCATACTTTGCACGCGCTTTGATTAGATCAAATCCATGCACAAACCATGGATGCTCTTCATCAACACTCTCCACCTCTGATAAGCGATGTGGACAAAGAAAAAGTTGAATCTGATAAGCCCTATCCGGGATGGGATAAAGATGCAATTTCTTATCAAAATAACTGTAACAAACCGGCGTTCCTTGTTGTCCTGAGGACAACGAAGGCTCTAGAGAAAAAGGGCTTCTCCGCTCCAATTCAAGCTTATGATATTGACCAGAACTAAGATAAACACTTTTGATTTTGACTGCTGTTTCAATATGGCGGGTATCGCTTGCATCATAAATCCCCTGCCCCGCCCGTGTGTGAAACACAACATCACGGCTTTCGTTAAAGTAAAAACTTTCCCTCTCACAAAAACGAATAGCAGAAAAAATACTTTCCTGGATTTGGGATACATACTCATCCGTGATGTCATCAATCTCATCTTGAATAACTGACACTAAATGCGAAAGCGTTCTTCTATGACGATAAACATCCTGTTTCGCTGATATCGGCCCGCCTGTCCTAACCAGAATATAATGACGCGTCATCAGAATACCTTTTCAATGATACAAAAATTATAAACTAACTTGACAGTACACATCATGTGTATTATGATACACTAATGGTAGCGATAATAAAAACAACAGATGAATTCGATGAATGGTTAGAAAAGCTTAAAGACAGAAAAGCTGCTGATATAATTCTTGGAAGACTTCATAGAATTCGTTCAGGACTTTTAGGTGATGTTAAATTTTTTAATGGCATAGGTGAATTGCGTATCCACTATGGAGCTGGGTATCGAGTTTATTTCACACAAAAGGGCGATAAAATCATTATATTGCTTTGTGGTGGTGATAAATCCACACAATCTAGTGATATTCAAAAAGCCTTATCTCTTTTAAAGGATCTTAAAAATGAAATTGAAAACCTTTAACTTTGAAAAACACCTCACAACACCAGAATCTCAAGAAGTCTTTTTAAATGAAGCCTTCAAAACTGGTGACGCTGCTCATATAGCGGATGCCATTGGTATTGTTGCTCGCGCTCAAAATATGTACGCTTTAGCAAAAGAAGCCAATCGAGAACGTAGTGGATTATATCGTTCTTTAAGCAAAACGGGTGACCCTAAGCTTTCTACCTTAGTCGCTGTCTTATCTGCCCTTAATTTACAACTCTTTGTACAATCTGCTGCTTCATAAATTGAGGGGAGTTAATAAATCTCTCCTCTCAATTTTAGTGGTTGGTCACGAACTCAACGACGATACTTGCTTGACCTGCTTGGACTGTTTTATCGGCTTTCGCATAAAGCGTGATCTCTTTATCAGAGGGTACAAACTCCTTTTGGTTAGAAATCGTCGCTGCTTTTATACCAGCTTGTTTGATCTCTAACTCACCAAATTCAGTCCCGCCAGCAGTGCTGCCTATCTTAACCTTCGTATCCGAAAATGCCGTCTTAATAAACACTTTAATTGATGTGATCAAAGCACTTCGAGGGAGAGTGCCTATCTTCATTACGTTTTCTTTATCTTGGTAACTAAAATTAAGACGTAAAAAGCTTACCTGCTGCGTATGTAGATTTCTCCCTTGTAAGGGCTCTGGTAAATAATCTGCCATGTCTTATTCCCTTAATGATTTGCCACAAATTGCACAACCACAACACACTCACCAGCATCTGTGCTTTTATCTCGTGTGGCATAAAGGGGCATTTCTTTATCCTCTGGAGCAAAAACCTTTTGGTCTGTTGGTGTAAAATCCTGTGTGGTTTGGGCTTTGATATCTTTTTCACCAAACTCATTGCCACCATAGCTGCTGCCAATCTTCAACTTTGCCTCAGAAAACGCTGTCTTAACAAACCCTTTGATCGAAATGATCACAGCGCCACGGGGTAATATCCCGATTTTCTCTGTAAGATGCTTCTCTTTATGCGAGATATTCAAACGCAAGAAACTCACCTGCTGCGTATGTAAATTTCTCCCTTGCAAGGGAGAGGGTAATTGATCTGACATGTCTTTTCCTCCTTAATGATTACGCCGCTGCTTCACCGCTGTAGGTAGGAATAACAATCGTTCCAAAATCTTGGGCTGTTTGGGCACTATTGGGCATTTGGAAACGAGTTTTCTTCATTCCTATCAAAGTTTTTGCTGCAACACCAAATTCACGTTCATAATCAAAATATTCTTCTTTGAGGGTGTAATTCGTTGCACTATGATTTTTCCCAAAACCTATAATCGCACTCTGTGCTCCTAAGAACACCGCACGACGAACGCTTTTGACAGCCGTATGATCTGTCGATTTAACCCCGTGAGTGACATGAATAGCTTCGCGTAAAACAACACCATTATACATGCCTAGAGAACCATCAAAGATTGGGTTCTTCGCACGAGAAGTGGCATAAACCGATTTTTGGATATCTAACCACTCACCAGCAGCTGTATTGGTGCGCAATTGCATCACTTGTGTTGGGTGCAAATAGAGAACGTAAACATCATCACCGTTAACATGAACCGGGGAAATTTGCGGATTGGCAAGTTTGGCTTGTTTAACCGCTTCATCAATCAACTTTAAACTAAAGCTATGTTTGGCTTTATCGGTGAGATCTTCATCCTTAGTTTTTGCATCGGGACGGATAATCCGTTCACTGCTTGGTGCCATGATTTCATTAAAGCCATAATGAACCGGTTTAATATACACTTCTCGACCATCAACACTAATGGTACGAGCTGTATAACCACATACCTGCAAAAAGAACATGATGCTTAAACGATTGGCGTACCAGCGAACCAAACCTTCTTTGGCTTTTTTCCGTAAATTCGGGAGAATTCTCTGTTGGTCAATCGAGTCATCATTGGCTACACGAGCTGCATGTAAAAGCTCGTTAATAACCAACCGATCATTCATAAATTGAAGCGCTTCTTCATTGCCCTCTAAAGTTTCACCTTGCGTGACACCATCCCCAAAAAGATTCACAAGTAAACTAAATGTGACACTATCCCCTGCACTCTTATGGGTTTCGTTATAAAGCTGGATAATGCTATTCGAACTTTTGCCAATCAGAGGGGCTATTTTCGTCGCTTTCAAAACTTCATTGCTTAATTTCTGTGACCACAATTTCACCGATTGCGGATCATGAGTCCCTATATGTGTTGTTGCCATTGTTGTTTCACCTTTCTTTGCTAAAAAAAACCGGCTTAAAGCCGGTGGAAAATCCGCATCAAAGGCGGATTATGCTGTAAAACCTATTGCCTAATCGGGGTCTGCACCCATAATTTCATAAAAACGCGCTTCATTTTTCGGATTGGAAATCCACGCGTTGAACTCCTTTTCTGACATATTGGCAAGGGTGTCTTTTGTCATAGGACCCGTCATGCCCCCTCCTCCCGATGCCGTTAAGGTTCGCGCAGAATTCTGACGGCTTTGAAGCGCCGCAACTTGATTATTCGCTTGCACTGCTTGATTCTGATAACCAAGATTTTGCGCTATCCTATAAAGCTCTTCTGCTGGATTAACCCCTTTTTGTGCACAAGTCGCTACAATAGTCCGCAACTCATCCCCTATAATCGCATCTATCGTGCTCTTTTGTGCATAATTCGGATAAACTGAAGACCATGCATTCAACTGCTTTGCACGCGTCTCATAAAGAAAATCTGCTGCGGCATCAAAGTCACTGTATTTCTCTTTGATAGAAGCAACAGAACTTTCCAAAAATTGGTTCAAATGTCCATTAAATTCGTGGGATTCAATGGCTTGTCTTTGAACATCCTGTTGTGCCCTAATATACGCATCTTGCTCTTGAAGCTTTTTGCCCATCCAACTCATATAGCCAATAATATCTTGGGTAGGATCTGGAGGGCCGCTTTCCCCTTCAACACTTGGCGCTTGAGAGTGAGGTTCATAAAACTTAGCAAGCGCTTCACGGGCTTGTTGAGCTTGTTGTTCTGCTCGTTGTCGATCTAGAGAAACAATCGCTGAAGGCTTATCAACAGGCTCTGCAACCAAATCGGGAGACCTGACATCATTATTCTCAATCGTCTCGACTTCATGATCACTCTCAAAAGAGCTCTCATTATCAAAAATCGGGGCTGCAACCCTGTAATCTTCATTCATACCTTCATTCATTTCTGCATTCATTCTTTAACCTCTCTCAAATGATTCTTCCTCTGTATGTTGCCGCTCTTTCACGCATGATTTGATTTTGTATTTGCTCATTGTGAATCCGTTGTCGTTCAAGCTCATGCTTCTGTTGCATCAATTCCGCTTCCAATTCTGCTCTCTTTTGACGCATGAACAATTCAATCTGCTTTTGTTGCAAATCCATCTGTTGCATCTGACTTTTGGTTGCCATGTCCTGCTGCTTTTCTTGCAACTTCATTTCTTGTTCTGGATTCATTTGCTGTTGTTGGGATTGTTGGGCCATTTGCTGTTGTTGCATCTTCTCACTCACGCGATTGAGTAAGGACGAAGGCAAAGGTGAGTAACGTAGCAAATCAAGCATAATATCCGGTGTCACGGCATTTTGAAGCAACGGTAAAAGCTGCGTGATGATACCAAAAGTCCGCTCTTTTTCGTTCGGACTGGTTGGAGCATCATCCACCACAATATCATAATCAACACTCATCACCGCTTCACGGGTCAACGGAATATATTGCGCATTCTCCTCACCCGATATCCGCACCAAGCGACCATCAGACAAATAATTCTGTATAAGATGCAAAATAAGCTTACCCTGCCTTTTGCGATACAAACGCAAACCATCAAACAGACAAGCAAGCAGGTTAAGACTGGATTGACGCCGTTGGGCCTCTAAAATCCCCGCTTGTGAAACTTCTCTCGTCCCGATAAATTCTGGCGATAAACCCGTTACCTGATTAATCGCTTCCTTGGCTTCATTAAACAGTTGGAAAAAGCCTGCTGGAAATTGGGCGACGGGTTTGGGTTGTATCTTACCACCTGCCAAAGCACCATTTTTCAAAACCGTAATACTATCTACCCGGCTCCAACTCTTTACAGCTTCTCTCTCATCTTCAAATGCACCCCTCTCTGCCATTATCCCACCCTTGGATTGGCTATTGAGGATATGCATGACTTGACTAAAATATTTATTTGCCCATCGTTGCGGATCTTTTGTCGGGCGCACAACCCCATAAAATTGCCGTTCTATCTTGTCAAAATACCCCGTGATACACTCCCAACCCAATTGACCCGCGGGAACCAAAGGTTGATCAGGGCATTCAAGCAATTTCCTCCCTAAAAAGGCACGTTTTACAACCTTTTTATTGAAAGCTGCCCCTTGGATATCGGGCATCATGCACTGGAGTTGCTTAAACTCCTCTTCGCTATAATCACGCAATTCACCCGTTTCTAAATCGGGTGCCTTATAATACCGTTCACTTTCAAACCAACGGCATTCAACGAGCGTAACCATCCGACGACCGTTTTCAACATCAATGCCCTTCTCATCATCGTAAGCTTCAAGATCATTATGATGAATACCTTCATAAGCAGCCCCATCACGCGCCCAATCCGCACTCAGTTCACTCCAATGGGCTTTGGGAAACATCTGCTTGGCTACGTCTAATGGCTTGCGGTCTACATACCACATGCGTTGTGCATCCGTTAAATTTGGTTGCACTGCCGCGCTATCCCAAACCATTTTCAGTGGATCTAAACGCGTAATGACCGGTTCACCATCAAGGCTGTTCTCATAATCAAGTCGTGTATCTGTCCACCCCATTCCACAAATAACAGCGTCTTGGAAAGCATCAGAATCGGCATATTCAGCGTGCGCTACATCCCTAAACCATTCTGCAGCCCCTGTAAGCAATTCACTGGGCAATGCCTTCCCTATCTGACGGGGAATAAATTGTACTTCTCGCTTATTGTTACGTTCCGAACCCACAACGGCATTAACCAGTGGTGCAATACGATTAAAGGTCATAACGGGGCGGCGTTGTTCTTTTAACGCTGCTAAATCTTGATCATTCCACTGATCTCCATTGTAAAATTGAAAATCTTCCCTTGCATGTTCACGCCATTTGTTAACATGCTCAACATCTTCTTTGTACCAATTGACAAGCTTGCGAAACAAGCCTTCTGTCGACAGATCTGATGCCTTATGTTCTTTTTCTAAATGCTCTTCATCATACATCATTCTGCCATCCATGACGTACTTTCATAAGTTTCTCTACCGCTATAAGCGGCTCTCTTCGGTCTCTGCACCGGCTGTTCGTACCCCACACACATTAATCCAAAAGCATCTGCACCATGACTGGACCAATCATGTTCTGCCCCCAACCCTATATTGCGCTTCTCATCCCATTTCTCGTGATACCAGTTTAGCGCCTTGCGACCCGCTACCGTCGTCTCTTCGTTAAACCAAACTGAAGGTAATATACGTCGCACCGCCTCAATACGCATCTTGACAGCACCAGCCCCTTGATTAGGAATGACTTGCGTCTCAAAACCCGCATCATTCAAAGCACTTTCAAAACTCACATTGTGCACACGGTCTCTGGTCGCACCATCATGGGGTAAAACCATCAGTGCCTTCTCATAACCATTCTGACGTAACCAACCGATATGCTCTGATAATGGCTGTCCTTGCGCTTCGTAATAATCAAGCACCCTGATTTCCTTGCCAATAAATTGCGCTATCCATATTGCTGTGGCATCTGCCTTGGCTCCCGTACCCCCAATATCCCAAAAGGCGCGTATCTGCATTAAAGGATCACGCGCAACACGCCCTATCCGACCCTCTTGCTCCGCTGCCAACATTTCCCTCTGATAATAAGCGCCTTGAACCGCTGTAAGATATGCCCCTTCCCATATATGCTTATAGGTTTCTGGACGATTTCTAAGGTCATCAAGCCGCGCCTCATTCAAGATCTTGGGAAACTTCGGATTATCGGACCAATTGATCTCTACACGCTTAATGGCTTCATTGTCTGAAAACCGAAACCGCCTTTCAACCGGGGCATTATCTCGCAATGGGTTCCATGTCACCCACAACTCTGCACGCCACCCCTCACCCTCTTCTCGTAACGTTGGAATAAGCGTCTGCCAAGCTGTCTCTGTAACAGGCTCTGCCTCATCAACCCAACAAAGCAAAATACGACCCATCGACTTGATACTGGCTATATTCCGGTCAAGACCAGAAAACTGAAAGGCTATACGACCATCATTCGATTTAATCGAAGCCTCTCCAACTTTGTAATAGTCCCTTAAAAAATCATGAGCTTCAATGACGCGCTTAATCTCCTCCAATGAACTCTCTGCCAAAGAATTCTGAAACTGACGTGCACAAAGAATAGTCCCCGATATCCCCTGCATGCCAAATTGATAGCCTTTTAAAGCAGCCATCAAGGCAAAGGATCTTGTCTTCCCAGACCCTCGTCCACCCCAAGCCGCTCGTACCAAAGCATCCCCTGCAAAAAGAGGGATAAGTTTTGGTACAATCTTAATCTGTCTTGTCGTCATTCATTGTTAAAGGAACAATTTCTACACGCCCTATGATCTTAATCGCGCCCCCATCTTCCCCTGTTACCTGTAAAGGCAATACCTTACCAAGCAACGCTAAATAAGCCGCTGGACACTCCATAGCCTGCTTTTCCAAATAAGAGATCAAGCCCTCGTTGCCAATTTTATTTCCAGCATTCTCCGCAGCCCTCACCACTGCCTCTTTTAAAATACGGGTCATCTTATTAGGCACGCCTTTAACCCGCCCCATTCCTGCCTTAGGTGGTATCCACTTTTTTTTAAGTTGTGGAGCCTGCTCTGTATTTTGTGATGTCATAAAATACACCCTCCCGATAATAAAAAACCCCGCATTTGCGGGGATTTTCTACTGTACTTAACCCTCACTTAGATACAATACGCCTAAGTACAGTACCGTTATTAAATATGATTTGCTACACTTTGTCAACATAAAAATAACACATATTGATATATTCAAAGAGAATCGGTTAATGATAATTCCGATAAAACCAATTAAAGAACAATAAACATGACAATCGTATTAATTATCTTATGTATTCTACTATTACTTCCGTTTATTGGAATTATACTGGAAGCCTTATGTGCTATAATTGGTTACGGCATAGGTGCCGCTATGATTGGAGGTCTTATTTTTCTATTAATAATAGGAGCAAAGTTCTTAGGATTTCTATATAGCTTGTCTTTAATAATAGCGTTTCTGGTATTAATTACAATTTATAACACTAAATCAAATGGAAGCACATGGGAAAAAACAATTTCATACAGCACTGCAGTATTTTTACCACTACCTATCTTATGGTTTATTCCATTATATTTCATAGAGCGTAATGATATGGATTATATATTATCCGTACTTATCGTTACAGCGATCATATCTTCTATTTTGGCACTATCATTCATATTCGATCCTCCCGATCCAAAAGATATTAATCCTGGATCGATAGTTAAAATGTATTGTGCAATGCTTATACCTGCATTTATATGTGTGGCTATTTCTCTTTGGAGCGGAACGTTAGGAATAATATCAATAATATTTATTGGCATTTTCGCTGTGGGTTTAGTTCGCGCAATGAATTCATAAAAAGCGAAAGAGGCAGCAAGCCACCCCTTCGCACCTGACCCCTTTTACAAGGGAGCGGTCACTACTTTCTCGTAGCGCCGTTACTTCCAATATCTATGAAGCACATTAAGAGCAGCACGCAATGAATTCACAAGATATGGTAGCATTTGATCTTCTATAACTAGATACTGTAGTGCTGCATAAAGATTATACTGTTTATAAAGGCACTGTGCTTCTCTTAGTGCCTCTTGCATATTGATAAATCGCTCCGTTGCAAATGCTACCCATTTATCTCTTGCTTTATCATCAGCAGATGACGGCATTTCATCATAAATCGCATTAGGAAAGCCTTTTGCACAAAGGTAGTTGTTTCTGATCTGTAGATATTGTTGTGCGGCATCATATTGCTCTTGTGTAATCACGCCTTGTAAACAAAGCCGCCCTATGTAAGTACCAGCGAGTGGATTTTTTGCCTCTTGTAGCGTTAAACCAAAACGCTTGGCACGCATTTCTATTGCCAATTGATTAGCAGCTTCACGAGGTAATTTTGCACGTGATATACGACCATTGGCTTCTCTTAGCTGCCCTGTCATTTTAGGGCGTCCCCTCTTTTTGTTTTTTTTCACTTATCCCCTCTACTTTCTTTGCTGCTTTCAAATATCCATTAATTTTTTTTGTGAAGTATTCTTCAATGTCATGGTCTTTTAACTTCACACCCAACCGCCCATTATATACTTTCTTCCATGGCGTTGCGTCCTTATAAGTTTCATTACACAAGTAAGAAGATGAAAAATTCTTATAAGCATTCCAAACGATCTCTAATAATTTTATGGTATATTTATCAGTTGAATTTTTATGAATTTTAGGGATAAAAACCTCTCCGGTCTCTAAATCCACCATACGCGAATAACAATCGATAAAACGCCGTCCCCAATCTTTAAACTCATGATAAAGAGCCGGTATCACGGGACCATGCTGCCATGCTTCTATGTGATCACGAAAGAGACGCTTACCTGTAGCTGCTAACATCCACCCATACGCAAAATAAACTAGTTTAATAAGCTTCATAGGAGAAATTTGAATATCCTCCTCGCGTCCCTTTTCAAGAAAGAAGTTAGCAATTTGTTGCACTTGATACATTATTCAAACTAAATAACCACACCAATGAAGAGAGAGCTATAATCATAGTTAGTATGCTTTCCTTTATTTTATCCTCAAAAAACAACACAAGGGATAAAAAGAACAACACCGCAATGACAATAAGTACTGCCAACTCAAAAATAGTCGCAGGATAATCATTATGATTTAATAACAGCATTTGATTTTGAATCAGAAGATTATGATGTACATACCATCCTGCTAATTTCATCCACACACCACCTTAAAAAGGAACATCATCATTCATAACAGTATGGGGTGTATCAAGAGGTCTGTAAATGCTTCTGTCATAAGCAGATGATTGCTCTTGATTATCATCATTTTTGCCATCTAAGAGCTTTAAGTCGCCTTTGTACTTAGGCAAAATGACTTCTGTTACAAAACGATCAAT
>NZ_JH725066.1:286011-286473 GCF_000278215.1 Bartonella rattimassiliensis 15908
CATTTTTATTTTACTAAATGGCTTGCCTATTTGCACGTATTGTGTAATAAAGAGATGTTCGTCTACTTTCGAATAACAACTAATCTGAGCATTGCAAAACAGAAGCCGTGTCAAGAAATTGACACGGTTTTAATGCATTTAAATGGATAGAGAAAAGCCCCCTCATTATAGAAGAAAGCCCTGTTACGTAAATACATAACAAGGCTTTCATGACTTTTCAATTTCTCAGGTCATACAAGATGTAGTATATTATGTGTAAAATTACAAGCGTTAACATACAAAAAAACCGCGTTATATAAAAAATAACACGGCTTTTTTAGAGATTCTTTAAAAGAATATCATTTAATTCTAAACGGTGAAAATACAACGCCATCACGACGTTGCAAAAGAAAGCTTTTTACACTTTCTATACTTAAACTATAATGCACTCTTTTTATTTATTCAAATTGAAAAAAACATACT
>NZ_JH725066.1:287843-289440 GCF_000278215.1 Bartonella rattimassiliensis 15908
CTTTACCATAGAGATGGCCTTTAACTTCTGTAGTTTCATTCGTAATTTCATATTTTTTGGATACATTTTTACTGGTCATAGGTAGCTCCCTAATCAATATTTGAATAAATTTTAATAGATATTTAAAGAAGGCGCCCCCGCGCGCCATAGCGTTATTTAAGCTGTTTTCCTATGAGGACGACACATAACAAAGCAAATTTCACCAGCAGGAGAAAGGCGTTCTGTATAAACATTATTCATTGTGTCACCACAAATATTCTTAGTAACAATAGCCATGCCACATGCATTGGCATTTTCATAAACATGCACTTTACTTACAATTTTTGCACTATCGAAAACATGGGCATTATCATACACATGGGCATTGGCAAAAACCTTTGCTGAATCGTAGACGCGAGCATTACCATATACAAAACCACCAACACCTGCATTGCCATAAACCTGCGCATTTTCGTAAACACGACCAGGGCTCACAACAATGGCCTGATCACCAACCCAGCAATTACCATCATGGGAAAGATTTTCCTCAGATTCAATATAGCCACCAAGTTGACCAGCTTTAACATCACCAAAATCTCTTAACGCCTTAATGCGATAAAGTTTTTTACCCTCACGAAGAATTGTTTGATTGGTGAATTGATATTTTTTTACAGTAGCTTTCATGCTAATTTCTTTCTTATCGTAATTAGGTTCTTATTGACGCCCCTAAAAGGGCGCCGGGTGCTAAGAAACACGGCGATAAGTCCGTCGTCACACTTTTCTCATAAAGAGTATTGTATGGTGCGACCACACCCAGCATAATCATTATACGCTCTTAAAGCATAAAAGAAAGCCAGTATTTTAAGAATGGGAGAAGTTGTTTCGTAACTTATCCGCTTATCGTTAAGTGTTTCTTAGGCACTTGCCAACCCTTCTAAACGACATTTCCTTTAATGTCAATACGTATTTTTTATTTTTTTCACTTTTTTTCATTTTGATGCTTACTCAATTGAATCTAAAGTTAAAAAGCAGGCGCCCCCGCCGCGCCGGCGCGTTATTTAAGCAGCCTTGTTAATGCTATGCACATTATCCAAAACAGGATTATAAGCTTTCAAAAGATGCGATATCGTTTGAGTTGTTTCGGATTGACCAAATTCTGTAATGATTGCTAAGATTTTTGTAAAATTTGGAATTTCGTTTTGTAATTTAAAAAACAAGACGTTCTCAAGAGCAGCCATAAGCTCTACTAAAGAAACGTGATATTCATTTTCAGTATCAAAATCAATATCATCGCTATTTGCTTCTTTACACACTGCCATCCACAAATCACATAAGAAATCAGTGGTTATTTTTATTTCGTTTTTTTCCATTTTAATGCTTTCTTAACAAATAAGTTTTTAATTAACAGCCCATAAGGGCGCCGGGTGCTAAAAACACGGTGTTAAGTCCGCCGCTATGCTTTTCCCTCGCGAAGGGTATTGTATGGCATAGCTACACCCGACATAAATCATCATACGCTATTCAAAGCATAAAAGACAGCCAGTATTTTAAGAAATGGGAGAAACCTTTTCGTGGCTTACCCGCTCAACACAAGTGTTTTTAGCACTTGCCGATCTTT
>NZ_JH725067.1:0-21336 GCF_000278215.1 Bartonella rattimassiliensis 15908
ATTAAGTAAAATCAAGATTATCATGGTGAAGCATCTTCCTTTGAAAATTTCGTTTAAAGCATGTGCAGAGGGTTTTTTGTTTATCGTAAAAAAGAGACGTGGAAGAAATCAAGGTGCGCAGTTTGGTTCCTTGAGGTAATTTAATGAAATAATATGAAATGCTTTTTTGTGCGTATCCTTGGCATAAAAGGATATCAAGTGAATGTTTAGTACAATGATTCAAGTAAATTATTTTTTATATAAGATTGCTATGTATGAACAGACGGTAAAAAGAAAATCATGAGGAACGTATTATAACGCATATAAACATTCAAATAACAATGAAAAGCAGATAGCATTTATAATACGTTTTTATCATAAAATTCGATAATAAATTATTCAGTATTGTATGATTTTGACAAATGCTTTTCTTTTTGATTGTATCAGAGAGCTTAAAGCGAGACCGTGTTAGGATATAAAATGTTTTGTTCAACTTTTTTTAAAAATAGTGAAAAATATGGTCCACTGTGTGTTGGTTTTGACCCGAGCCATAAAGTTTTGCAATCATGGAATCTAAGCTGTGATTATAAAGGTCTAAAAGATTTCTGTGATATTCTCTTAACAGCAGTTGTGGGGAAGGTGGGAATAATAAAGCCGCAAGCTGCATTTTTTGAGTTATATGGCCTGGAAGGGCTTCAGGCTTTGAGAGAACTTATTGAAAATGCACAGGAGCAAGGTTTATTGGTGATTGTCGATACAAAAAGAGGAGATATCGGCTCTACCGCTGAAGCTTACGGTAAAGCTTGGCTTGGGCCAAATAGCCCCTTCAAAGCAGATGCTATAACAGTTAATCCTTTTTTAGGGTTTAATGCTCTCATTCCTTTGATAAAGATTGCAGAAGAAACAAAAACAGTCGTTTTTATGGTTGTTCAATCTTCTAATCCAGAAGGAAGGCAAATTCGAAATGCTCGCATTGGAGATCAAACCGTTTCTGTTCATTTGGCGCAGCATATTTTTGCATATAATAGCCAATCTGCAACTCAGTATCATCATATTGGTCCTATCGGGGCGGTTATTGGAGCGACATTGGGAAATGAAGCAAAAGAGACAATCGAACAGTTAAAAAATAGCCTGTTTCTTGTTCCTGGCATCGGGGCTCAAGGGGGAACAATAACACAATTAACTCAGCAGTTTCCTCAAAGGTTATGGCAAAATATTATTCCTTCAATTTCAAGATCCATTACGGAGGTTGGGAGAAATAGTGTTGATTTAAAAAATGTCATTCATAACTTTGTTGAGCAATCTAAAAATACACTGCTATCTTAATTTTTTGCTCAGTTATCAAAAGAAGGCTCTTCTAAACAAGAATAATAAATTGATTTATAATGATAATTTAGCGTTATTCATATTGAGTTAAAATTCCGAATATCGTAAGATTCTCTCATTTAAAAACTGCCTATCTTGAATCAAGCAAAATCACTCATTTGCACATAACAAGCGGGATGTGCGTGTGGATCAAGTTTGTATAAGAAAGGATTAAAAATGGCTCTTATGAACCATCTTAATGCAAGGGATGTCGCATCACCTAAGAGCTGGCAAATATAAGGAAGGGCTTATCAAATTTTAAGTAAAGCATTGTTTTCAAGAAGCGGTTTTGCTTTATATCAAAATCAAAGAGTTGCTTGTGATCTTCTCTAAAGGTTCTCAAGATGTTTCTTATTTTCTGTTGGGATGGGGGAGATCAAATATGTGAGCATGTGTTTGGAGAAAAGGTGGAAAAAATACAGAAATCATGGGAAATATATTAAAAATTGCTTTCAAAGGAAATCAGATAGAGAAGAAAATGCAAAAAGGATGCAAACAGTGCTAAAAGATGATGCTGAAGAGTGTTGAGAGAGTGTCTTCATTTGGGGGGCGTTTTCGTTTAAAGGGTATGATTCTCCTTAAAGGTAAATTCTTTTAGAATAATGCTTTATAAGGTTATCCTTTTTGTAAAATAAAAGCTTCTAACATGTTGTTAAAAGCTTTGAAGGCGATAAAGTCATTGCAGCGTTTATTTCTATAGGATAAGGGTTATCCAGAAACACATATTGTTGCTAGAGAATAACATGTCATTAAAACAAGAAAAAACCAGAGCCCGTTTACCCCGTGGTTTTGTTGATCGCCCAAGTGCACAATTGTATGCAACTGAAACCATGATTGCGAAAATTCGTGAGGTTTATGAACTTTACGGTTTTGAAGCACTTGAAACACCAATTTTTGAATATACGGATGTGTTGGGAAAGTTCTTACCGGATTTAGATCGTCCTAATGAAGGGATTTTTTCACTGCAAGATGATGATCAACAATGGATGTCTTTGCGCTATGATCTGACGGCTCCTCTTGCTCGTTATTTTGCTGAAAATTTTGAAACTTTACCAAAACCTTATCGCAGTTATCGGTTGGGGTTTGTTTTTCGCAATGAAAAACCTGGACCAGGGCGGTTTCGGCAATTTATGCAATTTGATGCTGATATTGTTGGAACACAAACTGTTATGGCAGATGCTGAAATTTGCATGATGGCGGCTGATAGTTTGGAAAAATTAGGAATTCAGCCGCACGATTATGTCATTCGTTTGAATAACCGAAAAATTCTGGAAAGTGTTTTGCAGTTGATCGGTTTAGGGGAGAGGGAGCAGCTTGAAAGGCGCTTAACTGTTCTTCGTGCAATGGATAAACTTGATAAATTTGGTCCTGAAGGCGTGCGTTTGCTTTTAGGAAAGGGGCGGTTGGATGAAAGTGGTGATTTTACAAAAGGGGCAGAGCTTCAAGATAATGAAATTGAGAGTATTCTTTCCTTACTCACTGTAAATGCGAAAACGGCAGAAGAAACACTTGAGGTTCTCAGACAGGTCGTTGGTCAGAGTCCTCAAGGGCTTGAAGGGATTCGTGAGCTTGAGGAAATGCAAGCAATCTTTGCCACCAATGGTTATCATAACCGCATTAAAATTGATCCGTCAGTGGTCCGTGGATTGGAATATTATACGGGACCTGTTTTCGAGGCGACATTGCTTTTTGATGTTCTCAATGATGATGGGCAAAAGGTTGTTTTTGGCTCTGTTGGTGGGGGAGGTCGCTATGATGGGTTGATTGCGCGTTTTCGTGCGGAACGTATTCCTGCAACAGGTTTTTCAATAGGGATTTCACGTTTGACTGCTGCTTTGCAAAATCTTGGAAAATTGCCGGTGAAAAATACTCTTGGACCCGTTGTGGTGTTGATGATGGATAAAGAGCCAGAAGCTGTTGTGCGCTATCAAAAAATGGTAATACAATTGCGAAATGCTGGAATTCGTGCGGAACTCTATTTAGGGGCATTGGGCATTAAAGCGCAGATGAAATATGCAGATCGGCGCAAAGCTCCTTGTGTAGTTATCCAAGGATCACAAGAACGTGAAAGTGGAAAAATACAGATCAAAGATTTGATCGAGGGGGCGCGTTTGTCTCATGAAATTAAGGATAATCAAACATGGCGTGAAAGTCGCCCCGCACAAGTAATGGTTGATGAAGAGCAATTAATTCAAGCCGTACAAGATATTTTGGTAACTCAAAAATGCTGATGCTAAAAGTTCTGTGAAAAAGATTGTTAGAAAAAGCTTTAAAATCTTCTCTTCAATTTTAAAAACTTGTCTTTTATTTTTTTCGATATTCTTAAAATCGCATTATTTTTACGATTATGCGATAGAAAAAGAAAATTCTTTTAAAAGGTGAAAATGAATAGCTTTTGAGAACCATAAAATGAGTTCTTTTAAGAGCGCGTGATTTGGTTGTTGCTTATCAATTAACGTCTAAGTCCAAGCCGTATGCATGTGTGAAATAAAGATTGAGACGGTTTAGTGCTCTGTTTTCCTAAGAGAGCGCAATGCGAATATCTTCGTGAAGAAAAATGTTGGAAAATGGAGAGTTTAAGGGGGTTATACAGCCATGTTTAGAAAAATTAATGACTAATAATGTATAGAAAATCCAATAGTTTATAGAAATATTGATGCATTTATATGCGTTTAAGCTTTGAACTTTCATTAGCTGGTATCATATTTTCTGGTGCTTTAGGGGCGGCAGTCCACTTTCTCATATTTCGTGCAAGATGAAAGAGCTTTAAAGAACTTTATTTTAGAAGATTTTTTTAAGTTTAAAAATAGTAAATAACTTAAATCAGACAAGTTTTAAGGAGAGAATATGAAGATCAATTGTAAGATATTACAATGATAAATATTTGAAATTATTTAATTTATTATAAAAATCATTTTTTAAATGGAGAAATGAAAATGACACAATATGATTTTACCTTGCTCTATGAAAGGAACCCCTTTATTTTGAAAAGACCTGAAGATATTGGAAAGTCATTTAAACTTCCTCCTTCAAACTTCACATTTTCAGATTTTCCGCAAATCACTTTTTCAGGTGCTTCTGAATGTCGGCGTATGGTTTTGGGCCTATCATTTAGGGGAATGAAAGCTTTTTTGGTGATGTTGTGGCAGGTAGGGAAAATGTTAGACGAAGGAGATGATGTGGATTTATGGTTTGATCAGATAACATTAGACGATGATATCCTTGAGGAATTTTTGACTTGCGATTTTTCAATTAAAGAACCAGAATATCTTAATTTTAAAAGCTTTAAAGAAGGTATAAAAGAGTTAGAAAGGAATAAAATTGTAGCGAAGGGGACAAAAGAAGATTGTTATTTCATCAATCCAGATATTTTTGGTCTGCCTGAATATGATGAAGATTTTGAGATCGATGAAGAAGATGAAGAGGAAGAGGTAGAAGAGGAAGAAATAAAAACACGCTTTATGGTAGATTACCCGAAAAAACGATAGTTTTAATCATTTGTCTCATGCAAAATAGAACATCATTGTGCTGCATATCCGCGTGCTTTTTCTAAGTGATATATCTTAAAGTGTGTCATATCCGTTTTGTGATGGTGCCCAGTAAAGGGTATAATGATAATTTCCATCCATCTCTTTTTATGATGTCATGCGTGAAGAGTGTAATGATCAAGCCCCAATGAAGAATATTTATAGATTCTCCTATCTTTACGCTTAATAAAAGAGCAAACCAGCACTCCTAGCACATACTTTGCTCGATGTGGGCTAGCTCTGGGTGTTGTGGTACTCTTGGATATTTGATAAGCTTTGGCGTTTGAGAGCATTCATAAGAGATATTTTTACGCCTTTCTTTTCTTATTTTTACTCCCATGCCAGCTCCTGCTTGTGACGTTACAAGCAAATGATTTCAATGAATTCAATATGAGAGGGAAAGGTGAGGAGAAAATCTTGCGATATTTGGAGATTTGATTTACGTTGAAAAAAACGATCAATTATCTTTATAAATCAATATCTCGCTCTTTTAGGGAAATAAAGTACTAAGTCGTCTCAATCTTTGTTTCAAATATATAGATGCTTTGGGATTGGGGGTTGATTGATAAGCATTAGCAAAAGTATGAACTTTCTTGGAGAAAAATAACAGTTTAGAATAAATGGCTATGAGAATAGCAATTCAATCGTTGATGATGGGTTGAATTGGAGTTCTATGAGATCTGTTTTGATTTAATATGCTTTATAAGTGGTTATTTATGCAGAGCTGTTATGCAATGGTTGATTATTTTTATGAGATATAAGTTAATTTGAAGTCTGCATCTCTTCAAACAAATGTTTGATCTATATGTTCTCTCTTCATGCTTTTGTGAACCTTGCAGGATTGGTGTTCATAACTCTTGCATTTGAAAGTGTGGACAAGAAGGACTTTTACTTTTTAATTGTTTATTTATATGTCAATCCAACGTGTAATGAGTCAAGAAAATAAGCTTGATGATGACAATATAAGAGAAATAAAATAAGGCAATCTTATAGATACTCAGCTTTCTCATTTATAGAAAAAGCGATAAATTATCTTTATTAAATCATTGTTTAATATAAGGCTTTAGTGTTGAGCTTGTATCGTTCATTTATACGTCAACTCTTAATATTTTTCAGAGAGTTTTGCATGAATTGAAATAGTTCACAATTACATTATCATTTTTTGATAACATGCAACAGCTTTTAACTCTTTATTCTTTTGCCACAATGAGTTCAGATTTTTATTGGAAATTTTCCAAGCTTTTACAAAGAAGTTAAACACAAATCTCCTCTTGAAAAAACTATTGCTGAAATATTTTATTACCGAAAACGTATAACAAATTTATCGTATCTGGCTTCACGAATAGATGATTTAAAAAATATAAATGGCACAAATTTACAAAGAAAGTTTGTGCCATAACATTTTGTTTGAATAGATGATTTGGGAGGGAGAATTAGCTTTTCAAGGCTTTTAGAACATTTTGTGGTGAAGAAACTTCATAAGGATCTGTTGCACAATTATCTGAAAAACCCGCTTCTTCGAACCATTTTTCCACCACACCGTCATTAATAATAGCTGCATAGCGCCATGAGCGCATACCGAAACCAAGATTGTCTTTTGCAACCAGCATACCCATTTTGCGCGTGAATTCACCAGAGCCATCAGGAATTAATTTTACCTTTTTGATGTTTTGTGCTTTTCCCCAAGCATTCATGACAAAAGCATCATTGACAGAGAGGCAATAAATTTCATCAATACCAGCTTGTTTAAATTCATCATAGAGGCTTTCAAAATCAGGCAGCTGAAAACTTGAGCAAGTAGGGGTAAAAGCGCCGGGAAGAGAAAAAAGAATAACGCGTTTTCCTTTAAAGTAAGAATCACTGTGAACTTCTTGCCAACGATAAGGATTATTTCCATCCATTGATTCATCGTGTACACGTGTATGGAATGTTACATTGGGAACTGTTTTTTTCATCATAAGGATGCTCCTGTATTTCTTTTACGAAAATTTTGTTTTAAAACAACCTTTATATTTAAAACATATGGGAAAGATTGTTTTAAATAAAAGGGCTTCTTTAAAAAATCTTATTTACAATAAGTGTGCAAATATTTCACACTTGCGTCAAGTAGAATTAATGGTCGATTTTGGATATTCTTGACTTTAAAATGAAAAGAAAGAATATTAAAGGTATTCACATGTCCATAAAGACAGTTGTGACCACGGCTTTCAAGGGTCAAAAACCAGGAACATCTGGTTTGCGTAAAAAAGTGTCTGTTTTTCAACAATCCCATTATGTAGAAAATTTTATCCAGGCTCTTTTTGAAAATATTGGACCTCTTGAAGGAAAAATGTTGGTGCTTGGGGGGGATGGGCGCTATTTTAATCGTACTCTCCTTCAGATTGTGTTGAAGATGGCGGCGGCGCATGGTGTTTCTTGTGTTAAAATGGGGAGGAGCGGTATTCTTTCTACACCTGCTGTTTCGCATCTTATTCGTAAATACCATGCCCATGGTGGACTTATTCTTTCTGCAAGCCATAATCCTGGTGGTCCAGAGGGAGATTGTGGAATAAAATACAATATTTCTAATGGCGGTCCTGCACCTAATTCGTTATGTGATGCTATTTTTGCAACGTCGCAACGTCTTTCTTTTTATAAAATTTTTGAAGCTCCAGATGTTGATTTAGATAAACAAGGGACGACCTTTATGGGAAATATGCGGATTGATATTATTGATCCTGTTGCTGATTATGTTGCTTTGATGCAGGATATTTTTGATTTCGATTGCATTGCCAAGGCTGGGGCTCAAGGTCTTACTTTACGGTTTGATGCTATGCATGCAGTGACAGGGCCTTATGCCCATGAAATTTTTGAAAAATGCTTAGGGTTTTCTGAAGGAACAGTGGTCAATGGTATACCTTTGCCAGATTTTGGAGGTTGTCATCCAGATCCCAATTTGGTTTATGCAAAGGATCTTTATGAGTTATTGATGTCAGAGAAAGGTCCAGACCTTGGCGCTGCCTCTGATGGTGATGGAGATCGTAACCTTATTATTGGTCGTCAACAATTTGTTTCGCCTTCAGATTCTTTGGCTATTATGGCTGAACATGCACAGCTTATTAAAGGATATCGGAAAGGTGTTGTGGGGATAGCACGTTCTATGCCAACGGGGCGTGCTGCTGATCTGGTCGCTGAAAAAAAAGGATTTAATTTTTTTGAAACACCAACAGGGTGGAAGTTTTTTGGGACGCTTTTGGATGCCGAGAAAGTAACTTTTTGTGGTGAGGAAAGCTTTGGAACAGGCTCTAATCATATCCGCGAAAAAGATGGTTTATGGGCTGTCTTATTTTGGTTAAATCTTTTAGCAGTAACTAAGAAAACTGTTGCACAAATTGTTCAACAACATTGGCATAGCTATGGGCGTTTTTACGCATTACGTCATGATTATGAAGAAGTTGACGCAGAGAAAGCTTTGGCACTTATAGAGCATTTGCGTGTGCATTTACCACAACCAGGAACTAAAATTGCTGGATTCTTGGTCAAAAAAGCAGACGACTTTACGTATCATGATCCTATTGATCAGAGCGTTAGTACGCGCCAAGGTATCCGTATTTTTTTCGAAAATGGAGCACGGTTGGTGGTTCGTTTATCGGGAACAGGGACGCTAGGCGCTACTTTACGACTTTATTTTGAAAAATATGAAGTTGATCCGCGCAAACACCATTTCAATCCACAAGATGTTCTCCAACCTTTGCAACAGGTAGCACTAAAACTATTAAACATACAACAAGAATTGGGACGAAACCGCCCTGATATTATCACATGAGATCATGGGAATGTTTTGTGTCAAAATACTAGGATATAGATCGCAGGGAATGTGATTTTATTGGCCATGAGAAAGCGCTTAACTCTATTTTCGGGTGCGCTTCGTTCTTTTTGTCTTTGTGGATTGATTGGATTCTTAAAACAAAGTGCTAGAGGAAATTATAAGGAAGTGTAATAGAAGCATTTATGGTCAATGGGGTTATGTCCACAATGAATTTATGCCTAATGGTTTGATAAAAATGTGAAGATGCTTTTATGCACAACAGAACACTATCGTTTTTGTGCATTTCATATGCTTGTTTTAAAAAAGCTGCTTTCAATATATTTAAGCCTATCTTACAAATACTGCTTATGAAGGACAATAAATTGATTTATAATGATAATTTATCAATTTTTAACTTGATGTAAAGTCTCGAATACCGTAGAATTTTCTTATTGTAACACTGCTTAAATTAAATCAATTTAAATCAATTTAAATCACTCACTTGTATATTAACAGCGGGGCTTATGTGAGGTAAAATTACTAGAGGAAAGGAGTAAAAATATCTCTTATGAATGCTCTCAAATGCCAAGGATTATCGAAACACTTAAGAGTTGGTAAATAGTGGGATGATGCCAATTTGCTCATAAGCGTAAAAATAGGGGGCGTCAATGGATTTATTATTATACTATTTATGGCCGTTGTCGTGAAATAGGCTTGGATGCATTGAGAGATGTCTCTTTAAAACAAGTCCGCGAATGTGCAAACAAATGGCGTTCTGTTTTTCGTACAAGGTATATGGCGGTCGTGAAGGATATAAGGATTAAAGCCTCGTAAAGAATAAAACTTTATAGAGGTGTTTATTTTTATGCTGATAAGAGAGGGACAATCATCACACGATTGGTTAGCACCAAATGTTGAACTTTGCATTTGAGAGCGTTTATTATAAATATTTTTAGTTTTTCTTAATCGTTTTACACGGCTCTTCTCATTTCTAACATGCAAGCAAAAGGCTTTGGTGGATCTAATATAAGAGAATTTGAAACGAAAGAATCTTACGATATTTATGTCCACTCATTCAACATACAAAACAATTAACAGTGATTATAAACAAATATGGTCTATATCATTGTGACTGTTATCTTTATTTGAATAAAAGTTGGGATTTAAATAAAAGGTTAAGTTTGAGGAATAACTTTCTTGTCGCTCAATGTTCAATCGTGCTTAGCTCTTTGAGAATGTTTATTAAGCGATGGTCTTTTTTTAAATTGTTTTTTACCTCTTCATTAATTTCAGTTATGATGTACTAAGGAAATGATTTTTATCGGTTTATTAAAGACAATGTAAGTGAGTAAATTTTATGATAAGCGAGAAATTCTTTAAATTGTACAATGATCAATTATCCTTATAGATTTTCATCATTCTTATCAATTAATGTATTGTATATGATGAGAGCATTCATGAATATAATTGGTAGATAGGGATGAAACAAAGGGAAATATTTTTCTAAAATAATGGATAATCAGCATTTCCTACTTTATGATCCACGATGAATGATTTTTTGTAAAAAGGGAAATTTATGAAACAATATCCCAAATGTCCTCGTTGTAATAGTCTTTATACTTATGAAGATGATAAAAATTTTGTGTGTCCTGAATGTGCACATGAGTGGCCACAAAAGAACGACGCTTCTGTTCTTTCTGACGCTATTTATGATGCTAATGGTCAGATTTTGACAAATGGAGATACCGTTATGGTGATAAAAGATCTGAAAGTAAAAGGTGTTTCATTTGTTTTAAAAGGTGGGACTAAGGTAAAGAATATTCGCTTGGTGGATGGGGATCATAATATTGATTGCAAAATTCCAGGATTTGGTCAGATGAGTTTAAAGGCGGCGTTTGTTAAAAAAGTTTAGACATATTTGTGCTGCAATTGCTTTTGCATTTTCTTGTTTTTTATCTTTACACTTTTGTATTCTTCTTCAATGGAGTATTTTTTTCACAGATTACGTTAATCAGATAGGCGCAATATGTTTGCCTGTATTTGGAGATAGAAAGTAGAGCAGGGAAATACCGATTCTGTCTTTTTTTAGATAGGCGGTTATGTAGAAGATGTTGATTTATAAGAAATAATAAAAGTATGCGCTTTCATAAGGAGAACAATGCTGTAAAATGATAAATTTACTCCCGTTGAATTGACAAAATATTCTCACTTTTTATCCGATAATTTCCAAAATAATTATAAGAGATCTAACTTTAAATTTATTTATTTTTACAAATACTTGTCTATATCTTTTGCGCCATCTTTATGGACTTGAGACCGAAGGTGCTAGAAGGGGAATGCTTAACTCAAAAATGGGAAAAGGTCGGTAGGATACTAAGAAGTGTGTAACCGTCATGCCTTAAGTTTTAAATGTTGCAACAGTCCTTATATTACAAAGTGCTCATAAGAGCTATTTTAAAAATAGTTTTTATTATTATCTAGTTTGTGATGTGTCAGCAAATGATTTTGATTTAATGCAATAGATAAAAATATGAGGCTGTCTTTGTAGGATTCTCATTAAAATTGTTGTCGATTGGTGGTGCTACAGAAATATTTTGCATGAATTTATCATTGGAAGCACTGAAAATTATGAATAAAGGGGATAAGCGTGCGCTTTGTTTTACGATGGTTTTTTTTGGGTAACAGGTCTGTGTTTTTAGAGGTAAAAATTGCATGATAAGATTATGAAGAAAAAATAAATTTAAAGTACACGCCTATGCGTTTTATTCTGTTTATGCAGGGGTAGTTCGTGGAAACAATTTATGCCTTTTCATGGAGATTCTGAAACCTTTTGAAGGCACCTGTGGTGGTGGGTGAAAAGTGAGTGAAACTATTATTATTATACAAATTTTAAAATAGTACTGTATTTTTAGTCGTATGGCCTCAACGTCCTAACATTTCAGAAAGGAAATGGTGTAAAAGATTTTTAATACCATGTTTGAGCATTATCGTTGAAGACAGATAACCAATGCAGATGCCCCGCGTATTGAGATAAATAATACCATTTTAAAATCCGCGAAAAACAATATCGCCACTGTCATTGGCAACAGCAGGGCGAATACGTGTTTCAAGAAGCTTCTTAATCGTTAAGATGATATCAGTATCTTTCTCGTCATAAAATTCTTCGTTAAGGGCGTGGGCATGGGCTTATGTTGTGGCTTTACCGTTGAGCAAGGTAATTGGCGCAGTCATTTCGTATATTGAAGTTGAATTTTATTGTGGCATGGCTTCAACACCTAATACTTCAGGGATGAAATGGCGTAAAAGATTCTCAATACCATGTTTGAGCGTTGCTGTTGAAGAAGGACATCCAGCGCAGGCACCTCGCATATTGAGATAAACAATACCATTTTCAAATCCGCGAAAAGTAATATCACCACCGTCATTGGCAACAGCAGGGCGAATACGTGTTTCGAGAAGCTCCTTAATTGTTAGAACGATATCAGTATCTTTCTCGTCATAAAATTCTTCGTTAAGGGCGTGGGCATGGGCTTGTGTTGTGGCATTGGTGGTGATAACGGGCTCATTGGACAGAAAATGTTCCATAATTGTACCTAAAATGATGGGCTTGAGATGTTGCCATTCTCCTCCTTTTTTGCTTACAGTGATAAAGTCATAGCCTAAAAAGACACCATTGACATTAGGAATATTAAACAGTTTGGCCGCTAAAGGTGAGTCTTTAGTTGCTTTTTCACGGTCACGAAATTCTAACACGCCTTCCGAAAGAACCACACGACCTGGCAGAAATTTAAGTGTTGCAGGATTTGGAGTGGTTTCAGTTTGAATAAACATAGGATCTCCTTTTATACTGAAGGATTAGAAAGATCATTACATTTAAAATATTATATTTTTTAGGCAATCGATTTAATATCTTCATCAGCAAGATTGCTGGGAATAACAATGACAGGAATTGAAAAAGCAGTTCCTTTATTTCCAATTAATTGGATCAGAGGGCCTGGTTCTTCTGTATGTCCACTGGCTGCTAAAACAATCAGTGCAATTCTTTTATCCGCATCAATTAGTTTGGAAATTTCATCAATTTTTTTTCCTTCACGCACGACAGTTTCTGTTTCAAGGGTATGGGAGGCGTGAACTTCATTGGCAATGTCTCTTAACATTTTATGAGCACTTTGCGTTGATTCCGTACGCATAACATTGTTTACACCCAGAAAATGTTGAAATTCTGCACTATCAACGACACAAAGCAAGACCAATGTTCTATTGGTATTTTGGGCATGTTGTGCAGCAAATGCAACAGCACGCCGACATTCTGGTGTTTCATCAATAATAACTAAGTTTTTTTTCTTAGGTTGTTTTTTTGGATTTTGGGGGGTAGAAATCATGCATTTTCTCTATTTTGTACAAGTGATTTTTTGGGCTCTTTAATGGTTTTCATAGATCGTGCAAAAATCCAACAATTTCACGAATTTTTTTCATATTTTTTTCTGCGAGCATACTAGCACGTTTAGCACCATCATGCAAAACAGAGTCAATGTAACTCCTTTCTTGATGAAGCCGACGTAATTCTTGTGTTATGGGGGAAAGCTTATGGACGGCAAGGTCAGCTAGGGTTGTTTTAAAATGCGAAAATTGTTGACCAGAAAATTCTAAAAGAATCTTTTCTTTGCTGACGTTGGCTAAGGCGGCATAAATACCAAGAAGGTTATCAACTTCTGGCCGTTCTTTTAAAGCAGTAAGAGTATCGGGAAGAGGAGCAGAATCTGTTTTGGCTTTGCGTATTTTTTTTGCAATAAGATCAGCATCGTCAGTTAAATTAATGCGTGAAAAATCTGACGGATCTGATTTGGACATTTTTTTTGTTCCGTCGCGCAAGGACATAACACGTGTGGCTGTTGTTCCAATAAGCGCTTCTGGAAGAGGAAAAAAGCCTTGTCTTTCTTCTTGATCCGTTGGGATAGAGATGCCAAAGTTTAATTCAGCAATACGCTGTGCATAGTCGTTGTTAAATTTTTGTGCAATATCGCGTGTGAATTCAATATGTTGTTTTTGATCTTCACCCACTGGAACATGCGTTGCACGATAAACTAAAATATCAGCAGCCATCAAAGTAGGATAGGCAAAAAGCCCAAGGGATGCTTTTTCACGATTTTTTCCTGCTTTATCTTTAAATTGTGTCATGCGTTGAAGCCAGCCTATACGGGCAACACAATTAAAAATCCATGCGAGTTCAGCATGTTGAAAAACACGTGATTGATTAAAAATAATGTGTTTTTGAGGATCAATACCGGCAGCTAAAAAGGCTGCTGTCACTGTTCTGGTGGATTCTTGTAAATTAAGGGGATCTGGATTAACGGTGAGTGCATGCATATCCACAACACAATAGAGGCAGTGATAAGAGTTTTGCAGTTCAATCCAATGCTGAATGGCACCAAGATAATTGCCAAGATGTAATTGACCACTCGGTTGTACGCCGGAAAAGACAAGTGGTGTGAAGGTATTCATAGGAGTGTTCTTTCTTCAATTAGGGTTATTCATGTTATTATTTTTGACAAAGTATAAATATTATGTGCGTTTTTTCAAATTTTTAAGAATGTGAAAAAAAGAACGGGTATCAGATAAAAAATAGGCACTAAAATAGATCAAAAATATGCTGAGCATGATTCCTGCTAAGGTGATAGCACGCAAGAAAAAGGAGGCTTGTGAGGATAAAGGAAAAGACAAAAATCCAAACACATTCAATCCATAATAGAGAGCTAGAGTACTCAAAAGGGAAGCGATCAGGAGGTATAATATTCGCTTGATCAATTGGAGGTCGTATTGCCAATAACCGCGTTTGATAAGAACACCCAAAAGCAATACTGTGTTGACCCATCCAGAGGTAATTTCAGCAATAACAATACCTCGTGCGGATAGAATAGGAAATAATGTTAAGGCAAGACCGGTATTGATGAGAACACAAATGCCTGTAAAAATCATCGGTGTTTTGGTATCTTCGTGAGCAAAGAAATTAGGAATAAAGATCTTTGTGAGAACAAAAGCTGGAAGTCCTAGCCCATAGAGTTCCAGTAATTGTGCAACGTGGTGTGTTGATTGGCTGGTAAACTGGCCACGTTCAAAGAGCAAACTGACAATAGGAGCGGAAAGCAGCAAAAAAGCGATGGATGCTGGGAGTGTTAACAATAGCGTTAATTCAATAGAGCGATTTTGCAAATAGTGGGTTTCTTCATGCTTTTTGCTTCGCAAAGCGCGGGTTAATTCTGGTAAAAGAACGGTTGCAACAGCAATAGCGATCACGCCTAGAGGCAATTGATAAAGGCGATCAGCATACATCAAAGAAGAGACAGCTCCAGATTGACTAGAAGCAATGTTGGTATTGATGAGCAAATTAATTTGTGTGATGCCTCCCGTGATGGCAGCAGGAAATGCTAAGGTTAACAGTCTGCGAACATTAGGGCTTAAATGGGGGAGGTGGAAGGAAATTTTCATGCCACTTTGACGCAAAGCAATGGAAATTAAGATGAGTTGAATAAGCCCTGCGGCTAACACACCCCAAGAGAGATTTAAGCCGATATGCCAAGCGTCAAGTTGATAGATCCAAGCATAGGTAAGTACAAAAATCAGAATAATATTTAAAAAGAGTGGGGCAATGGCAGCAATAAAATAGCGTCGCAGAGCATTGAGCATGCCCCCCATCATGGCGGACAGGGACATGCATGTTAAATAGGGAAACATGATCGCAGTAAAATGAACTGTGGCGTTAAATTTTGTTGCATCTTCAGTAAAACCTGGAGCAATAATGGTTCGTACCAAAAAAGGCATACTGAGTTCCATGGCAATCGTTAATAATAATAGCAGCGAAAAGAGAATGCCAAAGACCTCTTCTGCAAATTTGCAGGCAGTTTCTTGACCATCTTCCGTGATTTTTTTTGCAAAAAGAGGAATGAAAGCAGCACTAAAGGCTCCTTCAGCAAAAAAGCGACGGAATGTGTTGGGAAAACGAAAAGCAGCATTAAAAGCATCAGAAACAGGACCGGTTCCTAGTGCTGCTGCCATAAGCATTTCGCGTACAAACCCAAAAATACGGCTCATGAGAGTTCCGGAGGCAACTGTTGCAATTTTTTTAATCAATGTCATAAAAATAGATCGGCTTTGTTATATATACCAGTTTGTTAAAGAAAAGCGATGATAGGAGAAATAAACCGTTTTAAATCGTGAAAATATGATCGGTAACTAATACAAGAATATATTTTTGCAGAATTTTACGACGGTGTTTATCTTTCTGTCAACAATGATGCATGAAGACTTTTTAATGCTCCTTGTTTATTGTTGCATTACAATTTTTATTGTTGCCATAAAATAATTAAAATTTCTTTTTCAAGCTTAAATATGGAGGCGATAGTATAGCAGTTGAGAGGGGATAAAGATTTCTTTATAGGGTAGTGATGTTTTGTGAATAGGAAAATGATATTTCAAGAGTGTTTTGCTATTCTTGTATCACCATAAAAGATGACAGTGATGATACAAATTATCCTTTCATTTCCTCGTTCAGGTTTCTTTCACAGCTGATGAGAACAAAATCTGAGAAAATGAAATAAAGTTTTCATATATTCTTATGGTTTTCATTCTCCTTGATGTCCGATTGTTTTGCCGATGAAGGTAAGGGGGCAATCGTTTTTAGCAGAGAATGAAAAAAGTTAAAACTTATGAACTTTTAGCTCTTCATAGCGATTGCCTGCTCCGTTTTATGGGGGTGGATATTTTCTTGTCTCTTGTCATGATGTCTGACGTTGTGTGTTGCTTTCTGTGCTTGAATGATTGTTTTATCAAGAGTGTTGGAATTTTTGATGTCATTGTTTTTCTGTATAGATTGATGCCGATTTGGCGCTGTGTACTCATAGAATTTGTGGTTATAAAAATAGACGGGTGCTATCTGCTGTTCTATTTCTTTTATGTGGTTTACGTTTTCTATAATCTCTTTTGCTTTGTTAACGGATGTGCCAAGACTCTTAGCAAGTCTTTCGTGATTATTTTCTTTTATAGCTTCATGGTCGCTTGATGATAAGCGTTCATTGATTTTTCTGATATAAGTCCTTATTTCTCCCCTTAATTCAGGAGAGTTTGATAAAGTTTCTTGTTGCTGTTCTTTTGACAGGGAAAGGAGATTTTGTATCCATATCCCTGGCATTTTTACTGATTGTTCACAGCGTTTTTGGTGTGCATGATGATCATGGAGAATTTTTCTTTCTGTTTGTTTAAAAATATTGATATAATGGTCAATGGCTCTACAGAGGGGTAAAATATTGGCTTCAGCATGGGCGCGTGCGTTATTTTTTATGCCACATAGTTTTGTACCAGAAAGCTTAGAAATAGAGTGAGGAGATGTTGCAATTTGATAGGCGAGCTGTTCTGCCTCAGAGGGATTTTTATGGATTATCTCAATTCTTTCCTGTAAAATATGACGATTGCCATAAATGATTTTGCACAAAGTTTCGATTTCTTTCCTTCTTTCTTGAATGGATGCGGTGCTTTTAATTTTTTCAGTTATTTCATTGTTTGTAAGGGGGGCTATTTTTTCTGCGGGGATAAGAACTTCTTGCTGCTGTTTAGCTCTTGCTGCTGTAAAAGAGAGAGCATCACCAATTTTTAATGTTTTTATTTGCTTTGGGGTGAGATCTTTTTTATTTCCTATGATAAAAGTTCCGTTGGCATCAAGCATGAAGGCATTGGGGCCACTGCCTCTGTAAAAGCCTGTATAGGTTTGCCCTTCTTGCGCTGTCATAATAAGACGATGATTTATGCTCTCAAGTCCAATAGTTTTCATATTGTCCATGAATTCTTTTAAAATAAGTGTTTTTTCTGGATTGGAGATATCGTCAAATAGATGTTGCATCATTTCTTTATTGTTGTGGTGTAGCGATGCAATACTGGCAAGATTCATGCGTTTTTTTGTGATCAGAGAAAAGTCGAGTGTGTGACCGGCAACTTGCCCAAGTTTTTCAAAAAACATTCGTTGTGTACGTCCATTACCTTCTCTGAAAGGATGTGTATAATTTAGCTGTATCATCATTTCAGTGGCTTGTTCAACAAATGTTTCACGAGTTAAGCCTTTTAAATTATTCGTTTCAGCGAGTATTTTGTCTAAATTTTCTAGACTCTTTGGTATCTGTTTTTCTGAAGCAAAGGAAATACCATCTTTTTTCATATTAGGCATAGAAGCGACTGTGCCATCTTCAAATGTAAACGGTTTTTCACGGGTGTGTCCGGCCCATTCAAAAGTATTTTTGAACAGGGTGTGATGAATATATTGGAGATATGCAGAGGTTAGATTTTGTGGTGGTGCTTCTCGGCGTAGATGAATGAGTGCTTTTGCTGTATCATGTGCACATTGCACTTTTAATTTTTCAGAGTTTTGGATGCCATATTTATTTTTTAAGGTGATACTGTTTGGGTAAAAGAAATTGCGGTGCTTTGTATTATTTCCTTCGGTTTCAGGCCATGAGGATAATTGCTCGTGTGGGGAGAGAGGAGAAGTATCCATTGAGGGCGAAGGGATGGTGTCCATTTTTTTTGTTGCAACATTCCAATATACCATTGCTTTTTTAGGGGGCTGTTTTTCTATTTGTGGATGATCAGAGCGTTTTTCCTTTGGAATTTGGATAGATATTTGATCATTCGACACTATATTGTTGGTCTGTAAAATCGTTTCTTGGAAATCTTTTTGCGTTTGCCTCAGAGAGGAAACAGATTGAGCCATTGGTTTTGTCGTTTGTTCTTTCTCTTGCAGATTCTGAGGCATAGCTTTAACGCTGTCATGTAAAGCATGAGAGGTAATCCATGGTGCAAAATGGGCTTGTGCTTTTCTCTTTATTTGAATGGATGCGTTATCTTTGCTCTTTTCAATTATTTCATTGTTTGTAAGAACCGCTTTTTTTTCTTCTGGAAGCAATGTCTTTCGCTGGGTTTTTTCTGGTCTTTGAGCCTTTGGCGCTGTAAAGGAGAAGGATTCCCCAATTGTTAATGCTTGTATTTGCTCTGGGGTGAGATCTTTTTTATTTCCCAAAATGAAAGTCCCCTGAACATCAATCATGAAGCCATTGGGGCCACTGCCTCTATAGGTACCATGATAGGTTTCTCCTTCTTTTGCGACGACAGCAAGACGATAATTTTTTTCATCCAAGCCAAGCTCTCTCATAGAGTGAGTGAATTCTTGTAAAATAAGAAATTTTTCTGGGTTGGAGATGTCCTCAAGCAGATGTTTCATAGGTTCTGGATCGTTATGCTCCATGGCGGCAGTACGGACGAAGTCTTTGCGTTTTTTGGTTACAAGAGAAAAATCGAGCTTATGCCCTGCTGCTTTAGCAAGTTGTTCAACAAAAAGTCTCTTTGTACGCCTATTGCCTTCTCTGAAAGGGTGTAAGTGATGCAAATTGATCATCAGTTCAGCAGCATGTTCAACGAATTCTTCGCGGGTTAAACCTTTTAAATTATTTTTTTCAGCAAGTGTTTTATCTAATTTTTCTAGTCCCTCTTGTATTTTTTTGCCAATAGCAAAAGGTTTGGTAAATCCTTTTCTTTTCAAAATTGGCATAAAGGCTATGCTACTATCTTCAAATATAAAAGGTGCTTCGCGGGTATGTCCGGCCCATTCAAATGCATGGGAAAAGAGGCGTTGGTGAAGATATTTTAGATAAGAGGAATTAAACTGTTCTGGTAGAGGTTCTTGGCGCAGTTTGATCATTTCTTTTTTTACATCATCAGAACAGCGCTCTTTTAATATTTTTTGATCTGTGATGCGGTATTTATTTTTTAGCACTTTGCTATTGGGATAAAAGAAACTCTGCGATGCTTCATTGATTTGCTTAGAAATGGTGCTATTCATTGCAGGATGTTGTTCTTGCAATTCTTCCTGTGGGGAAGTGGCACAATGATCTGTGTTTTCTATCATGTATATTTCCTTTCAAGTTTTCAGTATTTGTTTTTTAAAAGCTTCTTTTTTATATTTTTTGCCTTATATTACTTTCATGGAATTTCCTTCAAAAAAGAAGCTAATTGGAATGATTAAAAAAACGTTGCTTTGTTCGCAGGGAACAAGGTCAATATTTATGATTTTTATGAAGTGTTATCAGTGAACTTTATCAATGAGTTGTGTCAAATGATGAGGTATTTTATCCAGAGTTCGCTGTATATTATATACCGTCTGTGATGCAATCTGAATAATTACATCAAAGCTTTATATTATATAGTATAAGCTAACGAGGAAGAGGTTTATCAGGACCAACCCATTGCTTTTGATGTTTCGGTTCGCCTTGATCGAAGAGGGAGCAATTTGGGATCTTCTTGGGTAGAAGCTTCAGCAATCTCGAAATGCCGTTTTGTCGTGGAGAGCTCACGAAACTGAGGGGACTGCGAGAGGTTCTTCTGTTGCTTTTTATCTATTTCGGTAAACGGTTGATGGCGCTTTTGTTGTTCTTGATGGTGTTGCACGATGTTTTCTCTTGCCTGTTTTACAGTTTCAGCATAATTCTTAATGGCAGTACAAAGGGTAGGAAGATTTTCTTCAGCAGCTTTGCGTGCTTCGTTTTTTACGCCAAGGATTTGCTTACCAGCAAGTGGAGCAAAAGATGTAGAATTGTTTTCAATTTGAAATACAAGCTCTTCTCCCATCTCTGGAATTTTTTGTATATCTTCTATTCTATATTGCAAAATAAATGGATCTTTATAAACAATTTGGCACCAATATTGTATCTCTCTTTGACCATATTGAACCGATGGATCTTTTTGAACTCTACGAGCAATTTCCTTATTTGAGAGAGGTTTTATTTTCTTTTCTAAATGGAGCGGATTTTGTAACTGTTGATTTATTGACTCTTCCTTTTGCGCATGTCGCTGGTATCCTTGTCCTGTATGAAGCTCAGGTGAAGTATTCTCAATTTTTGTATATTTTGAAGTATATACATAACCGTTAATGGCAGCACATAGAGCAGGAAGAGTTTCTTCAGCTTGTTTACGTGCATTATTTTTTATGCCAAAAACTTTTCTACCAGCAAGCTTAGAAATAGACTTAGGGCTTTCTGTAACATCCCATAAGAGCTGGTCGCCCATATCAGGATTTTCTTTGAGTTCTTCTATTTTTTCGTTTAAAATAAGCCGGTTGCCATAAACCTTTTCGCACAAGAATCGTATTTCTTCTTGATATGCTGAAAGCAATAGCTCTCTTTCCATTTTATTCGAAGATGTTTTTTGTCTATGAGAGGGGTTTGGTTGTTCAATTGATGTCTGGGAGGAGGTCGTTTTTTGGATGACAGAGTCGCTTTTTTGTTTGTTTCCTATACGGTCATGTTTTCTAGATGTATATAATTCACTGTCTTGTGATGATGAACTGCTTTGTTGCCTGATTTTCACATGTGATGATGTTTTGGGTCTAACACTTGGGGAGAGAGCGTCAGAGTTTTGGATTTTTGTGTCATTTTGCACTCTGTTTCTCAAGCGTGGAGGTTTTGGTGGCGCAGGCATTGCATAGGGGGGATCGTTCTCTTGAACTGTTTGTTTGCTTTGTTCCCTAGCTCTTATGCGTGGAGGGGGCGGTGGTGCAACCTTTGTGTGAGTGGAGGAGTTTTCTTGGATTTTTATGTCATTTTGCACTCTGTCTTTCATGCGTGGAGGTTTTGATGAAGTAGG
>NZ_JH725067.1:21963-104922 GCF_000278215.1 Bartonella rattimassiliensis 15908
GCGTGGAGGTTTTGATGAAGTAGGCGTTGCATAGGGTGGGGTATTCTCTTGAATTGTTTGTTTGCTTTGTTCCCTATCTCTTATGCGTGGAGGGGGCGGTGGTGCAACCTTTGTGCGGTGTGACAAAGTCTCTGAGTGTTGTTGGACAGATGATTTGGGCACATTTTGAGAAACTTGGTGAGGTGAGGTGCCGTTGGTGGGAGATTGTTCAGCTTGTTGTTGAAATTTTTCTATCATTGCGGCTATCAAAGGGGAAGGATTTCTTTTTTTCATGCATGTTTCCTTTTAAGCTCTTCCAATATTGTTTTAAAATACTATTTAAGAATGTACGTTGGTGTTTATTCTGTTTTATGCTTTTTTACTGGCTCTTATGAGAGAGGATATGAAACTGAATGGTTTTGCAAGATTTGGCTTTATTGATGTAAATCATAATTACTCTCTCAATATTGTTTTAATCTCAATACTTTATCAATAGTTTAGATTAAGTGCTGGGAGAATAAATTTTGTTCCAATATCGCCTCTTTTGCTTAACGCAAATGATTTTTGCTATGTGTTTGCGTCAAGGAGCAGATTTAAGGTGAAAACTTATGTCTGTTTAACTGGCAAAAGCCAGCGCTTTTGGTAGCGCAGTTTTGCGTGAACGAAGATCTGTTTCTCTTTGCTGTGTAGAGCTTGTTGCCCCTTCATGAAGAATGATTGTTGTTGAAGGCTCAGTGTATTCAGCAGAGCGTAATAAGTGTTGTTGTTGATGCAAGTCTTGCGTTCTTTCAGATGCTTCACGGTGCTCTTGTTTTGCTTGCTGGGTTTGTGAAATGCTTTCTTTTACCTGTATTACAGCCGTTGCATAATTGTCAGCTGCGTCAATTAAGTGAGAAAGACCCGCTTCAGCATGTCTGCGTGCTTTATTTTTAAAGCCACATAGGTTGACACCCGCGTATTTATGAAAAGATTGAGGGGCGCCGGCAAGTTGCTGTGTGAGCTGTTCTATCGTTTCAGGGTTTTGGAAAAGCTCTTCTACTTGTGATTGCAAAATATCTGATTTACCAAAAACAACTTCGCACCAATAGTAAATTTGTGCATGGTGTCTTTTAACTTTTGAATGGTGATGAATTTGGGTAGAAATTTCCGCTTCTGAAAGGCTTTTTCTTTCATGATGATCTGGTTTTTGCAGAAGTTTAGCGATAGCTTCCTTCCCCATTAAGTATTCATAGTTTTTGAGTTCTTGCTCTGGAGATTGTAATAGGCTCTCTTTTGCATGTTTTACGGCTTCTGTATAACAATCAACGGTGATACATAGAGCGGAGAAACTTTCTTCCGCTTGTCTGCGCGTTTGATTTTTAAAGCCAAACACGCTGGTGCCGGAAAGTTTAGCAAGACTTTCAGGATGGGCTGTCATGCGCCATGAGAGTTCTTCTCCTGTAGCAGGATTTTTTTGAATTTCTTCCAGTTTTTCTTGTAAAATTTGGGGGTTGCCATAGGCACTTTCGGATAAACGTTCGATTTCTTCTTGATATGCTCGAATCAATGAATGGTGTGGAAGTAGTTTAGTGATTTCTTCTTCTGAGAGCATTATGGTTGCCTTTTGTGAAGCAACAACTGATGAAGCAACGGTTGTGTGTGTCGTTTCAGGTTCTGGTGGTCCTTTGATCGAACTGGTTTCTGTTAGGGATGTTGTTTGATTTGTTTTCGGAACGGATGCTTGTGCAATTTCTTCAAAAACCGTTTTTTCTCTTAAAAGAGAGTGTCTTTCTTCATTTTTTTCTGGTATAGGGGACAATCTTTTGCTTTTTGAAGGCGTTTTTGTTTGAAGGGGGGCTGGAGATGAAATTTCTGCCGCAGCTCTTTCATAGAGCTTTATAATTTCTTGTATTGAAGAGGATGGAAAAGGGTGAGGATCATCTTTTTTCATACATATTTCCTTTTAAGAGTTGTTCTAGAAAACCTCTTTGGCGCACTCTTGTCCTTTATGCTTTGAGCGTTTTTAGAGGAAGATATCAAAATTGAGTAGCCTCCAAAGATCTGTGATACTTGTGACCAGCTTAATTGATATTTGTGTCTTTTATACAGTTTTTTTGTGAAATTTTATCAATAAGTTATCGTAAATTACAGGATTCATTTTTAGGTCTATTTTTTGTAACGTTCTAAAACAATTTTTGGCGCAATCACGATCAAATGATTTGCGCCAAAAAACTAAATAAAAAAAGAAATTACATGAAAAACAAAAATTCATCTGTTTTTATGTTTATGCCCCCTTATATGGCATAAGAAAATCCTTTGTTGTGCTCATGTCTTTGTCGTTGAGGGCTGTGTTCTGGACTATCTGGCTTTTGTCCTCTTTCGTGATGATGGCGATGATGATGATGGGGTCTGGCATCTTGCGGAGAATGTTCTTGCTGGCGTCGTTGTTCCGCCATAGGGGTTCGCAACAGCTGTTCTTTTACTTTTTCTACAGCTTTTGTGTAACCATCAATGGCATCAACGAGATGGGGAAAACCGTTTTCAGCTTCTTTGCGTGCTGAACTTTTTATGCCAAGTGCATTGTGGCCAGCAAGCTTATGAATAGATTCAGGCTTTGCTGCAATTTCATATGAGAGGTCTTTTCCTTTACTGGAATCTGTAAGTATTCCTTGCAAGTGTTGCTGGAAAAGCTTGTCATTGCCATAAACAACGTTACCCCAATGTATCACTTCTTCTGCATATGCTTGGACCTGTGGATTTTTTAAAAGCATAACAGTTATTTGCTCAGTTGTAAGTGAAGAAGAAGGCCTTCCTCTTTGTTGTGGAGCCACCTCTGTATAGTCGGTTTCAGATTCTTGTTGTCTTTGAGGGTGATGTTTGCCTCTTGAATGAGGAGGCTTGCTGTTAACTGATGCGTATAGAACTTCAGCCTCTTTCTTTGGGGGAGCAACTTCTGTATAGTCGGTTTCAGATTCTTGTTGTCTTTGAGGGTGATGTTTGCCTCTTGAATGAGGAGACCTGCTGCTAACTGATGCGTATACAACCTCGTCTTCTGGGGTTGGGTGGCGCTGTTCTTTTCTATTTTGTTTATTAACTTGTGCATAGAGGGCTTCTGGATTTGCAGAAGGATGTGGATGATGTTTTTTCATACATATTTCCTTTCAATATTTTTAGAAAACCTCTTTGGTGCATTCCCCACTTTTAGTTTTGATAACTTTTATACAAAGAAAGATATCCAACCGAATGATCTCCAAAGATTTCGCGCTATTCAGAGTCAGTATAATAGACATTTGTGTCTTTTATACAGTTTTTTTATGAAATATTATCAATAAGTTATAATAAATTACAGGATTCATTTTTAGGACTCGTTTTTGTAACATCCTGAAACACTTCTTGGTGCAATCGCAATGAAACAATTTATACCAAGAAGCTCTATGAAAAAAAGATTAAATGAAAAACAAAAATTTATCCATTTTTATATTTATGCCTCCTTACATAGCATAAGAAGGTCTTTTCTCTTCGTGTCTTTGTCGTTGAGGGCTGTGTTCTGGACTGTCTAGGCCTTGTCCTCTTGCGTGACGATGATGAGGGCGGTGGTGGTGATGATGTCCGTGTTCTGTGTCTCTTTCTGGGCTTTCTTGTCTTTGACTTCTTTCGAGCTCACGTGTAAACTCTTTGTGGAGCCTTTGTGTTATATGCACATGTTTCTCAAAAGCTGAGAAAAGGCTGCTAAAGCCATCTTCAGCGGCTCTGCGTTCAGAGCTTTTTACACCAAGGAGTTGTCGACCAGCAAGCTTAGCAGAACTTTCAGGATTTTCTGCAAAATCCCATAGGATATTTTCCGCATTTTGGGGATCGTTAAGAACTTTAGCAAGTTGTTGATTCAAAGCATGTTGGTTATCATAAACAATTGTGCACCATTTTTGGACTTCTTGTACACTCTGTTGAAAGTGCACGTTTTTTAAAAGATTTGTTGTAAGCTCATCTTTGGGGCTTCTGGGGGGAGGGGTTGTTCTTCCTGAGCCAATTCCTGCGTAAAGGGGATTTTCCAGTTGTTGGGAGTCTTGTCCGCCCTGTGCACCGATGCCAACTGTTGCATACAAAGATTCTACAGGTTTCTGGGAAGGATGCCCATTATCTTGATCAAAGTTAAGCTCTGAATAGAGATGTTCTTCTGGTTTTTGGGGAGTGCGCCCGCCGTTACTAGATGGTTCATAGAGGGGATTAGTACGGCGTTGGAATTCTGGATCTCCCGTTGACAGATTAACTATTTCATAGGGCTCTACGAGTTTTGATGAAGATGTTACAGGCGCCCTTCTACTATT
Organism: Bartonella rattimassiliensis 15908; assembly: GCF_000278215.1. Lineage (GTDB taxonomy): Bacteria > Pseudomonadota > Alphaproteobacteria > Rhizobiales > Rhizobiaceae > Bartonella > Bartonella rattimassiliensis. The sequence goes on from NZ_JH725067.1 coordinate 26,247, forward strand.
CGGTGCATCATAGGCTCCTTCTGGTGGTTGTTGGGGAGCATAGATAGTTTCTGCTAGTGGGGTTTGAGGGGCATAGACAGTTTTTTCTATTGGTTCTGGGCTAGGCTGTCTTTTGGGGGATTTATTAACCCTTGCGTAGAGAGGATCTGGGTTAGGATTTTCTTGGTTCTGTTGTTCAAATCGTTTTCTTAGCTCATCGACAAGGGAAGAAGATGGTGGGTGACTTTTTTTCATGGCTGTTTCCTTTCAATATTTTTAGAAAACCTTTTTGATGCATTCCCCACTTTTGTTTGATAACTTTAAAATGTAAGGAAGATATCAAATTGAATGACCTCCAAAGATTTCGCACTATTCATATTCTATATGTAATGGATGTTTATGTCTTTTATACAGTTTTTTTATGAAATTTTATCAATAAGTTATATAAAGTTTTCGAAAATCTTTATGATGATTTTTTGTAACATTTTAAAACAATTTTTGGCGCAATTGAAATGAGAGTGCTAAGGTATGAGAAAAGTTCAAAGCACTCTTTTTAGCCTGTTAGAGCGAGCGATGAGGAACGGCTAAATTTCAGGGCTGGGGCTTGACATTGTGCTTCTTTGGTGTGCTTGACAGTTTGTGCAATTTCTTTTGCTTTGCTCTTTGATGTACCAAGTAGGCAAGCTAGTCTTGTATGATCTTTATCTTGTATGGCTTTACGATCTTCTGATGATAGACGACTGTACAGTTCGCGCGCAAAGCTCTGGAGCTCCCGTCGTAGTTCTCGAGAATTCAATAAAGCTTCTCTTTGTTGTCCACTTGGTAAGGAAAAAAGGTTTTGTAAATTTTTTCCAGGTTTTTCGACCGCGTGGCTTAAGCGATTTTGTTCTCTTTGGTGGGTTTCTAAAATTTCCTCTCTTGTTTGTTGTGTTATTGCAGCATAATTTCTAAGAGCTTGGCTGAGTTGTGGAACAGCTTGTTCTGCATGTCTGCGGCTTGAGCTTTTCATGCCAAATATTTTTCTTCCTGCAAATTTAGAAACTGATTGAGGGTTTTGTAGAATTTCATCAGCAAATTGATTGCCTAAGCTTGGATCTGCCGTTAAAAGAGCCATTTTTGTACTGAAGGTTTGCGCTCTTTTATAAACAATCTTTGATAAATTTTCGATTCTTTTTCGGCATCCTTCAACATAGGGATCAGTTGAAGTCTTTGTGAACAGTTCTTCATGTGTAAGAGAGGCTAATGTCTCTTTTGGGATTAGTGTTTCTTTGAAGCTTTGAATGTTGGTTTTTTGAAAGCAGAGGCGAGCGCCGTTCTGGAGTGTTTTGACAAGTTCTGGGGGAAGATCATCTTTATGGCCGACAACGAAATCACCATTTACTTCCATAACAAAACCTTCTAATGAAGCACCTCTAAAGATGCCATCGTAGGTTACACCTTCCTTTGCCGCAAGAACAACACGATTGTTAATTTCATCAAGCCCAGCATCTCTCATTTGGGTGATGAATTCCTTTAAAACAAGGGATTTTTGTGGATGAGTGATCTCTTCAAAAAGATCTTTCATCGGTTGGGGATTGCCATATTGTATGGCTTCAATGCTGGCTGTTGTCATGCGTTCTTTTGTGATGAAAGAAAAATCAACTTGGTGTCCTGCGGCTTGTCCAAGTTTTTCCATAAACATTCGATTGACGCGTCCATTGCCTTTTCTGAAAGGATGTGCATGCTCGAGCGCCATAAAAACTTCAGCAGCACTTTCAGCAAATTCTTGGCGCGATAAGCCTTGTAAATTATTATTTTCGCTCAGTGTTTTTTCGAGTTGGTTGAGCTCTTTTTGAATCTGTGGGCCAATGGCAAAAGGAATTTCATAGTCCTTGGGACGCATCGCTGGCATATGGGCAGAGGTGCCATCTTCAAATGTAAAGAGTGTATCACGAGTTTGTCCCGCCCATTCAAAAGTTTTGTAGAAGAGGCTCCAGTGAATTAATTTGAGATAGGTGAGATCAAATTTTTGTGGAAGTGGTTCATAACGAAAATTGATGGCTTCTTTGGCGGCGTCGTGGGCACAGCGTTCATACAGTTTCTGGGAATCTTTTATACCATATTTATTTTTTAGTGTTGAGGTACCTTTATATAGATAATTTTTTTCTAACATATCATTTCTCCTTAGAGGATAAGGCGGTTGGTAAATGAGCGTCTTTAAATGCCGCATGTGAAAAATTCCCCTTCGCGTATTTTTTAAAACTCTGAGTGTTATAAGAGGGAGAATTATTCCCTCAAATGTATGGGGGTAACGGTTGTGACTTTATGAGGAAGAATGGCTGCATCAACCGTTTTGTGATGCTTTTGAAAGGCATTTTGTGAAAAAGATGCAAAATGATCTATCGTGATTGTTTTCATGCATATTCCTTTTTTCATTTATTTTTGGAAAACTTCTTTATGTTTTTTATTATCTTGTTGCGTCGTAAAATACTGATATTTAGGGTGTTGCTATGAATCTCGTGAGGAGGAGAAAGATGGATTTTTTACAAATCAACTCTGGATGAAATCTTCCTCCTTTGAGGTATGGGAAAGAGGACAAAAAGAAAAATATTGCTTAAGATTTTTGAGGTTTTGCTTTTAACAAAGTTTTTTGCGTTTTTTGCAAGAGAGCTTTGAAAGAGAGAGGCGATACAGTGGGTAAGATCACTTTTGGTTATCGGATAGCATAGACATTTTTCATACATAGCAATCAGGTTGGTAAGTTTATGGACAAAAGCATTCATTAAAAATTTTTCTCCATTATGTTTTTATTATCAATTCAGATGAACGTCTTATTCGTATATTATTTACTACAAAATGTTTTTTTATGTTGTGTTATTGCTCTTATTGTATTGCGCTGCTTTAAAATCCATAAGAGGCAAAACTTTTCTTTAGATGGGGAGAAAAGCGTTTTTTCAGCGCTTAATCGTTAAAATAGAACACGCGATGATATCGTAAAGGGGGGAAACTTTGTATCAGAGTTATTTATTCATTTTGGTGTATACTTCTGAGTGTTTTTTTGAAAAATCGCTGTTTTTGAGTTGAGATGTTTTGAGAGCTTTTATCTCAGAGGTAAATCTTTTGTTTTTTTAGATTTGATATTGGTTAGTAGCATTGTGAAATGTTTTGGGTTGATTTTGAAATGTTTTTGTTTGTTTGTCGATTAATGGGGCATAAATTATTTGTGAAAACCTCTTTAAGAATGTGGCTAGAAGCTTTTCTAAGTGGAGATGTTAGTTTTGTTATTGGTGGGTTTTAGGAGGGATGTTTTTTATAGAAAGACGATAGATGCTGGTAAAACGATGCACAAAATATAAAAGGAAAAATTACGGATTTTTTTTATCGTATTTTGCTTGGGGATAGGGGCGAGAAAATTTTTGGTTTCATGAGCTTAAAAAAAACAGAAATGTATGCTTTTTTCTATCTTGGTTGCTATTCTTTTCATGTTCAATATCTCACAAAGAGGGGAGCTCGTAAGGGGAGTATTCATAGAAGGGGCTAGTTCTTCTTTTGTGGGGCAAAGCGGTTTTTTGCCGCGGCGGCTAACATTTCTTTTCTTCTGAAATAAATGGCGCGGCCACATCGTAAGGGAGGTTGTCCTTGCATAAGAATAATTTGTTCATCTTGACGCATTTCTTGAATAATCTCGTGGGGTAAAATGAGCGCTCTTTGTTGGTAATTGACGTTGTAAGAGCTTTTGCCTAAAGATAAGCCTCTTGATTTGTTCGTTCCGGTGACTTCAACGGTCATTTGACCACAGCGCTCTGAAATGTCTTTGGCAGTTTGGAGGTCTTTAATGGCAGCATAGCTGACAAAGGAGCAGCTTTCAAACCATGAACGTGCTCCTGACTCGCCAAAGTGATTAACCAACTGACCGGAGGATTGGTAGAAGAGCATTAAGGAAGTGCCGTATTTACGTCCACGATCGCGAGCTTCTTCTAAAATATTCATATATCCTAGAAGATCAACTTCATCCAAGACAAATAAAACACGCTTTTTATAGTTACCATCCGCTGTAACCATGGCATTGAGAAAAGCACCAATAATCACACGTCCAATAGCTGGATAACTGTTCAAAATGCTGGCAGGGAGATTGAGAAAAACATCTGTATTACCATTGGCAATATCTGAGGAGGAAAAATCGTCGCCGCAGACAAGATCTGCGTAATTAGATAAGGAAAGCCATTGGGTATCTTTGGAAGCCGTTGTATAGACTCCTGAAAAGGTTTGCTCTGCCATTTCCGTAAAAATACCAACCATTTCACGAATAAAAGGAGAAGGTGTTGTGTCTTGAATCATACGTAATTGATTGACAACAGCCGTTTCTGATTGAGAAAGAATTCCACGCAATGTTTTTAAATTGCGCTCATCTTCTTCATATTCATCAGAAAATATAACATGAGCAAGAAGAGCTGTTAAAAGATTATGAGCTTGTGTTGAGAAATATTCCGCTGAAGAATTATCTGATTTTTTATCTGTGAGAAGTAATTTGGAAAAGCTTACGATATTCGCTTCTCGTTGTGTGCGAGGTACGTTGTCATCTAAAAGCCAATCGATAACATTAAAATTTTTTGTTAAGAATGAATTGGGATCGAGAACAATAACATTTCTATTGCCCATCTTTTGACGGGCAAATTTGACCATGGGGGCAACTTCTGTTGAAGGATCAAGACAAACAATAGATCCTGGATAGGTTAAACACGTAGGAACCACTGTACTTGTTGTTTTATAGCCACCAGAACCAGCAAAAAAAATCATATGGGTTGAACCAAAATCAAGATTAAAGGTGAGCAAAGGGGCTGAGCCACCTTTGCCCCATGTTGTTTTATTGCTAGGAGAAAAGGGTATTTTGCACACATTATCTTGATCAACACGGTATCTTTCTCCCACAACAATTTGCCCATTGGCAGGAAAGATTTTTGCTGCCTCGCTTAATTTCATCCATGAAGCATCACCAAAAATAGCTTTCTTGGCACGCTTAATCTTACTTTTAGGTGGAGCGGTTGTGACGCATTGAATGACGGAAAAAAAAATACCAATGATAATGCCAAAGATAACCATGGGATCCATGAATTGAAGAGCATAGCTCCACGTTATGCCTTGTTGACCAACATAGGGACTTAGACGTTTTATTTCACCACCAACATAGTAAAGAGCCGTAATTCCAAAAAAAATAATCGAGACAAAAGTGATGACTTTACGTAGATACAATTTTTGCGAGAGACTATAAAATAATGAAATAGCCGCTGTTAGTGCTAAAATTAATAAAGGCTCTGAACGAAGAGTCCAATAAATTTGATCGCTCTTTAGTCCATTTGTTATAAATAACAAAAAATAAGGAACAAGGAATATCGTTAAAGAACCTAAAGCAATAGGGGTTAAAATAAGGGCCATTTGTGTCTTGGTATATTTCATTGTATTTTACTCTCAATTCTATCAGAATATACTGCAAAATGTTCTTTTTTCAGCTGTGCGATATTAACGCTCTTTCCTTTTTCAAAAATGCAGATAACACTAAAATAGTTTTCGTTTAATAAGCCCTTTTCATGAAGAGAAGGGATTTATCCATGCTTAATAGGCCATAGAGAATGTTTGCGAACGATGTATTGTACATACTTGTGCGTGCTGGTGTGCTTCTTTGGCTTGCTTAACGATTTGTGTAATTTGCTTCGCCTTATTTTCTGATACGCCAATACTTGTAGCCAGTGTTTCATAATCATTCTTTTGAATTGCTTTATGTTCATTTGGTGAAAGACGGCTATTGGTATTTTTTACAAAGTTGGTCAGTTCTCTTTGAAGTAAAGGATTTTGGGTTAAAGCTTCTTGCTGTAATTCTTTTTGTAAGGCGAAGAGAGCTTGCAAACTTTGACTTGGCATTTCTATTGTTTTTGCAAGGCGATTTTGTTCTGTTGCATGCTCTTGCTTAATTTCCTTCTGAGCATGTTTGACTGCATGCGAGAAATTTGCAACGGCTGTACAGAGCAGATCAATATGATTTTTAGCGTTTGCACGGGCTTGAGTTTGGAGTCCACATAAACTGAAACCTGTAAGACGAGCAACGGAGTCCGGTGTCTTTTCAATCTGATTGGCAAGCTGTTGGCCTAAGGCTGGATTTTTAATAATTTCAATCATCTTTTCATCCAATTTTTTGTGGTTACCATAAACAATTTTTGACAATTTTTGGATTTGCTTTCGAGCAGTGTGGACACCGGCATCTTCTGAAACGAGTTCGGAAAGTTCAGTTTTTCCTAAAGGGTCTAATGCTTCTTTTGGGATAAGCGTGTTTTTTAACTCTTGTGTTTGTGGGACTGTAAAGGTAAATTTATCACCCGGTTGTAATGTTTTGAGTTGTTCTGGTGTGAGATATTCTTTAGCGCCGATGATGTAAGCGCCTTTTACATTAAAAGCAAAACTATCATGACCAGCACCTCTATAGGTACCTGTGTAAGTTTCACCTTCCTTTGTGACTAAAACAGGACGATCATTAACATTGCGTCCAAGTTCTTTCATATTTTGCATAAATTCTTTTAAAAGATGAATTTTTTCTGGATTGGAGATATCTTCAAACAGATGTTGCATCGGTTCTAGGTCACCATGTTCTGCTACTGCAATACTGGCGAGCATCATGCGTTCTTTTGTAACAAGTGAAAAATCAAGCTGATGGCCTGCGGCTTGAGCAAGATTTTCAAAAAATGCCCGTTGTGTGCGTCCATTGCCTTCTCTAAAAGGATGGAGGTGGTTAAGGGAATTAAATAGATTCATTGCTTCAGTGTTAAATTCTTCGCGCGTTAAGCCTTGTAAATTATTTTTTTGGCTGAGCGTTTGATCTAATTTTTGTAAACCTTCTTGGATTTCATCACCGAGTGCAAAAGGATTGTCCCATCCTGTTCTTTTCATTTCGGGCATGGAGGCTGTGGTGCCATCTGAAAATGTAAAGGGGAGGTGGCGAAGATGTCCAGCCCATTCAAAGGTATTTTTAAACAAATCATAATGAATAGAGCATAGATAGGAACTATTAAACTGTTCCGGTAGCGGGGCTTCACGCAGATTTACCATCGCTTGAGCTGTATCATGGGAACACTTTTCCAGAAAGGATTTTAAGTCTTTTATGCCATATTTGTTTTTGAGTGTTGTGGTGTTTGGATAGACATAATGATGAGGAGAAGTTGTCTGTATATTTTTTGTTTTTGCTTTTGCTTTTGGCATGGTTACCTCCTTATAACGTTGTGTTGTCCATCAGAGTGTTAAATTCTTCTAGTGAAATATTTCCCCTTGCATATTCTTCTAAAATTTTCAGCGTTTTGGAATGAAGCGTTATGCCCTCTATTGCGTGGGTGCTGATAACTGCATCAACGGATTCACGGCGTTTTTTTAAATTTTTTTCTGTCTCCGATGAAAGATTTTTTTTATTTTCATTTTCTGTTGTTTTGGTTTTCATGCATTGTTCCTTTATATGTGCAATTATTGCTTTAAAAGAGCATTTAGCAGTTGGCGCCGGTGTGAGTTTTTTTTAGTTGCCTCCAAAGATGTTTCGTTGTTTGAAGGGATCATAATAAATTTCTGTGACCCTAAATTTTCCTTCAACTCGTTTACATTGAATGATGATGTCAATCATGGAAATCAATAGGCCTCTAATATCATCACGCTCTAAATCACTTCCTCCTTCACTTTCTTTGACCAAAAGGGTCATTTGCTCAAAGGCAGCAAGAGCTGTTGAGGCATGAACCGTTGTAATGGAACCTGGATGACCTGAATTGACATTGCGAATATAATAAAAGGCTGTACCATCTCGAAGTTCTTGCAAAAGAATACGATCAGGACGCATGCGTAAAGATGATTCAAGCAATTCTTTGGGGCCAACGGAGGCTAAACCTTGTCCATCTTTTGAATAGATCATCGAGACATGGTTAGGGTGCGGTATCACCAATTCTTGGGTGTCTTCAATGGTGATAATACGCTCTTCTTGAGGAATTTTGGCAATTAATGCTTTTGATAATGTTGTTTTACCCGAACCAGTTTTGCCCGCTATTAAAATATTTTTCTGATATTGTACAGCTTGATTTAAAAAAGAGATAAAGTCTTTATTGCAGTAAGCAGTGGCTAAGTTATGCTCGATGGCTTTGAGTTCGTTAAAACGAGAAGGATAATCATTCAAAGGTGTAAAAGAGATTTGCTCACAGAGTGAGAAGAGGCCTTTATTTGCGAGCTCTTCAAGAGAAAAGCTTTGCGATGATGGTTTACGAATTGTCATACTAATTGTGTCTTTTTCAACAGCCGGTGGAATGACAATTTGAATGCGCTCATTGCCTGGGAGTGTTGCAGATAATATTGGGTTTTTATCTGATATATTTTGTTTAGAATATGAAGCGATAACTTTCGCAATGCCCATAAGCTCATTAAAAGAAAGAGCCGGTGCTTCTATTGTTTTCCAGCCATCAATACCTTCAGTCATCACCTGATAGGGACGATTGATAACAATTTCAAAAAGACTCTCATCTTTCAAAAAAGTACTGATGGGGTCAAGTTTTGTAAGAACAATCGCGATGGTTTCATCGTTCATGGTATGTAAGTTTAGGTTCATTTTAAAGGTATCGCAGAATTATTGTAAAAGTTTCTTGAAACAGCTCGATTGATAATTTGTTTTTTATTTTCAATGATTTTTAATTTATAAACGCTAGAAAAGTCTAAATCACGAGCCACAAAGATATTCACCATTTCTCCTTGGTTTTTCGATAATGTTGGAGGAATATTGGCGTAATTTTCGACAATAATATTTGCAATTTGTTGTCCTGAAGAGATTGTTTCATTCTCTTCTTTGTCTTGTTTTTTGGATAAACGTTTATTGGCATAGCTTGTTACATCTTTTATCAGGGATACAAGAAGCGCAGATCCAATCCTCTCTAGCCAATGGTTATCAATATCTCCATCCATACCAGAACGTCCTAAAGCATCTGTTGCCGGTGAAGCTAAGGATATAATGACACCGTTAGGAGTTTGAGCTCTATTCCATAGTACAAAAAGACGGGTTTGACCTTTTTTCAAGCCGGCGCGATATTCACCAACAATTTTAGTGCCTTTATCAAGAAGGACAACACGGCCATTGTCTGATAAGATATCTCTGGAGACGATACAACTGGCAAAACCTTGTTGATCACTGTTAATGGCTGTTTCTAAAATACAAGGGATAGAAGTTCCCATCGTGATGATGTAATTTCGATTGCCAAGGGTGGAAGCACGAATACCTTCAAGCACCGTGGGTTTCAGAAGATGATTAAAGCGTTGTGTTGTCTCATCAGGTTTGCTTTCAAGTTGGTGAGATAAAACATCCTTATTTATTTGTGAATTTATTTGGCCTCTTTGGGTCTGCGCATACGCTAATACAGGAGCACGTTGGGCCGCTTCCAAAAGTGAATCATTAGGGTTTGATTGATTGACTGTTGGGGTGGGCAGATCAATTTTGGGTAATAGAGTATTATTTTGTTGAGGCTGTTTAGGAGAAGAAGGAGTAGGCTTTGCAGGAAGAAAAAGCTCTGTTTGTTTGATAACTTTTTCTTCTTTTAATGTTTCAGTCGGTTGTTTCTTGTCCGTGACAAGTGTTGAATAGGCTAAATAAAGACAGACACTGAAAAGAATCACAAGAGCGATTGCTTTCCCTACATTGCTTTGTTGGCTTTTTCCTTGAGCATTTTTTATTGTATCGCGATCATTAATGTTTTTTTCATCCACGTCGTTATTCATGGCTGCTTCCTATGTTCACTTTACGTTGTACAGATGGTGATGTCGTTCCCGTTTCAGGATTAATTCCTTCTGGAAGGAACCTTTTATTAAAGATGCACAATACTTCATTCCCACGACGGAGCGTGAATTGTGCAGATGTCGCATGAACAATGACCTTGTTGCCTTTAATCGATTTGGGAATAAGGGATTCTTGCCCATCAGGCGATACAAGGTAAATGGCAGGGATTTCAATATTGCCTAAAAAGGTAAAAGTTGTTGTTTTCCCATTATCATAGACAGAAATAGGCTCAATGAGGGCAGAGCCTTGAGCTTCATAAGCCCAATTACGTGGTCCATAATCTTCATGGATATTAAAAATATCATTGACAAAGTTTTCTTCACGTTGTTCAGCTCTTGCTGCTTCGGCTAACTTTTTACGTAAGGCTTCATCTTCTGGATAACGAAACTTTACTAAGAAATAGGTCTCATTACCGGCTGAAACATCACCTTCACGAACTTTCAGTTCAAATTGATAAGAGCGTTGTATTCCATCTGGACGGCTTGTGACAATTTGTAAATTAGTCACAGGTTGAACTTCTCGTGGTTTAAGAAAAACAAAATGGCCAGCTGGAGCAACTTGCCAAGCAACGGAATTTCCTATCCCTACATAGGTTACTTCTTCATCATCGGCAAATTCCAGTTGAACTGAAGAGCGAATGGAGCCAATGATTTGAGTAACGTTGTAGGGATCATAATTGACAAATCTAATGCGGCTATCTTTGCGTGCACTGATAGGCGCTGTTTCTGAAAATGAGGGCGCGGTGTAAAAAATGATAGTGATAGGAAAAACTAAAAAAATTGTTTGTAAAAGTTTAATCATTTTATCACCTCTGGATCAGATCTATATTCCGAGACTTGAAACCCAAGCGGATTGATGAGACGGTCAGACGTTGAAATGTGTGCGTTAACGTAAGAAAAATTTAAGATTGCAATCCAATGGGAAATATTTTCTTTTTCACTAAAGTCTCTGACCGTTTTATAGTAACGAACTTGAATGAGATTCTTGCTTATAAAAGAGATTGATTTGATTGTGACCGTAGCAATCATGTTACGGTAAATATTTTGTGGACTGTCTGGATTATGGCCAGCATACCATTTTGCAAAACGATTTTGTTCTTTTGGAGAAGATAAAAGAGAAATCAAACGAAAATTGTTTTCTGCTTCTGAGGCTTGAAAACTTTCACGAGCACGAACGTATTGGCCAGCAAAATAGCGCGTTATCGCTTCATCATAGTCGTTAGGGGATTCTTTTAGGGCACTTACAGTATCAATGATGCCTGTTGAGTTATCAACGCGGATAACAAAAGGCTCTACAGTTTTCAAAGGCGTTAAAGCTGCTACCGCTAAAGCTAGGGCAATCGTCATCAATCCAAAAAGCACTGTTAAAGCCATGGAAATTTTCATCCGCACGCGCATGCTATGCATGCGATCAATGTCAAAAGAGCGTGCTTCTTTTATATATTCTTCAAGGGCATCACTTTTCACGCGTAACCTCCACAGTTTTATCAGATTGTGCTTTATGAATAACCGGCTTTAATAGAGCTGGATTAAAGGCCGAAGCAGCTGTTGCTTTTTCACTTTCCAAAGTATTGAGAATAATGGCGCTGGTAACAGGTTTTACAGCCTTTTCTTGGTGGACAATGTTTTTATTGGTCCAATTCCACTTGTCTTTATTTAAAGCACGTGTATGTTTGCCATCACAGCGCGGTGGTTTTTTCGGCCCACTTAAAGAGGCACAACCGGTAAGGGCGATTGTTAGGACTATAACAAAAGTTATTTTTCGTTTCATTTTTTGAACTCACAAATAATACAACGCATGAGAGCCTTTATTTTGAACAATTATAAAAGTTGATGTGATGCAAGATTTTGATTGGCTAGTATGTTGTAAGACCCGGAATATTAGGTCTTTCCTGAAACAGGACTATGGTGCGTACGCTAAAGAGCGTACGCAAGGAAAAAACAAAAATACTGGTTTTTTTTAAGGGAGATTTTATATTAAAATCGGCCACGACCACCTCCAGATCTTGCTACTCTTGCAGCATTTCTAGCCGCACTACCGGCTACTCCTGAGAAATTTGAAGCCGCACTTTTTATTGCATTACTACCCGTTTTTGCACCACCAGAGAGCATCGTGAAAATCTGTCCTCCTGAAGAGACACCAGCGTTAAAGTATGGTCCGCCAGAGGCGAGAGCTGTGGCTATGCCAGGAAGTGCACGGAAGATAATAACTCCTATGATCGAAATAACGATGACAGGTGGGAAAAGAACATAGATTGAATCATATGAAGCGTTAAGAACTTGCAGGATAACTTGACATATAAGAGTGCCAAGCATGATCACAAGAACTTGTAAAATGGTAAAATTGACTAAAGTTGTAATCCATGCATCGCTGTATTTTCGCGTTGCATTGAACAAATATAAACTAATGAATAGAGGTCCAAGACCTATAATCATGACCAGTGCAACTTGTGCAAACATTTGGACAATAAAACCACCTATACAAAAGAGAATAACGGCCAGAAGCATAATAGAACCAAGAAGCCCCACAACGATTTTTTCAAAAAACCAAGCATTGTATAAGATTTTTTGATAACTAGAACTTGCCTTTAATAAAATATAATCAAAAACATTCGAGTTTGCAGGATTACTGTTGAGCGCATTCCCAATAGCGTTGGACAAATCATTGAAGAAAATATCTTTGATATATGTATTAAACGTCTCTGCATTCGTTGCCATTGTTGTCACAACAACAATTTTAACAACATTATTGAGAAGACTATGCATGGAGAGTGCAACGCGACCCGTCATAACATTATAACCATAGAGAAAGATAAAAATGATTGCGGCAAGATTTAAGGGTGCTGAAATAGCAGAAGATAAACCACTTACCGCTGAGTCCATTACATTGTCGAGGGGTTTTAAAATATACCCAGAAATGCTTGCAAAGGGAGCAAAACTATAGTCTGACATCTGTAACAGTACTTTCAATTTTTTCTTTTAATTTTTCTTCCTTTTCTTTTAAGTGTGCTTCAAGTTGTTTACGCTTTTCTTGCTCCTTTTCTTCACGGAGTTCATCTCTTGTCTTCGTATTTCTTGCTTGAATCAGACCAAGAGACTGAAGTTTTAAAGAACTTACTTGAAGATTGGCTTGAAGAAGAGAAAGTTCTACCTGAAGCTCTTGTCTAAGAGCTTGCAATTCTTCAGGTTTCTTTTCTGATGTTGATGAAACAGTTTCAAGTTTGGTCTTTATTTCTTTGATTTTATTTGCAGTTTCGATTGCACTTTTATAAATGCTTTCAGCTGTTTCTGATTTTGCTGCATCTAATGTTTGGGTGTTTTCGAGTGCTTGTTTATAATATTCATCAGCATCAGGGGGCGTTTGTGAGATTGCATGAGAAATGAAAGAAAAAGATAACAGTGTTACTAAGCCATATTTTTTCATTGATTTTTTCTCCTTTGATAAAATATGGGCAGCCATTTGTCAGGGTCTACACCATATTCGGTTATAATTTCATTCATAAGTTCAATATTTTTTGTTGTGCCACTTAAAACGGCGATCTCATCGTTCATTCCACGTAAGTTAAGTTCTGCAACAACAGAACTTTGTCCTTGTTTGACGAGAAAACGACGGGATTCTCTGCTTAATTCTGATTGTATTAGTTCAAATTCACGCTCAGTGAGCTTGAAAGCTTCAACATAATCGTGGTAATTTGCTTTTTGATTTGGGAAAAATATTTGGGTAGGGCATTGTTCAATAATTGTGTGCGCGATTGTTGAGTTTAAGGCGTCTTTGGGGCTTTGTGTTGCAAAGAGCATCAAGCCATTTTGTTTACGAATTGTTTTGAGCCGATCTTGCGCAAAAGCTTTGAATGAATCATCTTCTAAAGCTTTCCAGAACTCATCAACAACAATAATAATGCGTCTTCCATCAATCAGATCAAGAATGCGGTAAAAGAGATACATCATCAAGGGGCGCCGAATTTCTTCATTGTCTAAGAAATCGGTCATGTCATAGCCAATGAACTGTGCATTTAAATTGAGATCATCTTGATCATTATCAAAAACCCATCCTAAATCATTACCTCTAATCCAGCGTTGTAGCCGTATGGCAATTCCTTCTTTCGATGTGTTGTCAAAAAACAATTGAAGAGCTCCAAGAGAGCGTTGTATCGGGGGTAGATTTTCCAAGGAATCAATAGCTTTGGCAATATCTTGTCGCTCTTCTTCTGTTACTGTTTGTCCTTCAGTAGTTACAAGCTTTAAGATCCAATTACGAAGAAAGATTTTATTTTTTTCGGTGTATTCCATGCCCTTTAAGGGAGCAATGCCAGTGGGTTGTCCATTTTTTAAAGGTTTATATTTCCCTCCGCCAGCACGCACAAAAATTTCTGCTCCTTGATCTTTGTCAAAAAAAACCATGGTTGGGTTGTGTTTTTGTAATTGTGCAAGAAGAAAATTAACAATCACTGTTTTACCAGAGCCCGATGGACCACAAACAAAAGTGTTTCCAAGATCACCATAATGAAAGTTAAAATAGTAAGGTGAACCAGCTTGTGTTTTGAGCAAAGCTACAGCAGCACCCCAAATATTATCGTTTAGCTTGCCAACGGGAAAAGAATGAAAGGGCGATAAAGCTGCAAAGTTTCTGCTGGTAATGGCCCCTGAACGCGCACGATAATTAAAGTTGCCGGGTAGTTGTGCCCACCATGCTGCTTCCAATCCTAAATCTTCTCTGGCAATTACGGCACCTCCATTGGTTAAATGGGAACGTGCTTTTGATAAATTTTCAGCCAATATTTTGGGATGATCAGCAAAAACGGCTAAAGAGATGTGATGTTCACCCAAAACAAAACGGTTTGATTCTAAATCATCTAGCGCTTCATCCAGTGCGTCAATTTGTGAGCTAGCACGATCGGCCGCATTAATCATTTGATTTTGCCTGCGATTCATAATTGCACTGGCGGCTGCTTTACTTTTAAAGACAAAGGATTGTGTTAAGATGAATTCAAATGGCACTGTCAGCAAACCATCGGTCATCCCAGGGCGTGTTTTAGAAGGATATTCTTTCCAGCCAAACATGCCTACAAAACGTTCATTGCTTTCATGGCGAATTTCGATAATTTCTTTTCCAAAAATAACACGGTCTGAGTAAATTGTTGAAGCAATTGTTCCAAATGTGAGAGGAATACGTTCATGTCTTCCACCCACTAGCTGGTGGAGAAATTCACTTTGTTCAGAAAATAAAAGCCCTTCATGTTCATAGATTGATAGCAGACGGATTTCATATTCTTCCAAACCTTGCATAAGATCCTGGCTTAACTCTTCGATTTTACGAATAGCTTCCTCATCGGGTTCAGATTGTGTTTTTTTTGCCTTACTCAAGCGCTGAAAAAATGCAGCGAGTTTTTCAGTCTTATCTGCTGCGGGATTCCAAAGCAGTGAAATAAAAAGATCATTTCTATACAGTTCTTGCGAAACCATTTTCTTTTTATATTTTTCATCTAATTTGGTTGCAAAAGATGAAAAAAAATGGCCTTCAGGATAAATCGTTTCACGACGACGGATGACATGAGAATATAAAGCAACTCGTTCATCTGCGATATTTTTCAAAAGAGTGTTTAATTGGTTGTGTAAAGAATTTAATTGATCAATATCGGCAGTATCAAAATTAATACCTTCAATAGCCATCACAATCATTAAACAGCGTGAATTTAAAGCAATAACATGTTGGTTGATGTGACGTATATAGGGAATATATTCTTCAGGTAAAGTTTCCCGTTTCATCATTGTCGTCTGTTTCACCGGCTCAATTCCTTTAACTTAGTTCCTTATAATTGCGGATAAGGCGTAAGGGGGAGGTAGATCCTCCTCCCCATCGGTTCAGATTTTTTTGTTTCCCGCGGGTATTGAGCCAAGCAAATAATACACGAAATTGGTTGTGATCATGCTTTGTTATTTCACGCAAAATAAAGTGCATCCCAATCCCAAGACCAAACATGGTAAAACCACTGGTCAAAATAAAGAGAATGGATGTTGCCATAACATTGAGTGCCATCGCTTCCATTGTAACACCAGCAAACATTGTCGGGCGTGTACAGGCAAGGAAAAGGGTATCTTCGTTCATTTAGGTTGTACTCGCTAATTTACCCACCAGAGCAGGAGCTCCAAAAACAATAGCAATACCAAGAACGCAGTAAGCTGCTTTGCGTAAATCAATAAAGCCATACATCCAGCCAATCCCCACAGCAGCAACACATATAATGGCAATAAGCTTTGCTGTTGTACCCGTCATCATTGTGACAATGTTGTCTAAAACACCATCAAGATTTCCCAAACCACCTCCACCACTAGTAGAAGCAGCATAAGAAGGATCGGATACCAGTACTGCTGTAAAAAGCAGCATGATAACGATAAAAATGGCGTTCTGAAATCTATTATCTGTCATTTTACCTCTCTTTAACAAACAATATTTGTTCATCTGTTGACGTTCCATTGTCTCTAAAAATTGGAGAATTCTGTCATTTTATTACAGTCTTATTGCTCCTTATTTGTTCTAAAGGTCTTGAGAGTGGGGCTGCTCACTCTCCAAACTCTTCTTCTTAAAGAGACAGAAGTCTTTTCAAATTGGAATTGTGTTACATGAAAATGGCAATTTTAAGTTGTATATATTGGGAAAAACAATAATATTAAAACAATGCAAGAGAGAATATTATTCTTTACAAAATGTAGTTAATGTGCAACACCTATATTAGGATTTTTTCTTTAAAAACAAGAGGATTGCTGATAAATAATGTGAAAGGATAAGAAAACAATGAATTTTTTGAGTGAGCATGTTAAGAAATGCTGTTTAAATTGATTGTTATTATTTACATTATGGGATCCATAGTGTGGGGATTAAGCCAATATAAGGATAAAATAGATTTCAGCATTCTTAAACCATTTAAGATGCAAGATATCCAAGATATTGTCGATCTCTATCGAGAAGAAGAAAAGCTGGTTAAATCGATCACTAAACAGGAATTGGAAACAAATGAACCAGCTCTTAATTTGCAGAAAAATGTTTCATTAAACGATGTTGCCAATAATGTTGTTGTTTTTCATGGTAGGGCATCTGTTACGAGTGGTGTTACATTTAAATTATTGACGCCTGTGGCACAATCTTGGCGATCCCATACTACCCGTGATATTCATCTTTATGGGGTGGATACATGTGCTCCTCGTCAAAAAGCAAGATTAAAGGATCAAGAATGGCCTTGTGGTGCGGTTACAATGGCTTGGCTTGTCACCAAAACACTTGGTCAGGATTTATCTTGTAAGCAGGCTTTTATGCGAAATGGTATTTATTATGCACAATGTTTTGTTCAAGGAATTGATTTGGCCGAGGTTGGTCTTACAGAAGGTATGTTAGTTCTTTCAAAAGAGGGCGGAAATCCTATACCAAGCCAATACCATCATGCTGAAGAAAAAGCACGTGCCAACAAGATTGGTCTTTGGTCAAGCCATTTTACTGAACCTTTAAAATGGCGACGCGATAATGGATCTTACAACCCTTTTGCAGGTCCGTGATTGCTTTTAATGAACATATTTTCTTAAACCTTGCTAGAGAAAACTTTAGCAATAAAACTGCAACAAGGTCATAAAACTCAATTGGAATAAACCATGAGATTATTTTCATTTTTGAATGAAACGGAGAATATTATTCGTTTTCAAGAGAGATTTTTATTCAAAATAGCTTCTTTGGCTTTTACTCATGTGCTTTAACGAGAAGGGGAGTGCCATTGTTGGGACAAAAGGCTTTCAGGTATTGAGGCTTGAAGGATAAAGTGAGAAAATAAAAAACGTTCAAGAAATGGATTTCTAGAAGGAAATTGATCAAAGTAAAAAATAAACAGACCTTCAAATGGTGTCATGTTTGATAGAGCAGATAAAATATTTCACAATGGCTTAAAAAATTCATAGCAAAAGTTTTTTAAAAAATCAGAATTGTGTCTTCAGTATTGGATCAAGTCTGTTTCATTGCTTAAAGCGTGATCACTCTGTGGCATTCGTTGCAAAGTTTTCATATAAAATTATCTGCTTCTAAATGTTGGCTTCCACGTAATGGATAGATTTCAAATAGATCTTTACGAAAAAAACTTCATAAAAATGACTTGTATTATTAGTATTTTCTCTATACTTTGATATTACTAAGTATAAAATAATTATAATAACATAAGGGGAGAAATCAATAACCAAAGTATATGTAAAAAACATTAGTTCTTTTGCGTTGGTTGTTTTTTAGTCTATTAAGAATGAGACTAAGCGTTATAATGCTTATAGATTTTTTCAGAGGAATAACAGTTCCTATTGCAGTGTCTCTATCTGAGATCAGTTAGATAAAAGCATTTGTGCGTCTTCTCATTTTGTCATTTGTATTCAGTTTTGGCTCTTTCCTTCTCATTGTATTTTGTAACAAACTCATACGATGCTTATCATGAGCTTTTCTTACATTATTTTGCACAGGGGGGGCACTTTATAAAGTAAGTAAATGATAATAAAAACTATAGGCTCAGACAGTATGAAAATTCAAAACCCATTTTGGGGATAATGTTAACAGTTAAGGTATTTAAAGAGGGGTAAAATGAAAAAGTTTATTTTATTATGTACGGCTCTATTATTGGTAGCGGGGTGTGAAAAAAACTATAGTGTGGAAGATTTTAAAAAAGATGCAAAATTAAGGGAAGAATGGGGAAAGAAGTGTTTTCTTTCGGGATTAGCTGTTAAGGAATCTAAAAATTGTCAAAATGTCCTCCAAGCAGATACTGAACTATTTTTCTCGAAAGAGTAGCCTTCTATAGATTGAAAACACAGCTTTTTTCATCTTTCAGATGAGCTCCCCAAATTGTATTGGTAATTATATTGTTTGTTTCAACTTTGTTAAATTGAGGATTATTCTCACGAGAGTATAGGATCACGTTGTCTATGATAGCGTTGGTGTTGCATTGAGATTTTAGAGGAAGGAACATGCTTTTAGGATATATAAAAGATACTAAGCCTTTATAGCAAACATCTTACAAGTCTTTAAGTAGATCAAATGCACATCGTATAAAATCAATGGAGTATCCACAGTGTGAAGCGGGAGCTATCCTTTTACACGTATGGATGCTTGGCCTGTGGTGCTGTAAAACACCATCATTTGAGGTATGGTGATGTAAGGCATAAAATTTTATGCATAGGGTGTTTGGGTGAAAGAGTGCAGTAAATATTCAGGGGAGGGGTTGTTCATATAATTTTGGAAAAGGAACCCTATGAAATGGGAAGCTGAGAAGGAACGGTTCTTAAGAAGGTGGATTGTTTATCAACCGATTTGAGGAACGGTTTGCATCCTGTGAGATGTGGGGAGGAAGCCAAGAGCAATGTTCCTCTTTGCTCGAGGCGATTTCATCATAATGGTACGGGGTATTCTTTTTTTTGATAATATCAGTGTAAAAAAAGGAAACTGGAACATTTAAAATCTCGGAAATTTCTTTTAAACGTCCTGCGCTTAAACGGTTTAAACCTTTTTGATATTTCTGGATTTGTTGGAAGCTTACGCCTAAGTGTTGACCTAATTTCTTTTGAGACATCTGCAGCGTTTTTCGCTTAAAGCCAATTTTTTTGCCAATAAAAAGATCAATATTAAGATTTTGAGTTTGCATTATTCCCCCTCCGACTGTGAGCGCCCTCGCATGAGTATTCCGGGAGTTAAAAGTACTGAACTCAAATCAGAATTTTGCTTTTAGTGCTGAAAAGCACTTGGACATAGCAAAATCTCCCGAAATTCCGGGATACCCGCAAAGCGGGATCAATTCATGTTTGAGTTTTTCAGGCTTTTAATCCCTATTGGTCGTTGCGTATGCGACCAAGATATTCTTTAACTCATAAAGTAATTTTAGGAGATTGGCAATAAAAATAGTTTTTCTTGAGATGGATCGTTTTTTTTAATAAAAGGCTGTTTGCTTCTCAATTTTTTATGCTGACTCATTCAAGTCATGTTTTCAGTTCTTCTTTTCACAAAGATAAAGCTTGGATTTTAAGCTTAAGGTATTCCTACGGTGTTGTCTTTAGCCAATAATCAAAAGAAATCATTTTGTTTTTCTTATGTGATTGAGCAAAATGATTTGTTTTTATACAGCTGAGATATCTTGATGATAGGGGAAAGTTTTCACGAATGAACCCCTTTCATATCATATAAAATAAAATCAAAATATATAGATTGGGTTGTTGTCCATTCACAGGTTTGTTTTAAAGAAATGTTTTTCAATATGTGAGTCCATTTATTATAAATCCATAATTTTATACTTCAGGAAGTGATTTTTTTAAGAGACATGTCTTAATGCATTCAAGACCATTTCACGGTGATGCTCGTGAAGGGTAGAACGATAAAGTTATTGAGCACCTCCATCTTTATGTTTGTGAAGCAATAAGTTGGTGCCATCATTATATTTGCTGGCCCTCAATGTTGTGACAGATTTTGCATTAAGACGGTTCATAAGAGCCATTCTTATTCTTTTCTTATACAATTTTTACCCACACGCCAGCCTCGCTTGTGATGTGCAAGTGAGTGTTTTTGCTAAAAAACTGTATGAACACAGTTGTTGTTAGAATTGAAATTTTTATGAGAAAAATGAGCATTTGGAAATAATAAGCTTTTGTTATCAAGCGTTTTAGAATTTTGCACAACTTAATGAGAACTTATTTATTTTATCATTTCTTGTGGTTTCTATAGACGATACAAAGTTGGGATATGGTTTGAGAAAGCAGATGACAGAGCTATTATCTTTCGATAAGTAGTTTTGAAGTAAAAGATAGCTGGATAAATGATAAATAGAGATAGGTGGATCATGAATGAACTTACCCATATTGAGACTTTTATAACAAATTATGATGCTGTTTTTTGCGATGTGTGGGGTGTTTTGCATAATGGTGTTCATGCATTTGAACCAGCATTGAAGGCGTTGTATAAAATTCGACAAATGGGGAAAAGTGTCATTTTATTGACCAATTCTCCTCGATTACGGGAAGGAGTTGCTGCCCAATTAAAAAGTATGAATATTTATCATGATTATTATGATGCTCTTATCACTTCAGGAGATGTAACGCGCGATCTTATTCGCAGTGCTCCGCGTAAAGTTTTTTTCATTGGTCCACAATGTGATTTGGTGCTATTTGAAGGGTTAGAGTGTGAATTTGTTGAAGAATGGGAAGCTTCTGTTATCGTTTGTAGCGGTTTTCTTGAGGACTTTGATGAAGACCCTTCTGCTTATGAGAAGATGTTTCGTCGCATGCGGGCGCGGAATTTACCTTTTATTTGCGCTAATCCTGATGTGATTGTTCATTATGGAAATAAGGAATTTTTGTGCGCTGGTGCATTGGCGCGTCTTTATCAACAATTAGGAGGGGAGGTTCGCATTGCTGGAAAACCCCATGGGCCTATTTATGAATGTGCCTTTGAAAAACTTCAAAAAATGCGTGGAATAGTGGAAAAAAGTCGCGTTTTAGCTATCGGTGATGGTCTTTTGACTGATATTAAGGGGGCAGTCCATTTTGGTCTTGATGCCCTTTATATTATGGGGGGGATTCATTGTTATGATTATATACAAGATGGTGTGGTAGATAAGCAAGCTTTACATTCTTTTCTTGAACGTCATGGTTATAAACCACAGGCAATTATGTGGGCACTTCAGTAATGGCTAAATTTTTGCGTCTTCAGGGAATTCATACGTTTCCCTTAGCTTGGCGAGGGGCTGTGTTGGCTCTTGGAAATTTTGATGGTGTTCACTGCGGGCATCAGGTAGTGTTGCAAAAAGCACTTGATTTTGCACGTATAAAAAAGAAACCAGCCGTTGTTTTAACTTTTGAACCACATCCAAAAAATTTTTTTCAACGTTCAGCGCCTGTCTATCGTTTGACAGAGGCTGATGAAAAAGCTGAAATCTTTAAAATCCTTGGTTTTGATGGAGTCGTTGAACAGCCATTTGTTGCACAGTTTGCCGCTCTTTCAGCAGATGAATTTATTAAGTCCATTTTAAAGGAAGTTTTTGATGTTTCCGTTGTGGTGACAGGAGAAAATTTTCAATTTGGGCATCAAAAAAGTGGAAATTCACAGCTTCTTTGCCAAAGGGGAGAAAAATATGGATTTAAGGTTGTGCTCGTTCCTTGTTTTTCTTGTTCTCAAAATCCACAACGGTTGATCATTTCCTCTAGTTTTATTCGGCAGCTTCTCTCACAAGGAAAAGTGGAAAAAGCAGCCCATTTGTTAGGGTATCATTATCGAGTGTGCTCCAATATTGTTCAAGGTGATAAACTTGGACGCCTCTTAGGATTTCCTACCGCTAATCAGATGTTGTCTCCTCAAGTTCGTTTGGCACATGGTGTTTATGCGGTGCGTTTGCGTCGTGCGAACGGTGTTTTATATGATGGAGTTGCAAGTTTTGGTTGTCGTCCAACGGTTGTTAAAGATGGGGCTCCACTTTTAGAAACCTATTTGTTTGACTTTAACGATGATCTTTATGGGGAAAGTTGTACCGTTTCTTTTTTCCAGTTTTTGCGAGGACAAGAAAAATTTAATGGGCTTGAACCTTTGATTGCACAAATGCAACATGATGAAAAGAAAGCAAAAGAAATTTTAAAGACTGTACAACCATTATCAAAGTTGGATAAACTGCTCACTTTTAAAAATATGTCCTAAATTTATCTGAAAAAGATAAAAGAGCAGTAAAAATAGCACTTAAAGTGATTATAATTATTAAGAGATATTGCAAAATATCATGGAATATATGCTTTTCCCGTTGTTGAGAGGGAGAATCGAATATCTGAAGATCTGATTTAGACATTATCTTTTTCAAAGTTAATTTTATGGCTTTTATTATCATTCAAAAGTTTACTGCTTGTTTCTTTCTGATCCGTTAAAATTTATGATGAAAGATGCAGTAAATGAAGAAGCATAAAGCGTATTGGCAAATGATAATAAATGTGAAGAAGGAGAAATGATATTTGTAAAATTGCTTGCGATTTCAATCTTGAAATTTTATAAATTTAAAATCGATGACTCTTGTATTTTAAGAGCTTAGTAATTCTTTTTTTCTGATTTGTCTTAGTGATGTTATGTTGTTTGTACTTTATCATCATTGATGATGTTGTTGTTGGGTTAATGTAAAAATTTTAGCATGTGATAAATATTTTTAAGCAGGTTTTTTGTTGAGGTTCATGAAGGAGATCAGTAGTTAGTTGCAGTTTTGTTCTCATCAGTCATGTAAACCAGAATGAAACCAATGGAAAATGTTTTAAGCCTTGTTTTTCTTATATATTTAAGAGGACAGTGATCGATTGCAGATAAAAAGAAATTATTGCGGAAAGCAGACGTATTTTTTAAGAATTTCTAATAGTTTTGACGATGGATACAATACATCAATGTATAAAGATAATTCATCATTTTCAATATAAATTAGAAATCTAAATAGCGTAAGATTCCCTCATTGCGAAGTTGTGTAGGTTACAGCAATAAAAGTTATACTTTGATACGCCATAAGCGGGGGTGGCGAGGAGATAAAAATACGACAAGAAAAGCGTAAAAATGCTTCTTATGAAAATTCTCAAATACCAAGGGCTGTGCTATCCCCAAGAGCTTGCAACGCTTAAGAGCTGGTAAAATGTGTGATGGTGTTGGTATGCTCTTCTATTAAGCATAAAGATGGGAAGTTATAAATTCTATATTATTCATGGGAGATTTATCATTATACTCTATTACAAAGGACATCGCAAAAGGGGGAATAGGCTTTAAGATATGTCTCTTAAAAAAACTCGTTATTTTTTGAGGAAGCTTACATGTCTTATATCACTGCTATAAATAACGATGTGTTACGATATAATAAGACAATTTTTAAAGTTTTCTACATTGTAAGTTTTTTTATCACCGACAGTGATAATTTCAAGGCAGGGAAAATGTTATCATCAAAATTTTTTATGTTTCAATTGGTGTCTTGTTGTTTTTCAGTTTTATCTTTCTAAATTCTGCTACGCTGTAGTTTTTTCACAACCAACAATGATAAGCTCCGCGCAAAGCAATAGCGCTGTTATAATAAAACTGTTTATGGTTTTACCCCTCTTTTATTTTATCCTAATCG
This sequence comes from Bartonella rattimassiliensis 15908, assembly GCF_000278215.1. Taxonomy (GTDB): domain Bacteria; phylum Pseudomonadota; class Alphaproteobacteria; order Rhizobiales; family Rhizobiaceae; genus Bartonella; species Bartonella rattimassiliensis. The sequence goes on from NZ_JH725067.1 coordinate 50,165, forward strand.
TAATGATCTTGGTTCCACGTCATTCCTGTATCGTGATCTGGCGTTTCATTTTTCTTTGACAAATACGCACAATTGCAAGGCAAATATATAAAATCATAAGAACCGCTTGCATTTATTCTTTGTACGGTTACTCTTTGTTTTTGGAGTGTTAAAACTTCAGCAGAAATTTTGATATCTTGACATTTTCAAAAAGTTTTTTAATCACTTATTTTCTTTTAGGAACTATTTTATCATGAAAAATGCACGAATATCTTGTCAAAAATTCGTAATGCCTCTATCCTTTACAAATTTGCTGCAAATGAAAGAATATGTCTTTTCATGAATTGATTGCACCCTTAATCATTCCGCCGAGAAAAAAATTTTAATCTCTCCTGCATTTTTTTAATACCAATAGAAATTCAACGAAGCTATCATATATTCTGATAAAAACAAAAAATACTCACCCTCTTGTGTAGCATAACAGGAGCATTAAATACCTTAGATTATAAAATCATATAAATGTAAGAAATAGTTTTTATAACATACTCAATGACTTCTTTTGTTTATTGAAAGTCTTAAAGTGCATCAATATCAATAAACGTTAGTTATTTTTATCCTTCTTATAAACATAAATATAATTAAAAAATAAAATGCTGTATAGCAAAAAAATAATCAATGCTAATCCATTTATATATATTAATATTAAGTAAAGTGAACAAAAAATAATTTCACGTTTAAAATCATTATTAAAACAATTTTTCTGGAAAAATAAATTTATCTATTCAGCTGCTCAGCTGCAATATAAGATATCAAGAAGTGTTATGATGATCACATCGATAGAAAAAAGTTTGAAATGGAGAATTTTTCATCGGTTTATAGCTATTGCATTAGATGATAGAGGATCTCAGGAAAAATAACTTTTATAAAGTGCTCTTCGTAAAAAAGAGAGGCTTTTATCACGATTAACTCTGTGTGAAAACGATCGATATTATCTTTAGAAAAAAGCCTTTAAACTAATGCAAACTTATTATCGTCTATCACTTGTTACACTTTCCCGTATTTTTGTGAAAGTAATTCACGTACCTCATCTGCTATTTTGGTACCACGACTTGCACAGCTGACCTTAATTAACCGATGCAAATTTTCTGGTATATCAATCGTGAGACGCTTCATGCTTTCATTCATGCACCCCTTTTGGCTTTCTACCCATGCATCAGCTGTTAAAGGAATTGATTTATTGGTTGGTTTCGTGCCAATTTTAATTTTTTTATTCATTGTGCAAACTCCTTGATTTCGGCTGCAACAGCTTCAATCTCTGCTGCTGCAGGGCCTTGCTGATCAACTTCATAAACAGCTTTCCCCTGTGCTGCTGATTCTGCAAAAATCACGCGTTGGGCAACGCTAGAAGAAAGAACATGTACAGGGTATATGCCAAGAGCTTCGTTTACATCACGTCCTATTGCTGTATTGACTATTTTACGATTAATAACAAAAACAGACTTGAGATTTTCTTTATAAACGCGTGCTTCGTCAATCAGCTTTACAATTCCATCGGCTGCCCAAATATCGTAGGGACTAGGTAAAACAGGTATCACTACCAAATCTGAAGCCATAAGAGCACTACGAGCAAGATCGGTCACACGCGGAGGACCATCGATAATAATATGATCATAACTACGACCAAGCTGTGTAACCTCTTTGTGAACCGTTGCACGTGGTAAACCAATAACTGAAAATAAAGGAGCATCTTCACGTGCAGCTGCCCAATCCAATGCGCTTCCTTGTGGGTCAACATCAATAAGCAATATGCGTGCACCAGTACGTGCAAAACTGGCTGCAAGATTCACGCTCAATGTCGTTTTTCCGACACCTCCTTTTTGATTCAAAAGTCCAATGATCATTCATGAGGCCTTTCAGCATTATCGTTTTTACGATTATACAGAAAGTAACAAAAGAAGCAAGCATTCAAGCACGCGTAAAATAAACACCCTTCTCATTTTGTAGGATAAAAATTTAGGATAAAAACAACAGCTCCCAATTTTATCTTTAATATTCTTTTAGTCTAGGAAAAAACATTATGAATATGATGTTTTTTAGGATAAAAAATAAATTGAAACAATAAACACACCCTTCTTCCCAGCACTAAAGGGAAGGTTTTAAAATCCATATCGATCTGTAAAAAATAATTTGTAAGTAATCTTTATCTCGTACTTTCCACTTGATTTCCTTTGTGTGGTTCACTTCATAAAATTCTACAAGAAAGCTTTACGCTTAAATATATAATAAACATGTACATTTGAAGACATAAAAATGTATGAAAAGTTATGCGATGATCAAGAAAATATTATTTTTATTTCACCTTTTATCATTGTTTCATCTTCTTTTTTTTTCCGTTACCAATATACCTCATTTATATGCTATAGACACCTAAAACGATAAAAAAAGAATGAATTTCACATTCCGTATAAAAGGCACACAAAGCATTCTATAAAAAGCCGTAAGCCATAAGTTTTATGGTTTCTTAGCAACATATTGATTGATCATCATTCATTATTTTGCATATTGAATGGGATTTTGCATGTTGAATAAGAAAGCCGAAATTTGTAAGATTTTCTCATTTTAAGCTCTCTTATATTGCAACAATTAAAATCACCTTCTTGCATATCAAAAGCAGAGCTATCATGTGAGCAAAAATTGTTAAAGGTAGAAATAAAAGTGCCTTTTTATGAAGAGTCTTAAGGTCAAAAATTGTTGGCAGCATCAGTGGCTTGTGCATGATGATGAGACCGGCTTGTAATTGTTCTTGAATGTAAAGATGGGAAGACACAATGGATATACTCTTTATGCTCGAAAGGGTAAAATGAGTTTGAAGAGATATAAGGATATCTATGGATGTAAACAAGTAACACAATGGGATGTTCTATGCTTTATAAACACAATGAATGTTCCATAGGAGAGCACTTCTTTATCTTTCATAAGGTTGAATAACGAACATATTGCGGATAAAGATATTGGACACCTTATAACTCATTTTTCCCAAGTATATCTTCTCGACAAACAGAAGATTTTTGTTAAGATGTCGTTGAAAAATTTTCCTTTATCATGTTTTTATAGACCAAAGAGTATCGTGAAGATTGTGCAATTGGGAATAAATAAAAATGAATTTTCAACAAATTGAACCTGATATTTTTATTGGTGCCCAGATTAGCATAGAAGATATCAAAACATTGGCACAAGCTGGTTTTAAAACAATCATCTGTAACCGCCCCGATAATGAGGAGCCTCATCAACCTAGTTTTTCTAGCATAAAAACGGTCGCAAATGAATATGGCATAGAAGCCTATCATATTCCCATTTCTCCTCCGACCATAGAAAAATCAGATATTGAAACTATGCAAACAATTTTAAAGACAGCTTCTTTTCCTCTTTTCGCTTATTGTTATCGTGGAACACGTTCGCTGCATCTTTATCGTTTAGCGCTTCTTTAACGTATGCTTCATGCGCTTCCTCCTTGTCCTAAAAGACAAAGATTTTTAAATCGATACTGATTTGTAAAAATAATCTGTAAATAATTTTTGTCTGGCACCTTCTACATTTGGCACTTTCTGCTTGACTTTTCTTCATGGACGCCATTGTAAAATAGGTGTGATGAGCTTTAAGACATGTTTCTTTAAAAAAGCACGTGAATGAGAAACATAAGAGCGCTCTGTTTTGTATGGGGAATGTAATTTCCCATTAAAGGGCGCCATCATGAAATGGATATGGGAAGCGTTGAGAAATGTTTCTGTAAAACAAATATGTAAATTAGACATATAAATCAATGTATTATATATTATAACTCAAGGTTTTTACAGTATTTACGAGTGAAAATAGGCTTATATTTTAGGCTTATATTTAAAGTATACGTACAAGTACATGACAGATATGTATTTCATGAAAAATCTACAAAGTTTGGAGCTTGTAGTGTTTTGTTTTTCAATTGAACGTGGAAGTGGGGGAGGTTACCCTTAAAAGGATTATGATGATTTAAGAGAATAAAAAATTGTGTTTGACTATAAAAAAACGCTTATAAAAAATAATTGGTAAAACAAAAGCAGTTAGCTACAACAGTTGAAATCAATCTATGATTAATCTGCTGTGTTAAATTGTTTTTTTAGTCTTAAGTTTGCGCTCTTCTTTGAAAATTTTACCCAAAAGTTTAGGTATTTCATTAAAAAGCAAAGAGAATCTTTTTAGTAGATCTCTATTACGAGAGCTAAAACAATAAAAGCATTGATGCTGATGATCAAGGTTGAATAAAGCATAGCGGTTTTTACAAGATCAGTCATAAGAACCTCTTTCTATTCGTTTGGAGGTGATTTTATGAATAACAATATGTTACAGATTGTAATATATGCTGATACAACATATTAGGCAAGCTTAAAATTTTTTCTTTTTATAAAGGCTTGAAGAATTAGAACCCTGTAAGGCATAAAAAGAAAAGCTTTAAAATGAGTATTGATTGATTTTGTAGGTTTTGTGTTTCAGAAACCTCTTTTTATCCTGTTATATCATAAAATACTGTCATTTGAAGTGTAGGGAGGACGTCAAACATGCTTTCTAGATCGTTTATCTCATAATAAGATTGGTTGATTCTTGCATGGAGAAAAAATGTTTCAAACAGAATATACTTGTGTTGCTATATTTATGCTTATGGAGAAGCAAGCTGGCACCATCATTATATTTACCAACTCTCAATGTTGCGGACAACCCTTGAATTCAGATGGTTCATAAGAGCCATTTTTACTCCTTTCTTATATAGTTTTTACCCACACACCAGTTCCGCTTATGACATGCAAGCAAGGGATGTTAATTGTTTCAATCTGAGAGGGTTTAGAATAAGAAAGTCTTACTATATTCGGGTCTTTAATTCAATATGTAAAATAGTAAATTATCATTATAAATCAATGTGTTGTGATATTTGGGCGCTTGTTTTAAAGAAATATTTCTTAGGGTAACCATATTGCATAATGGTGCTTGTGAAAAATAGAGCGCCATTGGGTTGTTTATTTACATGCTTTTTTAAAGAGATATGTTTTAAAGCTTGTCATCCCCATTTCATGACGGCGGCCATGCAGGGTAGAACGATAAAGCCCCTATGAATAATATAAAACTTCATGAATAAGATAAATTTATAGAGCATCACCATCTTTGCGCTTATCAAAGTCATAAGCCAACATCATTCCATATTTTACCAGCTTTTGGGTGTTGCTAGTCCTTGGTATTTGAGAGCATTCATAAGAGGCATTTTTACTCCTTTCTTCTAGTAACTTTACTCTTACGCTAGCTCTGCTTGGGATGGGTAAGTAAACGGGTTCAATTGGAGAAAGGTTACAAGAAGAAAATCCTACGATATTTGAGACTTGGATTTAAGTTGAAAGCAGATGTTTTACCTTTATAAATTAACGTGTCGATCATGAACGCTATAACGGTAAGGCTCCTATGAAATAAGATAAAAGTTTGAGTAATATAAAATCTATAGAGTGCTATTATTTTCATACCTAATGAAGCAAAAAATTGGCATCGTCATATATGCACATCCAATGTTTACAATAGTCCTTGGTTTTTGAGAAAGAGGTATAACGTCTTTTTTTAGTGTACTTTATCAGTCCGTTAGGTTTTGTTTGTAATATGCAAACAAATGAGCTTAATTCATTCAACGTAGAAGAGATGTGAAAGGCGATAATTCTACGATTTTTAAGATATTTATTTAGGATAATCAATAATAATTAAATCAATATATCGATTTATCTGGACAAACATTTCAATGAAAGAGAATAACTTTTTTAGGACCCTGAAAATAAGAGGAAATTCGTCGTAGAAATTGTACCTTTATTATAAAATGATTGTTTTCAGTTTTTGTGCCAGCAGCGCATGTAAAGCAGGAATATTTAAGAGTGAATTATGTGTTATGGAGTGAAATAATCTACAGAAAGATGATGTGAAATACTAAAAATATCAATATGGGGGGAAGTTATGCGTTATGCGATTGAAAGCATATCGAACTGGCAGACTAAGAAACTCTTGAAAAGGTTTAAAAAATCTTATATAGTTATTCACTGCAAAGAAAAGCGAATGATAATTTAAAAAGGGAGATTGAGGGCTGTTTAGCTATTTTAAGATGCCTTCTTTAATAGCGCTATATGGCTGATCTGTTCAAAAGAACATTCTTTTTGTGTTTTGTGTGAAAAATTGCATGTGTGCAGAGTATGCAGGACAGGAAGGTGTGTCCTTTTTAAATGGATGCAAGCTAATCTTGTAGAATGCCATCCTATGCGGTGTCGAAGGTATACAGGGTTAGGTGTGGGGAAAGCCATAAGGTTATAGAGGATAAAATGCTGTGATCAGTAAGTTATTCAGTAAAATGCTAAATTTTAAGTAGGCTTTAAGTCTTTGATAGGTTGCGAGATATTGCAAAATACGTTGTAAGTTTTTGTTGGCAGATGTTTTTTTGTGGCTAAGATGATAGTCAGAGCAAGATGAGAGTTAGAGTATTGTTGTTCTCTGTTGAAGGCTTGATGACGATAAAGTAGGCAAAACGAACAAAATAGAGTACAAAACGAACAAAATAGAGTGAATGTGAAAATTTCAGTCTTGCGGCGTAGAGGTTTAAGTTTTTTTAAGTTTATAGCATTTTGATTAACTTATACAGCAGCAATAATAGTTTTGGAGCAAAGCAAGAAAAAGTATTTCAAAGAATGCGTTGAGAATTGCAAGGAGTATACGCTTTTAAGGGTTGTGGTGCTGTTGTTTGAGCAATGCTCGCGCTACGAGTGCAATTGAATGTATCAGCATTGAAGAGAAACTGTTTAATCTCCCTCATTTGAAAGCAAGATTGAACAATATGATTGAAGGGGAAATAAAAATGTCTGTAGTGCAATATGGTGATGATAGTTTTGCAGCAAAAGCAAAAGTTCTTGATAATAATCTTATTGATCGTGATTGGGCGATGACAAAATTTATCTCTGCTGTTAAAGGGTTAGCCCAAGTGATTGATTATGAAAGCAATATGCTAGAGAGCAGTGGTGTGCCAGATTACGAAGAAATAAATTTATGTAAAATACGAGGATTGCGGGATCTTAATAAATCTATGAGCGATGTAAAACGCTACATGAATCAAGATATTGAAAATGAGGTTGAAAGTTTGTTGTCTGATTTACAAGAAAAATTACTGCGTAATAGTGAATTACTTCAAACGCATTTAGGTGCAATCAATGATCTTTCGCGAGCTATGCAAATAGCTGGACGTGTAAAAGAAACAGAGGAATGATCCAAATTTGGTCAATGTCAGTTGTTTTAAGCAATGACAATGAGGAGATGGAGCATTGATTTGAGTAAAGGTCGTGTTTGTTAAGTGTCCGTGTTTGAAGTGTGTTTGCATATTTAAATTATTGTTATTATTCGTTGTATCAAAAACGATGTTTTCAAAACGTATACAAAGCAGTACTTAAAACAGTGTTCATTTAAAATAGTATCCTTTGAAACGTGGTGGTAGGAACCATACGCTGTGGGAAGTTAAGGGGAAGAAGCTAAAAATAAGGTGGTTTGTTAAAAGAGCATTGTTTGCAGATTGGTGTGGTAGGGATCTGCATTTTTTAGTTCGGGTAGGAGGAGATCAAAAGAATAGTTAGGCCAGCTTATGGTGCTTTATGAAATGGCTTCCTTTTGAAGTAGTATATTATTTCCTTTGGGATTGCATAATGTAAGGTTTTATACTTTTTCTTCTCATATTGATAAATCAATCAAAATCATTCGTTTGCACATCATAAAGCCATTATAATTCCATGCTTCGTGGTTTTTCAATGTATAGCGTTTAAAGTTATCAGAATCTCGCATGTTATTTTTCTTAATTTTTATAATGCTAATCATTCCAGTGGAAATAATGAGTGCAGACATCGTTAAAAAAGAGCTCACAACTCTTACGAGTGCAAAAAGTCCAGCAATAAAGCCAGATACAGCTTCAGCAGAATTTGCTAGAGTTGAAAAGGTTCCAAAACTCTTACAAAAATCTTCACGATGAGAATATAATTGAATGGCTGAAACTAAACTAATATCCACAAATGTACCAATCAATCCTAAAATAAAGGCGGACGCGAGAAGCAGTTTTAAATAAAGGACTGAAGTTAAAGGTATAACAAACAGAATAACTCCATACAGAAGCCAAAATACCATGAGCTTCAATGCTGTAATATTTAATATAATTTTACTATATAATAAACCGTCTATAATCGTTCCAGCAGCCATGAGAGAAAAAATAGAACTCACAAGGCTTTCCTCTTCATCTGCAGAAAGAACAAAAGCTGGAATTAAAAATCTTAAAATTGCACCCGTAAAGAGAATAGCAACTGATGAGCCAACGAGTGTAATAAATAAATTTTTATGAAATTAAATGATTTATTCTCGCTTGAATCTAAATTCACGAAATTAAATCACACGATAATAGATATAAGATAGGTAAAAAAATCAAAAATAAGAACTGCAGGTTTGTTGGCGAAAAGAAGCAATAGGGAACACAACTAAAGGGCAAATTACAGATGCTGTTTCCTCTATAATTTGTGCAATTCTATTTGCCTTTGTCAGATCCTTTCTTGGAAAATATTCTGGGAATAGCAGCTTGAAAACTCAGTTGAAAAACACTCTTTCCTATTGTTGTACATATTGCTGTAAAAATGAGAATAATAATATGAGCACTCCCTGTTATATAGGTTATCAAAACGAATAATGAGGCAAATAATCTCATTAATTCACTTAAGATCATATTTTTCTTCAAAGAAAAATTATCCGCTAACCAACTGCCTATAGGTCCAAAAAAAGAAAAGGGATAAAGCGAAAAAAATACACAAGACCTATAAAAAAGGAGTTACCTGTTAATTCTAAGACAAGAAAAATAAAAACAACTTCATAAGCATAGTCGCCAACTTTAGAAATAAAAAGAGAAGAAAAAAGAGAAAATGGGCTCTTTTTTTAAAATAAATCCATCTCAACCATCCGATATTAAATTTTTCGACAGTTAAAGTTCCACTCCCTTTAATAAAATTGGCGATATAAACTTCAAGGGAATATGCATCATAAAATAAGCATTTAGACCAATATTTTGATTTTAGTAGAAGTTTTTATCCTTTTAAAGAATGAATATATCAGTGAACAGATATTATCATATATAAGTTCTTTTTTAGCTATAAATCTACTCGTTTCATCCAGTTTTTTTGCGAGGAGTCGTGCAGATAAAAAACGTTTAAGAATTGCCTAAAATTCCTATAATGAATGGTCTCAAGTGCTAAAAGTTGTTGCACGTCAGAGGCAGCAAAGTGCATGATAATGCCACTGCGCTTTTTTGTTAAGCATAACGATGGTGGTGCTCTGTAGATTTTATATTATTTCCATAGGGGTTTTATCATTATACCATTTACAATTGCAAGTTGTCTCACGAGGTAGTTGTGTTATGAACACCATTGCGAAATTAGGCTTGAGAAGATTGAGAGATGTTTTCTTAAAAAAAGCGTGTGAATTGGCAATATAAGTATATTCCATTTGAAGGGGACTGTTTTACGTAAAAGGGCAGCACAAAGCACGACCCTTTTATTTAAGTTAAAATTGAATTCTTGTTTTAGAAATAATAACGTATTCCACCAGACAAATTAGTACTAGAAATACCAGCTTTTTGTAGTTTCTGTCTATAGCTAATATCGGCATTCAGCACGATTCTTTGAGAAAAATATGCGTTAACACCCATGCCTCCTTCAACTGAAGAACCGCTAGGATCAAGAGGAAAAGTATCCACAATTTTTATGGTTTTATTATCACCAAAGCCTCTGATAACATTCATTTTACCATAGAAAGAAACGGCCTTGCTTTCTTCAATAGCCATTACTGTTTTCGTTAAACGTCCACCAATGCGGACCAACCATTGGTGTGGATTGCCCATATCTATTTTTAAGCCATTGGCATCTGAGAATGTATCAAACATGAGATTTTGATAAATAAACTGTGCTTGTGGTTCAAAGACCAATCCTTTTGTGTCGGTTGCTAATTTCTGACCAATGGTTGCAGATATATTAAGAATCTCAGTACCATCTAATTTTGCCGCATTCCCAACAAGAGCTGTCGTAATATATCCTTTTAAAGCTCCATAGGAAAGAAGTGTGTTTGCATATAAACCATTGTTATGCTGAATGTTGCTATAAGCGGTGAGTGACCATTTATCAAGTGTTGTCTTTTCAGAATCTTGCATCCCTTTTGGCGCAAAACTAAGCTTTCCGTATGTTCCTAAAAGACCAAAATGTGTGCTTATGTCTTTGCCTTCTAATGTAGCTAATATGATTCCTAGTTGTAAAGCTGTATAGTTTATATCAGCACCGTAACCATAGTGGAGTGGATCGCGGTTGGAAGATAAGGTGGCTTTCTCACCATAGGAAGAAAAAAAGATGCCATTTTTTTTCTTGTCTTCTGTTCCAAATACTGTTGTTCGCATATTGTTTAACAACATATTTTGATTGTTTACATCAGAAAATCCAGCAGAGAATAAAGTATTAGATAGGGTTAAATAGTTTGCTACCTGTGGTAAAAGTGCTCGAACTTTTTTATCCTTATCAAGGTAGGCATTCTGTAAGCGGAAATCCCAGAAGTTATTATTCTTGCCAAAAAGATTTTGACTCTCATGAGATGTTCCAGGTTTATAGCCTGTGAGTACATACTTATAAGGTAGGTTTCCGATTGTCATATAGTTTCCTGCTAACTGGAAGGAATTTTCGTTTGCTTGTCCGGAAACTTGAATAATTGAAACTCCATGGGTTTCTAAAGGAAGAGAAGCCATATCTTCTCCCCAAACAGTAGCGCTATCTATTATCTTTGTATTTTTTTCTTGGAGATTGATGTAAACAACAGTCTGGCCTAATACGTCACCATTAATCACAATGCGATCGGTTTTTTGTTCTGCGATAGAAGAATTTTTGTCCCATTGAGTGTTGACATAAACCTTTGTAGCACCTGTTGCTTTATAAACCGCTGTTTTTTGAGCTGTTTCACCTGCTTGTGGAAGATGAGGCCCTATAAACAAAGTTTGGTAATGTCCCTCCCTTGGTTTGTCAAACAGAATGATACTGTCTGTAAGGCGTAATGCAGAAAGGTTAGAATATGATTCTTCATCAACACTAAATCGTACATGATCATTTGAATCATTATCATTATTGACAGCGTTTTTATTTACCTTTAAAAGCCATCTCGTACCTTCTTTTAGATCAAAAATTGTTCTATTGCCTTTAGACGTTCTTACTCGCCCTTCTAAAGAAGAGTGGTTTGCAATGAGCATAATAGCGTTTGTGGCGGCGTTTTCATTTTTTATATTTTTTAATAAAACATCGGCATGAATTTTGGAATTTGTAAGGCTGACTTCCCCGTTTACACCTGTTCCATAAAGGTTGATACCCGTACCCTGTTCAACGAAAAGTTTTGTATTTTCTAGCATTACTTTACTGATCATATCTTGTTGTTGAATGGGGGGGATATTTCTTTCAGAATTGCGTGTATATCGTTGTCTAAGAGCATGATATGGATTATTGCGGAAAACAATACCATCTGTTTCATAACTTCCTGTGACATTTACACTTGAATCTTTAAGGGTAATTGTCCCATCTATGTTTACCAAACCAGTTGTTTCTGCTTTTACAGTAATACCTGTGGCTTCAATTTCTCCACCATTTGATACACTTAGTGCAACAAAACCCGCATTAACTGTTCCTCCGATCATATGGATTTTTGAATTATTCCCTTTTGCATGTATAGCAAAACTGTTGTCTTGTATTTTTTTGTTATGCAGAGTTACGGTCTTGCCGTTATTAACCTCAACTCTAGAGCTTATAGCTTCGATTTGTGCAGACTTTTCAGGTTGTTTTATCGGTGGCACTGGTTTTTCAGATATTTTTTGTGCAGATTCTGTTTGTTCAGCTCCTGGTCTTACAGATTTTGGCAGTTGTGATGATGTTGACTGTTCCGCGGCGGGCCTTAAAGATATTAACTTTGGTTCTTTAAGCGTTTGTGGTTGCTCTGTTGTTGGTTTTGGAGATTCCGGTCTTGTAGATGCTGATGGTTTAGTCCCTGGTTTTTCAGTTTCTGACGGTTGTGGTGGTATTGGTTTTTCGACTGTGGGCCTTAAAAGTTCTGGCGATGTAAGTCCTGATTCATTAGGAGAGGGTGATAGCTCTGTTGCTGGTTTTTCAGGTGTTGGCAGTAAATTTGATGATGGTTGTATTGGTTCTGGTTTTAAGGATATGGCAGAGATTGAGGGCATTTTTTCACTTGAAGTGTCTGTAGTTAAGGAAGGCGCACCTGAACGTCTTCTAGACTTTACTTCCATTCCTGTCGTTGAAGAGTGTGTAATTATGTCTTGTATGGTTAAATTAGGTGGAGATTGTACATTTTCTGCCATTTGAGCTTTTGATGTGTGTGTACTTTCTTGACTAATCTCAGATTTTTGTCTCGATGAAGAAGTTATATCTTCAATCGTTAAATTGGGGAATGACGTTCTTTCAGAAGTGTTTGTAGATGTTCTAGAGTTTGTAGGGTTTGTATTGCTTCTTAAATTTTCTCTCTCTTGCCTTTGGTGAGGTACAGTGCTTGTAGAAATAGACGTTTCAATTTCAGTCCTAGGAGGAGGAGGGATAATGAACGTTTCTGTGAAATTAGATGGTGGTGAAGAAATTAGAACGGTAAGGCTAGATGCTGAACGTGGATGCCGATATGATGCATTTTGATATAGTGGAGGTAATATATTTACATTTCTTTTGGGACCGTATGAATTAAAAACTCTAGCTGTAGCTAATTGATTTTTAGTATGTGTGGGGCGTGGAGAGGGGAGATCTATCGTTGATAAGGGAGCCGTATTATGAAGAGCATACGACAAGTTGGAAGAAGAATAAAACATAACCCCCGAAACTGTGTATAGTAAGAAGCTTTTTTTCATATGGATGTATTCCTAAAATATTTTTCCCCTCTCTATATAGAAAATAAAATATTGACCTCATTATGTTTCTTTTGTAGAGACAAAACGAAACATAATGAGGGCTCTTTATATTTCAAGATAGGAATACAAGTATTTTTAGAAACGATAGCGCATTCCGCCGGAAAGATTTATTCCAGTTATGCCAACTTTTTCGAACTTATGTTGGTAGCTGAGATCACTATAAAGCTCAATATTTTTTGATAAGTGTGTATGAATACCAAAACCACCTTCGATTAAAGATCCCATAGCATCAGGCTCAAAATTTTTACTAAAAGCTTTAACTAGGTTCAGTTTGCCGTAGAAGGAAACGGCACGACCTTTGTTTTGCGTTAAACGTCCACCAACACGGAAAACCCATTGATGAGGGTAGCCTATATTTATTTTAGAATTATCGCCATTTGGAACGGATCCATCATTGGAGAAAGAGCCAAGCATGAGACGCTGATAAACAAGTTGTGCTTGCGGTTCTAGTATGACACCTTCCCAACCAGTTGACAGTTTTTGTCCAACAGTTGCTGCAGCCCCTAATATTGTTTTATTATTTACCTTCAGAGTATATCTGATATTATTTTTAGTAATATTTTCTTTGAAAATTCCACAGGAGAGAAATGCACTTGCGTAGACACCACTGTCATGCTGAATGTTTCCATAGGCAGTGAGTGACCATTTATCAAGTACATTCGTATGAGAGATTTCTTTGTTTTTAGGCGCAAAAGATAAATTCCCATATGTTCCAAAAAAACCAAAATTGGTATTGATATTTTGATCTTTTAGCGCGACTAATGTTACTCCTGCTTGCAATGCAGTATAGCGAATATCTGCACGAATACTGGATTGAAGGTTGGAATAAAACGTGCTCTTATTGCCATAAGTGGATAAGAAAACGCCTCTTTCTTGAGAGTCTTTAGGCTCAAACATTGTTATTTGCATATTGTCTAACAAGATATTTTGATTGTTGACATCAGCAAGCCCAACAGCAAACATTGCGGTCGGCATCACTAAATAGCTTTCCGCTTGTGATGGATGAGCCGTTCTTTTTTCCACTACATTAAGAGAAGTAGAGGTTGCAGTTGCTTTTTCATCCGTAGGTCTAGAGCTGTTCTGGGTATCGGTGTTATCAGCCTTCGCATTTTCATTTACTTTAGGCTGTATAATTTCACGATCTGCTCTTGTGGATAAATTACTCTTGCGTTGGGAAACAACATTCCCAGCGTGCCTTTGTTTTGTGTTGGAATCAATAATAGAGTGTTGATCCTCTTTAAAGGCAATAGAGTCTCCTTTCTTCTCCACGTTTGTTCTTCCATCGCTGTTCAAAGCATCTAGTACTGCTTTGCGTAAAGTATTGGCAAGCTCCTTATTTTGTCCTTGTAAGGCACTATCCACTTGTGCTGCTTTATGTAATATTTCTGCTTTATTTTGCAGATTATACCAATCGCGATTGTCTTGCGTTGTCCATTGTTGACGTTTAGCGTTAATACGTTGTTGGTTATCAGCATCAAGGATTGCTGCCGCTTTTGCGGCATCAGAAACCGCTTTCTCGTAACCACGTAATAAATTTTCTTTCGTTATCATCCGCTCCTGCCGTAAGCGATCTAGATACGCATTGGCTTGTATCATGTGTTGCGTATTATTTGCCATGACTTGGGCGTGGATATTATCTCTTGCTTTCTGCAATTCCTCTCTGTGAGCAGAAGATCCATTACGACCAATCCCTGAAAAATAACTATTAATTCTACCTTCTACTTCATCTAATATTTTATCTACTTGTGAATTATCTTGCCTCATGGTGCCAGAGGCGATCTCCTCAAGATTTTTTTCTGCTTGTGTTGGTGTGCTTACTAAATCAATGGCATGGCGATATTGTTGAGGTAATTTGATAATTTCTTCAAGGGTACGGCGTGTTTCAGGACTTAGGCTAGAGGCGATACTGGTAGAAGTGAAGTTAGAGGAAAAAAACAAAGCACAAGCGGCTGTGCATAACAAGAGATTTCTATGCATAGAAATGTTCCTTAAGATACTTTATCTTTTTTGATAAAAAACGGATACTCTTTGACACATTACGTTTTTTTGTAACGCACCAAACATAGGCAGCACTGCTTACATTTCAGTGCCGCTTATATGTCAAAATAGAAAGCTAAAATTGTTAAAAGCGATAACGCATTCCACCAGAGAAATTAATTCCAGATAACCCAGCTTTTTGAAGTTTATGTTGGTAATTAACATCAGCATGAAGCGCAATCTTCTTGGAAAGTTGTGCGTTAATGCCAAGTCCACCTTCAAGGGAAGAACCTATAGAATCAACATGGAAAGACTCAACAATATCGATTGTGCTTTTCTCACCAAAAGCTTTGATGACATTCAATTTACCATAAAAAGAAAGAATACGATCGTTTTCAATAGGAAGAATCATTTTCGTTAAACGCCCCCCAATACGAACCAACCACTGATGGGGAGTCTTGATGTTAACCTGAAAGCCATCGACATCTGAGAGAGTGCCAAACGCAACATGTTGATAAATAAGCTGTGCTTGCGGCTCAAAAGCTAATCCTTCAACACCAGTTGCTAACTTTTGTCCAATGGTCGCTGATATGTTTAATGTATCTGTATTGTTTAACTCTGCAGTATTGTTGATAAGAGCTGTTGTAATGTTTCCGTTTAAAACACCGTAAGAGAAAAGCGCATTAATATAAAAACCATTGTCATGATGGAGGTTACTATAGACTGTAAAAGACCATTTATCCAGTATGCTCTTGTCTGAACCTTCCATATCCTTTGGCGTAAAAGCTAGTTTTCCATAGGTACCTAGAAAACCAAAATTCGCGATAAGGTTTTGATTTTCTAACGTTGCTAACGTAATGCCTGCTTGTAAAGCAGCATAGCGAACATCCGCGCCATAACCATATTCTAATGGACTACGGTTGGAAGATAATGTAACCTTATTGCCATAAGTCGATAAGAAGATCCCCTTCTTTTTATGACCTTCTAACCCGAAAACTGTTGCGTGCATATTATCTAACAGTGTGTTTTGGTTATTTGCATCAGCTAATCCAGAGGAAAATAGTGCGTTACTCATAACCAAATAGCTTGCCATTTGAGGAACAAGAGCTTTGATTTTTCCTTCATCATCGAGAGTTGCACTTTGTAAGCGGAAATCCCAGAAAGTATCATTGTTTTCCAAGAAGAGTTGTCTATTGTTCTCTTTTTCAAGGGATGTCGCATCAGGACTTTTTGCATCCTTCTCTTTTGATTCTTGTGATACTGATTTTTGTGCTATTTCGCTTAAATGATTTTGTGCCCAATCAGCTTTCCCATGTCTGGAAGTTGGCCCATAGCCATTGAGTATATATTTATAGGGCAATCCATTCATTGTTGTGTAGCCATTTGCAAGTTTGAAGGAATCTTCATTTGCTTGCCCAGAAACTTGAATGAGTGAGAGTCCACGCGCATTCAAAGGAATAGAATTTCTTTCTTCTGATTCCTGATTGGATGATTCCGTACGCTTTGAAAGATTGTTAAAATAGACCCTTGTGGTGCCTGAGACATCACCATGAACGAGAAGGAGGTCAGTTTTTTGTTGTTCTTTTATAAGACCATTACTCCATTCGGTATTAAAGTAAATTCTCGCGTTGCCTGTTGCATTGTAAACCGCTGTTTCATTAGGAGTCGCATTTTCTTGCGGTTTAGGCTCTTTAGATTGCGGAAGTCTTCCTACATTTAAGATTTGATAATGGTTTTCTACTAAATTATGTGGGGCATTAAATATGATAGAGCTGTTATTAAGGTTTAGGATTGAAACAACAGATTGTGCTCGTTGTTTAATGTCGATAAGTTTGTACGCATTAGACGAACTAAATTCATCTTCTACTTCAAATGGGCTAATTTTTAAGTGCCACTTGCTGCCATTGTTTAGAGTAAAAATCGTCGTATTTTGAGTAAAGGTTTTTACTTTTCCTTCCATAATTGAATTATCAGCAGTTAATACGAGAGTCTTAGGTTTCTTATCCTCCGATACGCTTTTATTCTTCAACAACATATCAGCACGAATTTCTGAGTTTTTAAGAAAAATCTCAGCAACAGATTTTGAAGAGTATGGCCCTGCAATACCAATACCATTTGTCATAAGAAGTTTTGTATTGGTGAGAAACACCTTATTGACGACACTTTCTCCCTCTTTTACATAAGAATCCGAGATGTAGTCAAAACGAATACCATAATTTTTATGATGTCCTGGAACGGTTATGATTGAATTTTCAACATGGATTGTTCCATTGGCAATTTCTAAACCATTTGTTCCTGCTTTTCCCACAATTTCTTTAGCATGAATGTGTCCACCTGTTCTTGCAGAAAGCAAAACGCCACTGGAGCGCAACGTTGAGTTTTTAACGGTAATAGAGGATTTGTCATCGGCAACTACCGCATTGTTACTGCGGACAAAAACATTTTTAGAGATTTTTTCTTCTTCTGCCTTATCCGCACGAACCATGCCCATTATAGAAGGTTGTGTATTTGCATAAGTTGAACCGAAATGAGAAAAAATGAAAGTTCCAGCAATTGTACATAACAAAAGATTTTTCTTATAAATATATTTCTTACACATAGATATGCCTTTAGTCTTGGTATGTCTTTGATGCTTACTTCATTCCCCTGATGGCGCAAGTACTTTAGTGATCTTTATATCATTATGTTTTTTATGTAAAGAACAAAACGAAATATTATGTCGTGTTCTCTATAGTTTGAAGATTTGCTTTGGGAACACTTTTAATTTGGTAATGGAGATCAGTGAAAAAACATTCCAAAAAAACATAAATTTAGTCAATCCATGTTCAAAAAATGCTATGAATTTACATTCATCGAATAGAGCTTATTATCATGAGAGTTTTATAGAATTGAGATGGAAAGATGTGTTATTACGTTTATAAAAAACTTTGAGTAGATTTTTTCTGTATTAAAGAGTAAGTAATTCGTTACGCTGTTTAAATATAACTAAAAAAATCAAAATATTTCTTTTTTTGATAAATGTTTAATAATTTTTCAACAGGTGGCACTTTTTATGATTTACAAAATTTAAGCAGCACTGCTGGTATTTCAGCGCTGCTTATATTTTTTAAGCTGACATCTTTAAAATAATGATCAGAGATTTTTAAAAACGGTAACGTATGCCACCAGAAACATTTATTCCGGATATACCTGCTTTTTGAAGTTTCTGTTGATAATTAACATCAGCATGAAAGACAATATTGTGTGATAATTGTGCATTCACACCAAGGCCACTTTCAAGGGCAGCTTCCATAGAATCAAAGTGGAATGTATCCCCAATCTGTATGGTGGTATTGTTAGAAAAAGCTTTAATAATATTCAATTTACCATAGAAAGAGAAAATATTATTTCCTTCAGTAGGAATCGTTGTTTGTGTTAAGCGCCCACCAATACGCACCAACCATTGATGAGGATTGCCCATATTCACATTAAAACCATCAACATCTGAGAGTATGCCAAGCATAAGACATTGATAAATAATTTGGGCTTGTGATTCAAAGGTCAATCCTTTCGTATTGGTTTTGAATTTTCGTCCAATGGTCGCTGATGTATTGAATGTATCAGCGTTCGTTAATTCTGCCGTCTTTCCTATAAGAGCTGTGCTGATATTTCCCTTGAGGGTTCCATAAGAGAAGAGTGCATTGACGTAGAGACCATTATTATGATGGAAGTCACCATATGCCGCAAGAGACCATTTATCAAGTGTACTCTTATCAGCACCTTCCATATCTTTTGGCGTGAAGGATAATTTTCCATATGTACCCAAAAGCCCCCAATTCATGGCAATGTTTTGTTCTTCTAGTTCTGCTAATATAACGCCTGCTTGTAAGGCAGCATAGTGAACATCAGCGCCATAGCCATATTGCAATGGAGTGCGATTAGAGGATAGTGTCATCTTATTACCATAAGAAGATAAAAAGAGTCCTTTATTTTTATGATTTTCTGTTTTCAAGGCCGTTGTGCGCATATCATCTAATAATGTATTTTGATTGCTTACATCAGAAAATCCTGTGGAAAACACAGCATTAGGCATCACCAAATAGCTTGCAACTTGAGGAACAAGGGCTCTGATCTTTCCTTCATTATCAAGTGTAGCATTTTGCAAGCGGAAATCCCAGAAATTTTCACTTTGCGCATTTTTTTCATTTTTTGTAACTCCTTCAAGAGTAGTTCCTGTTATAACATAGCTTGCGAAGTCTTTAAGGGTGTTTTCATCTGATTCTTGAGAGATGCTTCCTAAGATGTTTTGTGTGCTCTCTGCTTTTCCACGGCTTGAGGTTGGTCCATAAGCGTTGAGTGTATATTGATAAGGTAAGCCTGCTAGTGTGACATAGCCCTTCGCTAGTTTGAAGGATGTTTCACTTGCTTCTCCAGATACTTGAATGAGTGAAAGTCCCCGTACGTTTAAGGGAAGAGAATCTTCAGCCTCTAATTTTCCATTGTTTGAAAGATTATTAACATAAATTGTCGTGGTACCTGAAACATTTCCATGAACAAGAAGACGATCTGTTTTTTGTTGTTCTGTTTCTAAACCATCACTCCATTCGGTATTGAAATAAATCTTTGCATCACCTGTTGCATAATAGGCAGTTTCTACAGTAGGGACCATATTGTCTCGCGATTTATAAACTTCAGCGGTTCGTCCTACACTCAAGATTTGATACTGCCCTTTCCCCAAAGCAGATCTTCCATTAGTAGATGGGGCGTTGAATATAATAGAGCTATTATTAAGATTCAGTACTGAAACAGTAGAAAGTGCTCGTTGTTTAAGGTCACTGAGGTCGAAATTAAAGGTATTAAAATCAGTATCTACGTCTTCTTGACTGACTTTTAAGTACCATTTGCTGTTATCGTTCAGAGTAAGAGATGTTGTATTTACTTTTAGGGTTCTTGCTCTTCCTTCTAGAATCGAATTGTTAGCAATTAATGTAAGAGATACAGGAAGCATATCGTCATCATAAAATCTACGTTTAGTTTTATTTCTCAATAAAACATCAGCTCGAATTTCAGAATCTTTAAGGAAAATTTCAGCAACAGATTCTGAGCCATAAGGGCCCCGAATACCAACACCATCTTTCACAAGAAGTTTGCTCTTGGTAAGACTAATCTTATTGATAACACTTTCGCCCTCTTTTTTCTCACGCTTTGGGGTTTCATAAAGAACGATACCACCCGCTCCAGCTGTTTGAACGGTTATAATTGAATCTTCAATATTAATTATACCATTCTTAGTTTCTAAACCTTTGTATATTGAATTCGCATCAATTCCTTTAGCGTGAATTTGCCCACCTTTTGATACGGAAAAAGCGGTTGATTCTGTGTGTATTGTTGAATTCGTAATTGTGGCAATCGCTTTTTCAGTCGCCGATACTCCAATTTGCTTGTTGCGGATAAAAACATTATTAAGAGTCTTTTGTTCTTTTTCTTTATCCAGCTTAAACTCATTAATAATTTCAGGAGGTTGTGTATTTGCATAAGTTGAACCGAAATGAGAAAAAATCAAAGTTCCAGCAATTGTACATAACAAAAAATTTTTCTTATAAATATATTTCTTACACATAGATATGCCTTTAGTATTTGGTATGCTTTGATGCTTACTTCATTCCCCTGATGGCGCAAGTACCCAATCAGCTTTTATATCATTATGTTTTTATTGTAAATAACAAAACAAATTATATTGTGGTGTTCTCTATAATTTGAAGGTTTGTTTCAGAAAAGCTTTTTCATGATTATGAAAAACAGTGAAAAATGGATTGCATAAAACCTAGCCTAATAAGCTTATACTTAAAACACGATGAAGGACGATCTTTAAAAATTGTTTTTTAAGGATAATTCTTATAAAAACTCTATAGCGTTGAGATGGAAGATGGGGAGGAGAGATATTGTTTTATGCATGCAACAAAATTTCAGCTGATTTTCTCTGATCTAAAAGAAAAAAATTTGATACGGAAGAAGAATTAAGAAGGATGATATTCACGAGCTTTCTTTCAAGAAACATGTCTTAAAGACACAAAGCCCATTTCAAGGTGGCCCCTTATGAAGGCTATAATGGTAAAGCCATTGAGCTCCTATTTTTACGTTTAATATAAAGAATAAGCTGGCATAATCAGACACTTTGTTAGTATCCAATGTTGCAAGAGCTCTTGGCCCTTGAGCCAATTCATGAGAGGTATTTTTACTCTTTTCTTCTGGTGTTTTTATTCCATACCAGTTCGCTTGTGATGTGCAAGAAAGTGATTTTTATTGATTTAACATGAACCAGAGGTGAAATGAGGGAACCTTGCGATATTCGGGTCTCTCATTCAACATGTAAAACGGTTAATAATTGTTATAAATAAATATCTTGTTCTTCTAAGGTTGTTAATGCAATATCAGCTTGGAGAGAAGCATCGTAAATATCGGAACCATAACCGTATTTTAGAGGATCATGTTTGAAGGATAAGATTGCTGTATTTCATAGATGTATAAGAAGAGTATATCCCTTCTTCTTTTTCCTATGGTTGATATTCTCATATATCAGCTAAAAATTCGTCTTTCTGAGCTATATCGGTTAATTTTGCGTGAAAGAGAGCATTTGGTATCACTATTATAGCTTGCTGTTTTGGGAATAAGTTTTTCTACAGTTAAACCAGGGATAAGAAAGTCTTTGTGCAAACGGAAATCCTAAAAGTTTTCCTCTTTTATAACAAATACAGAGAGGTTTTGGTCGCTATTGCTTGTATCATTGATTGATTTTTGTCCATAACATGTTAAGGTATATTTATAAGATAAACTGCGCACTATAGTAATCACTCACGAATTTAAAGAAATCTTCTTGTGCTTTTCCAGAGATTTAAATAAGCGAAAGTTCACCAGTGGTTGAGGGAGCGGAAGCATTTTCTATAAAACTTTTTTTCCTAAAACGCTGTCAATACAAACTGTTGTGTTGTTTGAGATATTCCTATGAATTAAAAGTCTATCAATTTTTGAGTGGTATTTGCTTGCTATCACTCCATGCAATGTTAAAGTAAGTTTCTGCATTTCCAGAGGTTCTTGTAAACTTTTCAGGGGAGGCTAGTAGACTGATGTGTCGCTTGTAAATCAACCTCCAAACCCAAAGCAGCCGCATGTTTAAGACAAAGGTTAAGACGTATCAAGGTAGTCTGAGCAGTCCCAGCTTTTGTATGCCAAATAGGAGCAAGCGTATTGCGTATCTATGTTTGGGTAATTTTTGAAACGAACAAACGGCCTAATTTGGGGAGAATATAACGCCGTGAAGGTGCAAACCAGTTTCCATATTTCCCATCACCTTTTAATTCAGCTTTACGGCTTTCAAAAGCATCCACGGCAATGTCTTTTAAATAATGGAGATTGCTTCACGTTTTTGTTTATCGTGTTTTTTAATGGGGATACGATCCTCATGCAAAACAGAACGCCATTGATTGGTACATTCACAGGCTTTTTTAAAGAAACGTTTCTTAAGGCACCCAAGCCTATTTTATGATGGTACCCATGAATGGTATAACAGTAAATCTATTGAGTACTTCCATCTTTATGCTTATGGAGAAGCAAGCCGGCATCATTATTATATTTGTCTGCGTGTGCTAATGATCATTTTCAGTTGCGTTACTAAATGCAACTGTAGTTATTGTCGAGATTAAATACAGGAATATCAGGACGTGATCTTTGAGCAATATCAAGGAAGTTTTCCATTGTTATCCTTTTTGTTTGTACTGTTTTGTATGGTTTTGTGTGTATTGCTTTGCAAAACAAAGTGTACATTTTCGTCTTGGTAATATTTATTCTGTTCTCTAAAGTAGAATGAGCGGTGTTTAAGATCAAGGTGTGGCATTTAGTTTAATATTTTTGTTTTTCCAAGACTCTTTTTTTTTAAACATACTATTTCTTAATAAAACATCAGTGTGGATTGTTGAATTTGTGAGATTGATTGTAGCGTTAAAATGTCTACAATATTTATAATGGGAAAAGCAGTAACGAAAATTCCAGTACTATTTTCGATGTATTGGTCAAATTGATTGCGTTTTTTTGATGCTTTTGGAAGGTATCAAGGGAGTCTGGTTAGGATTACAGATAACGAAAACGGCAAGGCTGCGATTTCTACTGTTGCAGAAACATCTGTTAAACCAAGATGCCCATTACGCTTTATTCGTGATGTAACGGTTTTTGCTTCTTATTCCACTTTATGATGCCTATTTTAAAATAGGGGTCATAGGCTGCAAGCCCAAATTTGTTCTATAAACACGTGCAACTGCAAGTGTTTTTTGCCCTTTGGTATAGTATTTCCAGTAAATGGAATGACGATATTAACGTATCATTTTATAACGTAAAAAGAGTATGCACAATAAACTTTAAATGATCACAAAGCTTAAGATTATTACATCTTAGATTATTATAGAGGACGCTTGAAAAAAGCTCGAGCGCATTAAGAGTTTTTTAATAAGTGCATGAAGGAATAACACAATGTCATTCTGTTTCGCACGAGAAGCAGGGCTATTAAAAAATGTAAAAAATAAAAGCATCCTTTTCGTGATATTTAACGATATTACTATATGTTCTTTTGAAGTTTGTCCTAAACAACACTTGTTACTTTATAATTTTTCTTGCCATATATACTTATTTGGTTCATGCTAAAAATTGTATGTTGTATTTTAATTTTTAGGGTACAACGTTTCGTTGCCCGGAAGAAGAATAGAATATTCGCAGATATATTTTCTTTAGAAATCTTGTTTTGTGTAATATACCGTTTTTGTAGAGCAGCTGGTGAAATTTATTTGGCGATTTGTATATGTTTTGGGAGTGTTTGGGGATTACAGTTTTTTTTGACGCAATATGTAAGCTTTAAAAGATTATGCAATTGCTCTGTTTTTATAAGCGGTGTTTTTTGTCTTTATAGTGTGTGATGCACTGAAGATAATGTTTTTACTTAATAAAAATAAGTTGAAGTCCAGTTTAAATCAAGAAAGAAGGAAGTGTTTTATGCGTGTTTATTATGATCGTGATGCGGATGTTAATCTCATTAAAGGAAAAAAAGTAGCTATTGTTGGTTATGGTTCTCAAGGGTGTGCGCATGCTTTAAATCTAAGAGATTCTGGTGTCCAAAATGTGCAGATTGCTTTGCGTTTAGAGTCGGAAACAGTTAAAAAGGTTATGGCTGATGGTTTTAAAGTGGTGAGTGTTGCTGAAGCAGCAAAATGGGCAGATCTCATTATGATGGCAACACCAGATGAATTGCAAGCTGATATTTATAAAGAGCACATTCATGACAACTTACGTGATGGGGGTGCAATTGCTTTTGCTCATGGTTTGAGCATTCATTTTGGCTTGATTGAACCTAAAAAAAACATTGATATTGTGCTGATTGCTCCTAAAGGTCCAGGCCATGCAGTTCGTTATGAATATCAACGTGGTTGTGGGGTTCCTTGCTTAATTGCGGTGGCGCAAGATGCTTCAGGGCAGGCTCATAATGTAGCATTATCTTATGCATGTAGCCTTGGGGGAGGACGTGCGGGGGTGATTGAAACAACTTTTAAAGAAGAGTGCGAGACTGATCTTTTTGGTGAACAAGCGGTTCTCTGTGGTGGTCTTATCGAATTGATTCGAGCTGGTTATGAAACGCTAACGGAGGCAGGTTATGCACCAGAAATGGCTTATTTTGAATGTTTACATGAGGTCAAACTGATTGTTGATCTCATGTATGAAGGTGGCATTGCAAATGTGAATTATTCGATCTCAAATACAGCTGAATGGGGAGAATATATAGCTGGTCCACGTGTAATTACAGATAAAACAAGAGCAGAAATGAAACGTATATTGAAAGATATTCAAACAGGTAAATTTACATCAAATTGGATTCAGGAATATAAGGCTGGTGCTGCTCATTTTAAAAGTATGCGGCGTTTAAATGATAATCATCCTATTGAAGAAGTGGGTAAAAAACTTCGCTCTATGATGCCTTGGATAAAATCTAATGCTTTGGTTGATAAAGAGCGTAATTGAAATCGATACAGAGATATTTTGTAAAGGGCTTTTATAATTTTTATAGATAAATATCAAAAAAGGGGTAGCTAAAGTTACCCCTTTTTATATGTTTTTTGCATATAGGCTTTAGTTTTTTTAAGTTTAGCATAATTCTTTCTTTCGAAAAGTAAAGTATACAATTGCTAAAAATATAAACTACGCTGGCGTGTATTTTAAAGCTATGGCAGTATCAGATTCTAAGGACAACAAATAAGTCATACATACAAAGAAAATGAGAAGCACTCAATAAAAATACCTCCTGGCTTTTTATTAAGGAGAGACACTATGTTGGAGAAGGCGATTGCGATGATAGGTGATATAGCTGATCAAAATGATAGACCATACAAATATAAACAAAGTTGCGGCAATGGTCGTAATAATGGTAAAAGCGGCTATGAGGGGTGGAGATAACGATACAGCTGCATAACTTAATAAGATGTATAAATATGAAAAGAATAATGCATTGGCTGGAATGTGGTTATTAAAAAGTTTTTCTAAAAATTTAGGAGTGCCTTTTTGCATTGCTAGCTCATACATCATACGGCTGGTAGAAAAAATTCCACTATTTGCTGAAGATGTGGCAACTGTAAGAACAACAAAGTTCATCAAACTAGCAGCAATTGGAATACCGATAAGCGCGTACATTGTTACAAATGGGCTTTTTTCTGGACTGATTTGGTCCTAAGGTGTCACAGATATAATTACAAGAAGAGAGAAGATATAAAAGAATACAATGCAAACTGGTATTGAATTGATAGTTTGTGGTAAGGTAATTTAGGTTCCTTTACTTCAGCAGCAGTTGTTTCTGTAAGTTCAATTCTAATAAAAGCAAAATAACAATTTGAAAACCAGCAAAAAAGCCTGTAATTTTCCGTGGAAAAATATTTTCGTCATTCCATAGATTGCTAAGGGGTGCTTCAGTACTATTTGGAGAGATAAAACCGATAAAGAATCACATAAAATCTCACAAAAATTAAGAATAAAATTGTTACGATTTTGATAAAAACAAATTAAAACTCGAGTTCGCCAAAGAGTTTCGCGACGACAAGGTTAAAAAGTAAGAAGGCCATAATACTCATGATAACAGAAATTCATGGAGTGCGTTCAAGCCACCAAAGGTGTGCATAAGTGACAATAGTGGTAATTTTAGCAGTTCCTGTGACAATCCAACACAACCAACTATGCCTAACTGATAAAGAATCCGATACAGAGCTCTAGAAGATTGGTCGAGAAGTCAATAAAAGAGCAGTATTGTAAATCAGAAAGCAATAATTCTCTCATAGCACTACGCATGATAAAGTATAAAGTACAATTAACAGTCACGTAAAAGAAAAGAATTGAGGAGACTTCTATACTGATTGTTTTTCTTGATCCCATAAAGAAATTTGTTCCAATCGTTCGTTTAAGGGCTATAGGTTGTATGTGGCGGTTATGGAGTCTACGTTGCAATTTCTTTTTGGGCTTTTTTCTAAATTTTGTTTATTCATTTTTGGGAAATTCCCCTTAATTATTTTTTACAAATAGTAATATAAATAAATTTTAGTGTAAATTTTAATTTTTTATTATTTAATATATTGTTAAAAAATAATATATTATTATCCATACTTATGGAATTTACATTTATATTTATTATAATTTAAATTATAAAATTATAAAATTATAGAAATAAGTATTTATATAAAAAATTACTTTTAAAATAATTTAAAGTTTTTATTAACATGAAAAATAACTCTAAAATATAATGAGTGAAATTTGTTCAAAGTAGAAAAAATATCTCCATAGAAATTTTTTAGTGTGGATCGTTGTTAGCATATATTTTGTTTAAAGTTTTGTTTCTAATTTGAAGAAAAGTTGAATATAAATTTTTTCTAAGGCTTTAGATAAAAGCTAAATGTTTAACCAATAAACAATATCGATGGAGTTTATAGAAAATTTTTTGCAGAAAGCTTATGTCTTATGTCAAAAAAGGGTAACTTTTGGTACCCTTTTTTGACATGTTTTTTATGGATACATTTTATTTATTATTTTGAGATGTGCGTTTTCTTACGAACATGAAATACGTAATACCTAAGAAAATAAACCAGAATAAACTGTATTTTAAGGCTGTTAGAGTGTCGGATTCTAATGTCAATAAATAGAGCATGAAAGCAAAGAAAATTAAAATAATCCCACACATAATCACACCTCCTGGCATTTTGTAGATGGATTTAGCGTGCAGATGAGGGTGATTGCGACGATAAACAATATAGCTAATCAAAATTACAGACCATACGAATAAAAATGCAATAGCTGAAATGCTCGTCACAATTGTAAAAGCACTAATAAGGGTTGGAGAGAGCGAGGCAATTATATAGACTATTAAAATACATAAGCAGGAAAAAAACAGAGCATTGGCTGGAACATGATATTTAGAAAGTTTTCCTAATATTGGAGGAGCACCTTTTTGTGTTGCAAGCCCGTATATCATACGGCTGGTAGAAAAAATACCGCTATTTGCTGAAGAGGCTGCTGAGGTGAGAACGACAAAATTTACCAAGCCAGCAGCTATCGGAATGCCTGCGAGTAAAAACATCGAGACAAAGGGGCTTTTATCTGGAATAATTTGATTCCAGGGTGTGACAGACATAATTACAGTGAGAGAAAAGACGTAAAAGAGGACAATACGGATTGGTATTGCATTAATTGCTTTGGGGAGAACTTTTTTAGGTTCTTTTACTTCAGCGGCGGTTGTTCCAGCAATTTCTATACCAACAAAAGAAAAAATGGCAATTTGAAAGCCAGCAAAAAAACCTGTAATTCCGCGTGGAAAAATATTTCCATCGTTCCATACGTGGTTGAGAGAAGCAACTGTACCATTTGGAGAGGTAAAGCCTGTAGCGATCATATAAAATCCAACAACGATTAAGGCTAAAATGGCTAAAACTTTGATAAGACCAAACCAGAATTCAAGTTCACCGAATAGTTTCACGGCAAAGAGATTAAAGCTTAAAAAGACACTAATACAAGCGAAAACGGTAAACCACGGATTGAGTGTTGGCCACCAAAAGTTCATATAAGTAATGACGGCAATAATATCAGCAGCTCCAGTTACAATCCAGCTTAACCAATAGCTCCAGCCAACAAAAAAAGCGATTCCTGGTCCTAGCATATCGGTTGAAAAATCTATAAGAGAGCGGTATTGCGAATTAGAAAGCAATAATTCTCCCATAGCGCGCATCACAAAGTATAGAGCAAAACCGATAATAGCATAAACGAGTATAATGGAAGGACCTGCTACACTAATTGTTTTTCCTGATCCCATGAAGAGACCTGTTCCAATAGCTCCACCAATGGCTATAAGTTGTACATGGCGGTTGTGCAATCCACGCTGCAACTTATCCTGAGAGTTATCTTTTAAGTTTTGTTTGTAGCTCATTTTTTTGGGGTTCCCTTTAATTATTCTGAGGTTAAATTATACTAAAAAAGACATTATTTTGTATCGAACCATGATATAAATGAGGTGTAAAGGAAAAAAACATTTTTTATGATTTCGTGTGGATAAAGAACAGAATATAGTTTTGGAAAAAGAAAATGTTTTTTTCGTAAATAATGTACCAGATATTTGAATAGGGAGTTTATTTGTTATTTTGATAACAAATAAATGGCTATTCTATATATAAGGGGGAAAATTATTTCAGAATGTTATTTGTTTTGCCATAATAAGGAAAGTTTGAATTCTTGATCAGATAGTACTGGAGAGTTGTCATTTTGGTTTAGGAATCAAAAGCCCTCAATGGTAGAAAATTTAAATGATTTCTAAAATCATTTTATTTGTTTTTATGATGCTAACATAAGTAAAAGGAGTTCTTTTTTTACAAAAGAAAAGAGGAATATTCTAGATTCTTTACTTCTAAAGTGGAGAATAAGAATTTCATTTGTATATTCATAACACTTGATTAAACGTTGTGATAAATTTATATTGTTTACATAAAGGTCCTTGAGACTATGATAAAAAAGGCAGCGTCATTCAGTTATCCAAAGAAAATGAAAAAAGAAAATAGCGATAAAACTCTTCCTGTTGCTATATTAATGCATACTTTTATTTTTTTCTTTTTTAAAGTGGTGCTTGCGAATAATATAAAAATGGTCATTAAAGTAAACCATGCAAAGATGTGGAAGGAATGGATCGTTACAAGTTCAAAGCCTTTTTTAATGCTACCGCCAGAAGCTAAGAGTTTTGGAAAGGCTGCTATGTAAAATATTGATACTTTGGGATTTAGTATTTGTGTTAAAAAAACGTCCATATAGCTGGTAAAAAGCTTTGTTTTACTGACAATGCTTTTTTCATTCGTTGATATTTTTTTCTTTTGAATTTAAGCTATGTATTCCAGATTTAATCGATTTAAAACCCATATATAATAAATAGCAGCTTCCCATGAGTTTTACTAAAAGGAAGAGCGTTTTGTTGTTGAGAATGAGTGCTGACACATCTAATATGGAAAATGCTCCATGCGCATATGTTGCTGTACACAACCCTAAAATGTTCGTAAATGCGTTCTTTTTTCCCAATCTCGTTGCATTATCGATGATAAGGGCCATGTTTGGTCCCGGTGAGATGACTAAAAAAAATGAAACAATGAAAAAGGTCAGTATTTGATGACTCATTTTACTTTTATCTCTGAAATTAATTGATCTTCAAGATAGAGTTCTATTCTGTCAAATTTAGAGAGTTTTCCTACGCCCTGTGGAGTGCCGGTGTATATGATATCACCACGTCTTAGCTGAATGTAGTGACTTAAAAATGAGATTATTTTCTCAAAGCTAAAGATCATATTTTTCGTATTGCCAACTTGTCTTGTTTCATTATTCAACTTCATTGTGAAGGTTATGGAGGCATTCATTTTTTCTTTTTTTATGAAGTCAGAGACGTACGCGGCTCCTTTAAAACCTTTAGACAAAAGCCAAGGAAGCTTTTTTTCTTTTAATTTTGTTTGCAAATCTCTCGCTGTTAGATCAAGACCTATTGCTACGGCATCATAACATTCCTTAGCTTCACTTTCATTGACCATAAAAGTGTCCTTTGAGATTCTGAGCACAATTTCAGTTTCAAAATGTATTTCTTTGGAAAAATCAGGAAGATCAATTTGGTTTCCTAACACAAGTGAACTATTTGGTTTGCTAAATATAACAGGTTCATCTTCAACAACATTGCCAAGTTCATGAGCATGTTCTACATAATTGCGCCCAACGCAGTAAATATTATTAATCATAGGAAATTACTAAATTTTTCATTTTCTTTTTGTATAGGCAAGATATAATTGTTGAAACAATATCTTTTCTCATATCGATGTGTGAGCTTTCTGAAAAATACGCATTGTGTGGATTAATGACCAATCTTGAGGATAACCAGCAAGCATTGTCTCTCCAAGCTTTAATAAGAGGATGGTCATTGGGTGTTTCCACAAGGAGAACATCAAGGAATGCGTGAAATTCAGGATTTTCTCTTAAATGCTTTTCTAAGCAATCAAAATCTCTGAGGATTTTCTCTCTTGCGGTGTTCACTAAGATAGCGTTTTTCTTCATTTTTTTAAGGAATTCTGAATTAATCATTCCTATTGTTTTGTTTGTAAGAGGACAGTGTAGTGATACCACATCAGATTTTTCTAGAAGGGTATTTATATTTTCTAAAAGTTTGAAGTTGAGTGATTTAGAAAGACCTTTATCAATGTATGGATCATAGACGGTCACCTTGAATCCAAAGGGCCTTAATCGTTCTAATGTTGTTTTTCCTATTTTACCTAGCCCAATCAATCCAATGGTTTTATGTTTTGGACGAAATGTTTTAAGATTGTTCTCTTGCCACGTTTTATCATATTTTTTTGCTAAATTATTATGTCTGGATACTTGCCTGCATCCTTTCAAAATCATTGTTCATGCAGTATCAGCTATTTCATCTATACAATAAGAAGGGTTGTTAGCAAATTCAACACCATGTTTTCTTAGCTCTTCGTAATCTACTTGGTCATAACCGATACCAAATCGTGCCGCTATTTTATATTTATGCAATTTCTTGGCTGTTTTCTCTGTTATTTTTGCATGTCAGATCAATAAGGCATCAATTTCTTTCAGAATTTCATCAGGAAAGTCGTCTTCATTTAAAGAGTTGAAGAAATAAAATTGAGCACCCAAGTCAGTCAGCGGTTTTTCAAATTCACTTATTTCAGTTATTCTATCGGTTATCACAATTTTCATTGTAGTTTTTCTCTATAATGATAACCATTAAATCCCTAAAACCTTTTTCTTTTCATATAAAGATCAATTGGTAAATAATCCCAGTTTTTTTTCAGACGTGCTAAATCGGTTATCTCATTTGCTTGATATTTATTTTTTCAGAAGGTGTGTGGAAAAATTTATTTTCTTTTAATTCGTCAACGATTTTATCTATGTTTATAAACATATACTCCACCTTTTTTCTGTATTAATGGATTTATATATTACTTTTAATAACTAAAAAAGTATATATCAAATAAAGTCATTTTTTATGGTTAAGCTATTATTTTTTATATTTCATGATTGTATTATCTTGTTTGAGAATATTCTAGCGGTAAAGATTTATAAAATAATCATGAAGATAGGTTGTTGAATTACGTTTTGATTGAAAAAGTAGCAGAAAATATTCGCCATTTTGAGGAAAAGAATGGCTCTTAACAAGAGCTTTCTAGCGAGAAAAACTTCGCTTTTGAAAGAAAAAAATAGCTAAATTTATTGGAAAAAACAAGAAAGAATTCCTTAAGAAATATCAAAAAATCTCAAACCTTATAGAAAATAGAGTACAGTTTAAAACTAGCATCATCAGTTGAGTGAAGTCACAACAATGGTGGAGATCTGAGTATTATTACGGGTGGTAATTTGATGTTTGAAAGAAGTTTACTTGATGTGAAAGTAACGGAGTCTTTTAATAAAAAAATGATAAATAATTTTGTACATTTTCTCTTTTAGAGCTCTTTTCTAATCATCAATGAAAACTTTTTTGTACTAAACACGCGTTGATAATGTAACTTTTGTATATTTATTATTTCATACTTAAAAAAATATAACAATACAATTGAGTCATCAATATTCTATTTTTTTATTTTTAATGATAAAAAAAGTCTTTTTGTTCACTTTATGAATAAAAAGAATTAGCTTCTTTCTGGTAATACAAGTGGAGAAATAAGGATTTTAGATATGTTTCGGCGTTCCATTTCGATAACTTTAAAGCGTAAACCATCAGTTTCAAAACTTTCTCCCTCATTCGGCAAATGACCAAACTGCCAAAGCATAAAGCCTGCAAGGGTCGTATAACGATCTGCTTCATCAACAAGATTACGCCCAAGATAGCCACTTAATCGACGGATATCAGCATATCCCTCTACAAGAAGACTGCCATTTTCAAGTTGTTCTGCGATCATGAGTTCTTCATCATCATCAGGAAAGTCACCGGCAATAGCTTCAAGAATATCGGTTGGTGTTGCAATCCCTTCAAAAGATCCATGTTCATCCACAATAATGGCAAGCTGAATTGACGAATGACGTAATTGCTCCATTAATCGTAAAACACTTGTGTTTTCATGAACAACGAGAGGTTCTCGCATCGCTTTTTTCCAATTAATCTTTTTTCCTTCAGCCAAATTTAAAAGAAGATCTTTTGTCAATGCAACGCCAACAAATTCATCTACTTTGTCACGTGCAAGAATTAAACGACTATGTTTAACTTTCTGCAATTCTTCACGCATTTCATTTTCATCAGCATTTAAATCTAACCATTCAATCTCATTACGCGGCGACATGATAGAGCGAACAGGGCGATCAGCTAAATCAAGAACGCCACGAATCATCTCTTTTTCTTCTGGCCTAAACAACTCAGAAGCTGCAGCTTGTTCAGCAATAACATCGACAGTCTCAGCAAGATGACTATCTTTGCTTCCTCCTCCTAAGAGCCTCAAAACAGCATCAGCTGTTCTACTGCGTAAATCATTTGTTGTAATCATCTTTTCACGATTACGGCGTCCAATTTGATTAAAAGCTTCGATGAGAACGGAAAAACCAATAGCAGTATATAAATACCCTTTTGGAATATGAAAACCAAATCCTTCAACAATGAGCGTAAAACCAATCATCATTAAAAATCCAAGACAAAGGATGACAATAGTGGGATGACGATTAATAAAACGCATAAGAGCGCCAGATCCGCACATCATTACTCCCATAGCCGCAATGACTGCGATATACATAACTGGTGCTTGCTCTTTTGCAATCATACCTGTTGCGGTAATAATACTATCGAGTGAGAAAATGGCATCCAGCACAACAACTTGAACAATGACTTGCCAAAAAACAGCATAAGAAATGCCTGTTTTCCTTTCATGTGATACCCCTTCTAACCTTTCATGTAATTCTAATGTTCCCTTTGCCAGCAAAAAGGCTCCACCACCGATTAAAATCAAACTATGCCAACTAAAGATAAAAGATGAAAATGAAAAAATTACTGTATCGAGTCTCATAATCCACCCAATAACAGTAAGAAGGAAAAGCCGCATAATTAATGCTAAAGTAAGACCTATGAAGCGTGCACGATCACGCAGATGCTGAGGCAATTTTTCAGCTAAAATTGCGATAAAAATAAGGTTATCTATTCCTAAAACAATTTCGAGAAAAACCAACGTGATCAAACCAAACCACGCATGGGGATCCGTGATCCATTCCATCATTTCTTACCTTTTAAAAACTTAAAAGCGCGTGATTGACAAAAAAAATTCATAGGCTTTTATTCGTGCATTGGATCATGAACATTGAATGTAAAAAAACTTACACACAAAGAAAAAAATAGTAAAATATTGCTTAAACACATATGATGATTGATAAAACAAAATGATGCCCCATTGCACTTATAATCACAAGAAGGCTCCTCTAAATTTTGTTCGGGCATTATGCTCGATAATCCTCCAAATATAGATTCTGTATAACAAGCAGGGCATTTATTTATAGAATTCCTTATAATGGGTTTATTTTTATATAAGATCAAGTGGCGAATGTCATATTTTTAACCTTATAGATAATGAGGCCATATAAAAAAACAACAAAATATCTAGACATCTATCCTTGTGAGCGTTATAGAAACACTCATTCTGATCTTTTGAGAAGTTTATGGGTGATTAGCTCAGTCGGTAGAGCAGCTGACTCTTAATCAGCGGGTCGTGGGTTCGATCCCCTCATCACCCACCATTTGGTTTTATACCATAAATAATGGATTAATTGCGTAAGTTTTTTTTAAGATACAAGATGCTCGATACAGTTGGGAGAGGACTCCCTATATGCCTTTGTTTGAGTGCAGATTGTTAATATAGCTTATCATCAGGTTTTGTATATTTTAACATGGGCTTTAAGATCAAGCCATTTTTAAAGGAAGTTTTCAAGGTTTTTTAATGCGTATCGTTTTTTAAATCGCAATGGGTGAGAGGAAATCTCTTATCAACAATTGTGTGATTTAAAGAGTTATAAAAATCAACAGTTTTCACTTCTTTTAATGTAAATTGACGAATTTTAATACAAATTGACTAAAAGTTTTTAGGATTTCTGACATATTGTTTTAAAATAGAAAAATTTTTTCTTTTCGGTGTGTCCGCAGCGTGGAAATTATCTTATAGTCCCTGCGCTTCACCAAAAAACTTCTAGAATAATCATCCGTATGCTAAGAGGTGGAATTAAGATAAAAAAGTGTTTCGGTGGCTATAACAGAAATAAAATCAGATCATTTTAACTGTTCAGTGATCGTACTGGATAAACAACAGAAAATAAGCTTTAATGAGGCTTCAAGTGTTAAATGACTAAACTGTTCAGTTATTCCCGTTAAAGCTTAACTGCTAAAAATATAAATATTAAGAAAGTTGCTTAAAGTCATTGGAGTATATTAATTTATTACGTTCATTTTGAATAAAAAAAACTTTAATATTTAGAGCTTTTTTTGTTTCAATACTTTTGATATTAAAAGAAAGTTTGTTAAAAAAAGCCGAAAGTGTTGAACAGATACTCAAACTAAAGGTGGATAGGGAATGAAATAATCTTTCTCATTCTTTTTAAAATATTGGCTATCCTTTTATGTTTGAAAAGCGTATCGTGATTTAGATGTTGGGGGTGCTTATATCATACTGTCTTTTTGAGGGGAAAGTGGAACGACGGATTAATGTCCGTGTTTGTTACACACGGCGTTCCTAAGAAAGCTCATGTTTTTGTTGTTGTTTATCAATCAACATCCAATCCCAAGACAGTTATTCCAAGATAGCTATATGTTTGAGACAAAAATTGAGACGGTTTAGTTCTTTTACGAGCTGTATCAGCTTTTGTATGACAAATGGCAGCAAGGGTATTACGTTTTTCTGTTGGTGTAATCTGCTAAAAATAGGGAGTTAGCTTAATTGAGGGAGAACATAAAGATGCATAGGTGAAAATTAGCTTTCATCTTTATCATCATCCTTTAATTCGACGTGACACGAACTTCAAAAGTCTTAGAGCAATGTTTTTAAAGAATGAAGTTGACGCAATAGGTATACAGATTCTTCCTGTATTTGGGGGATAATTGTTTAGAGGCACTCACTTTATTAAAAAAGGTTATTTAAGTGTTCTTGATCTATAGCGCTTTTTCTTTTTCAAATAAAAAAGTGAAGTTATTTTCAGATAAAGGTTTTTAAGTTTGAACATTTGTATTTTTTGCAAAAAGTTTTACAATCATGTGTTTTATCCAACAAAAAGTCGATTAAACTATGAAATAGAAGCTCCAATATTTAAGATTAAATGTTAATTGAAGGGTATAGAAACGATTGTTTTTCTATACGAATATATACTTTTAAAAGTTCTAGGAAAATTTTTTTAAGAAAAGGAGATCAATATTTCTATGCTTATTCGTAGAGTAAGATTCTTATAAAAGTGGCACTTCAAATCTCAATATAAAAAAGCGTAATACAAGTAATAATTGTATTTGTGCATAGATTCCATTAAACCGAGTATGATGACATAAAATTTAGTATGACGATACATTTATAGGTACAGAAAAAAGAGGCTAGTGATGGCCTTTTATTTATTCAGGCGGTGTTTTAGGAGAGCTTTTCCAATATTGTTGTCCTTCAAAAATGGCGACCACAAATAATGAGATAATAAGCGGTATGATCAAATAAAGTAATCTAAAGACAATAAGAGCTGCAATAACATCGGTTGGATTTACATTGGGCATGCCGGTTATGAAGAGAGCTTCAAGAACGCCTACTCCTCCTGCTGGAGCATTGGAAAGAAGCGTTAGCGTAAAAGATGCTAGGAAAACACCAAGAACAGAGATAAAATGAATGTCGGCATTGTGAGGGAGAACAGCATATATAATTCCCGCTGCTCCTAAAAGCTCTAAGGGGCTAATGAGGAGCTGTTGAATAACAATTTTTAGCCGTGGATAGGAAAGCTGGATTTTCTTGCCCAAACGTAAGGGGTTC
Source organism: Bartonella rattimassiliensis 15908 (assembly GCF_000278215.1). GTDB lineage: Bacteria > Pseudomonadota > Alphaproteobacteria > Rhizobiales > Rhizobiaceae > Bartonella > Bartonella rattimassiliensis. The sequence goes on from NZ_JH725067.1 coordinate 86,729, forward strand.
AATTGAAGCCAGCTGCCAAACGTATAAAGTGCTATACAACTGAGTAAAACTACCCCAATCGTTGTTCCTAGCCATTTAGGCAGCTCTTCATGAATGAGGGTGATAATTTCAGGTTGAAAAACCAAAACGATTCCTGAAAGTAAAACTGTACCAATGACAAAAGTAAAAGAACAAAAACCTACTAATATTGCGATTTCTGTTCCATTTAATCCTTTCATTTTATAGGCACGATAGCGCACGACGGCACCAGAAAAAACTGAAGCGCCGATATTGTGTGAAAGAGCATAGGTTGTAAATGAACATATAGCGATAAAAATCCAAGAAATTTTATGACCTAGATGTTGTAAGGCAATGCGATCATATCCAGCAAGAGCAGCATACGCGAGGAGAGAACATAAACAGGCTAATAACCAGTGCTGTGCATCTAAGCTGCTCAAGCGTTCCAATACATCTTCAAACGAAATGGTAGAAAGCTTAATATAAAGAATCCGAATAGATATCAGCATTGCGAAGATACCAATTAAGGGCCATATAAATTGCTTTATTTTCACGCTTTTTTATCCATTTTATGTTTTCTGTAAATTTTTATGATCGAGCATATTCTTTACAGATCTCTGTTCCGCTATATACGCTATAATGCCATGGGCAATTTCTTCATCATCCGTTACTACAACATCAGCACCTAAATCAATGAGATAAGCAGTTTCTGTATCAGATAATGCATGCGCGATTATCTGGATATCCTTCTTCTTATCACGTATATTTACTATACATTCACCGACTTCAATGGTGTTTCGCATTGTAATAACAACTTTGTGTGCATTATTTATATTCGCTGCATTCATTATCTCTTGTTGAATGATATTGCCGCAAATAACCTCAAAGCCATCTGCAAGCGCTTTATCAGAGAGGCGTTTTGATTCTTCTACGATGACAATGGGTTTATCTTTGTTTATTAAAGATAATGCAATACATTTACCGATACGACCATAGCCAATAATTACAATATGGTTATTTTTTAAGGTGATCGGTAAAAAATCTTGATCAGGATCCTGTGGATCAAGATCAATAATTGTTTGGGTATTTTGTAAAGATGCAGAATTCTTTTCTAGATGTTTTTTAATTTTATTACAGGCAGTAAAAATAAGAGGATTGAGCAAAATAGAAAAAATAGCTCCTCCAAGAATTAAATCATGGGCATCATTGTTTAAAAGCCCTAAACTTAAACTTAACCCTGCAAGGATAAAGGAAAATTCTCCGATTTGAGCAAGGCTTGCCGAAATAGTTAAAGCCGTGGCATTAGAGTAGCGGAAAGCTTTAACGATGAAAAAGGTAACAGCAGATTTTCCCAGGACGATAATGAATACGGTTGCTAAGAGAGGAAAAAAGTGAGTCAAGAGTTTCTCTGGATCAAATAACATGCCTACAGAAACAAAAAAGAGAACAGAAAAGGCATCGCGTAGGGGTAAAGATTCTTCAGCGGCACGATGACTTAATTCTGATTCGCTCATGACCATACCGGCAAAAAAAGCACCAAGAGAAAGAGAAACACCAAATAAATGAGCAGCTCCGAAAGCTACACCTAAGGCAATAGCAAAAACACTAAGACGAAATAATTCACGTGATCCAGATTGTGCACTTATTTTTAGAAGCCATGGGATAACGCGTCGACCAATGATGAGCATAAGGGCGATAAATAAAATTACTTTTAAGATGGTGAGACCAAAAATACCCCAAATACTTAAATCCAACCATTGTACAAGAGGATCTAATGCTTCTTTTTTTGTATTGCTGAGAGCACTGGCCAAGGAAGGGATGAGGACAAGTATAAGGACCATTGCTAGGTCTTCAATAATCAACCACCCAACAGCAATGCGTCCTTTTTCCGTTTCAATAAGATGACGCTCTTGCAAAGCACGAAGCAAGATCACAGTACTTGCTATGGATAAAGCAAGACCGAAAATCAAACTACCGCTAAAGCCCCATCCCATAATCAGCCCAAGGCAGAAGCCTAGAAAAGTAGAAAATGCCATTTGTGCAAGAGCAGCAGGGACAGCAATCGCTTTGACAGATAAAAGGTCTTTTAATGAAAAGTGTAGCCCAACACCAAACATGAGCAAAATAATACCAATTTCAGCAAGTTGACTAATAATACCGGAATCTATTTTAAATCCGCCTGTATTGGGTCCCACAATAACACCAGCTAACAAATAGCCTACAAGGGGTGAAATACGCAAACGGCTAGCAATCATTCCCAAGAGAAATGCTAAACATAAGCCTGCAACAATTGTTGTAATAAGTGGTGTGTCGTGGAGCATGGGTTATTTACTATTCTTGATCAAAAGGAGAATGAATAAAAATGACGATATATCTATGAGAAGAGAAACGGGATGTATCATATGCATTAAAGGACATTTTCATTTCACTTGAGTATTTGCACGATTATTTCGTTCACGCCACCAATTTCCTAGCAAGAGTAAGATAGGAGCAGCAATGAAGATAGAGGATGATGTTGCAATAATAATCCCAAAGACCATCGGCAAGGCAAAATTATGAACAGCGCTTCCACCCCATATCGCCATGGGAAGCATAGCGAGAATGGTTGTGGCTGATGTAAAAAAACAACGAATAAGAACTTGATTAATTGACAGATCAATCAGTTCGCGCAACGGCATTTTTTTATAAAGACGCATATTTTCGCGCATCCTATCATAGACGACAACTTTGTCATTTATAGAATATCCAACAATTGTTAAAAGCGCAGCGATAGCCGTTAAATTAAAATCAAATTGAAATAAAGCAAAAAAGCCAATCATTTTGGTGGTGTCTAGAATAAGTGTGATAATGGCTCCAATGGCAAAGAACCACTCAAAGCGTAACCATATATAAAGTGACATGGCAATAGCCGCAAGAATAACAGCCGTAAAAGCAGCGGTAGCAAGCTCGCTTGAAATTTTGGGGCCAACAACTTCTATTTGATCAAATGTGGTATCCGGATAGATGGCTTGTATAGCGGTTTTGACCTTATCAATGGCAATAGTTTGTTGGGCTTCGTCCCCATTTTGTTTCTGCATGCGAATTAATACCGTGTTTGCGTTATCAACATTTTGCAGGGTAATTTCACCAATATGAAGAGTAGAAAGCTTGGAACGCAAAGTTGCTAGGTCTGCTGGTGCTTTCGTGGTAATACTCATTTGGCTGCCGCCAATGAAATCAATTCCGAAATTTAAGCCAGGCTTAAAAAAGAGAAAAACTGAAGCAATTGATAAAACAATAGAGGTGCCAATACCTATAAAGCGTGCCTTCATAAAGTGGAAAGTTGTATGTTGTGGGATAAGGTTGAAAGTAGAGTGAATATGCAAGTTTTTAATTTTCCATTTACGAACGATCCAAATCATCATGATGCGTACAATGGTAATATTTGTAAACATGGAGATGATAATACCAAGCAACATTGTTACGGCAAAACCACGAACAGGACCGGTGCCAAACCAAAAGAGTAAAGTAGTCGCTATAATGGCCGTAACGTTTGCATCAACAATGGTGGCAAAAGCTTGTTTAAATCCACGATCTAGGGCCGCAAAAGCGCCCACACCTTTTCGATTTTCTTCACGGATACGTTCATTGATGAGAATATTGGCATCAACTGCAATACCGATGCCTAAGATAATACCAGCAATACCAGGAAGGGTAAGCGTAGCACCGAGCAGACTTAGGGCAGCAAATGTTAAAATCGTGTGGAGGGCGAGTGCTATATTCGCAATGAGCCCCCAAATGCGGTAGAGAAGAAAAATAAAAACTGAAACGAGAATAAAGCCGATTATACCGGTGTAAAGGCCCATTTGGATAGCATCAGCGCCAAGATTTGGACCGACAATTCTTTCTTCAATGACCGTGAGTGGTGCGGGAAGGGAACCAGCTCGCAGAAGGGCAGCTAGAGTTGAGGCTTCTTTGGGCTCAAAGTTTCCTGTAATTTGACCTTGCCCATTGGGAATGACACTGTTGATGGTAGGGGCAGTTAAAACCTTATTATCAAGAACGATGGCAAAAGGACGATTAATGTTTTGTCGTGTGATATCAGCAAATATTTTTGCTCCAGCGGAATCTAGAGTAAATGAAATAATAGAACGTCCAGGCATTTGCGGGTCAAAACCGGCACGGGCATCTTTAAGGACATTGCCATCTAAAGCAATTTGATCATAAATTGCATAATGTTGTGTCTCATCGGTATATCCAGGAAGGATTGAAACACCTATAGGCGGGTTATTGATGTCTACATTGGAAGGAACAAGATGAAAACTCATCTTAGCAGTTGTTCCTAAAAGGTCACGCAGTTGTTTTGGGTCTTGTAAACCGGGCAATTGGACCATAATACGATCAGTTCCAACCTTTTGGATGGCGGGTTCTGAAACACCAACTTGATCTATACGGCGACGGATGATTTCTAAACTTTGTTCAATAGCATTGCTGATACGGTCTTTTATACCCGCTTGCGTTAATGTGATACGAAATGTTTCATTTTGAGCGGTGATTGTGATGTTATGTTCTGTAACGCCAAAGCTACCATGTATGGGGGTTATTAATGTGTTTAAAGCAGAGAGTGCTTTTTCAGTTTGTTTTGGATCAGAAATAATGACAACAATGCTATCTTCAATGATACGAACACTCGAGGAACGGATTTGTTTTTCACGCAGGGTATTACGCACATTGTTTAAAATGATGTGCAATTGATCGCGCTTTAATGTTTTGCTATCAACCTCGAGCAAGAGAGAAGAGCCTCCTTGAAGGTCAAGGCCAAGTGCTACACGGGTATCGGGTAAGAACTTTAAGTTTTTAACCTGTTCTTGTGAAAATAAATTGGGCAAAGCAATGTAAATGCTGCTTAATAGGATAAAACAATAAAGGGTAGTCAACCAACCTGGTGTACGCATGATATATTCCGTTAATAGGCAATCTAACAGTGATTCAAATTTAAAAGCAAAAATAAAATAGGATGATCGTTTTACAATTCAAGTAAAAAGAAAAATGCGTTCATTGGGCGGAGCACGCTTATTGGAAAAATATTGTGTTTGAAAGTTATGAAATTGTGTGTCAATAACTGGAATATTTATTAAAAAAAGACCCAATGTTAGGATTTGTTGAAGGGCCTTCATAAAAATGGATTCTGTATAGAGTGTGATCAGTTTTCTGCTGTCAGTTACAGGAACACTCAATTGATAACGTTGATTTTGTAAATTAAATCTATAACTTTGGAAATCGAATCTATTCGTTTTAATGATAGTATTCGTGTGTGATTGTTTGATTAAATAAGCACGTGCTCCTAGATTGCTTGTTAAGAATACACTCAAGCTGGATAGAAAAATCCAAGTTGTCAAAGGAAAAAAATTTTCTTTTTTGCAATAGAGGTGCAAAAAAAGCATGCTAAAGTGCCCTCTTTAATCTTATTGAGTTTATAGCTTATTCTTTTCTTTTTTATCAGTATTATAAAATAAGTGAAAGCCTTTATAAGATTATTCTACAAAAGTTGAAAATGTCTTTCTTATACCATATTTTAAAAGAGGGAGTGTAAAATCCTTTTTGTATGTATAAGGTATATATGTATTCATTTTGTAGAAAAAATATTCACAAACTTTTCTTTCTTTTGGGGATGATCGTTGTTTTTAATTCTGGTGCATGGGGAAATAGGGGGGCACAAAATACAATTGTAGAACAAACAATTGTTCCTTATTCAGTGGATGAAATCATTCAACAACAACGGCTTATTCTTAAGACGCTTGAAGAAAATACTGAAACTTTAAAAAGAGATTTTGACAGAAAATTAGAAAATGAGCGGGCTTTGGAAGAACTGCGATTACGGGCTCAAGATATTCGTCAACGTACCATAGAAGAAGCATTTGCTTTGCGTTCTCCTCTTAATGAGATTAATACCCTTCTTGATCAATTAGCCGAGCTCCAACATGACGTAAAAAAACTGAAAAGCTCTGGGAAAGAATATGCTTATTGGATAGAGAAAAAAGCTGAAATTAATAATATAATGCTTCAGTTTGAAGCAATTTTTTTGGCGACAAATAGAATAGCTGAACTTTCTATTTCTCAATCTCGTGAGCTTTTTAAACGTACACTTACCTATAGGCTTGAGTTTTCGATATCGATGGTAAAACATCTTGCCCAAAAAACAAAAGAAGCTTTATCAGATTTTCTTTTGTTGCTCGATTCTTGGTGGAACTTTATCATTTATTTCAAATTGTTACAACTATTCCTTTCCTTTTTGATTCCACTTTTTATTACTTTGGGTCTTGCGTATGTTTCTCATAAAGTTCTTATCCATGTGCAGGGCCACTTTACAAAGTTTAACGAGGAAATATCTTATTTACAGCGCTTATTGATTGCCTTTATTTCAGTTCTCTTACCTTCGCTTGTATGTATTCTTTGCGTTTATCTTGTGCTGTTTTCGTTTCGTCTTTTTAACTTAGATCCAGGTAAGCTTACAACCGTTTTTGATATGATCGGTTGTCAAATTATTTTAGTCTTCTTAATCAACCGTTTAGCAGTTGTTCTTTTATCATCTAATAGGCCCTATGTGCGTCTTTTCAATATTGCACCGTCGTCTGCTTTTCAATTGGTGATTTTACTCACTTTTTTAGGGGGCGTTTTGGCTTTTGATGCTATTCTTGATAGTATTTATCAAATCATTTCAGCGCCTTTATCTTTGACAATTGCTAAAAGTTTTATTGCTGTTTTTCTTGTGGCCATATTGCTGTTTATAATAGCATTTGTACCTTTGCGGTTTAAATGTGGGAATTTTCAAGGAGAAAAAAAAGAGCCACATTTTTGGCCATTTTATATCCGCCTTCCTCTTATTGGCTTGGGATTATTGCTCTTTGTGTTGAATTTTTTAGGCTATGTTGGTCTTGCACGTTTTATTATACAGCAGATGATGATTGGTGGAGCATTTTTAGTTCTCATGTATTTAGGAATACAAAGTGCTCAAGCACTTGGAACTAAAGGCCAATTTATGAAAACAATGGTTGGTCATCTTTTGATGCAGAGGTTTCATTTAGAAGAAAAAATGATGAACCAATTGGGAGTTGTTGTAAGCGTTTTTCTTAATTTGTTTGTTGTTATATTTTGTACAATGCCAATTGCTGTACAGTTTGGATTTTCTTATTCTGATTTGAAAGCAGTGCTCTGGCAATTGGTGACCGGTTTTCAGATTGGAAATATGACTATTTCTTTAGTTTCTCTTGTAACAGGAGTTATTTCTTTTTGTGTTTGCTGGTTTCTTATTCGCCGATTTATTGGTTGGTTAGATCACGTGGTGTTGGTTCATGGAGAATTTGATTCTGGTATTCGTAATTCTATCAAAACGGTTATAAGTTATGGGGGCGTTGTTGTGTCTGTTTTGGCAGGATTGTCAATGGCAGGTTTGGATCTTAGAAATTTTGCTCTCATTGCTGGAGGACTTTCACTTGGTATAGGTTTTGGTTTACAAAATATTGTCCAAAACTTTGTTTCTGGACTTATTATTTTGGTTGGAAGACCCTTTAAAATAGGAGACTATATCGAATCTGGATCAGTTGCTGGTATTGTTAAGCGTATTAATGTGCGGGCAACGGAACTTGAAACCATTCAGCGTAAGACGATTATTATTCCCAATTCAAGCCTTATTAATAACAATGTTGGTAATTGGACACGACGTAGTAAAATAGGACGAATTGATATTCCAGTGACTGTATCATCTAAGGTTGCTCCAGAGCGGGTGGCTGAAATTTTATTAGAGATTGTTTCTACGACAGAAGGCGTTTTAAAAAATCCTATGCCGCAGGTGAGTTTTACTGCATTTAATCATAAAAGCCTTTCTTTTAATTTGGCTATTTATGTGCCTAATATTACTTCATCTTCTCATATAACTAATGCTCTTCGATTTGTTTTATATAAGCGTTTTTCTGAGGAAGGAATCTTAGAATGCTGAAATATAGTTATGCTTTGATGATAGTTATTCTGTTGAATAATTTTACCATAACAGCTTTTGCTGCAATAGTGAAAAATACTGATTTAAAAGTGCAGTCTATTACTGTTGTTGAAGGAAGTATACCTTCAAAAATTTCTTTAAATACGCATCAAACAATTAAAATTTGTATGAAGGGATGTTTTATAACTTTTCCTAATAAAGACCGGTTTGCAATAAAGGCAGATGATAATATAGAAATCAAGAGGGGAAGGGTAATTTTTAAATGACATTAGGACTTGGTTTCAAACAAAATTTAGAAAGATAATTAATAAACTTATACTTTAAAAATGGCAAAAAATTATGATTTTAGTGTAAGATAGGAATAACTTTTTATATATGTAAACTTATAATATGCATTTTTACCATAATAATATTTAGGAATTATTGATAGTGTTTTATGTTTTATAATACTATTTAATTAGTATTCGTTATTATAAAAAATAATTACATTACCTGTGTAGTTTTTCTCCTATAAAAAACATGAAATATCATAATTTAATGATTTTTATTGCGATTATTTTGCAATAAATAAAGATATTGTATTGTCTCATTTTTAATAAAAATAATAAATCTTTTTAGTCAATATTTATAATTTAAATTATCTATTATTATAATAAGTTAATAATTTATTTGATAAAATTCAATTTTGATGTAATGATATATTTATACAGTAATATATTTAAATATAAATATAAAGGAGTACATGCAATTTTTGTGTATAAAATTTTATAAAAATTTGTTTTTCTAAATGTAATTTTTGATTATATTTGAATTTAGCAGTGGAGTATAATTTTATGAATACAAAATTTATAACAGCATCCGTTTTTTCTTTGGTTTCATCTTCTATCGTACAGGCTGCAGATGTGATAATTCCTGAAGAACCGGTATATGTTGCTTCAGCAGTTGTTGCTTCTTCACCTTTTTCGTGGGCAGGTTTTTATTTTGGAGGTCAAATTGGTGGTTTTTCGAGTAAAACTTCTGCAATAACGCCTGATGTTGATATTCCTCTCTATCCAGATGAGGAGAGTAAAAGGAAACCATGGATACCAGTGCAAAAAAACTATATGCCTGAACTTTCTGGGTTCGTAGGTGGTTTATATGCGGGTGTTAATTTTGATCTCGGTAATAATTTTATTATGGGGATTGATACGGATATTCTTTTAACGGAAAAAAAGAATACAAAAACTTTCAGTCGTTCTGAAGAGTCTAGTGCCAGTGGAACTGGTACTGAAGAACCTAGGGCTAGTGTATCTGATTCTGAGAATATAGAAAATAAAAATGGCGATGTTATGGCACGCCAATTTCATAAAGGGTCTGCTTTAAGAAATCAAAGAGATGCACAAAAAAGTAGTTTAACTTTTAATCATACTTTAACACAAAAATGGACAGGTGCTACACGGGCGCGTGTAGGGTTATCTGCTCATCGTGTGATGCCTTATATTGCTGGGGGCATCGCTTATGGACAATTTCAAGATGTTTTGTCGACAGTCATTACAGGAGATGAGCCCTTTAATAGGACATCGGATGTTACAAAAATGATGATGGGTTATACTGTTGGTGGTGGTGTTGACTTTGCAATGACAGATAATTTTATTGTACGGGCGGAATATCGTTACTCAGACTTTGGTAAAAAGAAATTTAAAGACGAGATTGAAGTTGAGTATAAGACAAATGATTTTCGTGCAGGAATAGCTTACAAATTTTAGTTTTTGTGGGAATAAAGTAGCTTAGTTGTTTAAGAGGTCCTATCGTTGGTAGGGCCTTTATTTTTTTAATTTTATGCATTCTCAATGCTTCCGTTATGGTAAAAAAAGGTTTTGATTTTGAGTGACTATGAGCCGGTAAGGAAGCGTTACTCAGATCCTTAAATTATTAAAAATGAAAATTCTTTAGTTTATAAGCTATGGGCGAATCTTTGTTCACAAAGAAGAAATGATTCGTCTTTATATATCATTACAGCTATCATTTGATGATACCATTATAGAGCTAAAAAAGTAAACAATAGCTTTTTGATCTAAAAGAAGCTCTTTGAGCTAAATTTAGAAAATAAAGCGGAAACCACATGCTGTGGTGCGGACGGCGGGACTTGAACCCGCAAGGTCTTCGACCGGCAGATTTTAAGTCTGCTATGTTTACCGTTTTCATCACGTCCGCAATGAGAGCTTTCTCATAAGCTATATCTTTTATTGAATCAAGAATTAATGACAAAAGAAAAAAAAATCATTCTTTTTTAGTGAAATTTTGACTGACAATGGTTTTCTTTATCGTTAGAAAAAGCTTTTATAATATAAACAATGCATGAAATGATGAGGCGTATGAGTCAATTTATTCAAGACGTTACAAAAGCTATGGAGGGATTGCATCACGTGTTTGCTGAAACACCACTGCAAAGAAATGATTTTCTTAGTCAAAAGTATGATGCAGAAATTTATTTGAAGCGTGAGGATTTAACGCCGGTGCGGTCTTATAAGATTCGTGGTGCTTTCAATTTTGTTTCAGAAATGCTTAGCAGTATATCGTCTGATTCTGCATTCGTTTGCGCTTCAGCGGGGAATCACGCGCAAGGGGTCTCATTTGTTTGTCGTTATTTTAAACGTAATGGCGTGATTTTTATGCCTATGACAACGCCACAACAGAAAATTGAGAAGACACGTATTTTTGGTAAAGAGTTTATTGATATTCGTTTGGTTGGTGAAACGTTTGATCAATGTTATGAAGCTGCGCAATCCTTTGTCGTGGAGAGCAGGGGGATAATGGCTCCACCTTTTGATGATATTCGCATTATTACAGGGCAGGCAACAGTGCTTTGCGAAGCGGTTTTGCAATGGAAAAAACTTAATGGAGAAAGTGAACCGGATTTAATGATTGTGCCGGTAGGGGGAGGGGGCTTAGCAAGTGGAGTGAGCAAGTTTTTACGTGAATATGGTTGGAAAACAAAGATGCTTTTTGTTGAGCCGCAAAGAGCGGCGAGTTTGCTGGCTTGTTTGGAGAGTGGAAAACGCGTTAAACTGGAAAATATTGATACATTTGTCGATGGTGCTGCTGTGGCTGAAATTGGTGCATTAAATTATACAATCTTAAAGCAGTTTTCCCCTGATTGTGTCGTTACTGTTCCTGAAAATCGCGTTTGTTCGACGATGGTTGAAATGCTTAATGTGGAAGGTGTGGTTCTTGAGCCGGCTGGTGCTTTATCGATTGATGCGCTTAACAGTATTCATCCTCAAGAGTTAAAGGGCAAAAAAATTCTTCTTGTGATTTCAGGGGGTAACTTTGATTTTGAACGTTTGCCAGAGATTAAAGAGCGTTCTTTACGTTTCCAAGGCTTGAGAAAATATTTTATTTTTAGTTTTCCGCAACATCCTGGGGCATTGCGTCATTTTCTTTCTACATTATCACCAGATGATGATATTGTACGTTTTGAATATCTAAAAAAATCGGCGAGAAACTTCGGTTCTGTATTGGTCGCAATTGAAACAAAAAAATACGATAACTTTTGTCTTTTAGAGAAAAAATTTCAAGCGTTAGGTTGGCGTTATCGTGATATTACTGATGATCAAACATTATTTGATTTTGTTATTTGAAAAATTAAAATTTTACTAAAACAAGAAGTATAACAATGAAACCTATTTTTTATTTTGTGGTGAGTCTTTTTTTCTTTTTGATTGCTCATCAACAGAGTTTGGCATCTCAGCCAATGACAATGCAAAAAGATGAACTTTTAAGAGTGGTTACTGATGTCAATAATGCTATAAAAAGTGGAAATTTTACACTTATTTCTCGGTATATGCCTGAGCGGCTTTATAAGGAGATGGCACGTCGATTGAATACAACACAGAGTGCTTTACGTGAGAATTTTCTTCAACAGTTGAAACGGCAATTTGAGGGCTTGCCTTCTGATTCTTATCGTTTAGATAAAGAAAATATAGAATATTTACAAACTGATAATGGCACGGTGTATGCTTTAATTCCAACGGTTCTTGAGATGAAGGATCGCATCATTCAATATAAAACATTGGCGATTTTTGATAAAACGCAATGGTATTTAATTTATGGTGGTCAAAAAACTTTACAAAATCCAGTTTTTCTCGAGATTTATCCCGATTTTATCAAGGTACATTTACCGATAGAAACAATCACTAAAAAATAAACGATTTAAACTATTGTTTTTTGGTTGCGATAAATGTATCTTATAAAGATCTTGATTTTTTATCATTATCTAAAGATAATAAGGGTAAAGGTGTTTAGGCTGATTTCTTGGCTCTTTATAAAGTGAAATTTATATGCCTTTATCTCGATTTCGAGATGCTCGTGAGTTGTACCAGCTACTTTTAAAGTGTTGATTCGTTAGAAATGTCAAGAATTTCTCTTGCGCGGATTCTTGAGTGGAAAGTTCAGCTGATTATTTAGTAAAAATTAAGCTGAGGAAAGATTTTATTTTGCATATAAAAAAAGAAAATATTTTTACAAAGTTAGGTGTGTCTACTCTTTTGGTTAGGAATTTACTCATTTCTGGGATGAGTAAACCTAAGCCTATACAAGAGCAAGCTATTCCTGTGATGTTGAAAGGAAACGATATCTTAGGTATTGCGCAAACAGGTTCTGGAAAGACTTTGGCATTTGGCTTACCTATTTTAAGTCAGATTTTGACTTTGGGTGATAAACGCTGTCCTAAAACTGCACGAGCTTTGATTTTAGTTCCAACGCGTGAACTTGCTGTTCAGATTGATGAAATAATTCGCACTGTGGCAAAAGGGGCGCATCTTTCGACGTGCCTTATTTTTGGAGGTGTATCACGTTTAAAACAAATTAAACGTATGAAAGCCGGTGTGGATGTTTTGATAGCGACTCCAGGGCGTTTGAAAGATCTTGTTCATGAAAAGTGTGTTGATCTTTCTCAAACTCATTTTTTGATTTTGGATGAAGCTGATCGTATGTTGGATATGGGGTTTATTCATGACGTCAAGCAAATTTCAAAGCTTTTGAATCAAAAACGTCAGACAGCACTTTTTTCTGCAACAATGCCGAAAGAAGTTGCTGTGCTTGCAAAATGTTTACTCAATGATCCGGTTAAGATTGAAGTTGCTCCTCAAGGAACGACAGCTGTAGAAATTCGTCAAAAATTATATTGTGTCCCTACAAGTGAAAAAAAGGATATTTTAAGTAAACTTTTAACCAATCCAGCTTTTTCTTCGAGTATTGTTTTTACTCGAACTAAACATGGGGCTGATGCTGTCACACGTCATTTAGCAAAGATAGGCTATTTAGTTGCAACAATTCATGGGAATAAATCACAAGGTGCACGCCAATCTGCTTTAAAAGCTTTTCGTGAAGGAGCGGTACAAATCCTTGTTGCAACAGATATTGCTGCACGTGGCATTGATATACCAGGTATAAGCCACGTTATTAATTATGACTTACCAGATGAAGCTGAAAGTTATGTGCATCGTATTGGTCGGACGGGACGCAATGGTGCATCTGGTGAGGCACTTACGCTTTTTGATGAAAGGATAGAACGGGCTCGGTTACGGGCTATCGAGCGTTTAATTCGTATGAAATTGGTGTCTGAAGCTCTTCCAGAACAATTTGCACCATTCCCAGAAAAAACCATTATATTAGAAAGTGGAGAAAAAGAAAACAAGAAAGAACGCTGTTTAAAAAAATCTAGACGTCAGAAACGGTTTTTAAGTCGGAAAAATGATGCTACACAGTTACAGCGAAAGAATTCTTCATCGCCAAATGAAAAGCATAAAAAATCAAAAGCGGTGGCAAAGCGGGTAAAGCTTTTTCGTTGCCGAAAGTCAATCAAGAAGGCTGCTTAAATAAGATCTTGAAAGGAAATTATGTGTTGGAAATCTTTGAATAGTTTAGTTGGTTTAAAAATATTTTAAAAAAGTCACTTCTGTAGAGGCAATTATTTGTTTTCTTTATTTCCATTTAAAAAAATATGAATAAAAATAAATTTTATTGATATACAAAGATATATTTTTTCATTTCAAATTTGTTTATATTGATTTATCAAGACTATTCATTCGCACGTTACAAGTGAGATTGTCGTGTGGATAAACATTTAAGCAATAAATAAAGTGACTCTTTTAAACTCTTTTGAAGCCAAGGGGTATTTCTGATATTGAGCGTTGGAAACTAGTATGATGGTGTTTTTATTGTCAGCAAAGATGGTGGGATGCAATGGCTTTGATATTATAGCATTTATGGGTGCTGTCGTCAAATGGGCTCAGATGTATTGAGAGATATCTCTTTGAAGCAAGTGCGTGAATTTAGCAACACAATGGTGTTCTGTTTACGTGAGGGGGCCTAACCCCATTAAAGAACTTTAAAAACAAAAGAGTATAGCAATAAACGATCCATTATTTAAAGGACATTGCTTTAAATACTTTTGAAAGTCGTAAAGCTGAATAAAGAAATAATGGTAAGGATGCGAACTAGTTTATACTCTTAAAACTTTACATTTTACTCAAATTAGATTGTCTGTTTATTTGAGATTATACAAGCAGATATATGCCGCTCGCTTCAATCTGGCATATAAAAGTTGATACAGCTCGTAAAAAATTCAATGTATTGATTTATGAAAATAATTTACTGTTTTGAAACTTGAATAAGGGGTTTCAATAACGTAAGATTCTTTTATTTCTAACCTGTTTTGTGTTGAATCAACTAAAACCATTTGCTTGCATGTTATAAGTGAGGCGGGTGCGTGGGTATAAACTGTACAAGAAAAGACTAAAAATGCTTCTCATATACTATCACAAGGGCTAAAGGCTGGTTGCAAAACATTGGGAGCAGGAAAAGGTATTTGATAGTATCGATTTGCTCTTTTATGACGCGTAAAGATGGTGTGTGCTCAATAGCTTTTATACTATTCACGGATGCTGTTTTAAGATGGGCTTAGGTGTGTTGTGAAATGTAACTTTGAAGTAAGCTTGTGAAACCGTAGCACAGCAGTGTTCTATTTTACAGCAATAGAGTCTCATGTCGCCCTAATTTCTCAAAGAAAAAAGAATATAAATATTTCATAATAGAATGAAGCCGATACATTTGAAGCGGATTTTGATGATCGTGGCCATGATTTAGAAGTTCCTGCAAGCAACAGTACCCTACAGGTTACCTTTGGCTATGAGAACAGTATTCGTGCCTTTATGGGGCGTTTTGTTGTTGAGTCGGTTATCAGTTTTGGTGGGAGTGATGGAGAGATTTTGCGCCTTTGTGGCAAAAGCGCTTCGATGCAGAAAGAACTTAAAGAACAGGCGAGTGAACATTTTGACCACCAAACCATTAGCGAGATCGTTGAGACACTTGCTAAACGTCATGGTTATCAAGCAAAGGTCAGTCCCCAGTTTACCAAACAAACTCTTCCTTATGTGATTCGCACAAAGCAATCTGCTGTTGACTTTTTAACTCGTCTTGCCGATCGCATGCAGGCGCGTTTTTTGATCAAAGACCATAAGTTTTTATTTTTAAGCGGGGACAATTTACCAGACCTCACCCTCCATCAACATGACTGTTCCAGTTGGGAATTCACATTAGAGCCACGTACGCAATATGGCATCATTGAAGCTTCTTATTTTGATCGTTCAAAAGGGCAACAGTGCCAAGTCAAGCATCAAACAGGTTTTAGCGGTCCTGTGCGTCGTCTGCGGACTTGCTACCCTTGTGAAGAGGAAGCACGAGCTGCCGCTGCCTCTGAGTCGGATAGGCTTTGCCATGCAGTGGGCAGTGGTTCTTTGACCCTTCCCGGACGCCCTGAAATCATGGCCGATCAACCTCTGCTCCTACAAGGGTTTCGTGGAGAAATCAATGGACCATGGAAAGCCGCAACCGTCATGCATCGTTATGAGAAACAAAGCGGATACATCACACAAATCACCCTCAAAGCTCCAAACAAGGGAAAGGAAAGAAACAAAGAATAGAGGCTGGGCTGGTGGTCACCCAGCCAACGGGAACAGTTTAGCAACAAACCCGTCCGATGCAACTCAACTTAACATCGCAGCCACTTCTTCTCACTTAAAGCAATGAGAAGACGGCTAACATAGATGAAAGAATGTTAAGAAATTATGGATATACTTCACAAAGAAAAATTAAAATCTGTTGATCCTATAGAACCAGCTGCTGCTTATGTTGGTGGCAAAATCAAGTTGGCGAAGACTATTATCAACATCATGGAAAACATCCCTCATCGCACTTATGCTGAGCCTTTTGTTGGAATGGGTGGGGTGTTCTTTAGGAGAAAATTAATCCCCTTATATGAAGTTATCAATGATCGTTCAGGTGATGTGGTGAATTTTTTTCGGGTGTTGCAACGCCATTATCACTCTTTTATAGAATTGTTAGAGTTCCAGATTAGTAGCCGTGAGGTGTTTGAACGATTACGCACACAAGATCCAAAGACGCTGACGGATTTAGAGCGTGCTTTGCGGTTTTTATATCTGCAGCGGTTGAGTTTTGGTGGGCAGGTGGTAAAGCAGACGTTTGGCGTTGATCCTAATCGTGGTGCCCGGTTTAATCGTTTGAAACTTGAAGCTTCATTAAAGCTCATTTACCGGCGTTTAGCAGGTGTAACCATTGAACATTTAGATTGGTTTGAGTTTATCAGACGCTATGACCGGCCAAGCACCTTGTTTTACCTTGATCCACCGTATTGGGGTGTTGAGGATTGCTATGGAAAGGATTTGTTTAAGCGAGAAGATTATCAGACGATGTCCACCCTGCTTGCACAATTAAAGGGAAAGTTTCTTCTGTCTCTCAATGATGTGCCAGAAGTTCGGAAAACCTTCAGCCAATTTAAGATAAAAGAGGTCACCACATCTTATACATGTGGTTCAAATAAGCCGACTCCGGCTCAAGAGCTCATCATCTCAAATTGTGATTTTTAGCAAAAAAGAAAAAAGTGGCTTAAAAGGGTCTTTAAATGATCTTTGAAAGGCCTTTGAAGACCCTTTGACCCTCCCCTTAAAAACCCTTCGAAAAAAAATAAATTGATGCAAAATATGCTGTCAAATTGTGCAAAACCTGGTGACAATGTAGTTTGACAGTAGGTTTTGCATTAAGTGGGAAGAGGTGGGATTAGTTAGGAATACGTGATAATTTGTTGTTTTTATGTACAAAATTTAGCATTAAATGCGCGTTTTTTCAAAATAGATTTTGACACCTAAAATTGCGAAAATTACCAAAAATCAGAAAAAAATGCGTTTTCATGGTAAAAGTGAAAGAAAGCTTTGAAAGGTCTTTGAAAATCCTTTGAAGATTTTTAAAAAATCTGTGAAAGCCCAGAAAACCGCCTTTGAAGATCCTTTGAAAAAAATCAATCCAAAAGTTCAATTGATTCCAAAATCAAATAAAAATGACCCAAAAAGCAAAAAAGATTTCCATATATGCGTGGAAATCTCTAAAAATTTATTAAAAAACATTATTTATTAATATGTTGTATTAAATATTTAATGTAAAAAGATTTCCACTTTCATTTTTGGTTTTAGAGAGGCATTAAGCCGTATCTTGTGTGGTTTCTAGATGTGCACTTTCAGCTTCGATTTGACGCTTTAAATGCAATTTTAGAAGAGGCAAAGTAAGTTCTACTTCTTCCGTGTCGTTGATATTTTGAACAAGCTCTTGCAGTTTTCCATAAAGCTCTGCTGCTAATTCCGCTATATTTTCAGGGGGGAGTTTTATATTTGCATCGCGATAAGTTGTATAAGCTATGCGACCAAGCTTTTTCATAAGTCCAGTAGGAATGATAGGTGCTTTAAAACCAGCTGCTTTGGCTTTTGCCATGTCACTAAACATTTCACCTTCACCGGTGAGAAGCCAATTAACGTCTATACCACAAATATTTTTGTAAATGACTAACATTGATGAAGGCGGCTCTCGTAAGCCAGTTTCATAATTATACATAGTACTTTCTGGTACTGTAAGATGATCAGCAAACTGCTTGCGCTGCGTAAAACCAAGAGCGAGCCGTACTTCACATAACCGTTTTGCGAGTTCTGTTTTAGGTTTTTTTTCAGATTTTGCCAAAAAAAATTACTCCATATTTACATTTGGGGTTGACAAATTTATAAATGTAAATCATAACTCATATTACCGCCCGCTATTGAGGGCGTTTATTGTACATTTAACCCCACAAAAAACGGATGGTTTGAGCATCCGTTTAAAGCAGGAGCGAAAGTTATGA
>NZ_JH725067.1:105022-126762 GCF_000278215.1 Bartonella rattimassiliensis 15908
GCAACCGTCATGCATCGTTATGAGAAACAAAGCGGATACATCACACAAATCACCCTCAAAGCTCCAAACAAGGGAAAGGAAAGAAACAAAGAATAGAGGCTGGGCTGGTGGTCACCCAGCCAACGGGAACAGTTTAGCAACAAACCCGTCCGATGCAACTCAACTTAACATCGCAGCCACTTCTTCTCACTTAAAGCAATGAGAAGACGGCTAACATAGATGAAAGAATGTTAAGAAATTATGGATATACTTCACAAAGAAAAATTAAAATCTGTTGATCCTATAGAACCAGCTGCTGCTTATGTTGGTGGCAAAATCAAGTTGGCGAAGACCATTATCAACATCATGGAAAACATCCCTCATCGCACTTATGCTGAGCCTTTTGTTGGAATGGGTGGGGTGTTCTTTAGGAGAAAATTAATCCCCTTATATGAAGTCATCAATGATCGTTCAGGTGATGTGGTGAATTTTTTTCGGGTGTTGCAACGCCATTATCACTCTTTTATAGAATTGTTAGAGTTCCAGATTAGTAGCCGTGAGGTGTTTGAACGATTACGCACACAAGATCCAAAGATGCTGACGGATTTAGAGCGTGCTTTGCGGTTTTTATATCTGCAGCGGTTGAGTTTTGGTGGGCAGGTGGTAAAGCAGACGTTTGGCGTTGATCCTAATCGTGGTGCCCGGTTTAATCGTTTGAAACTTGAAGCTTCATTAAAGCTCATTTATCGGCGTTTAGCAGGTGTAACCATTGAACATTTAGATTGGTTTGAGTTTATCAGACGCTATGACCGGCCAAGCACCTTGTTTTACCTTGATCCACCGTATTGGGGTGTTGAGGATTGCTATGGAAAGGATTTGTTTAAGCGAGAAGATTATCAGACGATGTCCACCCTGCTTGCACAATTAAAGGGAAAGTTTCTTCTGTCTCTCAATGATGTGCCAGAAGTTCGGAAAACCTTCAGCCAATTTAAGATAAAAGAGGTCACCACATCTTATACATGTGGTTCAAATAAGCCGACTCCGGCTCAAGAGCTCATCATCTCAAATTGTGATTTTTAGCAAAAAAGAAAAAAGTGTCTTAAAAGGGTCTTTAAATGATCTTTGAAAGGTCTTTGAAGACCCTTTGAAACCCCCTTAAAAACCCTTCGAAAAAAAATAAATTGATGCAAAATATGCTGTCAAATTGTGCAAAACCTGATGACAAGCTACAGACAAGCTACAGTCAAATTACGCAAAACTCAGTGACAAGCTACAACTGGGGAACTTGGATTCGAACCAAGATTGACGGAGTCAGAGTCCGCTGTTCTACCATTAAACTATTCCCCAATAATTTAACTTTACCATTTTTAGCAGATTCTACGGTGCACGCAAGCGCAAAAAATCTTTATGATTATCGATAATAAAGAGCGATAGGGATGTCATTAATTGTTTTGATTTGAATATCGACATCATAAATGTCTTTAAGAATTTCTGGTTGCATAATTTCTTTGGGAGATCCACAATAGGCTGCTTTCCCATTTTTCAATGCAACAATCATATCTGAATAGGATGAGGCAAAATTAATATCGTGCATAACAATAAGAATGGTTTTTTTCAGTTCATCGGCAGTGCGGCGTAACTGCTTCATCATAGAAATGGCATGTTTCATATCCAGATTGTTTAATGGTTCATCTAAAAGAAGATAATCGGTGTCTTGACAAATAACCATGGCGATAAAAGCGCGTTGGCGCTGACCGCCAGAAAGCTCATCTAAGAAGCGGTCTTTTAAATCCTGTAAGCCGAGATAGCGTAGTGCACTGTCGATAAATTGTTTATCTTCCTTATTATACCAGCCTTTTGAGTAAGGATAGCGTCCAAAACTCACTAAGTCGTATACGGTTAAACGGAAAGATAAAGGATTATCTTGACGTAAAATTGAGAGCTTTTGAGCCAAAACATCATGAGGCATTTTATCAATATCAAAGCCGTCAATGTTAATTGTCCCTTGGTGGTATGGTAAAAGACGTCTTATTAGCATTAAAAGAGTTGATTTTCCTGAACCATTGGGGCCAATGAGAGAAATAATCCCTCCTTTGGGAAGATGAAGATATAAATTATCGATAATCAATCGTGCTCCGTAAGCTTTGGAAAGGTGATTGATTTCAATCATTTTAATTTTCCCTTCATTAGTAATATTAAGAAAACTGTACCTCCACAAAATTCAATGATAAAACTTAAACGTCCTGCCATATGAAAAATTTGTTCTAAAATAAATTGTCCACCTACCAAACAAATAATCGCTAATAATATCGCAATCGGTATAGCAACACTATGTTTTGCCTGCGGGGAAATTTCATAAGCAAGGTTGGCAACTAACAGCCCAAAGAAGGTAACCGGTCCTACCAGCGCGGTGGAAACGGAAACAAGAATAGAAACAAAAATTAGAATAGCTGTTGCACTTTTGTGGTAGTTAACGCCAAGATTGAGAGTATTTTCACGGCCTAAAGCCAAAATATCAAGAAGATGGCGTTCACGCCATCCAATTAGACTCACAATGAAAACAATGAGTGTGGCAAAGCTTATTAATGGTGTATTGAATTTATTAAAATTTGCAAACATAATATCCGTTAAATTCATCATTTGATCTGGATTGAGTTGCAATTGCATAAACATTCGTAAACTAAAAAAAAAGCCTCCTAAAATAACACCAATCAAGAGTGTTAAATGGAGTCCTTGTATGCTTCCTGAAAAGAGCCAACGGAAAAGGCTTATTGAAAAAAGGATGAGAATGAGAGCTTCAAGAACGAGCTGCCCTTCTTCATTCAAAAAGGGCAAAGAAAGAGAGCCAATAAAATATATCAGGACAGTCTTTATTAAAATATAAAGTTGATCAAATCCCATAAGTGAAGGTGTAAGAAGACGATTGTTAACAATTGTTTGAAATAAAACCGTAGAAACGCTTATTGTATAGGCAATAAGGAGTAAAGAGATAAGCTTTGTAAGACGAAATGTCCATGTATAAACGTTGATATTCCATGTCATGTAAAGACTAACGACAGTCCATGCAATGATGATAAGCGTTGTTAGCACACATATTGTTTTTTTCTTTCTATCCAAGACGTTTTCTCCAGCGTAAAAGGAGGATCATAAAAATAAAACTACCGATCACGCCCATCATGGTACTGATGGGAACTTCAAAAGAAGGGTGGATGATTCGCCCTAAAAGATCACAAATTAAGACTAATCCTGCACCATTGATTGCTACCCAAGGAGCGGTATAGCGCATATTATCTCCCATAAAACTTGAAATAATATTTGGAATAATCAATCCAACAAAAGGAATACGGCCGACAGTACAGACGACAACAGCGGTAATTGAGGCAACAATAAAAAGACCAAAAAACATGACAACACGATAATTTAACCCAAGGTTATGGGTTAAATCTTCTCCCAAGCTTGCAACCGTAAAGCGATCAGCTGTACAATAGGCAAGAATACAGAGAGGAAAGGCTAACCATAAAAGTTCATACTTTCCTTCAAGAATCATTGCAAAACTACCAAATAAGTAGGCTTGAAGAGAAGGAAGTAGCATTTCATAATCGGCAATGGCATTGGTTAATGAGCCAATAATATAGTTTAGCATAATTCCTGTAAGGGGAACAATGAGAGCAGATTTTAGAGGAAGGCGGCGCAGTAAAAACATAAAAAATAAAGTTCCCGTCATGGCAAAAATTGTGGCAACGATCATTTTTCCTAAAACAGGAATATTAGGTAGGAAAATCATAATAAAAAGAATGCCAAGAGAAGCAGATTCAACGGTTCCAGCAGTTGATGGCTCTACAAAACGGTTACGTGTTAGGAATTGCATAATCATGCCTGAAAGTGCAAGTGCTGAACCTACTAAAAGGATTGCAATGGTACGAGGAAGACGTGTTTGCCAAAAAATAAACCAGGCATGGGAATCGGCTGCGAATAGGTCAGCAGGGGTAACATCAGAATAACCAACAAAAATGCTGAAGATAGACAGGAGAATGAGAAGTGTTATGGTTATCCAGTAATTTTTCACGTTACATCATTTCCTAACAAAACTTAAGAAAAAAGCAGAAGCTGTTTATGAAACAACCTCTGCTTTTAAATTTTATTTATATAGCAAGCAAGTTCTTTCGTGTGTTTATTTGCTTTTTGTAAAGGCTTCATTGATCTGTTGTGCGGTTTCAATGATTCCTGTTATACCACCACTTGCACGATACCAACTCCAAGAGTCCAAATAAATAATTTGGTTTTTTTTGCTCGCTGTTGTACGATGAATAAGCTCATTGTTGAGCAATTGTGCTGCGGATTGTCCTTCCCGTCCAATTGCTGCATCGCGATCAATCACTAACAACCAATCAGGATTGGTCTCAAGAATAAATTCAGGAGAAATAAGTTGTCCATGTTTTTGTACGGTAAGTTTATCGGTTGCAGGGGCAATTCCAAAAGCAGAATGAAAAATATCAAAACGTGATTTTGGTCCCAAAGCACTGATTTTTCCACCAGAAGTCATGAGTATAAGCCCAGTACCTTTTTCTTGAGTATTTTTACGGACTTCAGTTAAAGTTTCATCGAGTTTTGCAATTTCTTTTTCAGCGTCCTGTTCTTTACCAAAAATTTTTCCAAGGATAGATACATTTCGTTTAATATCTTCAAGAGAATTTTCATTACTTATTGTTAAATCAATTGTTGGAGCGATTTTTGATAAATCTTTATATTTTGCTTGGGTTCTGGAGGAAATAATAATTAAATCGGGTTGAAGAGTGGCAATTTTTTCATAATCTGGTTCAAAAAGAGTCCCAATTTTTTCATATTTTGCATCATCAAATTGTTGCAGATAGGCGGGTTTTTTTCCTTCAGGAATGCCAACAACCGCTTTGATACCAAGGCGATTCATATTATCAAGCGAGGCAATATCGAATACCACAACCTTTTGCGGAGAAGCAGGAACAGAAGTCTCGCCTGAAACGTGATTAATCATTATATTTGTCTTAACACTCGTATTTGCAATACTCGTTTGTGTCCATAAAAACGTTGCAAAGCTGATTGCAACGAGTAAAATAGCAGTTACCCATTTCATATATTTTATCATCGTGATTTTATCCTTTTATCTGATATTACAATACTTTGCGCACTTAAAAACTTAACTTAGTCATTTTTATGCACAAAATGATGTGACAATAAATAACACTATGTTGTAAAGTTGACTGACATATGTTACAAATTGTTCACTTACCGTATTTTCACTTAATTCTAGTGTTTTTGCAACATTATTTAGAAAGTTTTGACATATGATCAATGTATTTAAAAAGCGTACAAGTTTGTATGCACTAACAACGAGCGCTCTTTTCTTTTTACAAGGTGTAGATGTTTCTGTAGCAAATAATCCTGGTGGTGTTAGGGAAAAAGTTACAGTAGATAATAGAATTATAGACGGTATGCAGCTCCCTAATGTAGGAGGTATTCAGACCTATAAGTGTAACGCTAGTAGTTATAAATTAGATAATGCACCGGTTTTTTGTATAGATGGGAAAAAGCATACCATAAAATATGCCACTATTCAGGCTACTAAAGCTGATGATGTTGCAGTGGGAGTGTATCCCAAAATAAATTTTAGACCTCAACGGCAGGAAGATGGTAGTTCTGTGTTTGCTGGTCTGAATATGGCAGGGACAACAATTAAGCTGGAACAGGTGAATATTACGAATAATGCGCTTCCTGCTAGTATAAATGGTTATATTTTGCGGCAGGATACAGATTTGGATAATTTTTTTGAAGTAAATGGTGGAAGTGCTGTCGAAGCAGGATATTTATCACGGGCTGAATTATCCAATTCAACAATTAAGAATTTTCCTGTTGGGCTTACAAGTGGCACTGGTGGAAAAATTTTCATGAAGAAGGGGGCTATTACCAATGTTCGTAACGGTGTTATGTTTTTTCCTGAAGGGATGGCTATATTGGATGGGACAGTTGTTCGTATTACGGAAACTGGTGTGAGGAGTGTTGGAGCCGGAGTAAGAATGAAAGGGGTAAACCTGCGTGCTCAAGAAGGTGCGATAGGGGTCATAGCAGAAAATAAGGGAGCTGTTGTTTTAGAAAGCTCTAATATTGCTATACCTCCAAGAATGCTAGATGAGATAAGCAATGAGATAGTTGAAGACGATCCAGGTGAAATGGAGAAAGGTCCTAACAGTGTTGGGCACTTGTTACAGGATGGATTTGTGGCTTTTGATAAATCAGAGTTTAACGCTACTGATGCTGTTTTTATGTGGTTCCGCAATTCCTCTTATAGTAACGACATTAACGACATTAACAAGAGGCCATCTAAGTTTTCTCAGTATACGCTTAATAAGCTTGTGGAAAAGGGTAAATTTTCTGCTGTGCCTGAAAATTTTTCGAGCGTAAATGCTCCGCTTAGTAATAACCCAATAGATGATCACTATTTTGGCAATGTTAGTAGTACTTTGAGTTCAATTGTAGGAAATCAGAGTAAGGTAGAGGGGTGGAGATTTGAGGCTTATATGAAAGACGGAAACGTTAATTTAATGGGGTCAGAATCTTATGGTTTCTATTTTGACAAAAGAGCAGAAAGTAAGAGCGAAAGAAGAGGTGCAAATTCTCTGTTAGGAAAAGGAGATGTGACGCATTTGGCTTATATGGAAAAAGCTGAAGTCAATGTTATACATGGTATAGGGATTTATGGAGAAAACTCAAGAGCACATGTTGTTTTAGATAAAAAGTCAAAAATTGATAGTAAGGTATTATTAAGGGCTAGATCTGGTTCTACACTATCAGTTTTTGCTTCTGATTCTGATATTAGAGGTGGGGCTGATATTGATGAAACTTCTGAGGTTAAACTTTATCTAAGCAAAGATTCAAAATGGTATCTGAAAGAAAATGAACGGGTCAGTTGGAAAGCACCAGGTGCTAATTGTGTAGATTCGTGTATTTCATCTATTAATCTTACAAGTAGTACTATTGGATTTGTGCCTCCCATGGATGGAAAGGAAGATTATAAAACTCTTCGTATTGGGAAAGGACAAGGGAAAGTTTATACGGCCTTTGGAGATTCTAAGATTTACATGAATGTAAGTGTAGTGCCAGTAGCTGATGGTGCTCATAAGAGGCAAATGTCTGATAGACTTTTGATTCATGGTGATGTTGAGGGAAAAACTACGGTGTATGTGAATAATCAGCATGTATATGATGCTGTAAATAGACAAAAAAAACAGATTAAAGTTGCTGAACAGCAAAACAAGAGTAAATTTTCCAGTATTTCACTTATCCAGGTTTATGGAGACGCAAACAAGGATTCTTTCAAGCTAGAAAGTGAATATATTACACTGGATGGTTCGCCTTACCAGTATATTCTTCGCGCTTATGGTCCAGTGGTTGCTCCAGGAGTGGAGTATTTTGATGCACGGTTAGTAAATAGTGAAAAGATTTGGGATTTCCGTTTAGAAGGTAAAGTTAAAAATGCTGGCGGAAATAATAATGACTATCCTTCTGCCTCAGATAGACTTTTAGGAAGATATCTGCCTTCTGATGCAACTTATCCGATATCGTACGATCTTATAGAAAAAGATCCTGAGTTTGTTGATAAGTTGTTGAAGGCTTCTCCAAAGGATGTATTTACTCTTAGTCCTACGATGATCCTAAATGAAAAGGGGGAAGCTATAGGGTATGATTATAGTTCTATTGAAGGTGTTGAGGATTATAAAGGATTTGAGATTGTAGACGATGAATTACAGACGACAGATGAGGAAGGTAACGAGTTAAGTATTGTTCTTCTTAGTGGTTCAAATGAAAACGCTGAATATAGTATAGTAGGAGAAGTAGACGAAGGATATGGTATAGTAGTAGAGGAAGGAGATGAATTAACTCCGACTGTTGTGCCTTCTGTTTCTCAGCCTTCTGAGTTGGGGAGCTCTGCTCTTGGAAGATCTGATGATGGTGATTCTGTGAATTCTCTATCTGAAATTCCTTCAACTCCGGACACTTCAACGTCTGAAACTGGAACATCCACTTCGTCTTCCAGGTTAGATGTTGTTTCTTCTAAGGATCCTGTTAGCTCAGGAAAAGGCACACAGAGTGTAGAAAGTTCTGTTTCTGCTACAAGTAGTACTCCTGCTGAAGATAAACCTACTTCTTCACTTGTAACTTCTAAATCGGAGAGTGCTACACCTGCAAAATCTAACATTACGCTTACAACATCTGATACAGGGGGGGATCCTATACTTGCAAAACCTAATGCAAGCAATTCTAATGTTCTTCTTACTGGGAATTCTATTAAATCAAGTGAAAAAACGCAGAATTTAGAGAATTCTGCTTCTTCTACAAATGCAACAGTTGATACTGTTGCTGAGAAAACGGAAGGCTCTAAGGTTGCTTCTACTGTATCCAAGCAGAAGGATTCTACGCCTAAGACAACAGTTGATACTGTTGTTGAGAAAACGGAAGGCTCTAAGGCTGCTTCTACTGTATCCAAGCAGAAGGATTCTACGCCTAAGACAAAAGAGGCTCAGGCTACAGGGCGTTTACTTCTATCTAAGACATTTGAAAATGGGGAAGCTTCGTCTACTGTATCTGTAAATTCATCGCTTACTTCCACGCAAGAGCTTGGAACTATTTCTTCTGGTCAGTCTGTAGCTTCCTTAGGAAGGTCTCTGGTTACTCCTATTGTGTCTGTTTATAATGTTCAGGGAACTATTTCTTCTCAGTGTAGTGATACGACGAGGAAGAATGGTGAGAATAAATTGCAAGGTTCTTATTCGTGCAGTGATGGAAAATCATATACAATGAAAGATCTTACACTGAAGGTAACGGGTAAAACTCAGCACCCTATGCATGCAAAAAATCAGAATACGGTTATCAATCTAGAGAGTGCTACCATCATTGGTGTGGAGGCTTCTAAAAATGATGTTGATTTTACTAAATCACCGGCTTTAAGTGCTGTGCTTGCAGAAGAAAAAGCAGAAGTTGTTTTGGATAAAAACTCAATAATTCAATCTTCTATAATTGGTCTTGAAGCTAAAAATGGTGGAAAGATTAAAATGAATAATGGAACAGTCAATGCTCATTATGTGGGTGTTTTGGGCGGTTCTGAGTCATCTGTTAATTTAAAGGGTACGAAAATTAATGTGATGGGAGATTTTGCTGCAGCTGGTCTAGCAAGTAAGGCTGGTGAAATAACCATGGACTCTGGGGATATTGCTATTGAGAGGGGAGTGGCAGTTAGGTCAGAATCAGGGGGTAGCGTTAAGTTAGACAAGGTGAGTATTCTTGCAAAAAAAGTGCAGAATAAGTTGGATTCCGTAGAAAATTTAGAGCGTGCAGCGTTTCTGTTGAGTGATAATGGTTCTATTGATTTTAAGAATGGCAGTGTTGTGACGGATGCTCATGCTTTATGGATTGTGAAGAGTGATGATGGAGTTGAAGTAAGTTCTTTGAGAAGAAAGAGATCTCCAGAGGTTCGCTCTACTATGAATCGCGCAAATATTGAGTCTTCTACTGTTAAAGTGGAAGGTGATGGAACCTATGGTATATATTTTGATGGGTTAACACAGAAAGAAGGGACTAAACAAAATCTAAGCGTTGTTAAGCGGGATGTTGTAAAACAGGAGAGAACACCTATAGGTATAACAGGGGCAATTTCATTGAAGACGACTGACTTTGAAGTTGCAAAAGGTATAGCTATCTATGGTAATAACTCTGGTGGTCGTATTTCATTAGAAAATAAAACGACTCTTGCTGGTGATTTGTTATTGAAAGCTGAGAATAGCTCTCATATACTGGTTTCGATTAATAATTCTATCGTTAAAGGTAATGCTCTCCTTGATAAAAGTTCTTATGCAAGGTTAGATCTGACTAATAAATCTGAGTGGATTCTAAAAAGAGGTCTGCAAAATAATTTGGGTATTTCAAATTCAGGATGCGTAGATTCGTGTGTTTCTGCTGTGAGTCTTGTAAATAGTACTATTGATTTTGCTCCTTCGGAAACTAAAGGAAAATATCAGACTCTCCATATTGGAAATGGGAAAGGTACGGTTTATGAGGCGCAGGGGGATTCTTTAATTCGTATCAGTGCACGTTTGAATCCTAATGATCCGGGTGAACAGCAAGTGACAGATCGGCTTGTTATTCATGGTAATGTTTCTGGGAAAACAAAAATACATGTGCGAGGTGATGCGGGCAATGTAGGAGAAGGGAAAGCGAATGCTAAGATTGCTCACAGTGTTTCAGTTATTCAGGTCTATGGTCAAGCGAAGAGAGATTCTTTCCAACTTGATGGCAATTATGTTGCACTGAGAAACTCACCTTACAAATATACTCTTCGTGCTTATGGTCCAGAAGCGACTTTGAAACAGGAGCATGTTCAGCAGAAGTTTGTTAAGAATGGTGGAGAGTTTTGGAATTTCCGTTTAGAGAATCAGTATGTTAAGACTGCTGGATCTACTGCTTTTTCTGAGCAATTTGTAAAGTCTGTTGTTCCACAGGTGCCAACTTATCTTATCTTACCGAATAGCGTATTTCATGCTAGTTTGATGGATATTAACAATCAAAACAAGCAATTGGAAACATTGCGGACTACTTCTACTGGGATGGTAGATGTGCGTGAGAATCCTGCTTTGTACTTGCGCGGCTATGGTGGAAGTTACCGTTATGCTTCAGATTTATCTGCACTTGAATATGGTTATGGTGGCGATCTTGACTATCGTGGTGTAGAGGCAGGTGTTCTGCTGCAATCTATTGAAACTGCTGACAGTGCTATGTCCTTTGGTATGATGGGAACTTATGGAAAGCTTTCTCTGCAGCCTTTGGAAGTTGAGCAAAGTCAGAAAAGTGCATTGGATAAATGGACTGCTACAGTATATAGCAGCCTGCAGCATAATACTGGCTTCTATGTCGATGGTCTTTTATCCTATGGTCTGTTCAAAGGGGATGTTCTCACCCTTGCACGAGGTAAGACTGCAACATTGAAAGGTAATCCTTTGAGTGTTTCCTTATCTGGTGGTCAGACAATTGCTACAGGATATAAGGGTTTTGTCTTTGATCCGCAGGTTCAGGTTGTCTATCAACATCTCCAGTTTAATAAGGCTCGTGATATTGACAATTTCGATATTGAAATGGGTAAACTTAACCAATGGGTGGCACGTGTTGGTGGACGCTTAACCAAGACTCCTACAGGCTCTGAAGGAATGAATGCTGTTGCTTTCTATGGTAAGCTTTATCTTGCTCATGGTTTTGGAGAAAAACAATCTGTGAACTTCAAGGATGATTTCCAATTGGGTGCGTTTGGTTCTTCTCTAGAGGCTGGATTAGGTTTTAATGCCAAATTGTTTTCACAGTTCTCTCTGCATGCTGATGTGCTTTATCAGCATAAGCTTAATAAGGCTGGTTTTTCTGGAGCAAGTTTTTCCGGAGGGGTTCGTTATCAGTTTTAGTATAAGGTACAGTATGTACTTTTTAGAAGGCAGCACAATGTGCTGCCTTTTTTCTTTATAAAAACTTGTGTTGTTCTTAAAAAGATTTTCGGCTTATTCATATGAACAAAAAACATAGTTTAGTTTATGCATGAAAACTTTTTTCTACGATAAAGCGAGTTTTCTTAAAAACTTTTGCTCTTGATGAAGCGGTAGAGTGACTCATTTTAATGGGATTTTTAAGAATGCATGAGTCAAAAAAGGCTTTATATGATCCTTTTGGGGATCGTATTGATCTTATCTAATATAAATATTTGATGCTTTCTAAAGCTCATTTTATAGAGTTTATTCTTCATTGATTTTAATCATTTTTTTTATTCATATCTTTGTGGATCAATTTTTAAGATTAACAAGGATAAATTGTATCTTTAATTAATTACACGCACTGGTTTTATTTTTTCTTTACACTAAATACAGAATGCATTATACACTCATAAAGTGTGTTTTGTAATTATTCTCTTATAAAGAGTTTTATGCGTAGAGCTTCTGCCAAATTTATTGAGATAATTCATTGCACGGTTCAATGAGCATGAGGCATGTCCTTTTTGTTACACCTTTCGTATTTTGAGGGGCACAGAGGGATCTGTTGCAAGTGCTTTTATTTTTAATGAGAGGGGAAGGAAAGTTTCGAGGGAACTATGATTAAAGTGTTTAGAAATCATGTATGTTTATGTGCTTGTACAACAGCTATCCTTTCTTTGCTCCAAACTGGAAGAGAAGTTTATGCCGTTACAGAGGATAAAGGTAAACCTTATATTATAACTGTTAAGCCGATCAATGGCAGTTATGTGACTTCTTCTCACCATTATCTTAATGGAAGTCATCTTAGCGGAAATAATAGGCATAAGCTTCCTCTTAAAGGAGAGACTGGGGGGAAGGGTTATCTTCCTCATCATATCGATATTGACAATGACGATGAGGGTATTCGTGGGGGGAGTGACTATCGTGTGCTTAGCGGATTGGCTGGGGAGAACGATAAAGTTATAAATAAGGACTCTGATGGAAGAGGTGTGGATCCTGCGTTTTATTACTATAATAGTGGGTTGTATTATGTATGTGATAATTGCGGGATGGATTCTGGAAAGGATCCTAAAATTGATAATAAATCTTATACAATTACGAAAGAGAACGTTTCCAGCTATCCTGAAGATCCTACTGCTATAACGGTGAAGCGGATAGGAACTAGGGTTAGTGGAGAGAATGTAACTGTTAGCAGTGAAGTTGCTGATAAATCTTTTTTGCGTGGGGTGGCTGTATCAGATGATGGAAAGATTGTTTTGATAAAACCAACGCTTAAAAATACAAAGTTAGCTCTTTTTGCTAAAGATGGAATAATTCAAGTCAAGCAGGGAATTATAGAGGAGAGTAATAGAGCTGTTGAAGCTGTGGGGAATTCATTGGTCATTTTAGAGGGTACAAAGGTTAATACGCAGAATGGGAAGACAAGCCTTTCCAGTTATAGTGGGGCAGAGATTGGGATGGAAAGTGGCGAGGTTAACTTTATGAACAGTCATGGGATTTCTGCAATGTTAGGGGGGAAGGTTTTTCTTGATGGTGTTAAGGTTATTGGAAAGGGGGAAAAGGATAAAGATCATGCGGTTTTTTTAATGGATGAAGCCGGTTCTGTTAAGTTTAAAGGGGGAACTATTTATGCTGAGAATACACATGGTATATTATTAGAAAATTCAGTCAAGTCTTTTAATGGTGTACCAGAACGACCTGAAGTAGAAGCGAAAACTGAAGATGAAATTGAAGATTTATCGAATAGCTTTTATGCTACTGAGATTGATCTTAAGTCTTCTTTTGTTACAGTAAAGGGTGAGGGAGCTTATGGTATCTATTTTAAGGGAGAGAAGCCATGGAGTGCAGATAGGGATAAAAAAGAGGATATTTCATTAGGGGGAGACAGAGCTCCAGCTCGATTAGAAGTTGTTAATTTGGATGCAACAGAATTTTCTGTTCTAGATGATGTGGCTCTTTATGGTAAAAACGTTATTTCTGGTGCGGTGAGTTTATCAAAAAGTACACTTCGTTCAGAGAATTTTTTACTAAAAGCTGAGAAAGGCGCATCTGTGATCGTTTTGGCTGATGATTCTACTCTTGAGGGGCATGCTTATGTTGATGGAGATTCTAATGCCGAACTTTATTTGGGAGGTCACTCTACATGGACTCTACAACAACAGTTGCCAAAAGAGCGACATAAAGTTGTACATGATTCTTCTATTTCGGTCGTGAGTCTTATGGGTAATAGCTCTATTAATTTTAAAAGGCACGAATCTTCTTCTATGGATGATTATCAGACCCTTCGTATTGGAAATGGAAAGGGTGTCGTTTATAAAGCACGGGATGGTGCTTCTATTTTTCTTAATACATATTTGAATAAGGGGGGAGATCTTAATAATCAAAAGAGTGATCGTGTTTTAATTTATGGTGATGTTGAAGGAAAAACAACAGTCCGTGTGCGTGCTGTTTCAGGAAGTTCAGGAGGATACACGGGAAGTGGGGGAAATAGTCAAGGGATTTCAGTTATTCAGGTTTCCGGAAAAGCAAAACAAGATTCTTTTCAGTTGGAAGGTGGTTATGTAGCGTTAGATGGATTACCTTATCAGTATAAGCTTTATGGTTATGGTCCAATATCTCTTTTAGGACAAGCAAACGAGAATCAAAGATTAGTTGCAGGGAACGGAGAGTTTTGGGATTTCCGTCTTGAAAGTCAATTTATAGATTCTGATGCTAGACCTGAGCCAGATCCTAGTCCGACGCCTCCTCCTGGGCCGACACCTTCTCCAGGACCAGCTCCGGAGCCTCATCCTCGTCCGAAGCCAGGTGTTAAGGCTGTTGTTCCGCAGGTTCCGACTTATCTCCTTTTGCCCAATGTTTTACTTCAGGTGAGTTTGATGAATGTTGGCAATCAAAATAAGCGGTTAGAGTCTTTGCGCATTGCTTCTAGGGGATTGTTAGAAAATCGTGAAAAACCTCTCTTTTTTGTGAATGGTTATGGTGGCAATCATCGTTATATTTCAAATCTTTCCGCGCTTGAATATGGTTATGGTGGCGAGCTTTTTTATAATGCTGTAGAGGCAGGGGTGTTGCTACAAGCAATTGAAAATATGTATGGTACTGCTTCTTTTGGAGTTATAGGATCTTACGAGAAATTTTCTTTGCAACCTTTGAATGTTGAACAGAGCCAAAAAAGTACATTTGATAAATGGTCAGTTGCGGCATACGGTGGTATGCAGCATGATGCTGGTTTTTATGTTGATGGTCTTGTGTCTTATGGATTTTTTAAGGGGGATGTTCTGACAACGGCACGGGGTAAGACGGCAACATTAAAGGGAAATCCTTTAAGTGCTTCATTGATTGCTGGTAAGACACTTATGGTAGGAGATGACGGTTTTGTTTTTGATCCACAAGTTCAGGTTGTTTATCAATATCTTCAATTTAATAAAGTGCGTGATGTGGACGGTTTTGATATTGAGCTTGGAAAGATTCATCAGTGGATAGGGCGTGTTGGGGGACGTTTAACAAAGATATTGGTTACACCTGATGAGGCGCGGGTGGTTTCTATCTATGGCAAGCTTAATCTTGCTCATGGTTTTGGAGGGGAACGATTTGTCCATTTTAAAGATGCTTTTCAGCTAGGCGCTTTTGGTTCCTCATTAGAAACAGGATTAGGTTTTAATGCCCAATTGTCTCAAAACTTTGCGCTTCACGGTGATTTGGTTTATCAGCATAAACTAACGAAAGCTGGTTTTTCTGGAACGAGTTTCTCTGGTGGATTGCGTTATCATTTCTAGTGTTGTCTTTGTTTGATTAATCTTTGAAAAAGCCACAAGTTATGCTTGTGGTTTTTTCATCCTTTATTTGTTTTATTGTTATAGCATTTTTACAGAGAGTGATTTTGCATAGCTTTAAGATATGTTCTGGCTGGATTTCTTTCGTTTTTCTTGAGAAGTTTAGTGAGCGTGTACGTTATCGTTGTAAAAAAATACGTATTTCATAATGATTTTTTATATTATTTATAATATGCTGTTTCGTAAAAATATTTTCAATACTCTTAATATAAATCTATAAAAATCATTCATTTGCATACCACAAGGTGGATTGGCAGATGGATAAAAAATTGTTTGAGAAATGAGTTAGTATACTTTTATGAATTGTGTTAAGAGAAGAGGGGTTACAATATGAAGTTAGCAAAAAGAATACTATTCTATTTTATTAAACTTAATGAGCGTTGTATCCATTTTTAATTCCTATCTTTATGCTTAATAAAGGAGTAAGCAAGCACAACCACACCCTTTGCCAGTTCTGACAACCCTTGGTATTTGAGAGCGTTCATAAGAGGCATTTTACGTTCTTTCTTCTTGTGTTTTTATTCACACCCGCATCTTGCTTGTAATGTGCAAACGAATGGTTTTGATTGATTGAAAATAAATAGATTGGAAATAAGAGAATCCTATGGCATTCAAGATTCTAATTCAATATGTATGACGATAAATTATCATTATAAATTAATAATAGAGTGCATATTATTTCAATTATGATGTTTATTCTCAATGCGACTATACGCGCTCTGAATATTGATTGGGTAGCGATTAAATTAGGCAATTTTAATACATGTGAACCTATTAAACTTGTTATGCAAAAACAACTTTAAAGATGATTTTTCTTTTGCTTTTCAGTTATATTTTACAACTTTTTTGTAAAAATAACAGATTTAGATTGTGTTTTTTAATAATTTTTTAATTTCACATTTACATAAAATACAAAAAGCATTAATTAGTCTGATATTTTTAAACTAAAACATATTAAATTTTTCTTTTAGTTAAGCATTTTAATTTGTTTTGTATTTTTGGTAAGGGGGGGGTTATGGTGGAATTATGGTAAGTCTCTTAAAAAATCGTTTCTCCTTATATACTCTTACAACAGCACTTCTTTTTTCTACACACAATGTTGATGTTTTTGCACACAATGCTAAATCTCAAGTTCTTTCCGAAGCACAGAAGGTTTCATGTGATCAGAACGCAGCATTTTATCAGTGTAGTGATGGTGCTGAGCACACGATTAGTAATAAAGATTATTCGCTAACGTATAAAAATATTAATGGTGATCATGGAGCCATAGAGGCATCTAAAGCAAAGACGGCTATTAGTGGCCAGAATATAACTGTTAAGAGCACTTTGGATGAAAAGGAAAATTTAGAAAAAAACTTTTGGAAACATGGAGTAAAAGTGTCAGAAAAGGCGGGAGTCTCACTGACCGCTTCCACGTTGCAGGGGGTTTTAGTGGGGGTGGAGGCGCAAGGCGGGTTTATCAAAATGTCTGGTGGATCAATTGATGCACTCAAAGTAGGGGCTTTGGCAGAAGAAAAAACTCAAAGCACAGTTTATTTAACGAATACACAAGTTAGTTTCGGTGAGGTTGGGGTTAAAGCAGGAGAAAAAGGGTATGTTATTTTAGAGGGTGTCTCTCTTAGCGATAAGGGGGGAAACGGCAAAGCAGGACAAGGGTTGGATACAGCTCACCAGAGTGATCATGCTGCTTTTCATATCTCTAAAGATGGTTACGTTCAGTTTATGAAAGGTTCTGTTGAGGTGGCTGATGCTCATGGGCTTTTATTGCAGGGAAATCAAGGTTCTCAGATTAGTATTGAAGATTCCCAAATTACAGTGAAAGGTAATGCATTTTATGGTATGCGCTTTGAAGGTGAGGCAGTATCGGATAATTCGTCAAATGAAAAATTATCGCGTGTTGATTTGAAAAAGACGCATTTTATAGTTCCAGATAGTATAGCTCTCTATAGCAGTAAATCCAAGAAGTCTAACATACTTTTAAAAGAAGCAAAACTTTTTGGAGATTTGTTGCTGAAGGCTGATAATAACTCTTCTATGAAGATTGTTGCTGATGCTTCTGCACTTGGTGGTCAAACTCAGGTTGATAACAGTTCTACAGTTGAACTTATCTTAAAAAATAATTCACAATGGGCTTTATTGCAACCAAGACATAAAAATTTACAAGATCCTAATT
The DNA here is from genome assembly GCF_000278215.1 of Bartonella rattimassiliensis 15908. Taxonomy (GTDB): domain Bacteria; phylum Pseudomonadota; class Alphaproteobacteria; order Rhizobiales; family Rhizobiaceae; genus Bartonella; species Bartonella rattimassiliensis. The sequence goes on from NZ_JH725067.1 coordinate 122,542, forward strand.
ATAGAGGTGTTTCATTTATTTCATCAGTCAGTCTCTCTGATAGTTCTATTGCCTTTGAAAAACCCAAATCCAGCACTGCTTATGCATATCAAACACTTTATATTGGAGAAGGAAAAGGTATTGTTTATCAGGCTTTTAGGAATGCTTGGGTTCATTTGAATGCACATTTAAATCCTAATGAGACAAGTAATAATCAAGTAACTGATCGGCTCCTTATTCATGGTGATGTTAAGGGAAAAACTATAGTTAATATACAAGGGATTGCGGGCGGTTTAAAAGAGAAAAACAACAAAGCACATAGCGTTTCCATTATTCAAGTTTATGGAAATGCATCGCATGACTCTTTTCAATTGAATGGGCAGTATGTTGCATTAAATGGTACACCTTATAAATATGTTCTTCGTTCTTATAGTCCAAATGCTACGGGAGAGAATGAGCATGTTAAACAGAAATTTGTTCAGAACGGAGGAGAATTTTGGAATTTTCGTTTAGAAAATGAATATGTTCAAACGTCTGCTGATTATAGCCATACGTCTACGGTTTCTGAACGTACATCTCCTGCACATGTTTCTATTGTGGATGTCATTCCAGCATCTTCCGGAGATATTGTTTCAGAATCTTCTACTGATGCTGTTCCGACGTTTTCTTTGTATGCTGTTCCAACATTTTCTGTGAATGCTATTCCGGTGTCTTCTGCGGATGCTATTCCGGTATCTTCTGCGGATGCTATTCCGGTATCTTCTGCGGATGTTGTTCCGGTGTCTTCTGAGGATGCTCTTTCTGATATTGAAGATGTTCTCTCATTTGAACAAGGTGTGAGGTCTGTTGTTCCTCAGGTCCCAACTTATCTATTGTTGCCAAATAGTTTGTTCCATGCTGGTTTGATGGATATCAGCAATCAAAACAAGCAGTTGGAGATACTTCGGGCTAATTCTAGTGGAGTGTTGGAAATTCGTGAAAAGCCTGCTTCATTTTTGCGTGGTTATGGTGGAAGTTATCATTATGCTTCAGATTTATCGGCACTTGAATATGGTTATGGAGGAGATCTAGGGTACTATGCCGTAGAGGCAGGTATTTTATTACAAAAAGTTGAAAATGTTGATAGTGCTGTATCCTTTGGAATTATGGGGTCTTATGGAAAGCTTTCTCTGCAACCTTTAGATGTTGAACAAAGCCAAAAAAGTACATTTGATAAATGGACTGCTACAATATATGGTAGCTTGCAGCATGATGTAGGATTCTATGTCGATGGTCTTTTATCCTATGGTCTTTTTAAGGGAGATGTTTTAACACTTGCACGAGGTAAAGTTGTGGCATTAAAGGGTAAACAGTTTAGTGGTTCTTTCACGAGTGGTAAGACGTTTGCAATAGGCTATAAAGGAGTTGTGTTTGATCCACAGGTTCAGGTTGTTTATCAATATCTTCAGTTTAATAAAGCTCGTGATATTGATAATTTTGATATTGAGATGGATAAACTTGGTCAATGGATGGTGCGTATTGGTGGTCGTTTGATGAAGACTCTTTCTGCCTCCGAAATGGATCGTGATGTTTCTTTCTATGGTAAGATTCATTTTGCTCATGATTTTGGTAAGGAAAGATCTGTGCGCTTTAAAGATTCTTTCCAGTTAGGAAATTTTGGTTCTTCTCTGGAGGCTGGATTAGGTCTTAATGCTCACTTATCTCAACATTTCACGCTTCATGGTGATTTGATGTATCAGCATAAATTGAGTAAAGGTGGTTTTTCGGGGATCAGTTTTTCTGGTGGATTGCGCTATCGTTTTTAGTATGATCGCTTTTGGAATTAATTTAAAAAAAGCCACAAGCATAGCTTGTGGCTTTTTATTGTTTTGTTTGCCACTTTGAAAATAAGCTTTTTAAAAGAATGTTTTTTGTGTGAGCAAGTTTGTTTTTTTAGAAACCAGATAAGGTCTTTGATGGTGAAGTTTTTATTTTTTTATACTGTTTTTCCAAATTTATAAGTTCTTTTGAGATTATTGTTTGAGGGGGGTGTCTGTTATTTTTACATATATTTGCGTGTATTTATAAATAATACAATTTTAAATTGTTATTTTGGGGATTATGACTTTACAGAAAGCATCTGGCGGATATATAGAATACAAAATGTATTTTATATATTGCACGTAACCAAAATTATTAAACAAAATGCGTGTTTTTTGTTTTTAGAGAAGGGGAAGAAGGTTTGTAGAAAATTATGTTTAAAAATTATCTCTCTTTATGTCGTTTTACAACGGTTATTTTTTTCTTTGCACACAATGCTGATGCAGGTGATGACCCTTCAGGGAAGAAGCAATATTCATGTGATGAAAGTGCTTCATTTTACTACTGTAGTGATGGTGAAACGCATGAAATTTCTAGGAAAACTTATAAACTCATGGGTGAAAGTTCTGATGCAGCTATAGAGGCGTCAGGGGAAAATACACTCATTGAGGGAGATGTTATAATCATTAACAGTGTTGCGAATACAAATGGCTATTCAGAAAAAAACGCTTGGACGACAGGTGTCAAAGCCTCAAATGGGGGAGGTGTTGCTCTATTTAATTCAATGCTAAATGAAGTGTCGATAGGGGCTGATGTTAATGATGAGGGAGCTTTTGAGATACAGGATGGGGTGATTAAAGCAACCAGAATGGGGATCAGTGTTGCTGGTGAAAAGTCATTTGTTTCTTTGACCAAGACAGAGATTAAGACACATGCTGATGCGATAGGCCTTTTGAGTCATAATAGTGCAAAAATTTATATGAAAGGAGGAAAAATTGACTTTACCGATGGTATTGGAGTTCAAACAGGAGGAGGTGGAGAAATTAATTTAGAGGAGGTTTCTATTACAGGGAAGGGGAAACGAATAAAAAATACTGATAATCATCGTGACGGTTCTGCTTTTAGTATGCTTCAGGGGAAAGGTGCTCTTGATTTCCAGAAGGGAAACGTTAAGGTTAATGATGTTCATGGCATTGTAGTGCAGGGGAACGATAATAATACTGCCCATATAAAATATTCCAATGTTTTTGTGAGAGGCAACGCATCTTATGGTATGCGTTTTTTTTGGGAAGCTGTTTTTGATGAGACAAAAACAATTATACCTGGAAAAGGGGCAATTCATTTGACCAAGACAACTTTTACGGTTCCAGAAAGTACAGCTATTTATAGCCACGAATTCGAAAGCTCTGTTAAACTCTCACAACACTCGACACTCTCTGGAGATTCATTACTGAAAGCTGTTGAACACTCTAATGTAAAAATTGAAGCTAATACCTCTATCCTTGTAGGTGGCGCTCATGTTGACAAAAATTCTACTGCCAATGTAGAGTTAAAAAATGGCTCAAAATGGATTTTATCGCAACCAAAATATGGAAAATTGAAAAATTCTGATGTTTCTGGTTCGCAGTTAGGGGATTATTCCTTTATTTCATCGCTCAAGCTGATAGATAGTTCTCTTATTTTTAAAGAACTAAAATCCAATACAACAGATGGTTATCAGACACTTCTTATCGGAAAAGGATCAGGGACTGTCTATCATGCAAAAGATAATGCATATCTTTATCTTAATACATATTTCGATAAAGGGGGAAATCTGCAAGAGCAAAAAACTGATCGACTTTTAATCAATGGTGATGTTTTGGGACAAACAACAGTCCACGTGTATAAGGTTTCTGGAAGCCCAGGGGCCTTTACAGGAGATGGCGGTAATAATCAGGGGATTTCCATTATTCAGGTTTATGGACAAGCTGCTCAAGATTCTTTTCAGTTAAAAGGCGGTTATGTCACACTTGAAGATTCTCCCTATCAGTATCATCTTAAGAGTTATGGTCCAAGCTCTACTTTAGGTGCAGCAGATTCCAATCAAAGAGTGCTTAAAAACACGGGAAAATTTTGGGATTTTCGTCTCGAAAGTAAACTTGTTGATTCTGCCTCTTTTGATATCACTGAAATTTTTCCTGTTCTTGATGTCGCTTCTACTAATGATGATGTTTCTTCTTTTCCTAAAATTCATCCTAGTGTTACTGGAAGTGAGGTTGATGCTATCGATTCTAACACTAAGCCAAAACCTCAGGAACCAAGTCTTTCTTCACCTGTAGCTTCTTCTGATAGGGATTCCTCTTTTATTGTTACACCACCTAATACTCCTGATATTTCTGTGCTTGAGGTTCAACATCCTCCTCTTGTTTCTCCTCCTCCTTCTGTATCGCGGCCTGCGTCTGG
>NZ_JH725067.1:127083-136694 GCF_000278215.1 Bartonella rattimassiliensis 15908
TCCTCTGTTTCTCCTCCTCCTTCTGTATCGTGGCCTGCGTCTGGCTCTTCTGCACCGTCCTCTGTTTCTCCTCCTCCTTCTGTATCGCGGCCTGCATCTAGTTCTTCTGTTCCACCCTCTGTTTTTGATCTTTCATCTCATTTTGAGCGAAATATGAGAGCCGTTGGTTCACAGGTTTTAACTTATATTCTTGTGCCAAATACCTTGTTTTATGCTGGATGGATGGATATCAGTAATCAAAATAAGCAATTGCGCACACTGCGAACTTTTTCTAATCGACCGTTTAAAATTAATGAAAATCCCGCTTTGTTCGTGCGCGGTTACGGGGGACATCATCATTATACTTCAAATGTGTCTGCACTTAAATATGGATCTGGAGGAGACCTTGATTATAACGCTATAGAGGCTGGTATTTTACTCGAGAAAATCGAAAATGCATACAGTACGACATCCTTTGGAATTATGGGAAATTATGGTAAGCTTTCTTTGCAGCCTCGAGAGGTTAAACAAAGTCAAGAAGGTATATTTGATAAATGGACAATCACAGCATATGGGAGCATGCAGCATAACACGGGCTTTTATATGGATGGTTTCTTCTCTTATGGTTTGTTTAATGGAAATGTTCTCACACTTAGGGGAGGTAAAACAGCTGCATTGAGAGGTAAGCCTCTAAGTATTTCCTTAACTGCTGGTAAAACATTTATTGTAGGCTATCGATATTTTATCTTTGAACCACAGGTGCAATTTGTTTATCAAAATCTCCAGTTTCATAAAACTCGTGATATCGATAATTTTAATATTGATATGCGAAAACCAGATCATTGGGGAGTGCGTATCGGTGGACATTTAACCAAGACGTTTACATCTACTAAAGATGCACATGTCCTTTCATTTTCTGGCAAACTCTATTTCGTCCGTAATTTTGATGATAAACAATTTGTGTATTTTAAAGATGCTTTCCAACTTGGTTCTTTAGGTTCCTCTTTAGAAGCTGGGTTTGGTATTTATTCGCAGCTGTCTCCAAAAATTATTCTTCATACTGACCTAATTTATCAGCATAAATTTACTGATGCTGGTTTTTCTGGAACGCATTTTTCTGGTGGATTAAGCTATCATTTTTAATTTCTCTATTAATTAGGCCCTTTATAGAAATCATAAGTGCAAAATGTGATTTTATTGTGTTATTTTTCTGTTTTTAACTTTACACACAATCCAAAACAAATTATTCAATAGATACATAATAAGAATAATCGGTAGCTAAGTCAGATGTGCTTTTCGATTTTCAATGAAGATGAGAAAAAGAAATTAGAGTAAATTATGATTAAGGTATTAAAACGCCATATATATTTATATGCTCTTACGACGTCTGTTTTATTCTTTGTGCATAATATAGATGCGAATGCACAGGAGGAACTTTCGTGTAGTTCTCTTTTGAAGTCTTCTTCATGTGATGTTCTCGAAAAGCGTAATGATTTAGATACTATTGGTAGCGATTTTTCTGGTGTTACGAAGGTAAAAAAGTTCGATCAAACAAACATTAAAGTGGGGGAAAAGGGGAGTCTAGGGGTTGAAGGGACTTTGGAGTTAAAAAACACTGGTAAAATTCTATCCGAGGTATTCGCACAAGAAAAGATGAAGATTGTTTTGGATAAAATTTCCATTATTGGAAGTGGCAAGAACACAGTCAATGATCAAAATATAAATGGCTTTAATCAGGCTGTTTTTGGTGTAAAACAAGGTGGCTTTCTTCTTGTGAAGGATGGTAAGATTAATGTTTCGAATATTTATGGTCTTGTGGTGGAGAGCTCAGAGGGTGTTTTCATTCCTGGCGGTACGACTAGATATGGCGTATTGGATGATGACTCTTTATATGGTTCATGGGATTGGCGTTATTCTGGCGTTGTTTTTGAGAATTCAGATATTACTCTTAATGGGCGTTCGACTCGTGGAATTTATTTAAAAGGAGGTCTTCTACAAGAGGAATATATAGAAGGGGAAATGTTGTCAGCATTGGGGGAAGTTCAATTCAAGAAGACGAACTTTAAGGTTCCTAATGGTACAGCTATTTATATCGATGATGCTAAAAGATTTCCTCATATTACTGCGTTAGAGGGATCACGTATCTTTGCTAATCGATTCTTAGACGTTAAAGTTAACTCGCATGTGGCAGTTGAAGCTGATGCTTCTTTTTTTGTAGGGGGAGCGCGCGTTGATAAAAAATCTTATGCTGAAGTTGAGTTATCGAATAAATCGCAATGGACGGTGACGCCAGGGAAAAATAATAAATGGCATTCTTCATCTGTTTCCTTTGTAAGGGTTATGGATAGCTCTATAGTCTTTCAGAAGCCAAAAGATGTTCATTATCAGACACTTCACATTGGGAAGTTTGATGATGATCATGGCTTAGATTATGTTTATGTTGCAAATGATGCACGTCTTCTTATTAATGCATCTCTTGATATAAAAGATGGTCAAGTAAGAGAAATCGAAGCTGATAAGCTTTTGATCTATGGTAATATTTATGGAAAAACTAAGGTCTATATTGTAGAAGTTCCAGCGGATGTGAGGAAGGGGGAAAGCCGTAAAGATACACAAGGAAATAATAAAAGCGTTTCAATTATTCAGGTTTATGGAAAAGCTGCGGAAGATTCTTTTAAATTGGCAGCTGGTTATGTCGCTTTAAGAGGGGTGCCTTATCGATATAGTCTTCGTGCTTATGGTCCAACATCTTCTCTTGGAAAAGCAAAAGATGAAAATAAATTAGCTAAAGGAAAAAAGAGAAAGGGAGATTTTTGGGATTACCGACTTGAAGCTGAATATGTTCAGCACTCTTCTCGCCGGATTCATACTCAGTTGAAAGATGGCGCTCCTCGTCGTCGTGTATCTCGTTCTTTAAGCACGCGTGATCATCATGATAATGTTGTTGCCAGTCATGATGCTTCTGTTCTTTATCATGAAGAAGGCGTTAAAGCTGTTGTCCCACAAGTTCCAACATATTTATTGATGCCTAATGCTTTGTTTCAGGTTGGTTTGATGGATATGAGTAATCATAACAAACAACTGGGAACATTGCGGACCGCCATTGGAACTTTGGGTGAAAGTGGTAAAAGTTCTGCTATTTTTGCGCGAGGTTACGGTGGAAGTTATCGTTATCTTTCTGATCTGTCTGCGCTTGAATATGGTTATGGTGGGAATTTGAATTATAATGCTATTGAGGCAAGTATTTTGCTCAATGCTATTGAGGATGCACATCATACCTTAAGCTTTGGAGTAATGGGAAGCTATGGGAAAATTGTTCTACAACCTCAAGATGTTGAAGAAAGCAAAAAAAGTGTATTTGATAAATGGGCTATTACAGCATATGCTGGCATACAGCATGATACAGGCTTTTATATCGATGGTCTTTTTTCTTATGGTTTATTTAAAGGAGATGTTCTAACGAAAGCAAGAGGCAAGACAACAACATTGAAGGCAACACCTCTGAATGCTTCATGGATTGCGGGGAAGTCATTCATGATAGGGCAATATAAGGGGCTTATTTTTGATCCACAGATTCAGGTTGTTTATCAAAGTGTACCATTTGATAAGACGTCTGATATCGATGGATTTGATGTTGGAATGGGAAAAGTTGATCAGTGGGTGGTGCGTGTTGGCGGGAATTTAAGCAAGACGCTTGTTGCCTCTGAAGAAGGACATGTTGTTTCTTTCAAGGGAAAGCTTCATCTTACCAATGGTTTTAGGGAAAAACAACGCGTGCAGTTTGGAGATGAATTCCAATTAGGTGCTTTTGGTTCTTCTTTAGAAACTGGAATGGGGGTTAGTGCTCAGTTGTCTTCGAATTTGATGTTGCACGGAGATGTAATCTATCAGCATCGTCTTAGTAAAAGTGGTTTTTCAGGGACCATTTTTTCAGGAGGCTTACGCTATCGCTTTTAGATATACTTGAAATATAAAGTGATTTTCACATAAGTAGAGGGTGTCTTATGGAGCGTAAAGGGATTATTTATTTTTTAAACTTTTCGCGATTCGTGTGTTTAATTTAGTATTATTTCCAAGTTTCATCCACTCTAAATAGAGAAGGATTTGTAAGAAGTTTATGGTTGGTACATGTAAAAGTTATAGGTTTTTTGTAATAGGTGCTTGTTCTTTTTTTTTAGTTGTAAGTATTAATGCAAGCTTTCATGTTTTTGCAGCCTCCTGTGATGCAACAGAGAGTTTTTATAAGTGCGATGATGGTAAACAGCACACGATCGGAAATAAAACTTATAATTTAAAAAATCTTCAAAAACATACATTTGGTTTTGCTCCTATTTATGTAGAAAAAGCAGGTACAGTTGTGGATGCATCTCAGATAACAGTTACGGGGGATAAATCAGGTGGAATATCTACATATGGTGCTTATGCAAAATATGGTGCACATCTGAATCTAAAAGATTCAAATTTTAAGAATGTACAAGCTCTTCATGCTGAGAATGCAGTTATTCGCATGAGAGGTGGATCTATTACGGGAAGTTCGCACGCTATTTATGCCTTAGGTCAAAGTGCGGATATTTCTTTAGTGGGTGTAAACATTGTGATCGAGCCACATAACTTGCAAGATGTGGGGTTTGTGAGTAGACTTGGTGCGAAGATTAATATGGTAGCCAGTATTGTGAATTTTAATGGGAAAGGTACATTTTCATCGTTTTATGGAGGAAGATACGCTTTCAATAGTACCGTCATTAAGGGAAAAGGAACACGAAAAACGGTTATTATCGGTGAAGAAAGTATCGATGAATTGCCTGGAGCCTTTGATGTACTTCAAGGGAGTAATGTTCAATTAGGTTATAGTTCTATTGAACTGAGCGATATGCATAGTTTTTGGGTGAAAAGTTCTGCGGTTGATGTGAATGATAAAGGCAACTTTCTTTGGGACGCATTTAGCTCATCTAATGAATTTAAGAAAACGGATATTAAGATTCATAACGGTAAGATTTCTGTGAAAGGTAAGGGAGCACATGGTCTGTATTTTTATGGATTAAGACCAGATGAATGGTTTAGAATGCCTCATTCATTAAATGAAGTATTGTTACAAGGAAAAAATATCATTGTAGGAAAGGCATCTGTTCAGTTATCAGAGACAAATTTGATAGTCCCAGAAGGCATCGCCATTTATAGTACTGGAGATAAGGGTTTTGGGGGTGTAGCTACCGTTGAGTTATTGGAAAATACAAGAATTTCTGGTGACTTATTATTAAAAACTGAAAATGTTTCTTCTCTTCTTGTTCAGGCATCTGCTTCGATTCTTAAAGGGGCAATACACAAAGAGGACAGGTCTCGTGTTGATTTACAGTTAAAAAAGGGGTCAACATGGTATCTTACTAAAAGTAAATATCAAGATTTACAAGAAGAAGATGCTGCCTTTTCATCGCTTTCTACTTTAAGTCTTTTTGATAGTACAGTCGTTTTTGAGAAATATTTCTCTCAAGATTATCATACATTATTTATTGGAAACCAAATAGACAATGGAGACAATATTCGTGCATCAAACAATATTGGTAAAACAGCGGGTGTGGATAATGTGTCCAATAAAGTATACAGAGCGGAAGGTAATTCTCAGATACAAATGAGCACATTTATGAATAATGATGGCTCGTTTGATTCTCTAAAAACCGATCTCATTTTGATCTATGGTGATGTTGGGGGCACTACTCTCATTAGTATGGAAAGATTTCAAAAGGATTCAGAGAAAAAGGATTCAGAGGAAAAAGTGATTAACGGGGATGGACATCAAAGTGTTTCGATTATTCAGGTTTTTGGAAAGGCAAAGGAAGATTCCTTTAAACTTTTGAGTAATTATACTGCAATAAATGGATTTCCTTATCAATATAAGCTTCGTGCTTATGGTCCAAGTTCTTCTTCTGGAGAAGCGGATCCAAAGAATAGATTAGTTGCAGGGGAAGGGGATTTTTGGGATTTTCGTATTGAAAGTGTTTACGTTGCTTCTGAGTTAGATTCTTCCAAATCTGTTTCTGAACCTACATCTACAGTTTTACCACCTAAATCTGAAGTAGAAATGATAGCTTCTGAACAGCCAACAGAAACTATTTTGCCTGAACAATCTTCTTCTATTGATTCTTCGTCTGTCCCATCTATAGTTTCTTTGTCTGAAGTATCTGAGTCGTCTGAAACATTTATTCCTACGGATTCTGTTCCTACCCCTTCTACGCCTATTTCACCTGTACCTCCCTCTTTACCAACTGTTTCAGAGAATTCTTCTACTGAGCAATCTGTGCCAGCGCCGGTTGTTTCAGTTGAGACCTCTACTGATGAGGTTTTGTCATCTGAGCCATCAGTTCCGGTATCACCTTCATCTCCGGATTTTGTTCCTACCCCTTCTGCATCTGTTGAAACAAAATCTTCTACGGCCTCTGATGCTTTTGATCCTTCATCTAATCTTCCTATGCCGCTTGATATTCAGCCTGAACTAGGTATTAGAGCTGTTGTTCCTCAATTGCCAATTTATCTCCTTTTACCAAATGCCTTATTCCATGCTGGTTTGATGGATATGGTTGCGCAAAATAAAAAATTGGAGACAATGCGGAATACTTTTCAATCCTCTTGGAAAGAGGATGAAAAGACCGCCTTTTTTCTGCGTGCTTATGGTGGTAACCATCATTATACTTCCAATTTATCTGCTTTTGAATATGGTTATGGCGCTGAGCTTGATTATAATGCATTGGAAGCAGGGGTTTTGTTGAGTGAGATTGAGAATTTATACAGTCGTACATTATTTGGTGCTTTGGGAACTTATGGTGCTCTTTCTCTAATCCCTCAGGATGTTGAACAAAGCAAAAAAAGCGGATTTAATAAATGGTCTCTTGCTGCTTATGGAAGTTTGCAACATGATACCGGTTTTTATCTAGATGGGGTGTTATCATATGGTCTTTTTAAGGGAGATGTTTTAACACTTGCACGAGGTAAAGTTGTGGCATTAAAGGGTAAACAGTTTAGTGGTTCTTTCACGAGTGGTAAGACGTTTGCAATAGGCTATAAAGGAGTTGTGTTTGATCCACAGGTTCAGGTAACTTATCAGCATCTTCAATTTCTTCAAGCGCTTGATGTTGATAATATTGATGTTGATTTGGGAAAATTTCATCGATGGGTTGGGCGTGTTGGTGGGCGTTTAAGCAAGATGTTGAATGTTTCTGAAGAGGGACATGTTGTTTCTTTTTACAGTAAGCTTTCTTATTTACATAGTTTTGAAGATAAGCAATTTGTTTCTTTTAAAAACGATTTCCAGTTAGGTTCTTTTGGTTCTTCTTTGGAAGCAGGGCTTGGGTTTAATGCGCGTCTTTCTTCAAAACTTTTCCTTCATGGAGATGTTATTTATCAGCGTAGGTTGAAGAAAGCTGGTTTTTCTGGAACGAGTTTCTCTGCTGAATTGCGTTATATTTTTTAACTATATATAAACTATATAGTAATTTATATATAAGTATATATAGTATTGTATTAAGTATTAAAAGTAGCTCTTTGTTTTTATATTTATTATAGTTTGAGAAGTTAATTAAATTAGATATAGATATTATTCTTCAATGAACAGAAATAGGGGAATAGGAGTCAAGAAGAGTTATGGTTTATGTATTTCACAAACATGTATTTTTATGCAACTTTACAACAGCTATTCTTTATTTTTTACAGGTTACTTATGCTTGTTCTACGGACTTTTCAAATGATAGAAGAGGGGTGTTTTATAATTGTGATGATAGAAGAATACACTTCCTTGCAAATAAAGTTTATTACTTAAAAAGTTCTCAGGAGGCATCTACTAGTACTGCGCCTATTGCAGCTATATATGTAGAAAAGGCAGGTACTATTGTTGATGCGTTTCAGGTAACAGTTTATGGCGATAATCCAGATAAAATATCTGCTTATGGCGCGTATGTAAGAAATGGTGGAAGACTTAATCTAGCAGCTTCAGATTTTAAGGACATACCTGCTCTTCTTGCTCAAGATGCAGTTATTAGCATGACATTAGGGGAAATTAAGGGAACTTCACATGCTATTTATGCATGGGGAAGAGATGCGGATATTAATTTAGAGAGTGTAAATATTGATATTGAGCCTGATAACTCGAATGTAAAAGGGATCGGTATTATGAGTGGTTTTGGTGCAATGGTTAGAATGTCAGAAGGTACTGTTAATTTTAACCAGATTGGCTCATTTTCAACTCAGTTTGGGGGGCGCTATTTTCTTAATAATATAGGTATTATAGGAAAAGGAAGGAGGGAGGAATCGAGAACAGGTGGTGATGGCGCTATGAGGGGATTGCCAGAAGCTTTTGAGGTTTTCCAAGGAGGCGATGTTCATTCGAAAAACAGTTATTTTCAGCTTAACCATATGCATGCATTCTTGATTAAAAACTTTTCAGGTTATGTCGATAATAATGGCAGGTTAATTCAAGGATATAGCTTACCAAATAGCTTTAAAAATACAAATATTAAGATAGAAAAAAACAATATTTCTGTGAAAGGGGAGGGAGCATGTGGTCTGTATTTTAATGTTTTAGCTCCAGAAGAGTTTGCTAAAATGTTGAGGAAACGAGATGATGAAAAAAATTTAGAAACCAAACAAGTTATCACGGGGATGGCATTTGTTCATTTATCAGAGACAAATATGACAGTTCCAGACGGGATTGCGATTTATGCGAAGGGGAATAAAGACTATGAAGTAAAAGGTACTCTTGGATTATCGGATGAAACAAAAATCTCTGGTGATTTGTTGCTAAAAGCTGAAAATAAAGCTTCGCTATCGGTGAAAGCAAATTTTTCTTTTCTTACAGGAGGGACGCGTGTTGACGATAAATCGACTGTTGATTTAGAGTTAACTCATTATTCAAAATGGTATCTTACCAAACGTAAATACAACGGTTTACAGGAATCTGTTTCATCACTTTCTTCTCTAAAGCTTTCCAATAGCACATTGATCTTTGATGAAGATAGTGGTTATCAAATCCTGCGCATTGGAAAAAAAGCAGATATAGATGCAAGAGATAACATTTCAGATTCAACAGATAAGAAAGTCTACAGTGCTGAGGGAAACGCTCAGATTAAATTGAATGCATTTTTGAGCGATGAGGGGATGTTTGATTCTCACAAGACGGATCGTATATTGATTTATGGTGATATTTCTGGAACGACATTCATTCATGTGCAAAATTTTCCAAAATATGCACGTAAAGAAGTCTATGAAGGAAGAGATCAAAGCATTTCACTCATTCAAGTTGCTGGAACAGCACAGGCGGGTTCTTTTCAACTCGCTAATGGTTATGAGGGTTATACTACGGTGAAAGGTTTTCCTTATCAATATCGTATTCGTGGTTATGGTCCAGGTTCGCCCTTTGGAGAAGCGAAAACTACGCAAAGATTAGTGGAAGGTGAGGGGGATTTTTGGGATTTCCGACTTGAAGGGATTTATATTTCTCCTAGATTAGGTTCTTATAATGGTCCATTTGGTAAGCCTTCTGCGTTTTCATTGTCTCGTCCTGTTGCTCCTCCACCTCCCGATCCGCTTCCTACATCGTTTATGTCTGATTCCCCTTTTTCTGAGTCCTCTGATTCTGTTGCTCCTCC
>NZ_JH725067.1:137711-182711 GCF_000278215.1 Bartonella rattimassiliensis 15908
TGCGCGTCTTTCTTCAAAACTTTTCCTTCATGGAGATGTTATTTATCAGCGTAGGTTGAAGAAAGCTGGTTTTTCTGGAACGAGTTTCTCTGCTGGATTGCGTCATCTTTTTTGAAATACACATAGTGTTTTTATATGAAAGGCAGAGGATTTTTCATCTTTTAATGTGTAAAATTTATTTTGCTTCATCAATATGGTTATTTTTTTGATCTAAAAGGTTATAATAAGTGATTTTCTAGATTTATGATTAAAGATGCTCATTCATATCCTTTCTTCCTTGTATGCGATGAGGAATTTTTCTTAAATTTTTGATGTTATGAGATGGAGAAGGATTTTATTGTGAATGGGAGAAGCTTGAATGTCTTGGGTTTCATCTTTCAAAAGAGGTGCTATTGATGGTTCTTGTTGGTCGTTTTTTTTCTTTATTAATTTTTGTAGATCACAAATTTTAAATCTTATGATCTTTATGCATTGTTTTGAATGTTTTTTTAGGATGTTGATTTGGGTATTTTGGTTAAATACTTTTCTTTTTAGAAAAGACAGGAGGTTACAGGTCAAATTATAATAAAAAGGCAAAGTATATTTTACTGTGTTTTTACAGTTGTTTTTTCTTTTTTGCAAATGATAGAAATGATAAGTGCCAAGAGCATTTTTGATAAAGTACAGCATATTATCTTTATTGCTATAATGAGTGGACATCTTTCTCCTCTTTTCCAGCTTTCCATACTGCGCAGAATTTAATATTCAAAAGGGCTCATAAGAAGCATTTTTACTTTTTCTAATAGTTCTTCTTGATATGCCAACTGCGTTTATAACGGCAAGGGTTTCATCATTTGATATAAATAGGTTTGAAATAAAAAAAATCGTAATATTCAGTTTGTTATTCAACATATAGAATGATTTGTGGGTATTTTTTATTGGGGAGGGTTATGCTTGTTGGTGTTTGGCTTAATCAGTGATATTAATTACACCGCATTCACCGTTTTCGCTGCCAAAGATGAGATTATGCCCCGTTTGATTCCAGTTGAGTGCTGAGATAGCACTTTTCCCGTAACCTTTCAGAAGAATTTCTTTCCCATCATGAAAATGTGCTGCTAAAATTATTCCATCATTAAAGCCGATTGCTACAATTTCTTTGCTTGGGTGGCATGAGACGGTGTTAACAAGCGCATTGGCTCGTGTTCCTAGTTCTAGTGGTGTTTTTCCTATGGGGCCGTCTTTTGTATGAAAGGGCCAAACAATTGCGGCAGAGGCACCTGATGTTGCTAGCCATTTTCCTTTTGCACTCCAAGACCAGCTTTTTACTTTGTTGGGATAGCCACTCATGCGTAAATGTTGATGATCGGTAAGGCGCCAGCCATGGAGGGCATTTTCTTGCATCGTGGAAATGATATAGCGGTTGTCTGGTGAGAAGGTGACACCACAATGGGCTCCTTTCCATACTAATGTAGTTGGGGGGATTTGCGTTGAGAGCCAATGAAGGGTAACCCCATTGTAATGGGCAACGGCAAGCCGCAAACCTTTGGGAGCAAAAGCAAGACCTTCTACACTGTGTTCATGAAGTAGCTCTTGCTGCTCTTTTTCGACATGTGCCCATGCGATACGTGAGGAAGAAAAGGCAAAAACTTTTTGTGGTCCAAAAGTAACGTTGTTGATCCACTTACGGTCTCTTTGTTCGAGTAATTCTGTACACCCATCTGCTGTTGTTTGACAAATTTTGCCATCTTCTCCACCAGTGATGATGGCTGTGTTATCAGGGGAAAAATGGCTTGAAATTATTCCTTGGTGTACATCAAGAATTTCGGCAGCGGGGGTTAAAATAACAATGAAGCCTTCTGCGGAAACAAAGGCTGGTTTGTTGCCTATAAAACCGCAGGAAAGGCAGTAGCTTTGGAGATCGTAATCGGTAATATTTGGCATTGTTACTCGCTTTATGCACAATTTTCAAAACCCGTTTTCAGTTTTTCACCATCAAGCGTGCGGCCGATAAAAACAAGTCGACTTTCACGTTTTTCATCTGCACGCCATGGACGTTGATGTTGTCCATCAAGAATCATATGGATGCCTTGGATGACATAACGATCATCATCTCCTTGAAAGGCGATAATACCCTTTAATCGCAAAATATCAGGACCTTGTTGTTGCGTAACATATTGAATCCATGGAAAAAACTTTTCTGGTTGAAGAACACCTGTTTTTAAACTCACAGAAGTAATGGTCAGGTCATGCATGGTGGATACAGGGTGATGTTCATGATCATGTGTGCAGTCAGGACTACAGACATGATCTGAATGGTGATGGTTGTTGTCTGAGTGCTGATGGTCGAGAAAATGAGGATCATTTTCTAAAATGCGTTGGAGATCAAAAGAACCACGATTGAGGAGCTTTTCAAGAGGGATATTGGCACGCTCTGTTTCATAAAGAATGGCATGAGGATTAATGGCAAGAATGAGTGATCGGACATGGGCGTGTTCCTGGGTATTGACAAGATCAATCTTATTTAAAAGAATGATATCAGAGAAAGCAATTTGCTCTTCAGCTTCATGGCTCTTTTTCAGTTGGGATGGCAAATGTTGTGCATCAACAACTGCTATAATGCTGTCGAGAGTCGTTTTTTCTTGAACAGTGTTATCCATGAAAAAAGTTTGTGCAACGGGAATGGGATCTGCAAGTCCTGTTGTTTCTATAATGATAGCATCAAATCGGTGAGAGCGTTGCATCAGGCTTTCCATAATACGAATAAGATCACCGCGCACAGTGCAGCAAACACAGCCATTATTCATTTCGTAAATTTCTTCATCTGATTCAATAATGAGGTCATTATCAATACCAATTTCGCCAAATTCATTGACGATGACGGCATAGCGCTTGCCATGGTTTTCGCTAAGAATGCGATTGAGAAGGGTGGTTTTTCCTGAACCAAGATAACCGGTAAGAACTGTAACAGGAAGTTTTGTGGGGTTATTTTGTGTCTTTTCCATAAGGGCTACCTTTTATTGTAATGCATTTATTTTAAATCGATTGATATCATCAAGTAAATCACGAAGCTGAGATAGAACATGAGCAAAAATTGCTTCACCGGCTTGTGATGTTGCTTGGCTTGCATTGCCTGCTGCCCCTTGTTTGTTCAAATCACGCATTTTCCATCCAAAGGCGTGAGGACCATAAGCGCGTAAATACCGATAATGAGCAATCATATCAGCTTGCTTATTATGAAAATTTTTAGCTTTTTCCATATGGACTTTTTCTGGTGCTAAATAGAGCATGAGGGAGGTTTCTATAAAGCCTCCATGAATATCAAGATGTTGTTGAGGTGGCTCTATAAAACCTTGTGGGAGACCAAAACGACTCCAGCTTGTTGCAACCGCAAGCATTGAAAAACGTTTCCGTAATTCGGTAATAACAATGCTCATTAAAGGTGAGTTTCCTCCATGAGCATTAAGAAGAAGAAAACGTTTTATCCCTTTATGATAGCAGTTTTCACCAATCTTTATCCATCGTTCGATAGCATCAGAAAAGTTGAGGGTTTTAGTGCCCGTAATATCCATATGTTCAACAGAATAACCAATCTTTTCAACTGGTAAAAGTGCGATAGAGAATTGTTCTTTCGTTTGTAAGGTGAGGGCTTTTGCAAAAGCTTCGGCAATAATCCAGTCGGTTTCAAAAGGAAGGTGCTCTCCGTGATATTCGTGTGCACCCAAAGGTAGAAGAGCGAGAAAAGGCGTGTTAGATACCATAAATTATTGCCCAAAAGAGAAGTTAATACAGACAAAGTGATTAAAGGTGCTGTCACTTTAATCTATCTATAAGAGAAACGCAAATAGGCGGATTTTTATAGCACAGAGAGATGTTATAAAAAATGAGAGCTTTCTTAAAAATAGTGAAGGTTTTATTGAGATAAGCTAATATAGTCTTTGATATAAGGTGTAGTGATCAATTCTAAAGATAGTTCTCTTTTGTAAGAATTTTTGATGCGTCTTTTTGTTTTTTATCAGTAAATATTTAGGAAGATTAAATAGTTTACATTATGACATCATCGAATGAAAAATAATTCTTTTTATTATATCTAAAAAAGTAAGTTTAGATGAAGTTTAATAGTCTTTTTTCTGTTATAAAGCTAGGATAATCAAAGAATTTCTGTTGTAGCGAAGGTTACGAGGGCACAGATTTGGATTTCAGTCAGGATTTTTGCATTCTTAATTCAAGTTCACGTAGACAGCTTATAAAAAAAATAGAAATGTTTGTAACAAAAGGATAAAAATATTTGTTCACTCATTTTACTTTGAACAGTGTCTTAACAGGTTTTAGTGTTCATGAAAGAAATGAATGTAATGAAAGGAATTTATATGAGATGAAATCGCGTAATGACAATATATTTTAGAGTATTTATTTTTTCATGTTGAACGAGGGTCTCGAATATCGTAATATTTCCTTATTCCAAATTTTCTTCATGTTGAGTCAATAAAAATCATGTCTTTTGCACATCATAAACGGATTAGCTGCGTGGAGTGGAGTTGTAAAAGAAAGACATGCTAAATTATCTCAAGTGCTAAGGTTGGTTTGCAACATTGAACTTTAGCGAAGTGTATAATGGTGCAGGATTGCTCTTTTATTAAGTTTAAAAATGGGAGCTTCTATAAATTTTATATTATTCATAAGGATAAAGTATCTTTGTATCTAGGGCTTTCACACAATAAGAAAAATGATAAATTATATATAAAAATCAACAAAATAAATTTAAAACAATAGAGGGGAGTTATGCATGAATGGGAAGAGTCTTAAGTAAAAGGTCTTGTTTAGCGCGAAGGCGTGCAATCCACTGATCTTCACGAATAGCAGTATTATGTATTGTAATGAGTTCATTTTTTTTAATTTTAGCTGTCACCGTTGCTTTTTCCAAAAGTCCACAAGGTATAGCTTGGTGTTCGCAAGCCTCTGTACGGCTCATTAACCAAGAACGATAAGTATAGAGACCGATAAAATCTAACTGATCGCCTGGTTGTAAATCTTTTTTCGCAACAGCACAGACTTCTGCTACGGGACGGTTAAGGGGAACCATATCTTTTTTGCCATAAAGCATAATGCGTGCGCAAGTGAGAGGCACTTCCATTGCTGTTAAATGATAGGGGCGATGAAAGGTGAAATAAGGTCCCTGACCAATTTTTAAATCTTCCATACGTTCGCGTAAACGTGGATGTGCTATTTCTGCAATGACAAAGACACCTGGGGACACACCTTTACCTATTGAATAATCCACAACACCATATTTCTGCAAAATTCCCCCATACTGTTTCGGGATAAGCACTTTGTTTAAATCTTGCAGCGTCGCTTGCGGTCCATGCATTCCTGGGCAATCAGGGAGAAGGCCAGTAGCATTGGCAATTGCTGCCATTTCAACCATCGTTTTGGAACCATCAATAAATTCAACCAACATACGCACATTCATATTACGACGGCGTGCTTCCTCTTCGTAAGCATCAGGTGTAGCATCAAAGAGTAGAGGATTATTTTTCCCTTTACCCGCTGCAACAATTTTATGTCCAAGAGCTGAAACAAATTCAATGAGCTCCATGCAAGAAGTGGGTTCATCACCGGCACCAAGAGTATAAATAAGCCCTCGTTTTTCTGCTTCATGTTTCAAATAAACACCAATCGTAACATCTGCTTCAACATTCATCATGACAAGATGTTTGTTATTCTCAAGCGCTTTTAAGCCAATTTCTGCTCCCACTTCAGGATAGCCTGTTGCATCAATAATGATATCAATTTGTTCATGGCGCAAAACAAGGTCAATATCATCTGTTGCTGCAATCAAACCTTTTTCAATACTTTGTGTGAGAGCATGAGTATTTTCAACTTCACAGACATGTCCATCTTCGCCATAAGCTAGCATAGCAGCATCAAAAATACGTGATGGCGTTCTAGTGGCTACTGCAGCGACCCTTATACCATTCATCTGTGCGGTACTTGATAATAAATCTGTACCCATCTCACCACAACCAATCAATCCAATACGGATGGGGGGATGGTTTTCTGCACGCTGCTTCAAATCATGCGCTAAACCTGTTAGGTTCACATTGCTTGCCATTCTTTTTTCCCATTTGAAAATTATTCTGCTAGAAAAGTTTTCTTATTCATAAAACGTATTTGTTTTTAAGACAATTAATCTTTTATTCTTGATGCTCTAATCAATGGCTTTTATAAAAGCAAGCGCAATGCTTTGCTTTTATAAAATAAAATGGGAATAGCGTTATGCAGCAGAAAATAGCAGTACAGGATGTCACCAGTTTTATTGGTAAAGAAGTGGGATTATCGGAATGGCGTCTTATTACACAAGATATGATTAATCAGTTTGCATGCGCTACAGATGATCATCAATGGATACATGTTGATGAGGAAAGGGCTAAAAAGACGCCTTTTGGTGGCACGATTGCGCATGGTTTTTTAACATTATCGCTTTTATCTACACTTGCTTATGAAGCTCTTCCAGAGTTGGAAGGGACAAAAATGAAAATTAATTATGGATTCAATAAAGTGCGTTTTATGAGTCCTGTGAAAACAGGAATACGGGTCCGTGCGCGTTTTGTGTTAGATGATGCAGAAATTCGCCCTTCTGGTCGCGTAGTTTTCCATTATGGAGCTACAATGGAAATTGAACAGTGTAAAAAACCTGCTCTTACTGCTCAATGGCTTATTGTTGCTATGGTGGAAGAGAAATCTCCCGATATCTAGCTTATTTGAGTGCTTTATTTTATAAAATTTTTGTACAATTTTTCAAGAGTTTCTTCGATGATAACATTGAGAATGATTAATGGGAGGATGGTTATGGTAGAGGTATTACAACGTTGATAATCGTAGCAGGTTTCTTTATCTTCTAAATCATTTTGATGGAGGCGAGGGCTGAAGAAAATCCTGATCAATATATTAATTGATCATTTCCATGTTGACACAGAACCTCGAATATTGCAAGCTTTCTATTTCATCCTTTTTATATTAAAGCAATTCAAACTATTGGTTTACCTGTTACAAACAGGGCTTATATGGGTAAAGCCATTTAAGAAAAGAAGAAAGATGCTTGGCACTATTTGTGGAATCTCTGAAATAGGAAAACAACCTAATTGGGAGAGAATGTAAAGTTGAAAACCAATCCCCAGTATTGCCATCATGCTTTAATGGTATCCATATCCCTCATGCAAAATAGAATGCTTCAAATGGAGTATACTTGTGTTGCTAATTTACGCGCTTGTTTTAAAGAAATATTTCTCAAGCTTCTCAAACAACCCATTTGGCCACAGTGTTTGTGAAGGGTATAACGATAAAGTCCACTAGTATTCCTATAACTTTCAGATTCTTGCTGCTGTACTCAAAAGCTTTCTGTATGCAATCAAGGTTGTCCTCAAACTCCAGCTTATCTCAATACCAATAATGGTGGAAAATGTTTAAACTTTATCGGTGTTAGCATACAGGTTGATTGGTGTTAATACTAGAAGGTTTTGCAGGTTAAGATGAGATACAAAATATCGTTGACAGAACTTAAGGGCGGAGTAGTCTTTACAGTGATTTGGTTCTCTTTGTTTCTCTTGAAATTATAATGCTTTCATCAAAAAAATTGCTCACAGTTTTTCACCTCCTGTGTTGAACAAATAAGATATATCACGACAAGCATAATGAAGTAGATTTAAGGTTATAGAAAAACTGTATATATCATAATTTATCAGGATAATGGATTGTTGCAATCGTACGTTTTTTTATATATATCGCCGCTGGATATGAAAATGAACGAAGCTTTAATTTTCTTGCTGCTAACTTGATGCTAAGTGGTGGGGAGCAAGAATAAGCGGTGTTATTATTCGTATTTCCCATCTATAGTTTCAAAAGCATTATAGATGATGAATTTCCAAACCACCAATTTTGAGGGCTACTGTGTTAGCTACATTACCTAAAGATATACGCTCTTTAATAATACAAGCGCCTATGGCTGGTGTATCGACGCCTGAGATGGCGGCTGCCGTATCTAATTCTGGTGCGGTTGGTTCGATAGCTATTGGCGGGTTGGGGCCGGATGAAGCAGTTTTGTTAATTCAAAAAACGAAAACACTAACTGATCGGCCATTTAATATTAATCTTTTTTGTCATGATCCTTTTTTGTCTGTGGATACAGCAAAGGATACTCATTGGCGAACTAAGCTAAACGATCATTTTTTAGGTGGGGAATCGATACTAAATACTCCTCTTAAAAATATATACGCTTCTATTAAAAATAATAAGGCTTTAGCTATGGCTGTCGCTGCACAAGCCCCTGATATTATTAGCTTTCATTTTGGTGTCCCTGATGATGATATCATTGACATCTTTCGACAGACCGGTGCTAAACTGATGGCTACTGCAACTTGTCTTGAGGAGGGGAAAGAAATTGCAGTCAGGGGTTTGGATGCGATAATTGCTCAAGGCTTTGAGGCAGGGGGACACCGAGGGCAATTTAATCTTTCACAATTCGACGAGAAGTTATCAACGCACGTCTTGACTCGGCTTTTGGCCCAGCACTTGTCACTTCCGATAATTGCTGCGGGTGGTATAATGACTGGGGCTGATATAGCGAGCGTTATGCTCATGGGTGCTCAGGGAGTACAATTAGGGAGTGCCTTTATAGGCTGTAGCGAAAGCGGTGCGAGTCATTGTCATAAAAATCTTTTGCAGTCTGATAAATCCATACCAACCGTTTTGACGCGAGCTATTTCCGGGCGGCCTGCGCGGTCAATAATGACGCCGTTTGTCCAATGGGCGATGAGTATTACTGATAAGGATATTCCGGAGTATCCTTACGGTTATGATGCCTTCAAGCAGCTGCAAAAAAGTATGCTCTTACGAGAAGATCTTGATATAGGCCCTTTTTGGGCGGGGCAAAGTGCTTTCTTGACGCGTTTTATTCCGGCAGGACAAATTATCGTAGAGTTAGAAAATGAGTATACTCGCTATATACAGGGCTAAGAAAAAATGAGTCTAAAGCTGATATGACAATGAGTAAAACGATTAAGTACGTATTGAGTGGATTTGCAGCATCCTTAGTTGGCATAGGTTTATCGCGCTTTGCTTATACGCCTGCAACACCTTATCTTATAAACCAAGGTTGGCTTGATGAAAATCATATTTTTTGGGTTGGTTCTGCAAATTTTTTAGGTTACTTCATCGGTGCTTTTTCATCCCCTTATATTTTACGCCTTACTTCTCCAAGATATGCATTGAGATTAGCGTTCTTCATGAGTGGGCTGTCTTTTTTATGCTGTTGTTATCCATATGGAAACTTGTGGTTCATGATATGGCGTTTTATTGTAGGTTTGTCGGGTGGAATCTTAACAGCTGTGGCTGCTCCGACTTTGTTATCGGCTATGGATCCAAAAGATCGTGCTCGTGCTGGTGGCATAATGTTTTCAGGAGTGGGATTAGGCTTGCTATTATCTGCTTTGTTTACTCCGATGATAGCTAGTATTAAAGTATATTATTATTGGGGGGCACTTTTTTTAATCACTCTTATATTTTTTATAATAACCTATCGGTTTATACCCAACACGAATTTTGAGCATATTAAAAAGTCGTATAAGTCTAAGCGAATAGATTATTTTATATATCTAACATATGGTATCAACGCTGCAGCGTTGATGCCATATATATTGTTTCTTGTGAATTTTGTTTTGCTTCGCACAATACCATCAACATATTTTGCTTCTATCATTTGGCTAGTTTATGCCTTTGGTGCGTTTTTAGGAGCTATAATATTGGGTATAGCAGCTAAGAAAACATCGTATTGCTCTGTGATCTTTTTGATGAATTTTGTGCAATTATTTGCTTCGTTTCTATTGCTATTGTTCCCTGATTTGAAGATCGCGTTGTTACTATCGGCCCTTATTATGGGTGCTGCTACCCCTGGCATTGTGCCTTTATATCTTGGTTTGATAGGAGAATTGTCTTCCTCTGATCCACAAATTCAGCAGATTATCTGGAGTAAAGCAGTGTCCGCATTCGCCTTATCACAAGCAATAGCTGCGTATATATTTACTTGGCTTTTCTATATAATAGAGAATTATATCCTGATATTTTCTATTTCGTCATTTCTTCTTTTTATTCTATGTGTGTGGTTTATACAGGAAGGACACTATGGCTACAAACAGAAAAAAAACCATTAATTGTGCTATCATCGGTTTTGGGGCGCGTGGCATTAGTTTTTATGAGAGGATAAATGCCTATGCTCGTCGTTATATAAGTCGTGTGCATATAAACCTGACAATATTTGATCCAAACGAACATGGTTGTGGATCTCATTCGCCAAGACAAGCAGATTATCTATTAGTCAATACAGTTGCATCGCAAATGACTATGTTCTTAGATAAAACTTGTGAAGTTTCCGGCCCATATACCAATGGACCATCATTTGCTCAATGGGCTAAAGATGCAGGTATCCGTAAAATAGGTTCTAATTTCTATCATATGGCTGAAGACTCAGATGTTGGAGCGCCTATAGATGATAATGACTATTTATCACGTGCTGAATTAGGGAATTATTTACAATTCGTTGTAGATTTATTGACAGCAAACAGACCGCGTAATGTAGATGTGTCCATTATCAGATCTCATGTGATTGATATTAAGCCATTATCAGAGTGTGAATTTATTGTTGTGGTAGATGGGGATTATAAGCAGTCCTTTGAATTTATATTTATGACTACTGGGCATGGTACTAATATACTCACAGAAAATGAGCAACAAAAAATAGATTTTGTTTCTTCAAATAAGCATAAAAATCCTAACTTAGGATTTATAAGATCTCCTTATCCTTTATCTATGATAGAAAGTGTTAGCCCTGACGCTCGAGTGCTGGTGCAGGGTATGGGACTAACGGCGCATGATGTTATAGCCGAGCTAACTGTTGGAAGAGGAGGCCGATATAAAGAGAACAGAGGCCGTTTGGAATATATACCATCAGGGCGAGAGCCTGTCATCAGTCTTTTCTCAAGACAAGGACTTCCATTTTCTTCTAGAGCTATAAATGAGAAAGGGGTCTCTGAGGCTTATACAGCTGAATTCTTTACATTAGATTACTTCAAATCTCTGCGACAGGAAAAAAAGAAATTTGATTTTTTTGAAGATGTTCTTCCAGTCTTGAAAAAGGAAATGTTGAGGGCATACTATCATGCTGTGGGTAAGACTGCGTGCATTGACTATGAAGATTTTAGGAAAATTGACGAAATATTATATCCTTTACAAGGTATTGTATTCAAAAACGCTGTTGATTACAAACGCTATATCTATGAATTTTTGGAAGATGATCTCAAAAATGCTTACGCAGGAAATGTTTCTGGTAGTGTCAAAGCAGCAGCTGATGTCTTAAGAGATGTGCGTGATACCATGCGCTATTGCGTTGAATGGGGTGGTTTGACACCAGAGTCGCATGCTCGTTTTGTCAGCGACTTTGTTCCTATTATGAATCGTATAGCTGTCGGTCCGCCTTTAGTGCGAAACAGGCAGTTACTTGCTTTAATTGATAGTGGTTTACTTCGCATAGATCTTGGTCCTTCACCTATTTTAGAAATTGACGAGAAAAATTCTGTTTTCCGTATTGTTGGTACTTTCTTAGAAGAAATAACGACTCAGGTTGCAGATGTTGTTATCCAAGCAAGGATAGATCCATTTGACATAAATCTCGAGCGCTCACCATTAATCAGAAACCTCTTTAGGAAGGGTTTTCTCACAGAATATGTAAATGGAGACTATCATACTGGTGGCTTGAATATTGATAGAAATTATAACATTATTGATCTCAATGGAGGTGTGAGAAAAAATGTGTGGTCTTTAGGTAATCCCGTTGAAGGTCCTTGTTTTTTTACCTTTGTTTTGCCACGACCAGGTGTGAACTCCCGCTTTCTATTGGATTCGGATAAATGTATCCAGCAGATGTTTAATGAAATAGACGTGAATTATGTCACATCTAGGTAAATTTAATCTCTTAAAAAGTGTTTGGGGGCCGCTAAGTAAATAGTTTAAGCGTGATAAGGGTATTTGGCAGCGTATTTTGGGTAATTCTCATGTTGATGATCGGTGAAAAGAAGTAAATTGTCGATAAATTTAAGAAACCGTTACAAGAACGGGTAACTGTTTGTGTATGGGGATATCCCGATTGAGGCGAAAAGGATAGAAGTTTCGCTCCTGTATTCAGGCTTATGGATATGGGAGCAATTCTTGAAGTAAAACTGCATGTGAGAGGTGCGCTGAACGTTGGTTAAACTAAGGGGAACTATGTGAGGCTAATATTCAGGTAATAAATTAATTTATAATGATAAGTCATCGCTGTACACCTTGAATCATAACTCCGAATATTGTAAAATACTCTTATTTAAAGTCTCTTGATGTTGAATTAATTTTATTCGCTTTTGTGTCCCACAAGGGGGTAGTGTATGGAAGGCTAGAGAAGAGAGGTGAAAAAATACCTCTCATAAATTGCCTTGGGATTGTCGCAACATTATAAGTCTCACTCTTAATTTGAATAGAATGCACGCCATTGCTAAGCATTTTTGGTTTATTCTGTTGCAGTAATGGGAAAATTTATTCAAAGAGTTTTCTGGATTTTCTCACAATCTCTCATCCACGCTTAAGAGGGCTTAAAACCTCAAAAAGAGTAAACTGAGTAAATTTAGCTTCATGGGATAAAATATCTCTATGTATCAGAAGATATCTCGCTAATTCAATTCCTCGTACAGTTTACCTCTCCGCTTTCACCATATCTTTGTTCATATCTAAATTTGCTGTTGTTTCTGTGATGTTTTTATTTTCAACAGGAGCCATGGAACATAATTTTCTGGTGGAATGGCAATAAAATGGACTTTATTTATTTACACGTGGGATATGGTGAAGAGACGTAGATGACAGAGTATATTTATCGGTGAGATATCGAGGCTATTGAAATAGACCATTCCCTTAATTCTATTCATAAAATGCTTTTTCAGCTCTTTTCAAAATCAAAAAAGGTTCATGCGTTGAATAGAAGCCTTTTGCCTCTCACAAGTTAGTTCAACATTGTCACTCTAATCCATTTCGGTGCTATTAATCAGAAGAGGAAGCAATAAAACTATCAATATCTTCTTTTTTAATTGAATGAAAAGTATTATATTCTTTACATTGAATAGCCACATAGCAACTTTCATCACGGATTGTAGCCACTAGATCAATCCCAATATCAGTTCCATTTTCCTTATGCTCTTGCGCTCATTCGCAATAGGTTTGAACCTTTTTGTATTCTTGCTTTTGTAGAGGGCCTTGTGTCAAATAAACCTTCATAAGGTTTTCAAATATGGTTCCTAATTCACGGGGTGATTTAGCTCGTTGACGATAATATTCTAAGAGCGAGCGTAAAGTGATGTGTTCATTATCAGACTTAATAGATTGCAGCATATTGTAATAAAAATTCCTTGTCTTATGAGATGATTAATAACCATTAAAAGAATCAAAACGAATTCAATTAAATGTATTTAAAGAAAATATCGATAAAAATGGGAAAAACTGCTAAAAAATCCGATAGTTTTTTCAAAAGAGGTCTTTAAAAGCTCTGCTTATCAACGATCCATGACACGGGGTAAGATCAGCAAAATAGTGAAATTTTCTATTCGTTTCACGGGTTAATCAAGATAAATGCACTATGTGCTTATAATATATCAGAATAAGTATTTTGATAAGTTTTATTACGAATTTTGCTTATAGGTTTTGAAGGTGTAAAAATCGTCAATCCCCTCTCAAAACGTATATTATTGATTGAATTTAGAGGTTGTATTATCAATATTAGTTGTTTTTCTAAGGTTTGTAAAATATTAATATATTGAAAAAATAATGTTTTTACTTTTTATCGTTTTTTTATCTAAAAGGGGCAACCGTCAAAACTCAAAACCCTTTCAAAGACTTATATAGGTTGTATTTTGGATATCTTTGACACAAGATTTAAAAGGACCACTGTATATCTCTTCTTTAAAAAATTATGAAACAAAAAACTCTCAAAGATACTTTGTAAACTCTCTGTTGGGAACAAGAAGATCTTTGAAGGTTTTTAAGGACAACAAAAAATTACAATGGCTTTATTGTTTTATGCTGTTGTTTTTGACGCAAGGATGTCATTCATACCGTCTATCGGGACACCGACCTAATTCATTCCTCTCTATGGGAAATTCACGAATATAATTACAACGGCATAAAAGCTCTAAAGCTTGCTTTACGGCTTGATTGTCTTTTAAAGAACGCCAACATCGTCTATAGATATCTCTTGCTGTAAAAACATCGGGTAAATGATCACAACGCTCGACAATCAATTTTGCACTTTCTACTGTTAATGTATCATGGGCCGCATAAAGACGTTTTGCATGACTTAACAGATAACTTGTCCAACGCAAGGCTGTTGTGATGGCATAGGGTCCGATTTCTAAACGACCACCGTCAAGAAGTTCAAAAATCAAGGCAAGGCTTGCTATGGTCTTAGGCATTTTTAAAAGATGCGCTTGTAAGCTTTCTGAGTGCGTACCTCCTTTTGCTTCTCTATGAAGATGCTCTAACCATTCATAAAATTGCATTTGTGCTTTAGCAGAAAAACGCATGATCAGCGGCTGTTCAGGAGACCCTAAGCGTTTATCACGAAAAGAGCGAAACACCCCTTCATACTTTTGCCATGCCTCTTTATTGGGCGGTCTATCAATCACTTGCCATTCTTTATTGTCATCGGGCCAGACAATCATTTGAAAGCGTTGCAATAAACCATCATCATTTATTCCACGGTTTATTGCTTGAATGAGGGGAATAATGCGTGAAGGTTGAATGCCTCCAATCATGGATAAAGTGACATGAGGGATAAAAATGGTTCCACGCTCTATACGGTCATAGGTAGATTGATCATCTCCATTAAAAGCTGTGAGATAAAAGGAACGATCTGTTTGATATTCCTTTCTTTCTAGATTGGCTAAAAAGCCAGCCAGTTCATCACGCACCATTAAGAGACCACGGGGGTTTTCTTTTAAGAGTTCCCCAAGCTTTTCAACGGTCACATCATTGACAATAAACCGAGAAACATCATTATTATGTGCCTTGTCTTTAGAGAGGGTTTCATACAACAGAGCACGAGCTGTTTCACACTCTCCTTTTCTTATCGCTTTATTTGCTTGTCTTTCCTTTTCTCGTTTGTCTAAAGTTTCAAGTTTCTCTTCAATTTCTTGTTTTTCTTTTTGCTTTAACCAGTTTTTATACCATTCCTTTTGAAGGCAAGAGATAGGAGCTAAAGCGGCTTTCATGGCTGGTGTTTTGAAAGTTGACGATTGCCCAATCAGAGCACCCCAGAGATTAGGCACGACAATCCAATCATCATGCTGTTTTGGGGCAATCCGCACGCCATTGCCAATGACAGCAGCCAAGGCACAGAGAGCAGAGACAGCAATAAAATCCATAGGAGCCTGTTGACGCTCTGAAACGTCATAGACATAATCCATGAATGGCATTGGGAGTTGTAATGGGTTAAAAGGCTCGACGGGTAAGAGAGCCGCCGTGATAAGCTTTAATTCCCCCCAACCATTTTGTTGCAATGCTTGTTTATAAGGAATGGCTTCTAAACAAGTCTTATCATTTAAAGAGATTTTATCGTTATTATTAACGAGTGTATTTTGATTGTTGCTTTCTACAATATTGTTTTTATTTTTTATCATTGATGACCTTTTAGTATCAGAAAATCATTGAAATCTAGATCGTAGGGGGCTTGTATCATAAAAACCTCAAAGCCTTGGCTATAAGCGCGCGCAGCGAGGTTAAAACCTGCTTTACACTCTACGCATCATCGCCATCCATTGCGATTGTCAAACGCCATTTTGTAAGAGGTAAATTCACATGTATCATGCCATGGGTTGAAAGGGATGCCCATAAATCAACGGGCTCTGTTAATAACCCAGACAGCAGGGCTAGACCGGTTTCAATGCCTTCACAAATGACCAGATGTTTTGGATTGCCTTGGCTTAAATACACCGCGCCATTCGTTACAGATCCCAACATGGCTTTTTCTGGTTTTTAATTTGTTTTGCAGTCATTGTCTTTTAAAAAGGTTCTATGCATGGCAAATGAGCCAGCCCTCTTCACAAGAGCCACCAACGTGGGCAGTGTCATTCCTGAGGGATGTGGACATTTGTCGTGAAAGCGTAAATCAGCAGGCAATTCACATGTGATCTCCCGCGTGCGTAAATAGGTTTCTGCTAAAGTATTTTTGATTGATTTGCTTTGTTGCCAAATTGCTTTTGTTCTCTCTGCTTTCTGTTTTGCTCGTGTGAGATCAGCACAAAACTGTTTGGATAAAGAAAGCGTATGATCATAAATTTTATCAAAAAAGGCTTGTTTTCTAAGCAAGCCAATTCTTATAAGCGCTTTTATAAAGAAGGTAGACAATATTAAAAGAAGAGGGTGGAGTGGCTAGCATTATGCCTAGAAAATAACCATAAACTGTAAAAAATTAGATTATATCACTTTCAAAAAGAAAAACATCAACTACAATATTTTAAACTTTAATAATGTTAATAAAGGATACATTTAGTAACTTTAAATAGTTATTTTTATATCTAATAAAGAATAAATAATCCCAAACATTGATTTTTTAAAATAATGAAGTGAACGAAAAACTCATAGACAAAGTCTATGAGTTTTCTATTAAAGTGTACAGAGTATTCCTAAAATAGATACAACAGTTCCAAATATATCTCCAACACATAAAGAAGCAAGAAGCGAAAAAATACCTATCCCACCCCAAAAAGCTGACCCCGAATATGCAGAAACTTTTTCAGCTTTCTCAAAAGAAAATCTATTTTGTCCTTCAAGATCATAGATAACAGCCCTATCTTCTGCTTTAATAACAACACTTTTTTCTAATGTAGAAATAATTTCCTCTCCTTGAAATTTATTTTTTACAAAACTTGCATTTCCTTCCACAGTTTGTACAAAAAAAATAATAAATAATGTAAAAATAAATGAACATATACGATTTTTAAATAGTTTAAACATAGCTTTATTTGCTCCTCTTTTTCTTTACTGAAAAAGTAAAAGAATATACATATATATAACACAATATGTTATATATATGTATATATAATAATACATTATGTATTACATGTAAATACATAAAATAATATAAATTTTAATTTTTAAAATAATAGCTGATTAATTTAAAATAACAACAACAATATTAAAAAATTTCTGAAAGGAATAATTAATAAAATTTATTTGAAAATCAAATGATTATAAAATAATGCGAATACGATTGAGCATATCCTCGTATTACAAAAAATATTATAAAAGTAAGCTGTATCGATAGTTTGTATTCTATTATCATTACCTAAAATTTAGAAAAAATTATCAGATTTTACATAAAAATAATAATTTAGTTTGAAAAATTATATAATAGAATTTTTATAAATGCTTTGAGATAAAATAAACTTTAAAATAGTATAATATTAAAAGGTGTTAATATAATAATACTTATATATTATCGAGATAAAAGAAATATGAAATAGTACTTCGAAGATCTTTTATCGTATCACTTATCAATACAGTAGAGATTCTCTATCGTTAATATCGAGAAATGAAATTGATCGTAAGTAAAAACAGCAACCTAAAACAAATATATCTTCATAAATAGGCTCTGAAATAGTGTACTATTTTTTGAGAAAAACAGTTATAAGTTTTAAAAGAGCCGTCAGAATCTCCATTTTCAAACATAAAAGACGTTAACGAAATGATTTTCAACTTTATTAATATATAAAAACATCTCATAGATTCTTGAAAAAGGTTATTCAGGTTCCCTATCTTATATAGTATAGAGCATTGAAAATTTTGGTTTTTAAAGTTAATAAAACCTGCTTATAATAAAATAAGTCAACCTATCAAATTTACAAAGACATTATAAGCAACACTAGCGCGCTAAAAAACTACCTAAAACCAAATAAAAAGAGAGTCATGAAAAATGAGATGATCCCCTAAAATACTGAAAAACAACTTCCTTGCTTAATTTTCATAAAAGGGAGCTGATTTTTTTCTTCAATAGTGTAAATCACAGTCATATCTATATTTTGAGTAAATATATTTTCATCTTTATTAGTAAAAAATAGTTCTTTTTGAAATAAATATTCAGAAATATTTACATAAAACTCTGAAGTTTATGCAAAAAAATAATGAATGTTATAAAAACAAGGTAATAAAATTTATTTTTAAATATTTTAATCATAAATTAATGTTAATATATTTTATTTAAATATAAATCTTAAAATAATAAATTAAAAGTTGTAAAAATAAAAATTACTGTTTAATAATTTTCTCTTTTATATTAAATAATATATTTAATGCAAGCATAATTAAAATTTTAATGAAAAATTTGATCAAATATTTGAAAGAAAAGCGATAGAGTAATCTATTAGAAAATCGTGTTTTTGCAAAATCAGCTTAAGATAAGAACATTGAAAAAATAGCCCGTAAAAAACGATATTAAATAATAAATTTATCAATCACTCATCTTAAAAGCAACATACTGATTTATAATCATAGTCTATTATCCTATATGTTGAATGAAAAATCTCACGATTATAAATTTCTCTTAATTGTAACTGGGTTTATTTCCCTTGAATCAATCAAGTTTATTTGATTGAAAGTTACAAATGAGAGTGGTACGTAGATAAAAAAAACTTAAAGAAAAATCATTTATGAGGTATTTCAAGGGTTAAGTGCTGTTGTAAAGTTGGGCGTTAAAAAAATATATGATGATGCCACTTTTTTACTTCAACGAATCTGTAGATTTATGATTATACCATTCATGAACAGCATTGCAAAATAGGCTTGGATATTTAATGTTTCTTTAAAACAAGTGATGGGTTAACACAATGGAGGGTATCATGTATTCAAATGCATTTCTTTTTTATCATCTTAGCTCATCAAACTTTTTGCAATTTCGAAATGTCGCCTTGTGAGTGGCAATAAGCTGATTTATAAAGATAATCTATCGATTTTTAACTTAAATTCGAGTCTTGAATATCATAGAACTCTCTTATTGTACTTCCTCTCAAATTGAATCAATTGAAACCATTTGCCTCCACGCCAGTACTGCTTGTGATGTATGAGGAAATGGTTTCAATTGATTCAAGATAAAAGAGGTTTAGAACGAAAGAATTTGACAATCTTCAGCTCTTTTACGCAATATGAAAAATAATGAATTATCCTTATAAATCAAGTTATTATATTTTATTGATGTTCGATAGCCAAAGGGTGGCTACGCTTTACAAATGATTGTTCTATTTTGCCAAGGATTTTGTTTTACTTTGCCAAAGGTGTCGTATTGCGTCAAAGTCTGTCGTGCTACCCCAAAGAGGGCACTTGGAAAGTAGCAAATAGGATGATGATATTGGTATGTGAAATTCTAAGTTTTTTAACGTTTTGTTTTATCAAGTTTTTGTACGATTTTATCGGAAGTCCACTGGGTTATAATATTGAGCATGATCAAAAGGATAATGACGATGGTCATGATGAAGGTATTGTAGCGTTGATAGCCATAGCGGATTGCCATATCTCCTAAACCACCTCCACCGAGATAACCAGCCAGTGAGGTGGCTCCTATGAGAGAAATGATC
The DNA here is from genome assembly GCF_000278215.1 of Bartonella rattimassiliensis 15908. Taxonomy (GTDB): domain Bacteria; phylum Pseudomonadota; class Alphaproteobacteria; order Rhizobiales; family Rhizobiaceae; genus Bartonella; species Bartonella rattimassiliensis. The sequence continues at coordinate 157,382 of NZ_JH725067.1, forward strand.
ATGACTGTAAAACCTGTAATCAGGCTAGGGAGGGCTTCAGGAATAAGAACATATCTGATAATCTGAAGGCGAGTTGCACCCATAGAGCGTATAGCTTCAATAAGACTTATTTCAATTGTTTTAAAAGAGAGTTCCGCCATGCGTGCATAAAAAGGAATAGCTGAAATGGTGAGAACAAAAATTACAGAGGGTATTCCCACACCTCTTCCGACAACAATACGTGTAATGGGAAGAAGATAAAATGCAAGAATAATAAAGGGAATAGCACGAATACTATCAATGATGATGCTTAAAGGGCGATGGATAAAAGATGAAGCAAAAATTCCTCCACGCGCTGTTGTATGAAGAAGAAGACCAAGTGGAAGCCCTATAATTAGAGCCATAACAGAAGCACTTATCGTCATCAATATTGTATCAAAAACGGCATTGGGGAGTTCATGAGATAAAACATTAGACATAACCTAAAACCTCGCAATATCGCCCCTTTTCGGTTAACCATTGAACGGCTTTTTTTAAAGCTTCTTTATCTTGAGCAGGAAGAGCAAGGAAGAGGCGTCCAATGGTTTCGCTCTGGACTGTATCAATACCACCATGGAGAATACGTGCTCTTAAACCGCTTGCATCTTCCAGAAGATGAAGAAAAGGTTGTTGGGCAATTTCTCCAGCAATGTTAATTTCAATAACAGCTTCTTGACCGATGGAGTTAAGATTTTTTGCATATTTTTCAGGAAGTTGTGGCGTAATAAGTTTGAGCATGGCAATCGTTGTTTCTTCTTGTGGTGATGTGAAAATATCTTTTACACATCCTTCTTCCACAATGCACCCTTGATTAAGGACAACAACGCGATGTGCAATAGTGCGTACTACTTCCATTTCGTGGGTAATAAGAACAATAGTAAGATTAAGGCGATTATTAATATCGGCTAGAAGTTCCAGGATAGATTGTGTTGTTTCAGGATCAAGAGCAGAGGTTGCTTCATCTGATAATAATATTTTAGGATTAGCGGCTAGAGAACGGGCAATACCAACACGTTGTTTTTGTCCTCCTGATAATTCTGCAGGATAACAATATTCTTTACCACATAATCCTACTAATTCAATAAGCTCAAGGGCACGTTTGTTCCGTTGCTTTTTGTTTACTCCTGTTAATTTGAGTGGTAAGGTAATGTTATCAATAACCTTTTGCGATGATAAAAGATTGAAATGTTGAAAAATCGTTCCAATACGTTGACGATAAGGCGCCCATTCTGTCTCTGATAGATTTGAAATATTTACACCTTCAAAAAAAAGAGACCCTTTATCAATTTTCTCTAGTCCATTTAAACAGCGAATAAGTGTTGATTTTCCTGCTCCACTACGACCGATAATACCAAGGATTTCACCGACATGGATATCGAGCGATAAGTTATCGATTGCCGGAATACCAGCCGTTTTGTTAAAACAACGGCTGACATTTTTTAAAGAAATGAGGGTATTTTTTTCCATTTAAAATTACCAGAATGTTTGGCATAGCTTCTAAGATATTTAGCAGAATTACCAAGATGTTTGTGCTGTTGGCCCAAAAATTTCTTTGATTTTTGCACGGACAGGTTCACTATTATAGGCAGTAACTAATTTTTTGACCCATGGTTCATCTTTGTTGTTGGTACGCACAACAATGATATTGTTATAGGAATTATTTTCTGCTTTTTCCCAAGCAATAACATCTTTTTGTAAGTCTAATCCAGAAACTAATGCCCAATTTGTATTGATAATGGTAATATCAAAATCATCAATAGCGCGCCCCAATATGCCAGCATCGAGTTCCTGAATTTGCAAGTTTTTGGGATTTTCAATAATATCCAGTGGAGACGCAAGAATATCGTGAGGGTCTTTTAATTTAATAAGTTCTAGAGAATTCAGAAGAAGTAAGGCTCTTCCACCATTGGATGGATCATTAGGAATACCGATATGTGCTCCATCGCGCAGTTCTTTTATGTCTTTAATTTTATGAGAATAGACACCTATTGGAGCAATAAACGTGTACCCTACGATTGAAAGTCTATAATCACGCTGCTCTATTTGATTGTTAAAATAAGGTGTGTGCTGAAAAGCATTTGCATCAATCTCTCCTGCGTTAACAGCATCGTTGGGCAAAGTATAATCAGAAAAATAAATAAGCTCGATTTCTAAACCAGCTTTTTTAGCTTGTTCAGCAGCAACTTTCCAAATGGCTGCTTCGTATCCTTCCATGACACCAAGTTTGATTTTTGATTGGTCTGTGGCCATGACAAAAGCTGTAGACAAAAAAAGTGCAAAGAGAGAAAGGAATAATCCTATAATCTGACTGCGAGAAAAAAAAATTGATGCCATATGCTTTTAACTTTCTTTTTCAAGAGATTTTTTGAGGGAAGTTTCAATATACCCTATACTCTTTTAGGGCAGTCTAAAATTATACAAGCTTTAGAGAATATTCAATCACTTTTATTTTAAGAAGAGTATTATTTTTCCTCTATTTTTCAGCATTTTTCGCGAAATATCATCATGAGTGAGTAGAAATTCAGACAATCAATTCTTCTATTGTACGTATTTGTTTAGGGAACTAATGACACTTTAAAAACTTCTTTAAGGGATGATTGGTTGAAGAGCCAAATTAATCAGATGATACTTTAGCAGTCAATTAATGATGAACATGTTGCGCAATCAAGGTCAAAAGGCTGTGTTGTGAGGGGATAAAGAGAGATTTGGTTGCACAATGTTATGAGACCTTTTAGGGGAGGAATAACGGTTGATGATCACTGCATTTAAACGCGGAAAATTTCTGCAAAGGTGAATATTGTGCTCTTCACATGTTAGAGAGGAAGAAAAATAATGTTAAGAAAAAATTTTTTATCAACGACAATGATTTTATGGGCTTTGGGAGCGTCAGGAGTCGCAATGACTACTTTTCACACGGAAGCTGGAACTATCGCAGGAACAGTTGCCCGTGTTGTATCAGGTCAGGTGTCTTTACGGACAGGTCCTGCAACAGCTTATAAAGTTATCGTAATGGTTCCAATGGGAGAAAAAGTGCAAATTTATGGCTGTTTATCCAATAAAACTTGGTGTTCTCTTGGTTATAATGGAAAAGTTGGTTGGGCATCTGCACGTTATGTAAATGTCAACAATGTTCCTACTATTGCTTTTACAAAGATGCCTGAAAAAGAAAAGTCCATGATAAAATCGCCAAAAGAAAAAATAAAGCAAGTGGTTTCTGATTTTAAAACTATTCCGGCAATTCAAAAAACACGGAAAAACATGCAAAAACTATATAGAACAGATGTGATTATCGATGCAACAGGTGTAAAAAAAAGGGATGAACGTACAATATTAAATCCGTCACCAAAAGCACAAAAAGTTTCTGTGAAGCATGTGAATGCTTATAATCCCTTCTTTCCTAATGATGTAAATTACAAAAATTTCGAGCGCAATGAAACGCGTTATCGTGTTGTGACTTATCCTGCTCCATAAGGATTAATGTCATAAAAGGAATGATAAAAAGTGTGGCAGTATGAAGCAAAAAATGCTTTATGCTGCTGATTCTGTTCGTGCTGTAAAGCGGCATCAAGGTGATGATTGGGGCACGCGACTTAAAAAGCGTGTTTATGTACGAGATCAATGTAGATTAGAAATTTTTGTTTTTTTAAAGGCAGAGAGAATTAAGAATATTCAGAGAAGAAGTTGTCAATGCTCCGATGTGCTGTCTTTTAGAACGATGTGAGATATAGAAGATTCTTAAAGAAGCCGGGCTTTTTATAGATCGGCTTTGTGGGGATTTTCGACCTTTCGGATAGGGAGATGGTTAATTAGCCGACTTAGGCTGTATCAAATTACGAGAAATGAGCAATTCAGCAATTTGAACTGCATTCAATGCTGCTCCTTTTCTTAAATTATCGGCGACAATCCAGAAAGCCAAACCATTTTCAACAGTGATATCTTCACGAACACGGCTAATAAAGGTATCATCTTCTCCTGTACATTCATAAGGTGTGGTATAGCCACCATCTTCGTGCTTATCGATAAGCTGACAACCGGGAGCGTCCCGTAGAATCGCTTGTGCTTCAGAGGCGCTTAATGGTTTTTCAAATTCAACATGAACGGCTTCCGCATGACTGATAAAAACAGGAACCCGAACAGCTGTGGCAGTTAATTTAATTTTCGGATCGAGAATTTTCTTCGTTTCCACGGTCATTTTCCATTCTTCTTTCGTGTAGCCATCTTCCATGAAAACATCGATGTGAGGAATAACATTAAATGCAATGCGTTTGGTAAATTTTTTTGATGTAATTGGATCTGCAACAAAAATTGCGCGTGATTGTTCGAAAAGTTCGTCCATTCCTTCTTTACCAGCTCCAGAAACCGATTGATATGTAGAGACAACAACACGTTTAATAATTGCAGCATCATGGAGAGGTTTTAAAGCTAAGACCAATTGAATTGTTGAACAATTTGGATTAGCTATAATATTACGTTTAGAAAAAGCATCTATAGCTGGGGCATTCACTTCAGGGACAATTAATGGAATATTGGCATCATAGCGCCACGTGGAAGAATTGTCGATAACGATACAACCGGATGCAGCGATTTTAGGAGCATACTCTTTGGAAATGCTCCCCCCCGCAGACATAAGACAAAAATCTGTGTCAGAAAAATCGTAAGTGTCCAGTGCTTTTACTTTTAAAGTTTTATCTCCATAAGAAACTTCTTGCCCTAAAGAACGTCGTGACGCTAGAGGGACAATTTTATGCGCGGGAAAACCACGCTCTTCTAAAATTGTGAGCATTTCACGACCAACATTTCCGGTTGCGCCAACAATTGCAACTTTAAAACTCATCTTCTACACTCCTCATGTCGCTCTACGTTTATTCCCGATGCTATACTCAGGAGAGAGCGAGTTGGTCAAGGAACAGCATTAAATTATGTTTTCAACAATCCCAACTTTATGCACCCCCATCATAATCGTTAGTGCAATAAATTGTTTTATTTCAAATGATATTGTCTTGTGAATCTTTCAGAATTAGAAAAAATTGAATATTATATGCTAAGTTAGTATCTCTTTTAAAATACCTTGATTAAGCGAATTGTTTATCTTTTGTCAATTGTTTACCTTCACTATTTTGATTTTTTTAAGATATTATTACGCATCACGTTGGTGAAAGGTTTGTTAAGTTTTTAATTATTTAACCTTTTCTCTATGTCTTTAAAGACGAAGATTCCTTTCCGGTTTGTAAACAGTAAGGTTCTAGTAGCTTTCTTTTGGCTTCTCACTCTTCGTTTAAAACTAAAGGTTCAATAAGAAAGCCTAAAAATATTTAATATGCATTCTAATAAATATCTCAAGGAGGTATGCATGTTTGATATCCTTATCCCCTAAATAACAGAATTTACAGCATAACAAGATAAACTCAAGTGTCTATGAGATAAAAAAGTCTTATGAAAGCTACATATGTAGTTTTTCGTATCCGTTTGGCATTTTATAGTTCTTATTTTTACTTTATTCTTTTATGCTATGATGCCATAAAACACCTTCATTTGAGGTAGGGGGGTAAAATTCCTTGATATATAAGTATTTTAGTACGTGGTGAAGATTTTTTAAGTTTGTTTGTTGAGAGTTTTCAGTTTAAGTGAAACATTTAAGTAAAGCAGAGTGGAAGCTAGATGCAACTCGGTAGAATCTGGACTGTTGACAGATAAGATGCGGTTAAAAATCTTTGTCCTTTGAGGTGGTGGTGGGGGGGAGAGACAGGCAAAATTCTCTTCAATGTTATTAAGGACGTTAATGATTTTCTTAATTAATTTATGCAACTAAAGGGATATTTTTTATCAGAAATTAATTGCACAATTGTCCTTTGTTTTTTTCGGGCAGGGAGTTGAATTTTTTCAAAAGTAAATATTTCTCTTTACGCGATATACTGTTATCCACTGATATAGCATGTAAAAGATGATACAGTTTGTGGTTTTTATTAATCTCCATAATAGTGGGTATCTTAAACATGTGGCTTTTTGGATGGGATCCATGGTTCTTCATATAAAATAGCATCCTATTGTGTTGCGTATTCGCATGTTTTAAAGGTATGCCTTAAAGCTTGTCGCACCTATTTTAAACGTCGTCTGTGTTGGGTATAATGATAAAGACCTCATAAATAATATAAAATTTATAGTATCCTCTATCTTGAGGCTTAATAAAAGAGCAAGCTAACATCATCACACTCTTTGTTAGTTCTTAGGTCTTTTTTTATAGTCTTTGGCACTTGAGAGTCTTTATAAGAGGCCATATGTTTATTTTAAATGTTATAAAATAAAGCCCATGGAATATAACCATCTTTATATTTAATAAACTTCGTTCCCTTGAGTTGGCTAAAAATGTTATTATAACTTTTGCGTTTAAAGGGATCATAAGAGGCATTTTTAGTCCTTTTTTCAAGCAAAGTTTTATCTCCATAAGAAACTTCATGCTAAATAAGCCATTTCATGCGCAAGAAAACCACTATTTTTATCAGGTATTTGTGTTTTGCAAGAAAATGGTTTTGATTGCTCTAATATGAACAGGCTAGAATGAAAGAAACTCATAGCAGTTAGGGTTTTTATTGTAAGAGGTAAAGCGATATAAATATCTTTATAAATCAATGTATTGCTATATCATAAAATGTTTTTTTCAAAACGCGCGAGTATTGAGATATCATATTGATAGAGGCTTGATAACAGTGGGCTTGAAATTACATAAAGATTTTTTTATGCGTTACGTTTCATTATCTTGCAAAGGGCGCGCTTCTGAAGCAAGCATAATGGGAACACCATCACGAATAGGGTAGGCAAGTTTGGCTTTAAGAGAAATGAGCTCTTGTGTTTCTTTGTTGAAAGAGAGTGTGCCTCTTGTTATTGGGCAGACAAGTAATTCGAGCATTTTGGGATCTGTGGTCATTTTTTTCATGTTTTGATGTTTATTAGTTTAAACGATAATCTGTGCCTGTTTGTTTCATGAGTGAACGTTCTGTTAATGCAAGAAGAGTTTGGGCACGGCTTCCTATATCTGGAGCTTCAAGGAGAGCTTGTTTTTCTGCTGGTGTAAAGGGGATAAGAGCTGAAAAAGCATTAACCAATATAGGGGTAGGGGCTTCTATGATACTGCTCCAATTATATTCCATTTCATGGATAGTCAGATATTTTTCAACAACGTCGAGTAAGTTTTCTCGATTAATGCTTTCTTCAATGTCAAGTTCTTGTAGGTCTTTTATGTTTGATTGGATGAGAGCTGTTCGATAGGATTTTGTATTTTTTAATTCTTGTTCTAAAGTGAAGCGGCAAACACCCTGTAATATAATGAACAGTTGTCCATTCCCTGTTTCACTGTAGTTTGTAATGCGCCCTATACAGCCTGTTTTATAAAGTTGTGTAGAAAAGCGGTTTGTATCTGATGAAAGGGGTTGAATAATGCCCAACAGACGATTGGACACCATAACGTTTTCAATCATTTCAAGTGATTCTGGTTCAAAAATATTGAGTGATAAAAAACCACCAGGCAGTAAGAGTGCACCTTCTAGAGGAAAAAGGGCAATTTGCTTTGGAAGATCATTTTCACAATTATAAGAGATATTACCAGCTTTCATGAGTATTTTTTGACCTTTGTTCGGTATTTTTGCTCTGTAAATAGTTGCAATTTATGACACTATTGAGAAAGCAAAAAATCCATTTCTTTTGCATTAAAACCATACTTATAAAATACTTGAAACCCTCATTCTTATAAGAATATAAAACCCTATCTTTAAGGTTAAATTGTGCAAGAAATAATATTGCTTTGCGATCTTTTTAGTGTGTGATATTTTGCATGATTTTCAAGGGGCTTTTTCGTTTATAGCTTTTGATTTTTGTCTTAAATTTCCTAAAATGTGTTCCTTACAATTTTTGTAAAGTTCAAAAGGATAACATTATAAATCTTTTGAAGCAGTTTATGCAAGTTTTAAAATGAGAGCATTTTCGTCGCTTTATTTTTTTATCACTTTTACTAATGACAGTGCGGTAAAGATAGGTTATAGATTAAAATATGCTGGAAAGAGCGTTCTCGTTTCTTTCATTCTTTTGCGGGAGAGTGCAGATTGCAAATTTTCGCATTGCCGCCGAAGGGGAAATAGCCCAGAATCTCTCAGGCATTAAGGACCGTAAAAGAAGGAAGGCAGATCTGGAAAGTCGGGAAAATCCGCACCGAAGGTGTAAGCGAAAGATCTTTTCGTGAATCTCTCAGGTTTATGACAGAGGGGTGTAGAAACGGCCATGTTGTGTGGGCGTTAGTGTGGCTTTGGAGTTATTATGGGCACAGCACAAGAAACATCTTTTTTAAAAACACTTCCTTTATATGATCTGCATGAAAAAGCAGAAGCAAAATTTGGCGTTTTTGCGGGTTGGAATATGCCTTTAACTTATCCTCTTGGTGTTTTGAAAGAGCACCTTCATACGCGTGAACATGCAGGACTTTTTGATATTTCGCATATGAAATTGATTGGTGTTGAAGGGGCACAAGCAGTGGAATTCTTATCTTATGCTTGCCCCATTGATGCAGCAGCTTTAAAGATTGGGCAATCACGGTATAATTATTTGCTTAATGAGCAGGCAGGTATTCTTGATGATCTTATCATCACTCGTTTGGCAGAAAATCGTTTTATCTTGGTTGCAAATGCTGGGAATGCACAGGCTGATTTTATAGAATTAGAAAAGCGCGCTGTTGATTTTGAATGTCAAGTGCTGGTCCTTGAAAGGGTATTGCTTGCTCTTCAAGGTCCTAAAGCAGCAGCTGTTCTTGCTGATGCAGATTTACCAGGGAATGAATTGTTCTTTATGCAAGGATTCGAACCACAACAAGATTGGTTTATAACGCGTTCTGGTTATACGGGAGAGGATGGTTTTGAAATTGCTGTACCCATAGGGCATGCACATGCGTTGGCTGAAAAATTGCTCAGTGATTCTCGTGTCGAGTGGATTGGACTTGCAGCACGCGATAGCTTGCGGTTGGAAGCAGGGTTGTGTTTGCATGGAAATGATATTACCCCCGATATAACGCCTATTGATGCTGCTCTGGCGTGGGCCGTCCATAAAAATGTTCGAGAAAAAGCGCAATTTTATGGTGCGAAGGCTTTTCTTGAAGTGATGCAAAAAGGACCTGTTCGTTGTCGTGTTGGATTAAAACCGCAAACACGCCAACCTATTCGTGCTGGTGCAGTGCTTCTCGATGATCAAGAAAATGAGATTGGTGTTGTAACATCAGGGGGATTTGGTCCTTCTTTTGATGGCCCTGTCGCTATGGGTTATGTTCCTGTTGATTATAAAGCTGAAGGGACACAAGTCTTTACCCAATTGCGCGGCAAAAAGATTGCTTTGGCAGTTCATTCACTTCCCTTTGTTGAACAACGTTATTTTAAAGGATGATTTTTCTATGTCTAAAACTTATTTTACAGAAGACCACGAATGGCTTAGCGTTGAAGGGCAAATGGTGACTGTTGGAGTAACGCGTTATGCGCAAGAGCAATTAGGCGATTTGGTTTTTGTTGATTTACCACAAAGTGGAACAAAAATCTCTAAAGGAGAGTCCGTTGCTGTTGTAGAATCTGTGAAGGCGGCATCAGATGTTTATGCTCCTCTTGATGGTGAAGTGATTGAAATTAATAAAGCATTAGCTGATCATCCTGAACTGGTCAATCAGAAAGCTGAAACAGAAGGCTGGTTATGGAAAATGACAATGTGGGATGAAACACAACTGGAAGGGTTGTTGGATGAAGACGCTTATAAAGCCTTGATTGGATGAGTATTATGAGCGAGCATTCCTTTTCTTCTCGACATATTGGGCTGCGTCCTGATGAAACACAAAAAATGCTTGATGTTCTAGAGCTTGATTGTGTTGATACACTTATTTCTCAAGCGGTTCCAAACTCTATTCATTTGAGACGTTCACTTAATCTTCCAAAGGCTGCGAGTGAAGGACAAGCCTTGGAAGAACTTGCCAAGATGATGGAGCGTAATTGTGTACACAAAAGTTTTATTGGGCAAGGGTATCATGGAACGCAGGTGCCTCCGGTTATTTTACGAAATTTGTTCGAAAATCCAGCTTGGTATACGGCTTATACGCCTTATCAAGCAGAAATTAGCCAAGGTCGTTTAGAGCTTTTATTTTATTTTCAGACATTGATTAGTGAATTGACAGGTTTGCCTGTTGCCGCTGCTTCCCTTCTTGATGAAGCAACGGCTTTCGCTGAAGCAAATGCTCTTGCTTTTCGTTTCACACGGGAGAAAAAAACAAAAATTTCCCTTCAGAGTCTTTTACATCCTCAGACTTTGAGTGTTGCGCAAACGCGTGCTGAAACACAAGGCATGTGTATTAGCCAAGAAAAGGAGATTTGTGCTGATACAGCAGCAATTGTTTTATCTTGGCCAGATACAAAAGGTTCTTTCCATGATTACAGTAAGATCATAAAAGAGGCAAAGGAAAAAGGAGCGCTGGTTATCGTTGTGGCTGATCCTTTAGCGCTTACCCTTATGGAACCTCCCGCTCAATGGGGCGCTGATATTGTTGTGGGTTCTATGCAGCGTTATGGGATCCCAATGGGGTTTGGTGGTCCACATGCTGGTTACCTTGCGGTTAGTGATGCATTAACGCGCCTTATTCCAGGGCGTATTGTGGGGCAATCTGTGGATACCAAAGGCCGGGTTGGTTTTCGTTTAGCTTTGCAAACACGTGAACAACATATTCGGCGCGATAAAGCGACGTCAAATATTTGTACAGCGCAAGCTTTATTGGCTAATATGGCAACAGCTTATGCTGTTTGGCATGGGCCAAAAGGCTTACAAGAAATTGCGCAGCGGATTCACCATTTAACATGCCGTTTTGTTGCTGGTTTAGAGAATTCAGGGATTCATGTGGAAGGTGAAAGCTTTTTTGATTGTGTGAGTATTTCTGTTAAGGGAAGAGCTCAAGAAATTGCTCATCAAGCAAAAATGGCGGGGCGCCTTGTTCGTGTTTTTGATGATGACACTATTGCCATCAATTTTGATGAATTATCGACCGAAGAAGATGCTTGTGCTTTAGCTCAGCTTTTGGGAGCTCGATTAGTTGATCAGGCTTCTCCACGGCTCTTTGGTCAAGAACGGGATGTGGCTTTTCTTTCTCAGCCTTTTTTTCATGCGGTTCATTCAGAGACAGATATGATGCGCTTTTTGCGTCGCTTGGCGGATAAAGATTTGGCACTGGATCGTGCTATGATCCCTCTTGGTTCTTGTACAATGAAGCTTAATGCAGCGGCTGAATTGATGCCTGTAAGTTGGACGAGCATGGCCAATATACACCCCTTTGTTTCACAAGAGGATGCTGCGGGTTATTTGGAGATGGTCAATCAGTTAAATGTATGGTTGTGTGAAATTACAGGATTTGCGCAAGTCTCTTTTCAGCCAAACTCTGGTGCTCAAGGGGAGTATGCAGGACTTTTGGCGATCCGACGATATTACCAATCACGGAGTGAACATCAACGTACAATTTGTCTTATTCCGGCATCTGCGCATGGTACTAATCCGGCTTCGGCGCATATGGCAGGGATGGAAGTCGTTGTGGTAAAGTGTTTAAGCGATGGCGATGTTGATGTGGATGATCTCAAAATAAAAGCGCAATTGCATAAGGATAAATTGGCAGCTCTCATGATTACTTATCCTTCAACCCATGGTGTCTATGAGGAAAGTATTAAGGAAATTTGTGCTATTATTCATGAAAATGGTGGACAAGTTTATTTTGATGGCGCTAATCTCAATGCGCTTGTGGGGATTGCTCGTCCGGCAGATATTGGTGCCGATGTTTGTCATATGAATCTTCATAAAACATTTGCTATTCCCCATGGAGGGGGTGGGCCTGGTATGGGGCCAATTGGGGTTGCAGCGCATCTCAAGCCATTTTTACCAGGGCATGAACAGGATGGGACAACTCATGCAGTTTCGGCTGCTCCTTATGGAAGTGCATCTATTCTTGCGATTACATGGATGTATATTCGAATGATGGGAGCTGATGGCTTAAAATATGCAACTCAAATAGCTATTTTAAATGCTAATTATATTGCTGCTCGTCTTTCATCAGCTTATTCCATTCTCTATCGGGGAAAGTATGGGCGGGTTGCTCATGAATGTATTGTGGATACGCGTGTGTTGAAAGAGCAGTATGGGGTGAGTGTTGAGGATATTGCAAAACGTCTCATTGATTATGGATTCCATGCCCCTACGATGTCATTTCCTGTTCCGGGAACTTTGATGATTGAGCCAACGGAGTCAGAATCAAAAGAAGAGATTGATCGTTTCTGTGATGCTTTACTCTCTATTGCTGAAGAGGCTAGAAAAGTTGGTAGCGGGATTTGGCCAAAAGATAATAATCCATTGGTAAATGCACCTCATACAGTGACAGATATTTTGGATGATGTTTGGACGCGACCTTATTCGCGACAAGAAGCTGCTTTTCCTAATAGTTCTTTGGATCCAGCTAATAAATATTGGCCTCCTGTATCCCGTATTGACAACGTTGCTGGAGATAGAATGCTCATTTGTTCGTGTCCACCAATGAGAAATACCTATTAAACGAAAAATATTTATTCGATTTATTTATTTGTTTGAATGAAAAAAGCCCACACATTTTGTGTGGGTTTTGTGCGTATTGATTGTATTGCTATGGTGTATTGATATGTTCTCTAAAATTTTATGTTGTTTTTTTATAACGTGAGCAAAATCAAAAAAGTGGAAAAAAGTGTTATGTGTTGTAAGAAATATATGAATGCGTAGTCATAATCTATAAATTCATCTCTATCGGATAAGAGATACAAATAGGCAAAGAGTATGTGTTGTTTTTTATTTTAAATTTATTCATAATGGAGCAATAGCATTTTTTGCGCGTTATAAGGGGGAGAGATGCGGAGATAAAAACCTTCTTATAAATCGTTCTCAATGTAAGAGCTGCTCTATGACATTAAATGGGGTTATATCTTTTCATTTAAACAGAATACACTTAATATCATCCATTAATGCTTGTTTTAAAGAAATATTTCTTACATCTATTTTACAACAATATCCATAAAAGGTATAAGATAAACGATGATATAGAGTCTATCGTGCATTATTCTCTTTTATTGCAGCAAAGTGTGAATCAGATCCCTTAATTACTTATTGTCTAATTTCCAATGATATAACAGTATCTTAAATGGTTCATAAGAGGTGTTTATTGTCTTATTAAATGATTTTTATCAACATACAGTCTAAGTTGTGTACGCAAGCAAAACACTTTGATTGCTTCATTATGAAAAAGGATGAAGTAAGAGGTACTTACGATATTGGGTGCTGTCATTCAATATGTAAATTACAAATTAATACTTTGATTTAATTCGGCAATTAATTTTAAAAATTTGGTAATAGATTCTTTTCATCAATCGATCTATTTTGATGTCCCTTTGAATGGGTGGTGTCTGTGCTTTCTAGGTAATTGATTTTATAAAATACTTTATAAAAGTTTCCTAATTTTCTAAAATGATGATTTTTATTAGTTTATCTCGTTAAAGAGTCTTATGTGTAAATATATTTATAGCGTGATCCAAGAGACGTTAGAATTTCATTGGGAAGAGTGTTAGCATCTATAGATACTTTTTCAAGTGTTTGATTGGGGCCAATGAGTTCTACCCAGTCACCCGTTTGAGGTTTTTGATCAAGATCGGTTGTATCTACAATAATGGCGTCCATAGAAATGCGTCCAACTATGGGAAGTTTGTGCCCATGGAAATAAACTGTTCCTTTATTTGAAAGAGTACGAAGCCAACCGTCTGCATAGCCAATAGAAATGGTTGCAAGAGTGCTTGGCCTGTTGGTTATAAAGCTTTCTCCATAACCAACAGGTAATCCTGTACCAACAACGCGGCTTTGAATGATTTGGGCTTCAAGTTTTAAAACAGGTTTCAGAAGGGATGGGTGTTTTCCTGAGGGGTCGATGCCGTAAAGAGCAATACCGGGGCGAACAAGGTCAAAATAAAAATCTGATCCCAGAAAAATACCTCCAGAATTTGCAAGGGAAGCTCTACATGTTGGTAGTTGTGTAAGGGTATTTTTGAAAGAAGTTAATTGGGTGTAATTTGATGGGTGGGTATTATCTTCTCCATTAGCAAGGTGACTGAGAATATATTTTATGTCTGCAGTTTCAAAAATTGTAGGGCGTTTGATGAGTTTTTGTAATTCTTTTTGATCAAGTCCTAATCGGTTCATATGGGTATCGACTTGAATAATTGCTGGTAATTTTTTATCTTTTTTTTGACAAATTTTTTGCCAATTTTCAATGGCATTCCAAGAGTTCAGTACAGGAACAAGACCAGATTGTGCTACAAATTCTTCTGTTAAGTGTGGAAGTCCATTCAGAAAGGCAATTGTGACATTTGATGGTAAAATGCTTTTTAATTGCAATGCTTCTCTAATTTGGGCGACAAAAAAAGTGCGACAACCAACTTGATAAAGGGCAGGAGCAATTTTGTGAGCTCCTAGCCCATAGGCATTTGCCTTTACAACTGCTGAACATTCCGTTGGCGCTACGCGTTTGGCTAAAGCGATATAATTGGCAACAATGGCACTAACATCAATGGTTGCTACAGCTGCATAGAGGGATGTATTTATTTCATCATTAACGGCTTTGTTCATTTTAAAATCTTATCTATATTCGTGAAGTAGGCAGTTTTCTTTGGTGTTGTTTCATAGAAGTTCCTTGTGATATATGGCAAGATATTGATTGCTATGGTCAAAACCATAAGGAGACTATACTGAATTATGTACTAGGAAAGCAGTTTTTTAGGTAAAATAATATTTGCGACATAAGAAATATTTTAGTTTCATTTATGTTGTTATCCACATGGTATCTTTTGATAATTTGTGAAACATAACTTTCTATTGTATACTTAATTTTTCCTAGTGTGAGCTTAAAAAAAGAAAGCATAATTCATTGTAGTATATTCTTGTGAAGAGTGCAATGTTATGCTTTTATTTCTGGGGGAGCTCTTTCTATTAAATATGTACGGTTTGCTTATTTATAGCATGAAAAACGATATATTATTCATCCTAAATTCATGAATTACAAATTTTCTACCCTGAGGGTGGTGCAAATCAGTCATCTGCGCAATTTTGAATATTATTTTATTCATTTAAAGTTACTTTTGTTAAATGAGAAAGAGAGTGTAAACGCTTTCTGAGCCATTAAAAGTTGTTGATTTGGATATTATTTTTTTAAGACGAATTGAATATACGATATCGTTTGGTTGGTTTTAAGTGGAAGAATTTTTATCAACCATTAGAGTGCGTAAGACTTAATTTATGGATGAAAAGAGCAGTCGTAAAAAAGGTTATTCAGGAAAATAATGAATATAATAGCGAAATTTTGTTGAGGAGTTGTACGGTTATCGTTCAATCCATAAAAGTTTTATCTCTTTTAATCTTAAGGTTTTCGATCATAAATTTTGTAAAGCGAAAGAGTATTATAGCGTTATAATGTGCATTATATATTAAAATAGAAAAGAGGGCAGTGATTGTTTAATGCTCAGTATTTTTCTTTTTCTTTTGGGCATGAGGTGTATTCATATTTTCCTCGTGCGATTAACTTTGACATAAAGATGTTAATCTCAAGCTTTTTGTTTTAAGAAAATTGTTGGCAGATGATTATACAAGTACTATACCACGTCAAGGATTCGAAATTTAACGTTCAATAAATATATGGGTAAGAGTATGAATACCTCTGCTACTAATGTTCCGTCAAACATCAGCAGCGTTGCGAATTTTCCAATTTCTGAGAATGTGTTCGCACTTACCGTCCAAGAGGTTTATCACTATACAGATCGGTTATTTAAATTTCGCTTGAATCGTCCGGAAAGTTTTCGTTTTCGTTCGGGTGAGTTTGTTATGATTGGTTTGCCAAATGCAGCAAAGCCGGTTTATCGTGCTTATTCGATTGCCAGTCCTTTTTGGGATGAACAGCTTGAGTTTTTTTCGATAAAAGTTCCAGGGGGGCCATTAACTGAGCATCTCCAAAAGATTAAAATTGGTGATACAGTTCTTATGCGTAAAAAACCTACAGGAACATTGGTTCTTGATGCTCTTATTCCTGGAAAACGCCTTTATCTTCTTTCAACCGGTACGGGGGTTGCTCCTTTTGCAAGCCTTATTCGTGATCCTGAGACATATGAAAAATTTTCAGAAGTTATTCTTATTCAAACAACGCGCGAAAAGAATGAGTTGATTTATGCAAAGGATCTTGTTTTCTCTTTGCAACAAGATCCACTCATTGGAGTGTATGCACAACAGTTAAAATTTTATCCTATGACTACTCGTGAACCTTCTGAATATATGGGACGTATTACGACTGTTATGGAGAGTGGATGCTTTTTTGAAACTACTGGTCTTCCCAAAATTCATCCTGATGAAGATCGGGTGATGATTTGTGGCTCTATGGCTATGATAAAAGATTGTGCGAGGATATGTGAAAGCTTTGGCCTTGTTGAAGGGGCTAATAATGCGCCTGCATCTTATGTTTTAGAGCGCGCTTTTGTGGGTTGAGTGGAAAAAGCTGTTGCTTTTTTTCAACAACCGTTTTTAAAATAGTCGATTTCCTCAAAATTCATCCGGATAAAATTGGATGATGATTTGTGGTTCCATAGCCGTGATAAAAGATTGTGCAAGGATATGTGAAAGCTTTGGCTTTGTTGAAGGGGCTAATAGTGCTCTTGCACCTTATGTTGTAGAGCACGCTTTTTTGAAAGAGAGGAGAGTTGTGCTGCAGTGTATCGCACTTTTTTGTGTGATACCAGTTGTAGGGAAAAACTAGATATCAGAGAAGGGAGCGGATAAAGCTTGGATGAAGGCAATACTTCCAGCGGCTTTAGCAAGGAAAAATTTAAGATATGAATAGTCTTTGTCTAATGCTTGTATGAGTTTATTTGGGGTGTTTGCACTGGGAGAAGGGAAATTTCACTATTTTTCGCATCATTGATTAATTCATTGGATAATCCAGGGGTTGCAATAAATTTTGCTCTTACTTGTTTGGTTTGTTCGTAGTGTATCGTGTTGAGAATTGTTTTGGCTCCAACAATTGCTTCAGGGATTTTTTTTATGTAATTATTTGAATTGTTTGAAGAGCGTTTGGTGTGCGCAATGTGATCTCAATTGTTTTTAAGCCACCTTTGACAAGAGCACGTGTTAAGGGTAAAGCACTTTGTAGATTATCGATGAGTAAAACAAGTATAACCATTTGTCTTTGGAGATAGAATAAAAGCTTTTCTCTTTTTTGGCACATGATATTCTTTCTTTTTGGAGATGATATTATTTATACCGTTTGATTAAGCACAATATGCTAAAGAGTACATGAATAAACCTTGAAATTGAATGAAACTCGCATTATGGCAAAATATATGGAAAAGAATTTTAAAGTTGCTGCACTTTATTGCTTTGCAGATTTGAAGCATTATCGTCAATTACAAAAACCTTTGCAGAATTTATGTCAAGCAAAGGATATCAAAGGAACTTTGCTTTTAGCACAAGAGGGAATTAATGGAACTGTTGCTGGTTCTTGTGCTGCGATTGAGGCGTTGGTGGAGTTTATTATGGGTGAACCAGCATTTCAAATGCCGGAAATTAAGTATTCATGGGCATCAAAAATGCCTTTTCATCGCCTGAAAGTGCGGTTGAAAAAAGAGATTGTAACAATGGGGATTGAAGGAATTGATCCGCTAAAAGTTGTTGGAACTTATGTGGATCCTGAAGATTGGAATGCTCTTATTCAAGATGAAGAAACCATTTTAATCGATACGCGGAATGATTATGAATATGCCATAGGGAGTTTTCAAGGAGCGATTGATCCGCGGATTAAAACATTTCGCGAATTTCCTGAATGGGTACGTCGACATGAGGCTGATTTAAAAGAGAAAAAGAAAATTGCCATGTTTTGTACAGGTGGCATTCGTTGTGAAAAATCAACAGCGTATGTTCGTGAACTTGGTTATGACCAAGTGTATCATTTAAAAGGAGGGATTCTAAAATATTTAGAAAAAATTCCAAAAGAGGAAAGTTTATGGTGGGGTGAGTGCTTTGTTTTTGATGAACGGGTTTCTGTTCAACATGGCCTTGAAGAATGTGGGCGCGAATTATGTCGCGCGTGTCGTTCTCCTCTGAATGCTGAAAGCAAATTATCGCCTCATTATGAAGAAGGGGTTTCTTGTGATGCTTGTTATAATACGCGCAGTGAAGCAGATAGAGAGCGCTTTCGTGAGCGCCATAGGCAATTCCAATTGTTGAAGTTGCGTGCTATTGATTCTCATCAAGGTACATAAGGATATCTTTGTGTAAGGATTTAAATTTTAGCTTTTTTCTCTTAAATTTTAAGTGGAAAGAGATTTTTGATCTTCTAGAAAAAGTTTTATAAGATCGGATGTTGTTTGGTCTTTTGGTCTGCATTAAGCTATTCGGTTTATAAATACTCATTATAGATCGTTTTGCTCTCTTGGATTTTATAGGACTGAGTATTGCAAATACTTTTCATTTTAAAACGGAAAAGCCATTTACTAACAGTTTAACACATTGATTTATAATATTTATTGTTTACATGTTGAATAAGAGATCTGAACATCGTAGGGTTTTCTTATGCCAAGTCTGTTCTATGTTAAGCAATTCAAACTATATTTCTTATGAATGTCTTAAATGTTAAAGGTTGTCACACAATATTGGGGGAAGTATGTGATAAGGCGTGGCTTGCCTTTTTATGAAGCATAAAGATGGGGGGCTCAATAGATTTTATATATTTCATAGAGGCTTTACTGTTATATCATTTATGGGCGCTGGTGCGAAATGAGCTCAAGCACTTTAAGAAATGTTTCTTTAAAGAAAGCACGTGAAGATGTAACTAAAGGATATTTTGCTTGTGATATTCCATTTTATATGAGGGGCGTGATCCCATTAAATTAAAGAAACGATAAACAAGAGCGTGAGGCAGTGCGTCATTTTGATGATTTAAAAGACAGTGCTTTAGATGTTTTTGAAAATCGTAAAGCTGAATGAAAAAATAATGGTAAAAATGGTTACTGGTTTTGAAATTTTATACTCTTCCAAAATTAAGCTGTCTCTCCGTTTTATTACAGGGGAGGGTGAGCTATAGTTTTAAGAGAAAAGTGTGCGAATGAATAAAATGTAACTCATTAAGAGAAGATGAAAAAGCAGCTGTAAAGTTAAGAGAAATAGAATGTTAACAGGACCTTATAACGTCATAATTTAATAGGGGAAATTAATGTATAATGATCATTTAGTTCAATTTGAATAAAAGAGTTGAATAGCATGCGATTTACTTTTTTAGATTTGATAATGAAGTATTATTCAGTCTTATTCACTTGTATGTTAGCAATAGGAGCAATGTATAAGCAAAAACTATTTAAGATAATATGATACATCTCAATGTGGGAGCTTCTGTAATATTGGGCATTAGTAGATAGTAATGAGGGCGTTGGTTTGGCATTTTATATGCATAAAGATAGCGGTGATACGTAGTTGAATGATACTATATGAGCTATATTATACAAAAGATTTTTCGTGATATTTTGCTTCAGCAGTATTGTGAAATGGATGTGAAAGCAGGGATATTTTTTTATAATGAAAATGAGAAAGATAATGGTGTTTTTGGGGGAAGGGATTTAAAAAGGATGATGCTGTACTCTCCTCCAGTTCCCAATGTTGGTGTTTTTGCATTTGAGAGGGTATATAAGAGATATTTTATTGTTTTTTCAGTTGTTTTTTTATTTCATATATTATTTTTCTACTTGTAATACGCACGAGAATTATTTTGGCTGATTCATTTAAGAGTGGAATGAAATGAGGGAATTTCATGAGGGGTGGTAAAAAGGGTAAAATAATAAATTATCACTATAAATTAATATGTTGAGTAATTTTTGAGGTATATCCTGTGGAGAGATATTAGGAGATAAAATGAAAAAGCTAAGAAACGAGATGCTTTAAAAGTAAGACAGAGATTTGTGTCGTACAGATAAGAGAAAGCCCATGAAAATAGATGTATGGCTTTGTCTGTCGGGGAATGGTGTTGTTTTTTTGCATCATTTTATCTTTAAAAATTAAAAAATGTTTAAAATTAAAAAAATTATTGAAATGAGAAAGGATTCGTTTTATAGCATCCCTTGCCCAAAGTCGCACGTGCCTGTGGGTGTCCGCTGGTTCTCAAATGGTGAGATTAACCGGTACGGTACCTGGAACTAACCGCTCCAGTCATTCTTACAGCCAATTGCAAGAATGAGGGCATCTTGAAGCAACGACGGTGCGGGCCTTTCTGGTGTCTTCCAGTTTTAAAATGCTGGGATAACTATAGAGGCACACCTCATTGCCTTCAGTGCGGAAGTGGTTTTCTCAACTCCAATCAAAAAGGCAGATAAAATGGGATAACGCGGTTTTTGCGTTATTCTTTCGCTGCATGCAATGCTAATTTCTGTTTTTTATAATCAGAATGGGGATGGTTGTTGTGTGTTTTTTGTCCTTTGGCTTTTGGCAGCTTAGGTTGTCTTAAGCATAGAGTGAGGGAGTGTTCCCTCAAGGAGAATTGCAGATGGCAACACAACGTATTCGCGATTTTCTTGCAACACATCGTTCTGAAGGTCCATGCTTAATTGTTGATCTTGATGTTGTTCGTGATAACTATTTAAATTTTGAAAAAGCTCTGCCACAGTCTCGCATTTTTTATGCAATAAAAGCGAATCCAGCACCGGAAATTTTATGCTTGCTGAGTTCTTTAGGATCTTCTTTTGATGCGGCTTCTGTTGCAGAAATTGAAATGGCTTTAAAAGCAGGGGCAACGTCAGAGCGTATTTCTTTTGGAAATACTATTAAAAAAGAGCGTGATATTGCGCGAGCCTATGCATTAGGTGTTTCGCTTTATGCGGTTGATTGTGTTGAGGAAGTGGAAAAAATTGCGCGCGTTGCTCCAGGAGTACGTGTTTTTTGCCGCGTTCTTACCGATGGAAAAGGTGCAGAGTGGCCATTGTCACGCAAATTCGGTTGTGTCCCTGCTATGGCAGTTGATGTGCTAAAACAAGCACACCAACTAGGTTTGCAAGCTTATGGTGTTTCTTTTCATGTTGGGTCTCAGCAAGTTGATTTGAGTGCATGGGATCGTGCTTTATCAGATGCCGCTACAGTTTTTAAGTGTTTGGAACAAGAAGGTATTTCGTTGAAACTGGTAAATATGGGTGGTGGTTTTCCAACGCGTTATTTGAAAGATGTTCCTACAGAACAAGCTTATGGTACGGCAGTTTTTGATTCATTGAAAAAGCATTTTGGGAATCGTATCCCTGAAACGATTATTGAGCCAGGGCGTGCAATGGTTGGTAATGCTGGTGTTATTCGTACAGAAGTTGTGCTGATCTCTAAAAAAGCTGACAATGATAATGTCCGATGGGTTTATCTTGATATTGGGAAATTTAATGGCCTTGCTGAGACTATGGATGAAGCTATTCGTTATCCCATTGAAACACCTCATGATGATAAGGTTATGGAACCTTGTATTTTAGCGGGGCCAACATGTGATTCGGCCGATGTTCTCTACGAAAAAATACCTTATCCACTGCCTCTATCTCTCACAATAGGAGATGAGATATTGATTCATGGAACTGGCGCTTACACAACAACTTATGCATCCGTCGCCTTTAATGGTTTTGAACCTTTGCGATCGTATGTGATCTGACATTTCCTTTTGACTATAGTTTTTTAGATTTTTTGCTATGCTAGTCATTGTGCTATAAGAGGGCGGATATAAAGATGAACATGATTAATTTTCAAACAAAAAATGGGGCATGTTTTACACTTTTATTGGAGCAAGAAGCAGATAAGCCTTATAGAGAAATGTTGCTTGATTCAATGATGGGCTATGGACGTAAACGTAAGTCATCAGAGTCTTTACGGCGTGGTCGGTTGGCGGCTCAAGGGCTTTCCTTTGTGGTTAAAAATGCACTTGGAGAGCTTGTGGGAAGTGTACGTCTTTGGCATGTTTCTTTTTTTAAAGAAAAAAATGAAATACAACATGCTTTACTTTTGGGGCCTTTAGCTGTTGCAACTGAATGTGCTGGTATGGGAATAGGATCAATGTTAGTTCGTCATGCAATTGAAAAAGCAAAAAAATTAGGTTATGGCGCTATTTTATTGGTAGGGGATTTTGAATTTTATCAACGTTTTGGCTTTTCAAATCGCTTAACAGAAAATTTGGCAATGCCTGGTCCTTATGAAAAGCATCGTTTTCAAGCGTTGGAACTGATACCGAACTATCTTTCTGGGTGTTATGGTACTTTGATTCCTAGTGGAGAACGAGAAGTTTCGAGTCGTGTTCAGCATCATAAAGTGGCTTGAAGATTGTATTTATTTTGTTGTTCAACAATGCTGTATTGAGAGTATGGCATGCTGTTTTGACTGCTGCAAAAGCGTTTTATAGTATCGATTCTTGGGGGGGGGGGACGGTGATTGTATTATATGGCTGGTTTCTTACTTTTGATAATTTCAGTAAAGTTAGTAGCAATATATTAAAAGCTCATTTTTTTAAATAGTTTTATCTTTCATGAGATTAAAGAAAATAGATTTTTGAGTGTTTTTGTGTTCTTTTAAAACTGATATCATCATATAATTTTCCAACTCTCGATATCATTGGTAGATTTTGCATTGAAGCGGTTCGGTATTTTACTCTTTTCTAAACAGTTTTTATCTCTTTTCTTTTGATGCGTCAGGGAATGGTTTTGATTGATTCATTGTGAACAGATTTTAAGTAGGAAAATCTCTCGGTATTCGGATTGCGTGTTATAATATGTAATGAACTGATTTATAATGATATTTTATTGTTTCACATGTTGAATGAAAGACTCGAGTATTGTGAGATTCTCTCAATCCAAATTTAGTTCATGTTGAATCAATTAAAATCATTTTCTTGCACGTCAAAAGCAGGGTTGGCGTAGAGGTGAAAACACTATAAAAAGGAGTAAAATATCTCTTATGCATGCTTTCAGATGCAAGGATTTTAGCAACGATCCAAGAGCTGATCAATATAATGATGGTGCCAACTCGCTGCTTTATAATGCAACATGATGAACTATGTTTATGAATTAATGTATTATTACAAGCGGCAGTAGAATCAAAACTGTAAATATTAGTTTTTTTTAAGAGCGTGAAAAATAAAACTACATGGTTAAAAGATGCTTTTTGAAAAAAACACTCCATTACTTTTTTGCTATAAAGATAAAGCATTTTGCAATTGGTATGAGGGTGTCGAGTAAAGATGTTTTTCTTATTTTAAATTTTTTCGTTCAGAATTAAAAAACATTGTCCTGTACATTATAAGGGAAATGGGCACGTAAATAAAAATCATACGAATCTCTTTTATGAATCAATTTAAAAAGGAGATTACTATGGGGGAAGTAGGAAAAGGGAATGATAATATGAATATTCTTATAAGCATCAAAATTAAAAGAGTGAAGCACAGAAATTTTATCGGATAGTTTTCATGAAGTGAGTCGCGTAAAATGAAGTTGGCAGATATATGGAAAATTTAATGACAGGTATAAATTTTTGTTAGTGTTTTTTCTCTCTATGATGAAAAATCAAAGATCTTAAAACAATAGCTGCTTTATCTATGGAGTACAGCGCTTTAGAAGTGCTTTATTTTATATTATCTAAAACAATTTCGTATATAGAAAATTATTTTTTAATGTGTACAAAGTATTGATTTATAATTATAATTTAGTGTTATTCATATTTAATTAAAAATCCGAATATCGTAAGATTCTCTCATTTCAAATCTGTCTATCTTGAATCAATAAAAACCATTCGCTTGCACGTTACAAGCGGGATTAGCGTATGGATCAAATTTGTATAAGAAAGGACTAAAAATGGCTTTTATGAACCATTTTAATACAAGGGTTGTCGTAACATTGGAAGCTTGCAAATATAATAGTGGCGCTGGTTTGCTTTTTTAATAAATCTTAGTGACTTGGTGGTGAATCCATGAGGGGTGGTATTTTTTTGAGAAAAATAGTCATAAATGCCAAAATACCAAAGAGGATGGTTATGATAAAGAAAATATCACTAAAAGCCATAGTCATTGCTTGTATGCGTGCCATACCAGATAATTGAGAAAGAGCAAGAGTATACGAATCAAAGGTTTCTGTCTTGAAAAATAAAGTAAACTTCGAAAGCATTTCAGTTGCTTGTCTGTTTGAGTGGTTTATTGTTTCGGCTATTCGTTCATAATGGAAGTCTGTGCGTTTTGTCATGAGAGTACTGATAATAGCAAGCCCTACAGCGCCCCCTAGATTCCGTGTGAGATTAAAGAGTCCGGAGGCATTTTGCAGGCGTCCTGGCGGAAGTGTTCCTAAGGCAATGTTATTAACAGGAACCATACACAACATTATAGAAGAACCACGGAAAACTTGTGGCCAAAAGAGTTGCCAAAAATCCCAGTTGTCTGTGATAGAATTCGCCATCCAAGTTCCTATTGCAAAGCTTAAAAGTCCTATCGCCATCATCAAACGTGCATCCATTCGTGCGGAAAGATATCCGGCAAGAGGCGCCGTTAATAACATGACAAACCCTGAAAGAAACAATGTTTCTCCAATCGTGAGAGCATCATAATGGCGGATTTGGCTCAAATAGACAGGATAAAGATATGTGAGTCCATAAAGACCTATTCCCAAAGAAAAGGAAAAAATGGATGCAGCAGAAAAATTAAAATTAGAAAAAGTCGTAAGATCAACAATAGGCTCTTTTGCCGTAAATGCGCGCCAGAAGAAAAGAGCGGCAGACAAGATCATGATAATGAATAGGTTCCGAATCAGCCGATCATTTAGCCAATCATGACGTGCTCCCTCTTCTAGAACATACTCTAAAGTTCCTAGAAAAACAGCCATAGAAATGAGTCCCAACCAGTCAAATTTAGCCATGAGAGATGGATTTGCTTGATCAAAATCAATCAATTTCCAAGCGAGAATTGAAATAATAATCCCAAAAGGCACGTTAATGAGAAAAAGCCAGTGCCATGATAAGATATGACAGAGATAACCTCCGACTGTTGGACCAATAGTGGGGGCTAACGTTGCGACTAGTCCAACGATAGGGACAACAATTGGGCGCTTGGAAGGAGGAAAAAGTATATAAGAGGCGGAAAAAACATTAGGGATAATCCCTCCACCAATAAAACCTTGCAATGCACGGTAGATAATCATCTCTCCAATAGATGTTGCTGTTGCACAAAGAACAG
>NZ_JH725067.1:192711-195802 GCF_000278215.1 Bartonella rattimassiliensis 15908
GGTCAACAAAAGTTTCTGTAAGACTTGTTCGTTAATCGTTAATGTGTAACCTCAAAACCGTGGACATGTTCTCTTCTGTTGAAGAGAAATTGAAGTTCTCCCTCAACTTCCGGACATTTTTTATGGTGGGATATGCTTCGTGGAGCCTAAAAATCTGAAAAATAAAATATGAAAAATATTCGGATTCAACAGTTGTTTATCTCGCGAACTTTCAGCAGTGTAGCCGTTTGATTAATATGTTTATCTAAAGGACAAATGATGAGGGTAGACGAAAACTGAGCTATTCAGTATCAGAGGTTAGTTGGTTGATTACAAAAAATACTTTCTGTCCCCTTAAACAATAGCATTGATATGTTCATCCTACCTTGAAAAAAATTTTTTCTCGTAGAAGAATGTTTTTCTGTGAAAGTATGAAGGCCACATATAACCAAAAAAATTTAGGACTTAATAAAAAAAATCTGCTTAAAAAATAAATAAACAAAATAATCGAAAAATGTTCTCTTCTGTTGAAGATAGTGTTTCATGAGAATATAGCATTCAAGACTAAAATAAAGGTTCTTAAATAGCTTACGACATGCGCAAAAATTAAAAAAATTGCAAAAAAGCTGTACAATCTGTACAGCTTTTTATTAGTTTTATACTTGCTGAGCTATAAATTTTTAAATCATGAAAGAATCTTTACGGCTTCTGTAACCATAATAACCAAAAACACTAGAAATTACAGCCCCAATCAAGCTGCCTAAAAAGCTCCACCAGCTTATGTTAGAGGCTGTTTTGGTGGCTTTAGTGGCTGTGTTCTTTGCTCCCTTTATGGTATCTTCAAGATTATCAGAGAGTGTTTCGGTTTGTTCTTCAAGCGCTTTTATCGCTTTTTCGGTTTTTTCCGCTGCACTTTGATAGAGATGAACGGCACGGTTGGTTGCTGTTTGTGCATCTGCACGTGTCATACCATCGTTCATAAGCGTCTTGATGATATCGCTTTGATTAAATTTTGTGGTTAGAGCTTCTATGCGATGAGAAAGGTGATCTCTTAAATTACTCAAAGTAGTGCGATAATGAGAAGGGTCATTTTTAAAAGCTGTTATCGCAGAACTAATATCGTTGAGTGCAGCCTGATAGGTTTGTTTCAAGCGATCAGAACTGAGGGCAGGAATATCGCTTTTTTTGAAAAGAGTACGCAATTCACTACCAAGTTGGTCAAAGTTGATGCCACTATTGCTGTGCTTTGTCAAAAACTTTTCAAAGTTTTCGCTGTTTAATTTTGCCAATAGGGGAGAAATATTTGTTTTGAAATTGTCTACCGTTCGTTGGATCATAGAACTGTTGTCTAGAGCAGCTTTAGTACCTATTTTTGCTGTACTAGAAACTACGTGGATGGCTTGAAATGTCATAAGAAGTGTTAGTAAAGCCCAAGTTAAAAAACCATGAAGAGCGCCAGAGATTTCAGAAAAACGCCCAGATACATAGCTTCCCAAAGCAAGACTTAAGAGCATAACAATAAGTGAACCAAGGCCAAAAGAAAAAAACAAGCCACTAAAAGGCGTGGTTGAAGTGAAATCTATTTGACTTAAACCTAACGCTGCAATGAAAAAAGAGAGGCAGATGGAGGTGGCAAGAGTAGTCACCAGGCCAGCAAAAATTGCAGACCATGAAATAGGGGTATGAAAAAATGGATATTTTGTTTCTAAAGATGTTTTGCCTAAAAAATGTGTATCAAATTGTGTGTCTTCAGGAATGCGCGTTTCCATGTTTTATCTCCTTGAATATATGGAGATAAAATGCCTGGTGATCAATTATGTTCCAAAAGCAATAATGCGAACAATAAAAATACAGAAGTAAAAGATTAAGTAAAATCAAGATTATCATGGTGAAGCATCTTCCTTTGAAAATTTCGTTTAAAGCATGTGCAGAGGGTTTTTTGTTTATCGTAAAAAAGAAGTAAAAGATTAAGTTTGTTATGAGAGTTAAAATGTTGAGACATAATTCAAAAGATTGAACTTATGCTTAAAGAAAGATGTGGTTATCCATATAATGTATCTTATCATCAGGTTTCTCATATGAAAGAATAACTTTAAAAAATTGAATGCTGCCTTATAAAGTGAGTGGTATATCTGCTTTTTTCATAAGAAATTGTTTTTATCGGAGAAATATTTAAAAAACGAGCTTCCGAAATTAGGTGCATTTGAAGATAAAAAATAAATATTAAATTTAGAATGTTATAAAAGATCATGGATTACATTAAATAAAAAGCTTATTGAATTGTTATGACAACATATATTGTTAATATATTAGACAATACTTTTTTGATATTTATCTTAGATTAAAGAGTTTTATGAAATGGGTAAACTATATTTGTTTGTGAGCTAGTTTGCAGAAATGACATTATATTTTATGGTATCGTCAATAGATCAAGATTTTTTATACAATTATTTTGCGTTAAGAAGATCTTTAAGTTATTTTTGTGGTATAGGTGGGCTTTCTACAGTTGTAATTTGGGAGTGAAGTTGTAAATAGCCCATTTTTCTTCGTTGAGTTTTTTAGATCCATTTTGTATAATATTGTGTAAAATTGGTATTGTTGTTGCGGAGAGGGTGTGCGATGTTGGTACCTTTTACCTATGATATCTGTAAAAGGGCCAATATATATTACGTAAGATGTGTGTACAGGAAAAGCTTATTTATAAAATAGTTTTTTCCTGTGAAGCATGTGAAACAACATTCTGTTTAATAATTATTATTTATATTTGTAATAATAAAATATATTTTATTTAATTAAAATACTATTTAAGTTCTAACTAAAAAGTATTTTTTCTTTATGAGTTATAAATATAATTTGTTATTTATTATACTTATTGGATGCTTATCGATGGGGGATTGATCTCTATCGATATTTTTTACCAGCTTTTTTGTTGGCCTTGGCACTTGGACAGCTTATTTGGACTACAATGCATTGATTTATAATGATAATTCACTGTTTTGTATGTTGAATGAGAGTCCCGAATAACGTAAGATTCTCTCATTTCAAACCGGTTTATCTTTAATCAATCAAAACCACTCATTTGCACATAACAAACGGGATGAATGTGTGGATC
>NZ_JH725067.1:198601-199607 GCF_000278215.1 Bartonella rattimassiliensis 15908
TTCTATTTTTTGAGAATGAAAGGATTTTAAAATGACAGAAAATGATATTCTTTTAACTGACCGTGAAAGTGCAAAATTGATTGTCGAGCGTTGTGATCATTTACCTGATGTTTTTACACACCGTGATATTCATCAAAGAAGTTGGACCTCTTTAAAAGATAATCAAGCCGTGAAGCAAGCTTTAGAGCTTTTATGCTGTTGTAATTATATTCGTGAAATCTCTGAAGATAATACTCCTAAAAGTGGTCGGCCTACGAGACGTTATGAATGGCATCCTTTCGTGAAAAGCCATAAGAGACACCTCAATAAAGCATTTCGAAATCTTATGAAAAATTAAACCCTATAACAGTGAACCTTCAAAGAACGCCCTATCTATGAGTTTTGAGGATTTTGAGGGTTCCTTTTACTCCCCTTTATATATTTTTTTTCAATCAAAAAATAAAAGTTATTATATTTCAATATATTAGTATTTTAGAGATACAATCTATATTAAAACACAACCTATAAATACAACCCATGATATATTTTTGAAGGTATTTTGAGGGTGTGAGAAACCTTCAAAACCTCTCTATAAAGTGCCTTATAAAACCTATCAAAATACTCATTCTGATATTTTAAAGCCCATAGTGCATTTATCTTGATTAACCCATGAAACGAATAGCAAATTTTACTACTTTGCTGATCTTATCCCATGTCATGAGCTGTTGATAAGCAAGCTTTAAAAACCTCTTTTGAAAAAATATCCGCTTTTTTAGCAGTTTTTTCCCATTTTTATCGATATTTGCTTTAAGTGCATTTGATTGAATTCGTTTTGATTCTTTTGATGGTTATTAATCATCTCATAAGGCAAGGGATTTTTATTACAATATGCTGCAATCTGTTAACTCTGATAATGAACACGTCTCTTTACGCTCTCTGTTGGAATATTATCGGCAAAAAGCTAAATCTCCCCGTGAATTAGGAACATTATTTGAAAACCTGGTCATGGATTATTTGATGCATGATC
>NZ_JH725067.1:203062-204970 GCF_000278215.1 Bartonella rattimassiliensis 15908
AAGAATACTCCCTATCCGATATTAGATGATCGCATTCGTGAAACCTATGCTACTCAATCCAAAGTAACGAATATACGAGCGCTTTATGATAGTTACATTCGTGCCATTCGCTGGGCTAGTGACCGTATTGATAACGCTGGGGTAATTGGTTTTGTTTCTGGGTCTGGTTACATAGACAAGCCAACAATGGACAGTTTGCGAAAATCTTTAGCCAAAGAATTTACAAGTATTTATGTACTTAATTTACGGGGGGATATACGTAAAAATATGATGAATAAAAATAACGCTCAAGAAGGAGAGAATGTTTTTGGCAACGGAAGTATGACGGGTATTGCTGTAACCTTGTTTATCAAAAATCCCAATGTGACTGAATCATGTAAAATTTACTATCACGACATTGGTAGTAATCTTACAACTAAAAGGAAACTTGAGATCCTTGACGAATTTTGCAGTATTGATGGTATTACCCATGAACAAGGCTGGCAACTTATTATACCAAACGAGCATGGCGATTGGATTAATCAACGGGATGATAGTTTTGCTAACTTTCTAACTTTAGGTAATAAGAGTAATAATAAGAAGAAGAAGGAAAATAATAAAAAACTTTTTGAAATTTATTCTTGTGGTTTAAAAACTAATCGTGACGTTTGGACATACAATTCAAGTCGTGAATGCTTAGCAAAAAACATGAATAACATGATCACGTTCTATAATAACGAAGTGGAACGTTTTGATGATGCTTATTCACACGCCGATCATAAAACGCGTACAAAGGCTGTAAATGATTTTATCAATACGAATGCCAAAAAAATCAGTTGGAGTCGTGCACTTAAACAAGAGTTAGCAAAAGGGAAAGTTTTTAAATTTGAAGAGATATGCCTTACTCGAAGTTTGTATCGTCCTTTTACCAAGCAGTGGCTTTATTATAATCGCAGTTTCAATGAAATGGTTTATCAAATGCCGCGGATATTCCCAATGGGAAAGGTGGTTGAAAATAAAGTGATACAAGTTACAGGTATAGGAGCAAGTAGTTTTTCTGTACTTATGAATACGGATATACCTAGCTTAGATTCAATCGAAAAATGTCAATGCTTTCCACGCTATATTTACGAAGATACTGAATCTTTAAAAAATAAAAATGAGAAACAATCCCATTTATTTACGTATTCTACAGAAGCAAACACAACAGCTGGTTTACAGAAGCGTGATGCTATTACGGATGAAGGATTAGCACATTTTAAAGCTACTTATCCTAATGAAACCATAACAAAAGATGATCTATTCTATTATGTTTACGGTTTGCTTCATTCGGAAGATTATCGTGCTCGTTATGCTGATAACCTCTCTAAAGAATTGCCTCGTATCCCTTGCGTAAAGAGTGCTGATGATTTTTGGAAGTTTGTGACAGCAGGGCGTGAACTGGGGCATTTGCATGTGAATTATGAAGATATAGAGCCTTATCCAGTGACCTTTAAAAAGGGCAATCCAAAACAGACTGATATCTCTAATCCAGAAAAATTCTATTATGTGACTGAAATGAAATTTGCAAAAATTAAGAATAGTAAGGAAAAAGATAAATCTACAGTTTTTTATAACAGCAATATCACAATAACAGATATCCCTCTTGAAGCTTATGAGTATATCGTCAATGGTAGACCCGCTCTTGAATGGGTTATGGGGCGTCAATGCGTTAAGACGGATAAAAAGAGCGGCATTGTTAATGATGCCAATCGCTATGCTGTTGAAACCGTTGGAAACCCTGCCTACCCTCTAGAGTTGTTTCAAAGGGTTATTACCGTAAGTTTAGAAACCATGAAAATCGTGAAAAAACTACCAAAATTGGAAATTAGAGAAACTGAATAACTTATAAAGCATGCTCACATAATGGTTATGATAAACGCATAAGGG
>NZ_JH725067.1:208260-209292 GCF_000278215.1 Bartonella rattimassiliensis 15908
CATAACAGTCTATAAATCGTAATTATCCTATTTATCGTTTCTCTTATGAAACTGAAAAATGATGCGGTGGCTATAAAGAAGATAACAGCTATAGAGAAGGTGTAAAAACAGCAAGGTTTTATAATCATAATGCAAATGAAAGCATTGATTATAAAGACAGCCCCTATAAAAAGCTGTTAAGTTGCAAATGCGTTATAAACAAAATTCACAAAAAAATTAAAATTCATTTAGTGAAAAAACTGATAGGTTATAAAGATAAAAATACGCATTATGAGAGCGTTTCTAAATATTATAAATGTATAGATTCAAAACATAATGCAATCGTTTCAGAAAGCTCATAATATAGCTTTAAACGCATATAAATATAAAAGCAGCAATTCATAAGCATAAGATATTATCAATACATAACGTAATTAAAAAATACAAAAAATATCAAAAAAGATAAAATATTATTTGACAATAAATACGTATTTTGTTATATAAATAACCAAGTGATCAAAATACTTAATAACTAGCGGATAAACCACGATAAGGTTTCTCCTATTTCTTTAAATACTGACTTTCTTTTATGCTGTCGCTAGCATATAACGATTATGTCGGGTGTGGTTACACCATACAATACTCTTTATGAGAAAAGTGTAGCAACGGACTAGTTACCGTGTTTTGAGCGCCCGGCGCCCTTTTAGGGTTGTCAATTTCAAAACTTTAATAACTAGGATTAATAAAATGAATTCTATATCACAAAACACCCCCGTTCTCTCTAACATTGCAAATAAAACCGCATCTGTTAATAAACAACAGTCTGCAAAAAAATATGAACTTACTAATGAAAGCCGCGTTGTTAACGGTGTGACTTTACACCGCATTAAAGCTTTAAGAGATTTTGATGATGTTAAGGCTGGTCAATTGGGTGGCTTTATTGAAAATGAAAGCGACCTCTCTCATGATGGCAATTGCTGGGTTTATGATAATGCTATAGTTTTTTGCAATGCCGTCGTTTCTGAAAATGCAAAAATACATCATGATGCCATT
>NZ_JH725068.1:0-835 GCF_000278215.1 Bartonella rattimassiliensis 15908
TAAAAACTTTCCCTCTCACAAAAACGAATAGCAGAAAAAATACTTTCCTGGATTTGGGATACATACTCATCCGTGATGTCATCAATCTCATCTTGGATAACTGACACTAAATGCGAAAGCGTTCTTCTATGACGATAAACATCCTGTTTCACCGGTATCGGCCCGCCTGTCCTAACCAGAATATATTGACGCGTCATCAGAATACCTTTTCAATGATACAAAAATTATAAACTAACTTGACAGTACACATCATGTGTACTACAGTGTACTGATGATATTCATTCATAAAACAATAGAATTTGATAATTGGCTTAAGAAACTCAAAGATAAAAACATTAAAGCTATTATTCTTCAACGTGTTGTACGCTTAAAACAAGGTCTTTTAGGTGACGTTAAATTTTTTAATGGCATAGGTGAATTGCGTATCCATTATGGTGCAGGCTACAGAATTTATTTTATCCAAAAAGGTTCTGATTTTATCCTTTTATTATGCGGTGGAGATAAATCAACCCAGCAAAAGGATATTGAACAAGCGCTAAAGTTAAAAGAGGAGTACAGTGATGAAAATAACCCCATTTAAACCAGAGGAATATCTTGAAGACATCGAAGCACAACGAACATTCCTAAATGAAGCCTTCAAAACTGGTGACGCTGCTCATATAGCGGATGCCATTGGTATTGTTGCTCGCACTCAAAATATGCGCGCTTTAGCAAAAGAAGCCAATCGAGAACGTAGTGGGTTATATCGTTCTTTAAGCAAAACGGGTGACCCTAAGCTTTCTACCTTAGTCGCTGTCTTATCTGCCCTTAATTTACAACTCTTTGTACAATCTGC
>NZ_JH725068.1:5775-6339 GCF_000278215.1 Bartonella rattimassiliensis 15908
GCACCATTTTTCAAAACCGTAATACTATCTACCCGGCTCCAACTCTTTACAGCTTCTCTCTCATCTTCAAATGCACCCCTCTCTGCCATTATCCCGCCCTTGGATTGGCTGTTGAGAATATGCATGACCTGACTAAAATATTTATTCGCCCATCGTTGTGGATCTTTTGTCGGACGGACAACCCCATAAAATTGCCGTTCTATCTTGTCAAAATACCCCGTGATACACTCCCAACCCAATTGACCTGCTGGAACCAAAGGTTGATCCGGGCATTCAAGCAATTTCCTCCCTAAAAAGGCACGTTTTACAACCTTTTTATTGAAAGCCGCCCCCTGAATATTGGGCATCATGCACTGTAATTGCTTAAATTCCTCTTCGCTATAATCACGCAATTCACCCGTTTCGAAATCAGGGGCTTTGTAATATCTTTCACTTTCAAACCAACGGCATTCAACGAGCGTAACCATCCCGCGTAAAACAACACCATTATACATGCCTAGAGAACCATCAAAGATTGGGTTCTTCGCACGAGAAGTGGCATAAACCGATTTTTGGATATCTAAC
>NZ_JH725068.1:10134-11032 GCF_000278215.1 Bartonella rattimassiliensis 15908
CATAAAATACACCCTCCCGATAATAAAAAACCCCGCATTTGCGGGGATTTTGGACTGTACTTAACCCTCTCTAGACACAATACGCCTAAGTACAGTAATGTCATTAAATACGATTTGCTACACTTTGTCAACATAAAAATAACACATATTGATATATTCGAAGGGAATCGATATGAAGTGAAGATGCAACAATGAAAAAGAAGATAAAATCTAATGTTATTATCGTATTTAAAGAGAATTGCTTTATTCGGAATGATAAGTATCTTGTTCACCGGTCATGTGAGTAGTAAACCGTTAACGAATGATAACTATAGCTATGGTAAATATATTGAGGCTTTGTGTCCAGACGGGCAAATTCCTGTTTTGCGTGATGTACAAAATCCATCTTCTTTTATTACTTGTGTTGATTCAAAAGAAGCAGGGCCTATTATAGTTGCAAAGAATGGAGTTAAATTTAGAGTATTTGCTCTTAACGAAAAACATTATGAAGAAATATTGGAACGTCGTTTCAAAAAAGCTCGGATAATACAATGCTTCGTAATAGGCTTTATAATAATCACCATAATGTCTCTTCCGATTAACATACTCTGGCGATTTAGATTAAAGATTCCAGCGTTTTTATTTACAATAATGACCGCCTTAGCTGTTATTGCCATTCCCTTCATATTCTATTGATAGTTATTTTTTGTAAAAATACTTTTGAAGCGCATTAAGAGCAGCACGCAATGAATTCACAAGATATGGTAGCATTTGATCTTCTATCACAAGGTACTGTAGCGCTGCATAAAGATTATACTGTCTACAGAGGCATTGGGCTTCTTTTAGTGCCTCTTGCATGTTGATAAACTGCTCTGTTGCGAATGCTACCCATTTGTCTCTTGCTTTATCATCAGCAGAT
>NZ_JH725068.1:16212-20016 GCF_000278215.1 Bartonella rattimassiliensis 15908
AATTGATTAGCAGCTTCACGAGGTAATTTTGCACGTGAGATACGACCATTGGCTTCTCTTAGCTGCCCTGTCATTTTAGGGCGTCCCCTCTTTTTGTTTCTTTTCACAACACCGCCTTCTGTTTAAAAAGGAACGCTATCATTCATAACGGTATGAGGCATATCAAGAGGTCTGTGAAAGCTTCTCTCATAAGGAGATGATAATTGCTCTTGATTATCATCATTTTTGCCATCTAAAAGCTTTAAGTCGCCTTTGTACTTAGGCAAAATGACTTCTGTTACAAAACGTTCAATACCGTTTTTATCTTGCCATTTACGCGTTTGAAGCTGTCCCTCTATATAAACTTTGCTCCCCTTATTGAGATACTGGAGTGCTATTTTTGCAAGATGTGGATTAAACACCACAATGGAATGCCATTCTGTTTTGTCTATTTTTTTATTAGCTGCCTTATCTGTATAGCTTTCAAACGTTGCTATACGAAAATTGACCACTTCAGCACCAGATGACATTGTTTTGCTTTCCGGATTGGCACCTAAATGACCAATTAAAATCACTTTATTAAGCATTTGCTTTCTGTCCTTTAATGGAAAATGCTACTTAGAACAAAACAAACTCACAACTGATAATATTATAACACATTATGGGTATATTTACAAACGAAATTTATCATAACCCACTGAATCTAAAGAATGAATCCCATTTTTATTTTACTAAATGGCTTGCCTATTTGCACGTATTGTGTAATAAAGAGATGTTCGTCTACTTTCGAATAACAACTAATCTGAGCATTGCAAAACAGAAGCCGTGTCAAGAAATTGGCACGGTTTTAATGCATTTAAATGGATAGAGAAAAGCCCCCTCATTATAGAAGAAAACCCTGTTACGCAGACACATAACAAGGCTTTCAACTTTATTAATTTCTCAAGTATTTGAATATTAACACACTATGTATAAAATTACAAGCATTAATATACAAAAAAACCGCGTTATATAAAAAATAACACGGCTTTTTTAGAGATTCTTTAAAAGAATATCATTTAATTCTAAACGGTGAAAGTACAACGCCATCACGACGTTGCAAAAGAAAGCTTTTTACACTTTCTATACTTAAACTATAATGCACTCTTTTTATTTATTCAAATTGAAAAAAACATACTCGCGTTTATACACAAATTTTGATAATAACCTATCGAAAAATAGTCTGTACTAAAATAATAATTTTTTGGACAGATTCAGCGATAATGTCTGTTTCTTTAGTAGTGTTACAAATTTTTAGAATTCTTTCTTGCCAGTTTTTACCAAGCTGCTTAACTTGATTCATTACAACTTTCTGTAAAATAGGCTCGACTGATCTCACCAATTCATCACTTCCTTTGTCTAGCTGAGAAATTTTTCTACATAGAATTTTAGGATCGTCACAATCAGAAGCTTCATTGCGGACAATAAATAAATTATCTACGTGAGTTTCTTCAATCAAATAAGGGGAATGAGTAGAATAAATCACGCTATTCTTGTCAAAAGATGATAATTTCTGTAAGGATTGTAATATTTTTTCTTGAGGATGAATATGTAGATTGCTTGCTGGTTCATCCAATAAGAAAATTATTCCATTTTTGCTTCTGTTGGTACGAATATCTGTAAGCACTTTGAAGCAAAAAAACCAACGGCACCCTTTGCTTCTTTCATGTAAAGAAAAAGTGCGGTCTTTAGCTTTGACCTTTAAACAAAAATCTGCAAAATTAGGATTAGATCCCGTCACTTTTTCTACGCTAAATCTATCAAATACAGTCTTTCCTCCCGTTATATCTTCCCAGTCCTTGGTAATAACAGTGTTAAGATAATCATTTATAGAAGACAAACGTTGATCGACTGCATCTTCATCACTACAATCAACAATATCACGTTGAAAATTAATATCGGATTTTGGTTCTTTCCCAGCTCGCTTTTTGCGGCTACCAATCAGTAAATCATTAAAAATATCATGCCATAAAAGATTTTTTTTATCACTTAGAAAACTATCTTCTTTTAATTCTTCATTTGAAGCATGAGTTGCACTTTTTAAAAATCTAATTTTATCGGGCACATCAAACATAAAATCATCATAATAGACAATTTCAGGAATATGATTCTTTAAGTAATTTAAAAAAGCCGTTGCTATTTCATCTCCATAATTTTTATCGTTGATCTTAATATATTTTTCTGTGCAAATACTATTATCAAATGAATATACAAAGGATAAATGTAATGTCTGGCTTTTTTCAGATAAATCATCCTTGATTTTTTTTAGTATTTTAATCTTAGCTAATTTTTCAATCTCTGTTTCGTCCAATAAAATTGTGGTAGATAAAACAATGTCTTCATCAAAAAAAGCTGTTTTAGGACGTATAGAAGAAAAATCTTCGCCTGTTAATTGTTTCCCTAAACATAGCTGTGACAAGAGATGAATACCTTGCAAAGTTGTTGTTTTTCCTGATTCATTATTTCCTACCAGAATAAAAGGAAAGCTCCTATCTCCTCCTGAGAGATCTATTTTTACAGGTTCTCCTATCCCTTTAAAATTTTCTAATTCAAATGAAGTAAATATCATGATATCTCCAATAGTACTTTAAAGAACAAAACCCTATAGCACATAAATTAGGAATGTTTTGTATTGATTATTTACGTTTTTTAAGAACCTTCGTTTTAATATTTCCACGTTTTAATTCCTATTTTTACCAAGTTGAAAATTTTCAGTATATAAAAGCCGTATCAATTTATTTTGATGCGGTTTTTATTTATTAATGCTTGCTGTTTTATACATTTTGTGTGATATGTGTTTAGTGTAAAATGTGTATACTTCCTAAAACAAAAGCCGTGTCCTTTAAAGACATGGCTTTCTTTTTTGCTATAAAGCAGCCCCCCATCCCGTTATTTACGCTACTTTTTCACTAATGGCATCATTACTACAAGCATCATTACGAAATGTTTTCTTTTCTTTAAGAGCAGCGTTGCCATAAATCTTGACATCTTTATAAACAACCGCCTTGCCATAAACCCTAGCGTTATCAAAAATATGAGCACCCTCATATATATAAGCAGATCCTGATACTTTTGCATTGCCATAAACAAAGCCACCAATATGAGCACTATTCAAAACTTTTGCATTATCATAAATTTTTGCATCTATACAAATAAAGGCATTCCCATAAACCACGGCATTATCATAAACTTGACCACAAATTTTTGCATTCCCATAAACCTTGGCATTGCCATTAACCACACACTTGCCATAAATGACTCCCTTGTCACGCACCCACATGGTACCACTAACACTCGCATTATCACAAACCATTGCATTACCATAAACATAGGTATCACAACCATAAACTTTAGCTTTATCACTCACTATAGCATTCCCATAAACTTTAGCACCACCAGCAATAACGGCTTCATTACGTATTTTAGCGTTTTCACTAACAATAGCACCATATGAAACAACGGCATTATCATAAACCCAGCAATTGCCATCATGGGATAAGTTATTTTCATTTTCAATAAAGCCGCCTAAAGACCCAGCTTTGACATCAGAAAAGTCTCTTAAAGCTTTAATGCGATAAAAGTGTTTAGGTTGACGGGTTTCAGAATCGAAAACTTTTTTGATTTCGTCAGTAAGTTCATATTTTTTGGATACATTTTGAGTGGCCATAGGTAACTCCCTAAGTTCATATTTGAGTAAATTTTAATGAAATGTCTAAAGGAGGGGGCGCCCCGCCGCGCCCGCGCGTTATTTACGCAGCTTTATTTATATCCTGATCAACACCACAG
>NZ_JH725068.1:22336-165302 GCF_000278215.1 Bartonella rattimassiliensis 15908
TGCGGTGTAAAGTCACACCGTTAACAACGCGGGTTTCATTAGTAAGTTCATATTTTGGAGATGTTTCTTGATTTGTAACTGTAGCTGTCATGCTAGTAGTCCTCGTGAATATTAAGTTTGTTATTGACAACCCATAAGGGCGCCGGGTGCTAACAAACACGGTCACAAGTCCGTCGTTACACTTTTCTCATAAAGAGTATTGTATGGTGTAACCACACCCGACAAAATCGTTATATGCCAACGATAGCATAAAAGAAAGTCAGTATTTTAAAGAATGGGAAAAACCTTTTCGTGGTTTATCCGCTTGTGATTTAGTGTTGTTAAGCACTTGCCAACCTTAATAAACGACCTTTTCTTTAAAGTCAATACGTATTTTTTATTTTTTTCACTTTTTTTCATTTTGATAATTACCCAATTGAATATCAAGCGCTTTTTCTAACTCACTGTCTATATCATAAGCTTGTGAATAACACTTCTCACCATCATCTCTAATCTCACAAATCAACTGATCTTTCACTGTACGTTTTTTGATTTTCTTATTCACCTCATCTATTAAAGGTTCATAACTCAATACGCTTTTTGGTAAATCACCTCCGTATATCCACGCTTTCACTTGTGCCTTGGTACTGTAATCAACTCTCTCTGGCTTTTCATGATACTGCCCGCCTTCAAATTCCTCGTATTCTCTTGATCCATCATCATATTCATAAAGATTATAAAAATACTCTGCTACCCCTAATCCCCATGGTGCATGCCCTCTTGCCATGGCTATAAATTTTTTTCGCACCGGCTGTTTACGATTTATTAAAAACATCTGTTTTAATATTTCCTAATCTAAATTCATAACTTTACCAATGGATTTATTTACCTCAAAATGGGCTGTACAGAAGCGTTTTTAATTTCGATATGGTTTACACCATAAAGTATCCAAATCGCTCTGTACGGTACCTTTTTATCGATTTAAACCCATATCTAATCCAGTATGAATACCAAACTTCACTAATTTGCTATCTAATCAATGTGCTTTACAATCCCACCAAGGCCATTAAAAACCTCTTCAAGCCTTTGTTTTTGAGCAAATGTAATGGGTTTGGAAAGCTCTATCGATGCTTGTTCTTTCAACTGCTGTTCACGTGTATTCAAAATCGCCTTGCGTACAAGATTGGCTTTCGTTAAAAGGTTGTTTTCCAAATCACGACACAACCTTACAAGTTCACGGGTGCTCGGAAAAAACGTATCTGATAAACCATCTATCTCATCACATAAAATCCGTTTAACCGTTGTCATTAGTGACCACGCAGAAACATTTTCCAAAACCATTCCATAAGTCAACGCCATGCCTTCATGATCTGCCTGTTGTGATATTTTCAAACCACATGATAACATGCGAATAGCCTTGGCTATATCCTCTTTGCTTGCTTTCACTGCAAACAGCTCTTGCAATTGATCACCAGCCTCTAAAGCAATCGCTTCCTGCTGTTTCGTTAATTGGCTGCCATCTTTCAAAATCAATGGAAAGCCCGGGGCTATCATCTTGTGAATGTGCTTCAAAGTACCCTCGATTTCCGATATCAAGGATGCTGTCTGCGATACGTTCCCCAATGCTTTTTTGCTTTTGAGTGTAATTTCCATAATTCCCACCTTGTTTATTTTTTGGATTATCTTTTGAATTTCTTACCCAATTGCGCCATGTTGCTTGCCAATCACGCTTGCTAGCGTCCTTACCTGCCTTGGCATTCCAAAAATCTCTAAATTTTGCGATTTCAACTTTCACACGCTCTGGAGGCAAGCCCTCTGTGAGAGCAAAATCGTAATCGGGTTCAAAATCTGCAGGCAATCGACAGCCTCTATCAGCTTTAACCCGCTTGGCTCTTTTGAGAACGCTTGCTTGCTCGTGAATGAGAGGTTGGTTTTCTGATGACGTTGCGTTTTGATCTGATTGGCTTTCAATCGCATCAACCTCGAGTGACGCTTCAATCAAATCCGTTGTTTCTAAATCTTCAAATTCAATTTCTTTTTTTGATAATACGATAGTATTATTTTTTTTATATATATTTGTATTGTTTGTATTGTTTGTTATGGCATCACAAGCATCATGCTTAGCATCATGCTTAATATTACAAGCATCATGCTTAGTATCATGCTTAATATTACAAGCATCTTTTGTATTTTTATCCCATCTTGCCTTTGCTGCCTTCTGTGCTCTCTCTGAAAACTTATTCAAATTCTCATTAGAGTTGTTAAGTTCCTCTTCAACTTGTAAACTCCACAAACGACCGTCTTCTAAACGTATCAGTCTCTCATCACTCAATAAAAAGTCTAGCGCTTTATTAAAAGCTTTTACTGAGCAACCAGAAATGCGTGCTAATATAGAGGCATTCTCAAGAATTGGCTGTCTCTTCTTATACATAAGCAATGTCAACATCATATAAGTCGATATTTGATGCGACGTCATTCCACTCGCTTCAGATACCCAATCAGAAGGAAAACAACGAACCCAAGCTAACTTAGTTGACATGCATTGCCTCCCCTCTTTTCTTACTCCACCTTGCTATTGCTGCTTTTGAAGCTCTTGCTGAAAATTTGCTGTTGGTATCATGAAAAGCTAATGACTTATGCCATAAGCTGCCATTCTCTAAACGCGTGATATGACCAGTGCTGATTAAACCCTCTAACGCCTTTTGAAACGTTTTCACTGAACACCCACACCAACTCGATAAATAAGACGCATTATTGATAAGAGGCGCTTTCCTATCATTCATTAGCAACACAAGTGTTGTATAAACAGCCTTCTCGGTCGATTTTAAGCCCATAAGATCTTTTAAAAACTGATCTGTACTAAACTTTACCCACGCCACTTTATTACTGGACATCACTCTAAGATCTCCTTCTCTTTAACCAAATATAAAATTGCTAAAGCATCCGCTTCATTATCATCACAAGGCACATGCCCTTTCGAAC
Organism: Bartonella rattimassiliensis 15908; assembly: GCF_000278215.1. Lineage (GTDB taxonomy): Bacteria > Pseudomonadota > Alphaproteobacteria > Rhizobiales > Rhizobiaceae > Bartonella > Bartonella rattimassiliensis. The sequence goes on from NZ_JH725068.1 coordinate 25,298, forward strand.
GCATTGCCTCTATCATCTCTTCTTTCGACGCATTCCCCTTCCCCGTCGTCGCTTTCTTAATCGTACTTACTGGTATCCCCTCATACGGTATCTGATGATGTTCACACCACGCCGTTAACGTTGCTAACAAGCCACCGTAAACATGCGCTGCATCAGTTCCAACATGACGCCTCACCTCTTCAAAATACACCGCGTCAATGCCACCTGCTGTTTGCTTTATCTCCGTTAGCCACTGCTTAAAGCGTAAATAACGCATCCCACCCCCTTCAAAACGACGGGGTTGGAAATTAATGGTACCACTTATGATACTATCGTCCCCTCCACGTATCGCCCACCCTGTCTTCGTACCTAGATCAAAACAAAGGATTGTATGAAGCATCTAACTCACCAGTATTTAAAATGATTGTTTTTTCTTAGAATGGTGCTTTAAATGACTTCTCTGCACACAATTTTACTGCAATTCACACAATAAGAAACGTTAGGAAGAGATAATTTTTGAATGAGCTTTTCTTGCTCGTTTATTATTTCACCTTTTTCATCTATCTCTTGTCTAAGCATTTTTATGTTTTTTAAATTGGTATAAATCGCATAACATGAAAACCAATTAACAATACAAGATACAATCAGTGCAATTAAGCTCATCTCTCTCCTCACTTACTTTTCTTCTTTAAACCGGTCATCACGACCAATCTGTTTTGCTTCGCATTCCATTAAGAAAAGAAGGCAACAAACCGCATGTGCCAAGTGTGATAAATCACTCTCAGCATCCTTACTTTCTCCACCAAACCATGCTAATAAATGACGCAAAGCTGCACCGTGAAAACGGCTCCAATCCATGCCATGACGCCAATTGTTTGCTCCGTATTTCTTGGCTCCAAACTCTAAAACTTTACCGATTTCAAGCAGTGCCAACGGCGGTACAAGCTCTAAACGTGGCTTGCCGTCATCATTCTTATGCGCTTCATTGGCTCCATTTGAGCTTTGTGAAATGTGTTTACGCATGTAAACTTCGTCGTTATCGCGAAAATCTTCATAATCACAAACATCTGCATTGCCGTAAATCTTGGCATGCTCTCTAATCTTGGCTTGCCCGTGTACTAACGCGTTATCATAAACTTTAGACTCATTGAAAACTTCAGCGTTGCCAAAAACCTTGGCTTGACCGTAAACACGAGACTTATTGTAAACTCGTGCATTCTCATAAATACGAGAATTGCCGTAAACTTCTGCTCCCCCTTTTACGAGAGCATTCTCATAAATTTGTGATTTACCATAAACACGGGTATGATCACCACAAACCTTAGCATTGCCATAAATCTGTGCTTGATCATAAACATAAGCATTATCAGAAACATCTGCACAACCATAGACCTTGGCATGTCCAAAAATACGTGCCCCGCCACCAACACGCGCATCACCATAAACCTTGGCATCTCCATAAACATAACCATTACCATAGGGTCTATCCGAACCAACTACCCAGCAATCTCCTTCGTGACTTAAGTTACCTTCATGTTCTATAAAACCACCTAAGTCACCTGCTTTTACTTTTCCAAAATCTCTTAATGCACGTATACGTTTAAGTGATACTATATGATGTAAAAACTCAGCAGGTTGACCAAGTCTAATCTCATGCTCCGTGAATTCATATTTCTTTTTAACAGCCATCATAAGCTCCTTAAGGCTGCAAACTATCGACGGTGGGATCAACACCGCAGCTCTTGCAAATTCTCGTTATTGGGGGGCATTGCTCTTGCATTAATTTTTGCAAGCGCTCAGGATAAAAAAAATCTTCTGGACGCAAATCTATACCATGATCACGGGCGTAATTTAAAAGCATCACTTGATATTTAGCTGGGATAATGCCGCCTTTACCCTCTCGCTTTTCAAAAGGATAAGCCCATTTATAAACAGCAGAAACATGACATTGAGAAATCAACGACACGCGTTTTGCACCGCCTAAATATTTTATAATCATAACTGCTGGAGTAATCATGTAATCCAAAATTTTCTGTCATATATTTACGTATTACGCAAATATAAACAAAATTTTCGTAATACGCAACATTGATTATTTAATAATTTTAATAGAGAAAAATAAAATGGATTTTCAAAAGCTAATAAAAATGTGGATTAATGAAAAATTAAATGAAATGGGGCATGGAAGCCGTAAGGCTTTAGGGCAACATTTAGGATTGGGTCCATCATCTATTACGCGCTTATTATCGATTGATGACTCTGACTCTAAAGCCTACCGTGATATCACCGCAGAAGAGCTAGTGAAACTACATAGTTTCTTTAAGGAGTATCCTCCGTATCCTGCTTTAAGCAAAATAGATCAAGATTTTTATGATCTATATTCGTCTTGTAATGAAGAAGAACGGAGGGCAACTTTAGCGTTTCTTCATACTTTAATCGAATCAAAAAAGCGATAGTTGCTATTTTTTCTTCATTTGATAATTGTAAAAATTTTTTTTTTGCAATCTTATAACCTTTCATAAAATCTCCAAATATCTATAAAAAAACACACTAATTTAGATAAATATTCATAAAATAATTTTCGTAATACGGTATTTTTGATATTGACATTACCGTAAAACGAAAATATGTTCACTCCATATCTTAGAAAATAACTTTTGCCAATAGGCTGTATGGAGGCATTTGTGACAAAACCAGTGTTTATAAATTCTGATGAAATTCTCTTAGTAGTATGCGAAAATGAAGAACAAAATCTCGCTAAATCTGGCCCGTTCTTAGAAGAAAAGGACATGATCAAATTTATCGACCAAGCCGATAATGCTGTTCAAATCTTCCGTGTGGAACCAACAACTAATCGTTGTGAAGATATTTCTGAAGATCTTGCCGAATGCTATCTTAAAGAATGTGAAGAACAGTGTTTCAATGGAAATATACCCCACGACTTTGTTCTACATAGCTCTGCATACGGTTTTTTTTTAGACGAAATCGAACAGCAGCGATATGAAGATGAAACTTACGGTACTTATGAACAGCAGCACCGTCTAACTCTTTCGGATGTCATTCCAAACTACCCTTCCTATAGAGGGCGTTTTTAAGAACGTCCCCTCTTTCCTCTTATTAAATATCTAATGGAGTGAAACGTGCCTAATCTTATAGAAGCAATAGAAAATGATTTTAATACCCAAACCCTTCCAACCATGTCTAGTCGTGAAATTGCAGAGTTTTGTGATAAACGACATGACCATGTTATGCGGGATATTCGTAAAATATTTAGAGAACTTAAAATCGACCTGAGTAATTTTGCTGGATTATACAAAGATTCAAAAGGGCGTACTCTTCCTTGTTACCATCTTCCTAAACGTGAATCTCTTATTGTCATTTTAGGTTACAACACTGTATTACGCGCAAAAATCATAGATTATTGGAAAAAATTAGAAGAGCAAGCTGCTAATCCTCAAATCGATTTTGCGAATCCTCAAACAATGACAGCTATCATAATGCATCTTAAAAATAAAATTAAACAAACTGCATAGGAATTCATCATGAATACTCTCATAGAGATAAAAGAACAAATCATTGATCAGGAAATCGTTCAGACAGTAAATGCACGTGATCTGCATGCATTCTTAGAGGCAAAACGTGACTTTTCAAATTGGATTAAGGACCGTATTACAAAATACAATTTTATCGAAGGACAAGACTTTGTAAAAACACAAGATTTGCGGTCGCCAAATTTGGCGAGCGCAAAATCTAGAGCTGTTATCGCGATTAACTACTACCTCACACTCGATAGAGCCAAAGAACTTTCTATGCTTGAGAACAATAAGAAAGGTAGAGAGGCTCGTTTATACTTTCTCGAATGTGAACGGCGTGCAAAGCAGGCAGTAACACCACAGCAAATCGATTACTCAAGTCCACAAGCAATGATTGGATTTTTGAATTACCTACAAGGACAAATAGATCAAAAAAACACTCTCATTAAAGAGTTAAAACCAAAAGCAATGGCTTTGGAAAGCTTACAACGTACAGATGGGCTCTTCGGGTTGACTGAAGCGGCTAAAATTCTCGAAATGCAACCAAGACAGTTCATTCTCTTCTTACAGAAAAAAAGATGGGTGTATCGACGAACTTTCGGGGCGCATTTATTGCCTTATCAAGACAAAATCCAAAAAGGTCTTATGGATTGCTCAACACACACTGTTCAAACTGAAAATGGAACAGAAAAAGTCATTCCTTCAGCAAAAATCACAACTAAAGGCATGGGGATGCTGTCTCAAGAAATTAAACGACAAAACATGCATTAAAAGGAAACAAACATGACAAATTCCCCTTTAACAACAATGGCTAGCAGATATGGATTTTCTCACGAGCAATTCCGTAAAACTATTATCAAAACATGTATCAATCATAACTTCTCTGATGAAGAATTCGCTGCTTTTATATCCGTAGCAAATACTTATGGATTAAACCCTTTAACAAAAGAAATCTATGCACTCCCTAAAAGAGGCGGCGGCATTATCCCTGTTGTCTCTATTGATGGATGGATTAAGATCATTAAATCTAATCCTCAATTCGATGGTATGACTTTTCAAGATCAAATCGATAACGATGGGAATCTGATCGCTATCAAATGCGCTATTCGTCTCAAAGGCATTAAAGACCCTATCGAAGTCACTGAATATTTAAACGAATGCAAACAAAAAACTGACACTTGGCAAAAATACCCAGCGCGTATGTTACGCCATAAAGCAACCATACAATGTGCACGATATGCTTTCGGTTTTTCCGGGATCTATGAAGAAGATGAAGCTGATCGGATCAATGAAGCAAGCCATAATACACAAGGACAATTTGTTTCTCATGCCATGCTCGAACAAATCAAAGAGTTAATCACACAAACAAAAACCAATGAAAAAAGTCTTCTCTCTTATGCAAACGTAGAAAAACTAACAGATCTGTCTCAAGAAAAAGCACTAGAGGTTTTAAGCCTTTTAGAAAAAAAGCAAAATATCCAAAGAGAAAAAACTCTCGAATACCTCCCTCAACAAAATCAAACAAACACACCTATACAAGAGGCCGAATATATTCATATTCAAGATATCGAATATGTCCCAACTCAACAAGAGCAACAAATGGCGGTGTGAAATGGAACAAAGAACTGCACAATGGTTTCAAGCAAGGCTAGGAAAAGTCACCGCTTCAAACGTTTATAACGTCATTAGTAAAACAGCAAAGGGAACCCCTACAAGCAAATATGAAGATTACAAAATCAAACTCATAACAGAACGTTTAACGGGGCAAACAAGCCCTTATTATGAAACCGAAGATATGAGATGGGGCATTGAACATGAAGAAGATGCTCTAAAAGAATATGCATTCATTTATGATACTGAAGTCACTCAATGTGGTTTCATCCAACATCCCACAATCAAAATGGCTGGGGCTAGCCCTGATGGGCTTATTGATAAGGACGGATTAATTGAAATCAAATGCCCAAGATCGACTACCCACATGCGTTTCTTTATCGATAATGAGATCAAACCAGAATATCATGCGCAAATGCAATTCCAAATGGCTTGTACAGAACGCAAATGGTGTGATTTCATAAGCTATGATCCACGTTTTACAAACCAAGCATCTCACTTACGCATGAAAGTCAAACGCATCTACCGTGATGAAAAACAAATCAAAGAAATTAATCAAGCCGTCGAAGCTTTTTTAGCAGAAATAGAACAAGAGATACAACGAATCTCAACAAAAGCCGCTTGAAATTATGGGGGTGCTTATCCTTACCAATGCCTCCTAGCACCCCCGCCCTTCATAACAATTTTTAATCAATGCGTGATTCACGCCACAGGTGAATTGCATCTCAATGTAAGGAGAAAAGATATGGCGCCTCGTCTAGCTACCATAACACAACCTGCCATTGCTCGGGCTTTAAGAGAAGCTAAAAAACAAGGCTGTGAACTCATAGAAATCAAACCTACTGGTGAACTGCTTATCTATCTGAAAGCAGATATCCCATTACCAAATTCAACAACACATCCTGATAAATTATGGAATTTATCGCGTGATGATTATGAATTTGATATCGTCTTATAGGTGATACCATGCCAAAACCACGCCCTCCTCATCTTGTGAAACAAATGACCAAAAGTGGCAAAATTGTATGGTATGTACGTATCGGTCATGGAAAACGCATTAGAATCCGTGGGACCTATGGAACGCAAGAGTTTGTTGATAACTACAAAAGTGCCCTTGTCGAATTACAAGGGTTAATACTCCCTAAATCCAAAACCGGTAAACTGGTTGAAGGATCATTTGCATGGTTGCTTAAACAATACTTTAACAGCTCCAATTGGCATAGCCTTTCTAAAACTACGAAAAGGCAAAGAGAGCTCATTCTTATGAAAATATGCGACTCCATAGGAAACATTCCATACCAAGCAATTAATAAGAAACATATCATAGCCGGTGTTGAACGGCGTAAAGAAACGCCAGCAATGGCTAGAGAATTTCTGAAAGTACTTAATGGGCTTTTTAATTGGGCAATTGACCAAGGTCTTTTGGAAAACAATCCCACGTTAGGCGTCAAAAAACCTCCTCTAAAAAATAAAGGGGGCTTTCCTGTCTGGACAGAAGAAGATGTCGAAAAATATTATAAAAGATGGCCACATGGTACCCATGAACGTGTTTGGATTGATGTTCTTCTTTACACGGGGTTGCGCCGTGGTGATGCGGTTCGTATTGGTTGGAAAGATGTGAAAGATAATATCATTCATCTCAAAACAGAAAAGAGCCAATTTAAAACAGATGTTTTTCTACCCATTTTACCAGAATTAGCAAAAACACTTAAAACTGGCCCCATAGGTGATGAAACATTCATTTGTAATAAACACGGGAAAAAAATACCCAAAGAAAGCTTCGGGCTTACATTTTATAATGCTTGTACCCAAGCAGGTATCAAAAAAACAGCCCATGGCTTAAGAAAATTAGCAGCAACACGTGCTGCTAACTCAGGGGCAACAGTCTCACAATTGAAAGCACTCTTTGGCTGGACAAATGATGCCATGGCATCTCTGTATACAAAGAGCGCAGATCGCAAAAAACTCGCTCTTGAAGCCATAAAAAAGCTTCAAAAAGATGGGGGATAGAGCCAAAAAAACGTAATAGAATCAGTAATCTTTAGATTACCTCATATTTGTTTAATATAATTGATTTTATTATAATGTAATATGCCCAGCAAGGCCATGTTGCTACGTCTTCCCACATAAACCAAATCTGCTCTGCACTTGCTTCTGTATTAATTTCTTCGCTATGTGTCCATTTAAACGTGATAATCTCCCCTTTTTTATAAAAATCACTTAATCTTTAGTGTTAAAAAATTAATACATAGATAACCCTTAAAGCTGCAAAACGATAAAATATTTAATATTCTCAAGTGTATTTAATAGGTAATAATTTAATAAACAAGCGATATTAATAAATTAAATACACAAACGTTCAATATAAATGAACACTATTTTCTATCTTAAATAAAAAGATCTGTTTTTTTAAGTTCATACAATAACAAAGATAGAATTTACTCACCATTTGGGATATAAATGTAGGCTATATAGCTTAAAGTTTTCAGCATTTGATAAAATGTTGAGGATCAATGTTTCACCAAAAGAAATGAGACAAAAAGGTATCATTGTCGTGAAATATATATTCTATTGGAGAAGAAATATTCATTGGTAATCAAGTTTAATAATACACTAAAGCTTTAACAATGCATTTCGCTTTTAATGTAGCTTAAATTAACAAACCAGTACATAACTTACAAAAATTAGCAGCAACACATGTTTTTCATTCAGATGCAATAATACCATATCTCAAAGCAATTTTTGGCTGAATAGAAGATTAGAGAACCTCACTTTAATATTATAACGTAAAAGGTTTTCTCTTGGAGCTATAAAAAAACTTCAAAAAATAGAGAGATTGAGACAAAAAGCATAATGAAATTAAAACGCATCAATTTCTTTGACATGAGAAGCTTTTATTGATTTTCTTCTTAACCTTTAAAGAAACCATATCAAATAAAGAAAACTGTAAAGAAGCGTTTTTTCATCCTACCAGATAAAAAAGAACTTTCTCAAGATGTCAGCGATCGTAATTTATAAAAACGTATTGCTGTCTCACCATAAAAACGCTCATCATCTAGATAAAACACGTCAGGTAAATGAATTATTGTATCTTTTTTTTCTTCAAGTACAAAGAGTGTATCAGCTTTTGCCCACCCTCCTCGCAAAGCTTCTACAAAAGCACGTTCTCCTAAACAACGGCTATAGGGAGGATCAGCACAGATAACATCAAATGGAAGCATTGTTCCAATATTGCCAAGTTTGGTTGCATCACGACGCAAAATCCGTCCTATCGACTGTAATTCAAAGGCTTCTATATTTTTTTGAAGCAACCCACGCCCCTCAACCGAGTTTTCAACAAAAACAGCAGCCTTTGCTCCACGTGAAAGTGCTTCGATACCTAAAGCACCAGTACCAGCAAATAGATCGAGAATGCGTTTATTAATCCAAAATTGCTCTTCACGGCTAGAAAGAATATTAAAAAGATTTTCACGCGTACGATCACTCGTTGGACGAATCGACTGATCAATAGGCGAAAACAAAACACGCCCAGCAAATTTACCGCCGATGATCCGCACGTAGACCTCCAAACCGCTTCAAAGTTTTTGCACCATCACCATGTGATTTAGATTTTTTCATAGCACCATCAAACGATTTTACTTTTTTCTTTCTCTTAAAAGAACGCTCCTCACAACCACCTTTTATCATTTTTTCTTTATTCTTTAAGAAGCGATCTTTCTTACCAAAGGTATGCGTCTCTTCATAAGATGTCTTGCCACGTTTTTGAACAAAAATTCCCTTCCTTTCTTTTTGCAAATGATTGTCTTTTAGTTTTTCCTTACCTCGATAAAAGGATTTTTTATCAGCCAAATTGCTCTTATGATCATGTAATTTCCCTTCATTATGAGAAGACTTTCTATGTACATTCTGCGGACGTGCTCCAGGAGCCATCCAAACATTAGCACGGCGAGAACGCGGTAGAAAACATTTTGCTTTTTCCTCCTCATTTTTTCCCTTATTCTTCACATTCTCATAAGACTTTGCTCTTAATCGTACACGATAATGCTCAACAGAACCATCTCTCGCTCTACGCCGTATCGCGCTTTCACTCGAGAAAACCCAACCATCATTTGTAACAGAAAGATCTTTCTGACCTTTCTTTTCTGCCACAACTGCAGAATTTGAAAATGGCTTAAGAATAGGAGCATCAAAATCTGCATTAGCCTGCATAATCAAATACTCTCCCAACTGATCTCGTAACATCCGACCTTTTAACTCTTGTACGGCTCCTTCTGCTAAATCAGAGAGATGAAATGGACCATAAGATACACGTATTAACCGATTAACTGATAATCCCAACGCCCCTAAAACATTCTTTATTTCACGATTTTTTCCTTCTCGCAAAGCGACAGAAAGCCATATATTCGACCCTTGTTCACGTTCAATTGAAGCTTCAATCGAACCATAAAAAATACCATTAATCGCAATACCATTTTTAAGATTATCCAACGCGCTCTGCTTTACTCTTCCATGAGCACGGACGCGATATCTGCGAACCCACCCCGTTACAGGAAGCTCTAATACACGTGCTAAACCACCATCATTGGTCAATAGCAGAAGCCCTTCTGTGTTAATATCAAGCCTTCCAACAGAAAGAACACGCGGCATTCCTTTTGGTAAATTACTAAATACGGTCGGTCTGCCTTCAGGATCACGGTTTGTAGTAACAAATCCTGCTGGCTTATGGTAAAGCCATAAACGCGTTCGTTCTATAGGAGATAAAGGTTTGCCATCAACTTTAATAACATCAGAGCGGCTAACATTAAAAGCAGGCGTTCTCACAACTGCACCATTCACAGAAACACGCCCTGCAACAATCATCATTTCTGCATCTCGACGTGAAGCAACACCTGCACGCGCTAACCTTTTAGCAATCCGTTCACTCTCATTATTCTCATTCATTTGCGTTTCAAACCAATCTCTACCAGTATGTTCAGAAAACTATTCGTATGCACCATACTGTTTATCCTAAAAGAGGAGGTAGCATAATCATTTATCATTTTCTATCCTTTAACGATAATAATATATCTATTGACTTGCAAATTTGTTTTAAACGCTTAAAAAAATAGATATATTCCTTTCATTATAAAAGCGTATAAATTATTCATTTTCCATAGCATTCCTTATCGAGAAATCTTTAGAGTTTCTATGCCTTTAGCAGAAAGAATATTATGACTTTGACACACATGGAAATAGCCCTTTTGGAAGCACAATGGGCTGCAAAAAAAGATGAGGTTCCCGTAGGCGCTGTCATTACACGCGGAAAAGCTATTATTGCACGTGCTGGTAACTTTATAAAATCTGCCTATGATCCTACAGGACACGCAGAAATGCGCGCAATTCGTATGGCCTGCGAAACATTGCAAAGTGAAAGGCTTCCTGATTGCGATCTTTATGTAACACTGGAGCCCTGTGCTATGTGTGCTGCTGCTATTTCATTTGCACGTATAAGACGTCTCTATTACGCAATAAATGATCCCAAAGGAGGAGCTATAGAAAATGGCCCACGTTTTTATCAACAACCAACCTGTCATCACAAACCTGAGATTTATTCTGGTTTTCAGGAAAAAGAAGCTGCTCAACTGCTTAAAGATTTTTTTGTACAAAAGCGATACTAAAAACAATTCTTCATCCATAACTTTCACTCTTTAGAACCTATCCTGTTTCTAAAAAGACTATTAATCCTTCGATATACTGAAAGCTATTTCGAAACATTTTTTCTATCATATCCTTTTAACACTACATATTGCTTCTATTAGATGATACATTCACTTATTATTTATAAGAATAATTTATTGTCCTTTATATAAAATATCGTGGAATATTCTCATTTCAAATAACGTTGAACCAATAAAAATCACTTTTTTACACTTCTACAAATGGGATGAGCGCGTGGATAAAATTTATATAAAAAAGAACTAAAAATGCCTCTTATGAACTATCTTTATGCAAGTGCTGTCGAACATTGGAGGCTGGAAAATATAATGATGGTGCTGGCTTGCTTCTCCACAAACATAAAGATGGGGATGCTCAATGGATTTACCGCTATACCATTCACTGGCGCCGTCGTGAAATAAGTTTGGGTACCTTAAGAGATGTTTCTTTAAAACAAGCGCGTGAAGCTGCAACAAAATGGCGTTCTATTTTACGTGAGTAGCGTAACCCCATTAAAGAATGCAATAAACAAAAACGTGAGACAAGAAGCAATCTCCATCATTTAAAAAACATTGTTTTGGATACTTTTGAAAGTCACAAAGCTGAATTAAAAGAGGATGGTAAGAATGGGAACTGGTTTATACCCTTAAAATTCATATTCTCCCCAAATTAGGCTGCATTTCCGTTTCAGAGATTATCCAAACAGAGATACGCAATACACTTGCCCCTATTTGGCATAAAGGTGACGATACGTAAAGGTTTTATCCTATATCATCCAAACAAGCGCGTTGTGAAACCGATTTAAAATCTTTAGAAAAATTCCTTGTGAAAGAGAGACACCAAACTACTCTCTCAATGCTATTAGCATATTGCTATTTCACAGAAATAATAATCTTTTCATATCAGTACTATAATTCTGGGTTAATGAAAACTTTATATGATAAGTATTGGAAGGACACTTAACATATTTTAATATTTTTTCTTTTCCCTAGCGACCAGTAGGTGTAATCTTTGCTGGTTGGCGATAATTTAAAGGTGGTTCCGTGAGATAGCGACGGTATTTTGGACTTCCAACTTGTGCTCTCTGACGACGTGAATATTCTCGTCGTTGTTTTGCATTCAACTGTGAAGAATTTTCTGAACCAACGCCATTAAATGAAGACTCTTTGTGAAGAAAAGAAGTATTTTCTTGATGTTGTTTCGATTCTGCTATTTTATTGACAAATCTATCTTGTTGTGGCAGCGGTAAAAATCTACGTGAACGAGGACTTGGTATCACAAGTTTTGGATGAGGCTTCATAACAAGCTGACTGCTGTTATTTGTTGGTGTTAATGAAGCAATATTAGCAACATCTTCAAAAAACTGTATCGAAACTGGTTTATCGGTCCCATAGGTAGGAGCAGATAAATTGCACCCTGTTAAAACACAGCATATACCTAAAATTGCTATTGGAAATATTTTTACTTCACGTTTTCTCACTACTTATTCCATTTCCCAAGTATACGGATGATTAATATTCCCGCTATTTACAAGAGAACGATCCATACACAAGTTTCCCCCCTGCAGATAAAACAACGCGGGATTTATCTCATACCATAAAAAACTATATTAATCAATATGAGAAATCTACTTGTATTTCTTTCCCTTGATTTAAAATTTTAAATCTTACCAAGAATCTGTAATTCCCGCAAAGCAGCTGCATCACGAGCAGATACGTCCGGATAAGCTTGATCACTCCCAACATCTTGCGTATAACGCCATGATCGAGCACATTTTTTTCCCAACGCCTTCTCTGGATATACACCAACACCTTCAACATCACTCAAAGTAAAAGCATTGGGAGGCACTACATCCTGCGTAATTGTTAGAGCACTGGTGATACAGATCTCCGCCATATCCACATTTTCTAATGCCTCTCGTAAAACCGGATCGGAAATAAAAACAATAGGAGCAGCTTCCAAAGAAGAGCCAATACGCTTATCAGCACGTTCAAGTTCTAGAGAACCTGTCACAACTTTACGGACCTGCCGAATTTTTTTCCAACGCTCAGCCAAAGATTGGTTTTGCCACTCTTCTGGTACAGAGCAAAATTGCTCCAAATGCACTGATGGCTTTTCTGGATAACGCTCCAACCAAGCTTCTTCCATAGTAAAAGGCAACATTGGAGCGAGCCATGTTACCATACGCTCAAAAATCTCACGAATAACCTGCAAAGAAGCCTTACGTTTTTTTGATGAAGGTGCATCACAATATAGAGAATCCTTGCGGATATCAAAATAAAATGCCGATAACTCAATGATTGAAAAATCTAATAATGCACGCATAACTTTTTTAAAATCAAACTCATCGTAAGCTCGATTGATTAACTGGTCAAGTTCAAAAAGCCTATGCAATATAAATTTCTCAAGATCAGGTAATACACAATAAGATATTTCTTCTCCTTCATCATGCGCTAAAATTCCAAGCATCCAACGAATTGCATTCCGTAATTTACGATATGAATCCACATTTGTTTGAAGAATTTTCTTTCCTAAACGCTGATCCTCCCAATAATCTGTTGTCATTACCCAAAGACGAAAAATATCAGCTCCAGATGTTTTAATGATTTCTTGCGGAACAACCGTATTACCTAAAGATTTAGACATTTTCTTACCATTCTCATCCAAAGTAAAACCGTGTGTAACCACTGCCTTATAGGGAGAGCAAGCACGTGTACCACAACTTTCCAAAAGAGAAGATTGGAACCATCCACGGTGTTGATCAGAACCTTCAAAATAAACATCTGCAGGCCACTTTAAATCAGCCCTATCTTCTAATACAAAGCTATGGCTTGCTCCAGAATCAAACCAAACATCCAAAATATCATAAACCTGCATCCAAGGCTCATGCGCACGATCACCCAAAAAACGTTCACGTGCCCCTTCAGCAAACCATGCATCTGCCCCTTCTGCTTCAAAAGCCCGTAAAATACGCTCGTTTACGCCTTCATCTTTTAGAACAATACCATCCTCATTTGCAAAAATACAAATAGGAACTCCCCAAGAACGCTGACGAGAAAGAACCCAATCAGGGCGATCTTCTATCATAGCAGCTAGGCGATTTTGCCCAGAAGATGGCACAAAACGCGTTTTTGACACAGCTTCTAAAGCCCGACTGCGTAAAGTTGAACCATCCCCAAGATCTTTATCCATTGAAATAAACCATTGCGGCGTATTTCGAAAAATAACGGGTTTTTTTGAACGCCAACTATGGGGATAGGAATGTTTTAAACGACCACGTGCAAACAATCGATCTGCTTTAATTAAAGCATTAATGACCTCTTTATTGGCATCGCCCATTTTTCCATTATCATCAATAACACGTGCTGGTCCCCCTTCACGATCCGGTCCTAAACCTGGAACATCTTTGGTATAGAAACCCGCATCATCAACAGGAAATGGTATTGATGAATCAATTCCCGCTTGCTCTAATAGAGGCTTATAATCATTCCAAATTTCAAAGTCCTCACGCCCATGGCTTGGTGCTGTATGGACAAAACCTGTACCAGCACTCTCTGTTACATGGGCTCCTTCAAGCAGCGCTATCTTATAATTATACCCTCCAGCCAAACCTTTGAGTGGATGAGAAAGAACAAGAGCTTTCAATTCGTCAGTAGAAATAACACGCAAACGATTTAAAACAAGTTTAGCTTTTTCTGCACAACTCATAGCTAGAGCATCTGCAAAGAAGAGCTTTTCTCCTGCTTGAGGACCGAAATCATTTTCCGCACTTTCAACTTCGTAAAGACTATAAGCAATCTGCGAAGAATAACTCACTGCGCGGTTAGCAGGAATTGTCCACGGTGTTGTTGTCCAAATAACGACATAAGCACCATATAAATCATCAGAATTTGCTTCAAAAACAGGAAACTTAACCCAAATCACCTCTGATTCATGATCATGATATTCAATCTCAGCCTCTGCCAAAGCCGTACGCTCCACAACAGACCACATCACCGGCTTGGAACCACGATAAATCTGATCTGACATAGCAAATTTTATCAATTCACTCGCAATGCGTGCTTCTGCATGAAAAGCCATTGTGGTGTAAGGTGTATTAAAATCCCCCACGACACCAAGACGTTTAAATTCTTCACTTTGAACTGTCACCCAATGCTGTGCAAATTCACGGCATTCTTGACGAAACTCATTAAGAGATACCTCATCCTTATTTTTTCCTTGTGTTCGATATTTTTCTTCAATTTTCCATTCAATTGGAAGCCCATGGCAATCCCAACCAGGAACATAGTTTGCATTAAAACCCCGCATTTGGAATGAACGGACAACCACATCTTTTAGAACTTTGTTTAAAGCATGCCCGATATGAATATGACCATTCGCATAAGGCGGGCCATCATGAAGAACATAAAATGGACGATCTTTTGCTTGTTGCCGCAATTGCGCATAAAGTCCTATATTTTCCCAACGCGCCATCAATTCAAGCTCTTTTTGCGGAAGCCCTGCACGCATAGGAAAATCTGTCTCTGGGAGATAAAGAGTTTTTGAATAATCTATTGTTTCATTTTTCACAGTCATTGTGAAATATTCCTATCCACTTTTACGATTTCATTTTTGCATAACTTCCCTGAACCCTGCAACTCTAGTTTTTATCTATAAGGAAAGCCGAGCTTATCATTCGTATTAAGCAGTGATCAAGAAAATATATCATCACATTTTATGGGCTTTATCATGAAACTCACAAGAAAAAAAATAAAAAATGATCTTAAAAAAAAATAAAGGCTCCACTCTCAGTGAAGCCTCTTAGAAATTTACTTTAAAAAAAGATTAGAATTTGTAAGCTACACCAACACGGAAATCATTGGTTTTGTAATTAACTTCAAATTTTTCCTTTGCAAATTTCTTTTTACCAAAATCGAAGTAACGATATTCTGCACGTACAATCACATTATCCAGCAACGCGAAATCAATACCACCACCAATAGTGTAACCAATCATTGTTTTGGTTTCATCGGTTAGATTTTTAGAAGAAATGGCGCCTCCATCTTCATTTTTAACCGATATTGATACAGTGTCTTGGAATTGCCCATAAGCAATACCACCAGCAAGATAAGGCATAAAGCGATCAGCAGCAAAACCGATCCGTACTCGTGTAGCACCACCCCAGTTTTGTTTGAAAGTGTGGCTTAAAGCTTCAACTTCATCCTCTTGGTCAAGACCAAGCTCAGAAGCTACCTTTTTCATCTGTTCTACACCGTATACACTGGAATCGCTCTTATTCTCTGCCACTTGGGCGCTTTGTGCGCCATGTCCAGCCACACTCTGTCCACCATGTGGGTGAGTACCGTGTGGGTAACTACCAGAACCATGTCCGTGATGTGAGCCGTGCGGATTAGCATTACTTCCGTTACCATAGGCACTAGAATGACCTCCGTGTTGGGCTCCACCTGTTCCATTGGAAACGTTTGTTTCTGATCCAGATGCTCCTGATCTCGCTAATTTTAGTCCCGCACTCGGTATTGTTTTTTCTGCTGCTGTTTTTACTATTGGCCGATTTGATTCTGTTCCTGTTGATGAAACACTTAAGGATACTGGTTTTTTTTCAACCGTTTGAACGGGAGTTGATGTTACAGAGGTTCTGGATTCATTTACTCTCGCTTCTAGTTGCTGTCCGCCTGTGTCTGATCTTGCCAACGAGAGTGATGCTGATCGCTCTGAAGCTCCAGCCTCTGTGTTGGAGGATGATGGCTTAGGTGCAACTGGTTGCGGTCCACTTACCCCACTTACCGATGACGTTAATTGCATCCTGTTTGTTCCAGTGTCGGAGGATCCCGGTTTAGATCCAGGAGCAGATTGTGCTGAACTCTTTAACGCTGTATCTCCCACTGATTTTGTTTGAGATTCTGTCACTTCGTTAGAGGAAGTTTGTGGTCCTGCAGGTGTTGGCGAGCCCAATGCTACGCTCCCCTCCACTGATTTTTCTCCTGTTGCGGGACTAACACTTTTTGTCGATCCTTTTGGTAAGTTCCCTGTTGCTTTTAGTAGCTGAGTTGGTGAAGCTGGTCTCGTTGCAACTGGTTTCACTGCAACTGGTTTCGCTGCAACTGGTTTCGCTGCAACTGGTTTCGCTACCGGAGGTGCCGATGCTGCTGATCTGCGAGATCTTCCTACTGTATTCTCTACTGTAGTGCTATCAGCTGCACCTATAGTAATAGTCTTTGTGTGTTTTTTCCCAGATAGCATTAAATCTGTATCGATACTAAAAATGAAGTTATCACCAAGATCAATATTAGAACCTGCATAAAAACCACCGATAAAACCTGAAAGTTTAGGAGAGACCTCTTTATCCAGTGGAAAACTTTTATCTTGATCAATAAGCGCCAGATCAGCTTTGCTCGAAAAACCACCAGCTTGAACACCTAAATAAAGACCTGTCCATGAAAAAGTAGGTACAACAATGGCAGAGGAAGTCGATGATGCTGGTTGTTGAAGAATCTGAACATCAGCAGCTAATGCTGTAGACGCTGAAATTAAAGAAAAAACAGATGCTGTTATTAAACGTTTTGTGTTCATAAAATCTCTCCAAATATCCAAAATGACATGTATATAGAGCATCTTTTTTGAAAGATCTGTAGCAAAAATGACACACTCACAAAAAAATAAAGAATTTTTTAAAATAAAGCTTCTTAACTATTTAGTGTTGAATCCAATGAGAATTTATAAACTAAATTACACTAAAAATTATGTGTATTAATAATTGGATTTATTTCCATTAAATTTTTACATGACTGTTAATGACAACATTCTTTGCAAATTTCTTTTTAGCTAATCTAAATAACGGTATTCTGGACTCAACAGAACATTATCTATCATTACAAAATCAACGCTAGCCCAAACTGTGAAACCAATCATTGCCTTTTTTAAAACCAAATACCATCAGAATTTCATCAAATAAAATACTCATAAAAAACTTTAGATTATTTGGGAAAATATCTCCATTCTTTTACATCATTCTGATTTATAAAGATAACTTATTTTATGTTAAATGAAAAAGCCTAATATTGTAGAATTCTCTCATTTAAAACCTGTTTATGGTAATTTAACCAAAACCCTGTATCTTATATGCCACAACAGGATTCGTGTGTATAAAAAACATTAAAACAAGACTAGAAGTGCCTCTATGAACACTCTTAACAGCCACAGTTTATCCGCACATTGGTGGCTAGCAAAGTGTATGATAATGCCAAGTATATGATCTGCTAAGTTGCTATTTTATTCAGCCTACTCTTTTTTATTAAGTGTAAAGGTGTGATATTCAATGAATTTTATATTATACTGTAGCTTTATCATTTTATTCCATTCACGGATACTGACATGAAGTGTGTATGATATACCTTGAGAAATATTTTTTTTAAATAAATGTATGAATACGCAAAAAAGTATACTCTGTTTAGGGCATTCTATTTTGCATGAGCGGTGTGATCCCTGTAGAGATAAGTAAGTGTAAAGCCAGATATGTTATGTGGTTATTGTTTGACTCAGTGTTTGATCAAAATCTAGAATATTTCTCCAATCTATTGTCGGTACGTTTTGTGCTTTATGGCGTTGTTTTTCTAACAAGGCTCGTGCTTTTGTCGTTGCCTGTAAATCAACCTATAATCCCAAGGCAGCCGTATGTTAGAAACAAAGATTGAAACAGTTTCATGTTTTACAAGCTATATCAGCCTTTGTACGCCAGATAGGAGAAAAATGGTATTGCGTATCTCTGTTTGTAATCTCTGAAACGAGAATGCAGCCTAATTTAAGAAGAATATAAAGACACAAAAACGAAAACCACTTCCCATCTTGTTGTCCTCCTTTAATTCGGCTTTATGATTTTCGAAAACCTCTAGAGCAATGTCTTTTTAAAAACGAAGATTACACATGTGCTTCACACTTTTGTTTATTGCATTCTTTAATGAGATTCGCTCCTAATGCAAAACAGAATGCTTCAAATGGGAAATATACTTGTATTGCCAATTCATGCGCTTACTTTAAAAAGGCATATCTCAAACCTCTCAAGTCCATTTCATAATGTTTCTTGTGGTGCAACAATGTTCGTAATGTAATAGTATTTGTTCATGAATAATATAAAATTTATAGAGCACGACCATCTTTATGCTTAATAAAAGAGAAAGTCGGAACCATCACACATTTCGCCAACTCTCAAATGTTGCCGATAATCCTTGACACTTGAAAGTATTAAGAGACATTTTTACATCTTTTCTAGTATTTTACCCCCACATTAGCCCCCTTTGTAACGTCACAAGAAAGTGATACAACGATTTTGATTGATTCAACATAAAATAAATTTTAAATGAGTGTATTCTACAATGCTCAGGACTCTCATTCAACATAAAAAACGATTAATTATTTTTATAAATCAATATATTGCCCCATTGCAAGATGCAATAAATAAAAACACAAGACAATGCGTCATCTTTATTATTTATCAGGCTCATTATTTATAAAAACATTGTTTTAAATACTTTTGAAAAATATAAAGCTAAATTAAAAGAAATAGACAAACTTTTTTCTTTGAAGTCTTATAATACAAAATGATATAATAAAAATAAAAGGAATTAAGAGAGATTAAAATAGATGGTTAATAAAACAAAGTCCTCGTTTAACGAGGACTTCATATTTTTTTGTGCCTATCGATTTTATTTTGATAAAATTAGAATTTGTAAGCAACACCAACACGGAAATCATTGGTTTTGTAGCTGAATTCATATTCATCATTTGCGAATTTCTTTTTACCAAAATCGGAGTAACGATATTCTGCACGCAACAGAACATTATCTGCCATTGCAAAGTCAACACCACCACCAATAGTGAAACCAACCATTGTTTTGGTATCATTAGCCCAAGTACCACCAGTCAAAACTACCTGGCTCGGCTGATCGTTCTGAGCTTTCTCTTGACTAACAGTTTGATTTCTTGTTCCTGCAACGGATTGAATGCCCTGTACCTGTGCATAGGCAATACCACCGGCAATATAAGGCATAACACGGTCAACAATAGCAAAACCGATACGAACACGTGTTGCACCAGACCATTTTTCTTTGTAACTATGCGTTTTCGTTAGTTTGTCTTGGGCTTTAAACCGTTGATCATCTTTTAATTCAACTTTAGCTTTTTCCAGGGCAGTATTAAATTTTGTTGCTTGATCCTCTGTAAGAGTCAATTCACCGACTTTTTTTGTTTCTTCACGGCCTGCCCAAACTGCATCAGTTTCAACACCTAAAATGATACCATTGCCGAGATCTACGTTAGATCCTGCATAAATACCACCTATGAAACCAGAAGGTGTAGGTGTGTTATCCTTTTTGAAAAGTTCTTTGTCTTCTCCTGAACTAGTTACTTTAGTTTTGCTTGAGAAGTTGCCAACTTGACCACCGATATAAAAACCTGTCCAAGAAAATGAAGGGACTGCCGCGATGACTGCTGGGGCTGTTTCACGAGGAATAATAACATCAGCAGCTTGTGCCGCAGAAGCTGAAATAAACGCGACAACAGAAGTCGCTATTAACGATTTTGTATTCATAATTTTGCTCCTAATTTATTTATGAGGCAGTGTTACAAAATTATAAAAAGAAAATCTGTAGTAAAAATGATACAGTCATAGAAAATGGAGAGGGGACCCAAAACAAAACCACTTCATTGCTTTGTTTTGCATGAAAAACTATAAATTAAATGTAAAAATAACCCATTGATTTTAAATGTGATTATTTTTTCCTTTATGAAAAAAACTTATTTAAGAAAATCTGAATAATACCTTTCCACACCCACAATAAATATGGGATATGTGATAATATAGCAACAGAAAAATAACAGAGGCTCTGTCAAAGACAGAGCCTTTTTATTATTTAACCGGCCATCTGTTAAAATTTGTAAGCAACACCAACACGGAAATCATTGGTTTTGTAAGAAGTCTCATATTTATCATTTGAGAATTTCTTTTTACCAAAATCTGAGTAACGATATTCCGCACGAACAATAATATTATTGGTCATTGCTAAATCAACACCAGCACCAAGAGTGTAACCAACAAGAGTCTTTTTTTCATCAGATAAAGTACCAGAAGCGATTACTTTATCTGAATCTTTATCCGTTATTGAAATCAACACACTATCTTGAAGCTGTGTATAAGCAATACCACCAGCAACATAAGGCATGATACGCTCAGCTGCAAAACCAATACGTACGCGTGTTGCGCCAGCCCACTTTTCTTTAAAAGTGAAACTATGTGTTCGTTTAACACCGTTTTTAAGTGCATCTTCACCAATATTAATTCCAGATTCTTTTAACATCCTCTTAATATAATCTGCATGATCTAGAGTAATAACATATGTTTTTCCTGTCTTCGTATCATCTTTATTAGACCACATGATATCTGTATCAGCACCTAAAATAAGGCCATTGCCGAGATCGATATTGGAACCTGCATAAATGCCCCCCATGAAACCAGATAGTTTAGGCAAAAAATCATCACTCACCGGAATCTTTTTTCCGTTAGCGAGAATATCCATTTTCGTTTTACCCGAAAAACCACCAATCTGCCCACCAAGGTAGAAACCTGTCCAAGAAAAAGATGGGGCAACAATAACGGGAGCAACAGGTGTTGGACTCGGAGGAGCAATAACATCCGCTGCCTGCGCCGCTGAAGCTGCAACAAAAGCGAAAGCAGAAGCTGTTATTAACCATTTCATATTCATATTTTCTCTCCATAGCTGAATATTTTTGAACACGTCATTTCATATAGAGCCCCTTCTCCAGATATCTGTAGTAAAAATGATACACTCATAAAAAAAACAAAAAGCTAATCACCACACCCTTAATTGTTTGATCCGTAATAAATGAAAATTAAACTATGCTAATGCATAATGTCGTTTTCTTATCACATTTACTCTTCCTTTATAAATTTCCCAAAAAACTGCATCATCCCACCCCTATCTGTAAAGTCTATGCTATTGATTATGGAAAATATTATATTTGATAATGTCGTTTATATTTCATCTGCAATATTAAAGATGCTCTTTTTACTATAAAGGAGCCAAAATCATTCCTATGTACATTACAAACAAGCAAGTGTGTGAGGATAAAATAGTTACAAAAAACTAAGCATGTCTTTTATGAACACTCTCAATATCAAGAACAACGAAGACTGTTATAATATTGAGAACAGGCAAACACTCTTTTTCCATTGAAATGCTACAAATAACATTTTTAGCTTCACCTTTCGCATCACCAAATCTGAATAGCTATTTGATTGTTTTTTCATCATTGAAAAGCATGCTTGTATCGCACAAACAAGACTTCCAATACTCCATGAATTGCAACAAGACCCCATAAAATTTTCTCATGCACGCTCTTTGTTTTTTAGGCATTTATTGTTTTTTTAAATCTTGACCATTTTTTTGCTTCTCTTAAACTTAGAAGAGCTTTGTTCACAACTTCAGTCTTACTTGTACTCTTTTATAGACTATATTATA
The DNA here is from genome assembly GCF_000278215.1 of Bartonella rattimassiliensis 15908. Classification (GTDB taxonomy): domain Bacteria; phylum Pseudomonadota; class Alphaproteobacteria; order Rhizobiales; family Rhizobiaceae; genus Bartonella; species Bartonella rattimassiliensis. The sequence continues at coordinate 47,646 of NZ_JH725068.1, forward strand.
AAAAAACGCTTATAAGACCAAACGCTGATGTGATAAACATTGAAACTTATATAAAAAGCTCTTTAAATCTGAAAAGATAAAAGGTCTTTCTTAAAGTTCTCAACCCATACTTTCTTTAAAAAGCATGAATTTGGCAAACACTCTGGCAGAAAAAATATTTTCTTTTATTTAGATCAAAATATTTTTAACCTCGTCGAAACACCTATCAAAAATCAAAAGTCAATCATTAATCTAGTTACTCCTCAACTTGTACGAAATATCCTTTCACATCCTGTCACTAGACAGCCTAGATTCTTGTCAACTGAATTTTTTTTGGTTTCTACTCATGTAATTCACTTAAATTAAAGACTCTTTCAACGAGTTCTGCAACACACCCTACTCCCTACTCTAAAAGAATTTATCAAGGAGCTTTATATGACTTATATAACCCCAGCTAAAATGACCGTATTTACAACCTAATAAAGTAACCCTAAATCTACAGATTATATTCGTCTAAATTCACGGACTTTATAACGAGCGATTGCCCTTATATTGTGTACTCTTTACCAACATCTACCTACTCATATCTTTTTCGAACACTATTTCTGGTCCTCATAGTGCACAATCAGAATCCCCTTTGCAAACAAATACCCCCCACTTTTTAAGTGATAAAAACATCTTACTTCTTCAACTCCCAAGCATATGTTACATTTCTTAATGTTGTTCTCTTACTTTTTAAAAACTCATTGGACCTCGTGTAAATAGGCTTGGCCGTCCTCTTCTCCCTCTAGGATTCTGGCCTCTTTTTTTACCAGAGTATGATACAGGTACCAACTCAACTGATGTTAAGCATTGGCCGTTATTTCCGCAAGAAAGTTCTATTTGAAAAACTTCAGATAAAATCTTGCTAAGCTGTTCACCAAAAAAGTGATCTCTCGAAGCAGATGTATTCTGTATAAACTTTTGAGAAGACAAAAAAGGAGAACCCTGAGCTACAGAAATTGAAACAAAAGTAGCAAAAGTTGTCATAAAATATTTTATATTCATAAATCTAACCTCATAAAATATCCATAATGAATTTTATCTAGTGCTTTCATTAAAAGTTTCCAGAAAAAATAATATGTTTATAGATAAAAAATGAGAATCCTTAAAAACAAAGCTTTCGAAGATTTTAATTTTAAAATAAATGCAAATTGTCCTGCTCTGCAAACATAGAAATCACTTGTTTGAAAATAAATTAAAGATATGAAGTATCCTCTAAGGATAATAAACTACATAAATCCTACCTCAATATATTGATTTATTTATAATTTAAAATACATTCCTATTGGATTAGCCCCCTAAATATCGCAAGATTCTTTTATTTCAAACTTTATTCATGATGCATTAAGCAAAATTATTTGCTTACACATCATAAATAAAGTTGACATATGGATAAAACACTTCAAAAAAGAAATTGCTTCTTATGAAGTCGTTTAAATACAAAACTATTGTAACATTTTGATTTAATAAAAAGCGCTACTGCTGACTTATTTCTAAAACATTTTTCCAAAAATCGTTCTTTGCATTGTTCAATATCATTGTGGTTACCTTTATATATTAAAGCCTTTAATCTACCATGTGTTTCAAGCTTCTCCTCAAAACTGCTTTTTTCAAATAAAAGCTGTTACAAACACAAAAAATATGAATTCATAAATGGTCTTTTATTGCCTAAACTTTAAAGAAACAGTACTTAAGAATGATATTATAACTCTTATCAGAAAAGATAAGAGGAAAAAATGTTCGGCATTATGAGCATTTTATCCTCTCGCATCAATAATTAACTTCATTTAAAAGCCAATTCTTAAAATTAGCTATGCGCAAAAATATCAACTTCCGCCCACCCTAAAAGGTCGAGTTTAGCTCTCATAGGCAAAAATTGAAAGCATGCTTTGGCAACACTTTCTCGCTTTTCACGTCTTAAACGTTCTTCCAATATAACCTTTAAACGATGCAAATATAACACATCTGATGCAGCATATTCAATTTGTGCCTGTGACAACGTTTCTGCCGCCCAATCCGAAGATTGTTGCTGTTTAGAAATATTCACATTTAGCAATTCATTACAAATTTCTTTCAAGCCATGACGATCTGTATAAGTACGCGTGAGTTTTGAAGCGATTTTTGTACAAAAAACAGCTTCTGGCATAACACCAAATGTATGCGCTAAAACAGCAAGATCAAAACGCCCAAAATGGAATATTTTGATAACTGTATTATCTTCAAGAAGCTTGACCAAATTAGGCGCACTCTTTTGTCCTTTAGCAATCTGTATAAGATCAGCAGTACCATCTCCAGAAGAAAGCTGAACAACACATAAACGATCACGATGCGGTTGTAACCCTAAAGTTTCGGTATCAATTGCAATAGCATCAGTTTTATAATTGTCTAAGTTTGGTAAATCACCTTGATGAACACGAATCTCAGCCATTTATCCTCCTATTTGCGAAAGCTGCAAGAATACGCGCCCAAGACCGCTGCCCCTTATGAAACGATTTTAAATTATACTTTTCATTGGGAGAATGAATACGATCATTATATAATGCAAATCCAACCAGAACAGATTCCATCTCAAGAATTTTCTGAAAATCTCCAACAACCGGAATTGATCCCCCCATAGCATCAAGTACAGCAGGATTGCTCCATTCTTGCGATAAAGCCTCTCTTGCTGCCTCAATAAAAGGTGAATCATAAGGAATTTGAATCGCAGAAGAACCACCATGCTCCTTAAATTTAACACTACAATCAGAAGGAACAAGGCTGTTCACGTAATGACGAAAAGCTTGGCGTATCTTCTCTGGATCTTGTTTATGCACTAAACGAAAAGATACCTTCGCATTCGCTTGAGAAGCGATAACCGTTTTGATTCCTTCTCCTTCATACCCACCACTAATTCCATTAATTTCTGCTGTAGGACGCGCCCATACAAGTTCTAAAATGCTCCGCCCTTTTTCACCAACAGGAACGGAAAGTCCTATAGGACCAAGAAAATTTTCAACCGTACAATTAAGCTCATTCCATGACTGTAAAATATGCGGAGGTGTTTCTTCAACCCCATCATAAAAACCTGGAAGCGTTATCCGACCATTGTCATCATGAAGTCCTGCTAAAATTTTCGTTAAAATATGAATAGGATTAGCTGCAACCCCTCCAAAAGCACCAGAATGCAAATCACGATTGGCTGCTGTAATCGTGACCTCTTCTCCTAAAATACCCCGAAGAGCAATACAAACAGATGGTGTATCTGTATTCCACATTGCTGTATCACAAACCAATGCATAATCAGCCTTAAGCTCATCCCTATTTTCTTTTAAAAAAGGAACAAGAGAAGAAGAACCACTTTCTTCCTCTCCCTCAAATAAAACAGTAACTTTAATGGGTAGCTGTCCTGTTTCTTTCTTAAACGCACGACACGCCTCAATAAAGGTCATGAGCTGACCTTTGTCATCGGAAGCTCCACGAGCACAAATAACTTGTTCTCCATCTCTTTCTTTTAAAGAAGGTGAAAATGGGTCACCCTCCCATAAATTCAGTGGATCAACAGGTTGAACATCATAATGTCCGTAAAATAACACATGCAAACAATCATCTGAAGGTCCTGGGTGATGCCCAACAACCATTGGATGCCCCGGTGTATCGCGGCGTGAAGCCTCAAAACCAATGCTTTTTAAATCTTCTACTAACCAATCAGCTGCTTGACGACATTCATCCTTATAAGCTGGGTCTGTAGAAATCGATTGAAAACGTAAAAGAGAAAAAAGGCGTTCAAGGCTCTTTTCCATATTCTCATCAAGATGTGTTAGTACTTTATTCAACATAAAAAAACTCTCAAGCCTTGTATATTCATAATAATTGTAAAAAAACTGACTTTAAGCCTCTTGTAGAATTTTGCAAGACACCTTATTCATTTTTGACACTGTGAGCAGTAAAAGCTTGAACGTCCAGCCTGTAAAATACGTAGAATAGGCGTTCCGCATTCCAAACATTCTTTACCTTCTCGTCCATAAACTGAAAAAGTATGTTGAAAATAACCAAGTGAACCATCAATATGCATATAATCACGTAACGAAGAGCCTCCAGATAAAACAGCTTCGGAAATTACATTGCGTATATTCTGCGCTAAGGAATCTGCAAATTCGCGTGCACGGGCCGTTTTTAATGCCAATGTAAATGCACCACGTTGTGGAGACAAACGACTCCTCCAAAGTGCTTCGCAAACATAAATATTTCCAAGTCCTGCGACAATAGACTGATCAAGTAAAATGCCTTTGAGAGAAATTTTTTTATTAACAAAAGCATTTTGTAAATAACGACCAGAAAACGAGTTACTCATAGGTTCAAGCCCTAACTTATTTAAAAGTGGATGTTCATAAAGCTTGTCCGTCTCGACTAAAAGCATAAACCCAAAGCGACGCACATCATTATAAATAAGATGATAAACTTCACCATTCCTTGTATGGATATCCATGACAAAATGGTCATGCTTAACCAATTTACTGGTCGTTGAAAAAGTTTTTCTTAAAAAATCATTCTCTATACGCCATGAACCAGACATCCCTAAATGGCTTAAAATTGTTTCATCTTGAGAAAGATGAAATAATAAATATTTTGCACGCCGGCCAAGTTCTATAATTGTCCTGCCGATAAGGCGCTCAGAAAAAGCCTCAGGAAAAGGAAAGCGCAAATCTCTACGATTAAGTTTGACAGATACTATCTTTGCACCAGTTACTACAGACTCAAGTCCACGACGAACTGTCTCTACTTCAGGAAGCTCAGGCATTACTCTTCTTTAATGATTTATGTTATGCACTTTATAATAATTTATGTAACTTCTAATCGTATCACTGGTAAATTTACTTTCTCTCCTCATAAAAAAATGAAATATCTCAATAGATTTGCTTTGTAAAAAACTCAGATTCTTATTGAGTGCATTTTACTTGGCTTCCTATTCATGCGATTTACTTCACTGATCTACAGTAAAGCCCTGCCTTCCACGTACTCTAAAAACACTTCAAGTGTCAAGGAAGCTTACAGACCCTCCCATCTCAAATGACAGTGTTTACGGCATAACAGGATGAAGCCCATTCACCCTTATGAAATACAGGAACCCTTATACCATCATGAGTAATGCCATCTATATCAATTTCACCAGAACCAATCATCCAGTCGATATGAATGACACTTTTATTACCACCACGTGCTGCAATCTCTTCTGACGTCAATGATTCTCCACCTAAAAAGCATTTGGAATAACACTGTCCTAAAGCAATATGACATGCAGCATTTTCATCAAATAAGGTGTTATAAAAAAGGAGGTTACTCTTAGAAATTGGTGAAGAATGAGGCACAAGGGCAACCTCGCCCAATCGGTTTGCACCCTCATCACTTTGCAAAACCTTCTGTAAAACTTCCTGGCCTGTTGATGCACAGGCTTCAACAATACGCCCCGCTTCAAAACGCACTTCAATATTATCAACCACTGTCCCTTGATAGGAAAGGGGCTTTGTTGAACGAACAAAGCCTTCAACCTTATGAGCATGAGGAGTCGTGAAAACTTCTTCTGTTGGAATATTAGGATTACAAACAACACCATTTTGAGCAATGGATGCACCACCATGCCATTCATGATCATCTGCCAAACCAACCGTTAAATCAGTCCCTGGCCCTGTGAAATGCAAAGCAGAAAAACGCTGCTCATTAAGCCAAGATGACCGTTTCTTCAAAGTTTCATTATGGACAGTCCACGCACGCACCGGATCTTCTTCTGTAACACGTGAAGCAGAAAAAATCGCATCAGCTAATTTCTTAATCGCCTCATTAAGGGGTAAAGAAGGAAACATCGCTTCAGCCCATCCTGCTGTTGGGTAAGCAACAATCGACCAATTGACAGCAAAATTCGATATTTTTTTGAGAGCAGGCTGGTAAGCTAACGAAGTAGCCTTATTCAAACGCGCAACCTTATCAAAATCTTGATTGGAAAGGAGCAAAGGATTATCACCAACGATCGCTAAACGTGCAGCCCCATTTTCAAAAGCCTTCGCCATCCCCTCATAGAGCCAAGAAGGAGCACAGTCAAAACTAGCCGTATGAGCATTTTCAAAACGTATAAGTGATAACAGATCATCACTAAAAATTGGTGTAATGATACCAGCACCAACTTTATAAGCATGATACGCAATACGTCGAACAAAAGGTAATGCTGAAACTGGAGCAGTTAAAATAAGATCCTGCCCCTCTTGTAAATTCAGTCCCACTTTTACCGTAATTTCTGCAAGACGATTAAGCATTTCAGGCGAAATCGTCTTATGAATATCAAAGCACATCACCAATACCCTTCTTTATTTAAATAAAATACGTTCTTTACGTCGTCATATTCTAAATTGTTTTCCAAGATCCTCTGAGATTACTTCCTCCATCTATATTTGTGAGTGTCATTATTGCTAAAGGGTTCCTTTAATTCATAAATCACAACGAATCTTTCTTTTATTATGCAAAAATTATCGGCTTATGTACCGTTTTTCTAACATTGCAACAATTGCATTTAACTGATCTGATGAAGGCAATGGCATAATCGACTTATTTTCCTCTCTCCTAACTAGATGTTGAGGTGCATAGGTGGGAATGGGAACTTTATCAAGCTGTACCACAGCAAAAGGCGTAGGATGTAATATCTTGGACTGTGCCACCTGTGTCGAAGGCGATGCCCCCTTTTCTGTTCTTATTCCCCTACTTTCTAAACTTTCATCCATAAAGCTTGGCGCATTACTAGAACGTTCTTGAGCAAAAGCATAAGCAACATCATAAGGGCGATTATTCGTAGGAACTTGAAGAGACCCATCACGTGATCGTTTTTCATAAAAAGCATTTCCTCCAGCAACATGGACATAGTGCATATTTCTGTAAGGAAAAGACAAACCAGCCGTATGAAAAAACTTAGCGTGTTTAACTTTTTTATCTCGTTCACCCCGTAAAACAGCATCAGCTGCCTCTCTCACGCGAGCAATAGATGCTCTCTCCGTCATAGGACGCGTTAAAACACCAGGAGCAAACTGCTTATATTGACCAACAACACCACAAATCGTCTTAGGAAAGGCAGTTGAATTAACACGATTCATAACAACCGTTCCAACGGCAATCATTCCTTCACGGCTTGTACGATTTGATTCAAAATACATCGCTCGCATAAGGCATTGGCGCTCTGTTAATGGATACGGAACTGTTTTTGTCTTATCATTATTTTCTTTTCTAGTATCTAAATGATTTGCAGCGCAGCCCACAACAACTAATGGTGCTATGCAACAAGTAACAAAAACATTCCAATGATTTTTTTTCATCTTATGTAATATATTCCTATTAATCTCTAAGCTATTCAAATTCTGAAATGAGCTTTAAATGTATGCTTAAATAAAGTACACAACTAAGTGTTACTACTCAGTAAAATACTAATACAAGCAGCTATAAAAAACATCTATGCAAAATAAAAAATAAAAAACTCTTAATTTATAGATCAATATTTTTGCTCTTCATAGGAAAACATAGATCATAATAATCTTCATGTTGCAATCCCAATAAATCATATGTTTCTCGAATACTCTCCACTCATTCTACATATGAAAAAGATTTGAGTACGACTGACACCAATATTGAAAAAATAATATAGATATCCCCTTTAATATAAACTTTAAAAAAATAATCAGAAAAAAAAATTTCTTTAGAAAATTTTCCCCCAATCACAATTTGAATGATAATATCATTCAATATATAAATATATCAAATCAAGAGTTAACAATCTTCCGTGCTACCTTGAAAAACCTTTTTTGCTTTTTTGTAATTTTTCATAATATATCTCTCATATTCTTCCTTTTTACAAAGACATATCTTAAGGTTTGTCATATCTATTTCACGTCAGCGCCCATGAAGATTATAACGATAAAGCCCTCCATGAATAAGATAAAATTTATAAAGCACCTTTATTTTTATGCTTATGAAGAAGAAAATCAGCACCATCACATTATTTCCCATCTCTTGGGTGTTGCTACAGCCCTTAGTACTTGAGAGTATTTATTAAGAGGTATTTTTACTCTTTTTTGTAGTGTTTTACCCCCATGCTAACCGTACTTGTGACGCGTCAAAGTATGATTTTATTGCTTCAACATAAAACAGGTTTGGAATGAGAGAATCCTATAATATTCAGACCTATCAGTGAATATGAAAAAACATAAACTATCTTTATATGGCTTATAGTATAGCTGTACTTTAAAAAATTCTTAATATATCTATAAGCTTAATTTTACACACCGAAGAAAAATTTGAATCTATTTTTTCTCATCTATCCCAACTTTATAAGTAAGATCATCACGAGGACGATCAAAAGACATATGATAACCCGTTATGATATAATGCAACATTTCAGCAATATTGGTAACATGATCACCAATTCGTTCAATATTTTTTAAACAAAACAGTAAGTGCGTACAAACTGTAATATTGCGCATATCTTCCATCATATACGTTAAAAGTTCACGAAAAAGAGAAGTATATAAAGCATCAATCTTTTCATCGCGCTCACGTACAGCATCAACGCGTTCTAATAGGCGACTCGTATAAGCATTTAAAACTTCTTTTAATTGATTAAGTGCTAAAGCTGTAATGGTTTCAAGTCCATGATAAAAGGAAGCGGATTGACGGATTTCTGAAAGTGCAACAGTCCTCTTAGCAATGTTTTTGGCCATATCCCCAATCCGCTCAAGATCAGAAGAAATACGAATAGCTCCAATAATTTCACGCAAATCAACAGCCATCGGTTGACGTTTGCAAATAATAGCAACCGCTTTTTCATCAATGTCACGTTCTGCTTCATCTAAAAACACATCATCGGCAATCACGGCCGTTGCAAGTTGAAGATCACTACACACAACCGATGCGATAGAACGTTCAATCATTCTTTCTGCATGGCTCCCCATTTCTGTAATTCTTGCTTTTAAATATTTTAGTTCTGCATCATAAGAACGGACAGTATGGTTCATAGACATATCTTATACTCCTTAATTCACCTATCCAAAACGCCCCGTAATATAATCTTGCGTTCGTTGTTCTTTTGGTGAGGTAAAGATCATTTCAGTCGCACCAACTTCCACCAAATGCCCTAAATGAAACATAGCTGTATATTGAGAAACACGTGCGGCTTGTTGCATGGAGTGTGTTACGATAACAATTGTATAATTTTGCCGCAACGCATCAATAAGCTCTTCAATCCGTGCCGTCGCAATGGGATCAAGTGCTGAACAGGGCTCATCCATCAAAATAACTTCAGGACTCACTGCAATGGCACGCGCAATACACAAACGCTGTTGTTGCCCTCCTGATAAACTTGTTCCAAGGTCATGAAGACGGTCTTTTACTTCTTCAAACAAACCAGCCTGCCTTAAACTCTTCTCAACCACATCATGAAGTTCAGAGCGTGTTTTAACTAAACCATGAATGCGTGGACCATACGCAACATTCTCAAATATAGATTTTGGAAAAGGACTAGGCTTTTGAAAAACCATTCCAACACGAGCACGCAATTCTACAACATCAATCCTCTGGTCATAAATATTTTCTCCATCTAAGGTAATAAAACCCGTTATTTTAGCACCTTTAATCGTATCATTCATACGATTAAAACAACGCAAAAAAGTCGATTTCCCACATCCTGATGGACCAATTAAAGCAGTCACTTGATGTTCAGGAATATCAAGCGTAATACCATGGAGCGCTTCTTTGTCTCCATAAGAAACCTTTACATCCTGACCACGCATTTTAATCTTCATTACAAAAACTCACCTTACAAAAATCTTATCAAAGTTGTTTTTTTATTAAAATTACTAGCGGCGTTCAAATCGTCGACGCAAAAAAACTGCAACAATATTCATGATCGCAAGAAAAATCATTAATACAATAATAGCCCCCGACGTCTTTTCAACAAAAGCGCGCTCTACTTCACCCGCCCACATAAAAATTTGAACAGGCAATGCCGTTGCTGGATCCATGGGAGTCGTAGGAATATTCACAACAAAAGCAACCATTCCAATCAAAAGTAAAGGTGCAGTTTCACCCAAAGCCTGGGCTATTCCAATAATTGTTCCTGTCAAAATACCTGGCGCGGCTAAAGGAACAACATGATGAAAAATCATTTGTGTTTTTGACGCCCCCAAACCTAAAGCTGCAGCACGAATAGAGAGAGGAACAGCACGCAGAGCAGAACGTGTTGCAATAATGATCGTGGGGAGTGTCATAAGTGCTAAAACAAGACCACCGACAAGAGAGGCTGAACGTGGCAATCCCCAAAAATTAACAAAAATAGAGAGTCCTAAAAGACCAAATACAATCGAAGGAACAGCTGCAAGATTATTGATATTAATTTCAATAAAATCTGTAAATTTATTTTTGCATGCATATTCTTCCAAATAAAGAGCCGTTGCTATGCCTATCGGGAGCGAAACCAATAAAACGATGCCTACCATATAAAGAGAACCAATTATCGCAACACCTAATCCCGCAGTTTCAGGACGACTTGAAGCACCACATGTAAAAAAACCAAAATTAAATGTTTTATAAAGCGTACCATCCTGCGCTAAACGGTTTATCCATTCTACTTGTCGATTAGAAACTTTACGATTTTTTTCTGCGATATGTAGATTAATTTGCCCCTTATAAGCAGAATCGATATCCGCAGCTGCCAAAACTTTGATTTTTTGCATTGTACCAATCAGTTTTGGATTCTTTGTCACCATTTCACGGAGTTGAACACGTACACCATTTGAAAACATACGGTCGATATCCCGCAGAGAGGCGCGATCATTGTGATCAACATCAAGTTTCTTCGCTAAAGCATTGCGTACAAGAAGCGGATAATTCGCGGTTATGAGGACTTGTGGATTTGTAGTACGTTGACCACTTGGATCAATAATCTTTTCATCCAAATAAATCGACAATGTCATTTGACTTTGAAAAAAAACTGTATAGCCTTGACTAATGATAGATAATAAAAGCGCAAATAAAAAAAACAAACCAATAAAAATGGCAATCAAACCATAAGCGCGAAAACGGCATTCAGCCCAATAGCGACGCTTCAGGCTAATATTGCGACGAGGCAAAAGAAGCTTTTCATTCATTCATATTGTTCCCGATATTTATGCACAATATAAAGAGCTAGAATATTCATCAAAAGTGTCATAACAAAGAGTGTCATCCCCAAGGCGAAAGCCACCAGAGTTTGTGGAGAGTTAAACTCAAAATCACCGGTCAATTGATTAACAATCTTAACAGTCATCGTAGTCATTGCTTCAAAAGGATTGAGTGTTAAGTTCGCAGCAACACCTGCCGCCAAAACGACAATCATTGTTTCCCCAATTGCACGCGATGCCGTCAACAAAATTGCCCCCATAATCCCTGGAAGCGCTGCTGGCATAACGACTTTCTTAATTGTTTCAGATTGCGTTGCTCCTAAACCATAAGAACCTTCACGTAAAATGCGTGGAACAGCCGTAATAACATCATCCGACAAAGAAGAAACAAAAGGAATCAACATAATTCCCATTACAACTCCGGCAGTCAAAACACTTTGTGCCATAATAAAACCAACCCCACCTGAGAGAGAAACAGAGAGATCACGTAAAAATGGCCCTACAACATTCAAAGCAAAAAAACCATAAACAATGGTTGGGATACCAGCAAGAACTTCCAACAATGGCTTCACAACTGCCCGCAACCGTGCAGAAGCATACTCAGCCATATAAAGAGCTGAAAATAATCCTATAGGTACAGCAAAAAGCAAGGCAACAAATGCAATATAAAGTGTACCAGCAAGGAGCGGTATTAAACCGAATTGTCCTATTTCACCGTTTGAATCATTCGCGGAAAAACGCGGATCCCAAACTGTTCCTAAAAAGAAATTTGAAAAGGATACAGATTGAAAAAAGCTTACTGTCTGAAAAAACATAGAAAGTGCAATGGCTATTGTCGTCAAAACTGCAACGATAGAAGCACAAACCAGTCCAATAATAATCAAAGATTCAACCTTATTACGCGCTCGTTGATGAGGAGCAATTTGCATAAATCCATAGATTAAACCAAAAGACGCAATAATAAAAAAGAAACTATGACCAATAACCTGAAGCTTTTCAAAAGAAAATACCCATGACTGTGCTATTTTAAACACATCATCCGAAACTTCTTGAGGTAAAATAATCCCCTTTGCAAATAACTGTGCCTGCACTTCCCTATAAGAAGCGGTAGAAAGATCCCCTTCAAAGCGATAAAGCATTCTGACGAGACTTCGAAGAGTCTCCCATAGTAGATCATGATTTATAGGTTTTGTTACATGCGCACTATAGGCCCCAAATTCTCGAGAGGCATTATATTCTAAATAAATTGTACTCCCAGCATCCCAAAAAATTAAAAAAATAACGGCCGGAATAACAGTAATCAAAAATGTCCACCAGCCATAATAATACGCACGAGAATGCATTTTATATTGTCTGTATTCAAGAGTGCGTGCTCGCATATAAGAAATACAAAAGCCACAAAACCCGAGACTTAATAACAGCAAAATAATGAAGGAAATTCGCATTTTATCTTTCAGTTTTTATAAAAAAATAGCACCGAAAACTTCTACTCCGGAAATCCAACAAATTATTCCCAGCAAGTTATTTCACCGTCATTACTCGACCAGCAGAAAAATTAGAACGCTGTACCTGACGCTCCTTTTCAGGAGAAACAATTAAACCATATTCAGCCAAAGGACCCTCTGGACCAATCATTTGATCAGAAAGAAAAAAATCAACATACTCTCGCAAACCTTGAACAATATTTAAATGTTCTTTCTTAATATAGAAAAAAAGAGGACGAGAAACTGGATATTGACCACTAGAAATCGTCTCAACGGTTGGCGGAAAACCATTAATATCGGCAACCTTTAGCCTATCAGCATTATTTTGATAAAAAGATAAACCCAAAATACCAACTCCTGTTTTATTAGAAGTTAGACGTGCAAACGTTTCTGAATAATCACCATCAATATCAACCGCTTTTCCATCTTTTCGTACCGCAATACAAGCTGCGTGTATCTCTTTATCATCCATCCCTAAAGACTTCATCGTCTCAACTGCTCCACTCTCTTTACAGCCTACAGCAAGTAATTTTTCTTCAAAAACTTCACGCGTTCCATGCTTTTCTCCAGGTATATACGCTGCTATCGTCCAATTAGGAAGAGTATTATTAACTGCATTCCATTTCGAAATATTATTGGGCTGCAACTTTCCATCTATGATAACTCGAGCAGCAAGAGCTTTATAAACATCCAGCGGCTGTAACTTCCAATCAGGTCCTTTAATATCTGTTGCAAAAACAATGCCATCATACCCAATGCGTATTTCCTCAACATCTTTTACGCCAGCATCAAAACAAGACTGTAATTCACTTGATTTCATTGCTCGCGAAGCATTAACAATATCAACAGTGTTTTCCCCAATACCACGGCAGAATTCCTTAATACCAGCTCCTGTTCCACCCGATTCGATAACAGGAACCTTAAAATGAGGATAAATCTCTCCAAATGTCTCAGCAACAATCTTTTGATAAGGTAAAACTGTAGATGAACCAGTAATCTGTATTTGATCACGTGCATTGCCTACATTTGCTGACAGTAGCAATGCAAAAACCAATCCTACTCCCATTGCTAATCCTCTGCTCATCTATAGACTCCCTAAAATTGAGGAAAAAACCTCTTTGTAATATTTATACCATGCGGTCATTTTAGTTCACATGTACAATATCACAAATATAAAAAACAACATGGATTATTTTTTTTACAAAATCATGTTTTGCTCTTCTATTAAATAAATTAATTTAAACGTTGGGATTCAATAACATCCCAAAACAGATGGGCAACATCTGTACCAGCAAAACGTTTAATTTCACGAATTCCCGTAGGAGACGTCACATTAATTTCTGTTATATAACCTCCAATCACATCAATCCCTACAAAAAGAAGACCACGTTCCTTTAAAGCTGGACCAATACGTTCACAAATCTCATAATCACGTTTTGTTAACTCAATATTTTCCGCGCGACCTCCAACATGCATGTTAGAGCGTACATCTGTTTTTATCGGAATTCGGTTAATAGCTCCAACAGGTGTACCATCAAGCAAAATAATCCGTTTATCTCCTTTTCGCACTGCCTCTAAATAGCGCTGAACAATGAAAGGTTCGCGATAAATTTCCGCAAACATTTCCAGAAGCGATGCTAAATTGTGATCATCTTGTTTTAAATAAAAAACACCAGCCCCCCCATTCCCATAAAGTGGTTTAATAATAATATCGCCAAATGTCTCTCTAAAAGCTGTGATTTCTTCAATATCTTTAGTAATTAATGTTTCTGGCATCAAATCAGAAAATTCGGTAACAAAAATTTTTTCTGGACTATTGCGTACCCACACCGGATCATTCACAATAAGTGTTTTAGGATGAATACGTTCTAACAAATGAGTCGTGGTGATATAACTGAGATCAAAAGGGGGATCTTGTCGTAGAAGCACCACATCCATATCTGTTAATTCCGTGCGAAAAGGCCTTCCTAATTGATAGTGGTTCCCTTCTTCATCATGTACAGTCAAGGGCTCTAGTCGTGAAATCACACAACCATCGCATAAAGATAAACGATCTGGTGTATAATGGAAGAGAGAATGTCCACGTTCTTGTGCCGCTAAAGCAAGTGCGAATGTCGTATCCCCTTGAATCCGAACTGTTGAAATATGATCCATCTGAATGGCAATTTTCATAAATAAATCCTCCCTGTCTAAAAGCAGACTAGTCTATGCACCATAAACTTAGTAAACAATAAAAGAATTATGACAAGAGAAAACTCATGACACAAGAACCAGATACAAAATTAAGCAACGAAGAAATCAAACGCTATGCACGCCATATCATTTTGCCTGAAATTGGTGGTGCCGGGCAACAAAAACTAAAACACGCGCGTGTTCTTGTTGTGGGAGCCGGTGGTCTTGGTGCTCCCATCTTAACCTATTTGGCTGCCGCAGGTGTTGGAACCCTTGGAATTGTAGATAACGACACCGTTTCACTTTCCAATTTACAACGCCAAATTATTCATACGACAAATGCCATCAATCAAAGAAAAACAGACAGTGCTGAAACCACTATAAAAGCAATAAATCCCCACGCTATGATTGAAAAACACACCCTGCGCTTAGATAAAAGTAATGTAGATAAACTGCTGAATGCTTACCACATCATTATTGATGGAAGTGATAACTTTACAACACGCTATCTTCTTGCTGATCACGCTGCCCAATGCAAAAAACCTTTAATAAGTGGTGCTGTAGAACGTTTTAATGGCTCATTAACTGTGCTTATGCCGTATAAAAATAATAATCCTCACTATCGTGATTTATTTCCTACCCCTCCTGCTCCCGGTACTATCCCAACATGTGCTGAAACTGGAATCATCGGTGTTTTACCCGGCATTATTGGAACCCTACAAGCAATGGAAGCAATTAAAATGATCACAAATATCGGAGTTCCACTAGTAGGAAAAATTCTCCTTTATGATGGATTATTAGCACAATTTCGTGTCATTACCTACTCCAAAAAAATACCATAAATATTAAAAAATTTAGAGAATCATGATTTATTCTCCCTTCTGTTCCCTTATATTCTTCTCGTGTATTCTGAAACTGTAAACATCAATATTTCCGTAGTATTATTGGAACTCTACGCGTAATAAAAACCACTAATCTTATCGCAAATATCGTTTGTAGAAAAAATCCTCTTCTGTAATTGATTATCAGCGTAATTTTATGTTATCATTTATAAACAGTCAGAGATTCATGAAAACATGGCTGTTATCAATGTTCAAGGATCTTCTAGGTGGATCAAAATATAATCAGAAAGATGATATTCAACTATCTCTCCATTCATACATGATAACCTCTTCATGTGAGACAGTGTTTTAATAGCTCTAATCTGCCTTACAAAGGGATAACTTCGTGATATTTTTGTAAATGATGTAAAAATGCCTGCACACTTGCATCAATAAAAAGCGTTTATTCATCAAAAATTCAGAGCAATCCGTTTTTTCTGTTCCTAAAAAATACAGAGCTAATTAATGGAGCACAGAAAAAACACGATCAACTTCTCATAAAGTTTTAATCACACAACCATTGCATTCAAAAATAAAAAAAACTGTGATTCATAAATTGATAACCATTCAGCATAATTTCACTTACAAGAATATGTAAGGAAGTGAAACAAAAGGATCTTTAAAAACAATCTAAAGATCACACCATAAAGAACACATTTTCTTAAAAGTAAAATTGCTGACGAATATCATTAAAAGTAATCTGCACCTTGGACAACAACATCCCTATAAATGTAAACTCCAATGTTCTTTTTCTGAAATTGCCCTCTATGATCTCTGTTGTTTAATCAACATGAATTATAATATCTATACCCTAGAAAACATCATATAATTCTTTCGTTCACTGTAAAGATTCTTTTTAACCAGAAACTAAACAC
This sequence comes from Bartonella rattimassiliensis 15908, assembly GCF_000278215.1. GTDB lineage: Bacteria > Pseudomonadota > Alphaproteobacteria > Rhizobiales > Rhizobiaceae > Bartonella > Bartonella rattimassiliensis. The sequence goes on from NZ_JH725068.1 coordinate 64,244, forward strand.
TGTTTTTTTTACGTTGCATCAAAATAGGTGCACCCTCATCTGTTTAAAGAAGTTCCCCTTAGATTTTTACCCACAACTGCTTTGTGATAGAAATGTTAGAAATTTTGGAACTCTTGATTTATTGAACTATTTTTAATAGCTTTTTCTTTTCTCATAGCAAGCATACACTGATTTATAACTTATCGTTTCACGTATTATTAAGTGAACACTCCAAATACTGTAATATTTTCTCATTTCACTCCCTTTCCTTATATCAAATCAATCAAAACTATTATCATCCCATAAGTGGGCATAGCATGGAGCAAAAATTCCTCCTATGAACTATCTTAAATAAGACTATTTTAACATTAGGAACTGAAATAATATGATGGAGCCTAGATCTTATACTATTCATGGAAACCGTGATAAAATGAGCTTGAATATATTGAGAAAAATCTTTTAAAACAAGCGTATGAATGTGCAACGTTAAGTGTGTTCTGTTTTACATGATAGGCTTTTCCCCTATCAAAACATCAAGAAGAGCTCTTTTGATAAAATCCTAAAACCAAAATTACAAAAAATCGGATTTCTTTCTAAAATAAACATCTATAATACACATTAGCTGGCGTGTTCGCTTTATTTATTATCCAGTGGTAAAGGAATGGGATGATCTGATAAACTACGCAGATAAAGTAAAAGATCAGCACGATCTTGGTCATTTTTAATTCCGCGGAAAGACATAATGGTTCCAGGAAATGCTTCACGTGGAGAATGCAGATAACGATCCAAAGTGATAAAGTCCCATTTTTGATCTGAATGCGCACGCAATGCCCGTGAATATGCAAAACCTTCTTCTGATGCCAAAGGGCGATCAACAATTTCCCAAAGAACTGGACCAATGCGCCTTAATTCATTGCGTTCAGAAGCATGACATAGGGCACATTGGCGGAAAAGTTTACGCCCATTTTCAATATTACCTTGTTGAAGACGGCTATTTAGTGATAAAGAGACATCAGATGTTTTTTGTTTTTCTTGAAGCGTATCATTCTTAGTAACTGTGTGATAATATTGAACTGATGTAGAATAATCGTAAACTATATCGCTGAGGGTGGAAATTCCTACAACAATGACCAACACACATAAACAAGCAAAAACAAAATAGATAACTTTCAAGTGATTCATAAAAACTCAAATATTCACGTTTTCATTACCAATTTTAGTTTAAACTTTTTCCGTATAACACACAACCTCATAAATACACTACAGATGGTATTTGGAATCTTGCAATGACTCTTAAACCAATTATTCTTATTCCTGCCCGTATAGGCTCAACCCGCCTTCCTAAAAAAGCTCTCGCTGAAATCGGTGGAAAACCGATGATTGTTCATGTTGCAGAGCAAGCCCAAAAAGCGTCAATAGGGCGTACAGTCGTTGCAACAGATCATAATGATATTGCTAAAACTGTTGCAGATTATGGTCATGAATATATCATAACACGAAATGATCATAAATCTGGATCTGACCGTATTTACGAAGCTTTAATGCACATTGATCCTGAACAACGCTACAATGCCATTTTAAATATACAAGGTGACCTCCCAACAATAATGCCTCGTGAAATTATTTGTACACTACGACCTTTAGAAAACAGCTGTACCGATATTGCAACATTGGGTGCCAAAATCATTGAAGAAAATGAAATAATAGACCCTAATGTTGTCAAAATCATTGGTACACCACTTTCTCCAAATCGTCTTCGTGCTCTTTATTTCACTCGTGCTACAGCCCCCTATGGAGATGGTCCTCTTTATCATCATATTGGAATATACGCCTATAAGCGCCAAGCACTTGAGAAATTTGTATCATTCAAGCCATCTACACTTGAGAAACGTGAAAGACTTGAACAATTACGTGCATTAGAACATAATATGCGTATCGATGTGGAAATAGTTGATACAATTCCTTTAAGTGTAGATACACAGTGTGATCTCGATAAAGTACGTAAGATTTTAGCATGAAAACACTAAAAAAAACCAAAAAAATCTCTTTCCAAGGAGAATACGGTGCTAATTCTCATATTGCTTGCTCTAATATGTTTCCTAATATGGATGCTATTCCCTCTGCTACTTTTGAAGATGCCCTTAATTTAGTGGAAAACGGGAAAGCTGATCTTGCTATGATCCCTATTGAAAATACTCTTGCTGGACGCGTTGCAGACATTCATCATCTTTTACCGCAGTCATCTCTTTATATTATTGATGAATATTTTTTACCTATCCATTTTCAATTAATGGTTTTGCCCGGCGTTACACATGACGAAATTAAAACCGTCCACAGCCATCCGCATGCCCTTGCTCAATGCCGAAAAATCATACGAAAAAACGGTTGGAAACCTGTTGTTTCTGCTGATACCGCTGGAGCAGCAAAATTTATTAAAAAAAATGCTCAACGTTCACAGGCAGCTTTAGCACCTTTAATTGCAGCAGAGCTTTATGAACTCGATATTCTTGAAAGAGATGTTGAAGATAACCCTCATAATATTACCCGTTTTGTCATTCTTTCACGCTCCAAGCGACATGTTCCCAAACCTACAAACGGCGAAAAAATTATCACTAGCCTTCTTTTTAGAGTGCGCAATGTCCCCGCTGCTCTCTATAAAGCTATGGGAGGATTTGCAACGAACGGTATCAATATGACAAAATTAGAAAGCTATCAAATTGGTGGAAATTTCAATGCAACACAATTTTTTGTTGATATTGAAGGACATCCTGAAGACCCTATGATGAAACTCGCCTTAGACGAATTGTCTTTCTTTTCTGCAGAAGTGCGCATTATCGGTACTTATCCGGCACAAAACGATCGAACATCGCATATATAAAAATAATTAAGCTACCATCATTTTTTGCTCATATCAAAAAATATCGCAAAAACCCCCATGATGCAATGTATCTTGGAAGAACTCATTTTTTCTACTAAACATCCTTCATAAACACTGAAGAAGAAAAAATAATTCATAACAGAATATATAAATTATCTCGATAATATCTTTTTACGAATTATTTCATTATAAACAGCAATTTAACTTGTACAAAAAACAATATACAAAAATGCTAGTAACAACCAGAAATAAAAACGCTTATATTATCTATTTGCCTTTATATACTAAAGGGGAAATTCTTAAGAAAGTTCATTTTCTATAACAATTTATTCCAATAAAAATAACAAAAGTTTCAATTAGCTTTAAAAACAATTTAAATTATCCGTTAGAGTATATGCATAATGGAGCATTTAAATATTCATTAGATTGAAATTATTCTGAACATAATTTAATGCTAAGAACGCAAATTAGCTTTACTTTTGATGTTAAGTTCTAACTTTCATATTTATAAAAGCTGATTCATGATTCACCCCATTCTCGGAAAAAGAGAGAGGATAATGAAGAAAATCTTCACGCAAGGATTATTAGTTGCAAATATTTTCGCTTACTCTAGCATTGCATTTGCCGGTTTTGGTGAGGAAAAATGGCATTTTGCGCCAGATGAAAGCGTTACAATTATTCCCTCCGATATAATTCGTCAAGGAGCTGAATATTCTTGCAAGGTCTTTAATCCAAAGAAAGTGTCCTTTACTTTATCGTATTCCACTCCTTCTGATTTAAACAAATTGAGAATTGTTGTTGATGATGAAAAAAAAATAATTCACGATAAAGAAAAAAAGATCTTTACAATGAAAAATATAAAATCTCTTCACATCAGCTTTCCTTCATCAGGAAATTACATTTTTAAAAATATTACGAAGAAAAAAGTTATTGGAACAAATTGTGATACAGGAGATTATGATTAACAATATTTCTAATCAACATTTAAGTTTCAGAAAAATTATCCTGTTTTTTATTTTTTTCAAAATCCAGCATCATGAACTACTAAAGATAATTGCTGAATAGGTGCTTTTATACTGATAAGGTAAATTTAAGCTGCTCAGAAAGCTAGATATTAAAGGGTTTTTGTAAAAACTAAAAAAATAAACTTAAATTGTTCTGTATTCTCTACCATCAGATCTTATTTTAAATAAGAATATAACTTTTATCTTCGCAATTCATCCATTTTAAGTACTATAAGTACATCATAAAAAAAATCCCTTATCAATTAAGAAAAGAAATAAAAATGGCTTTATAGAGGCATTTCTCACTGAATTTCCAATTATATTCATTCAAACTTCTTGTAAAATTCATATCATTTCTCTCTTCTTGTTAAAGAATTTAATTATTTAAAGCTATAAAATGTCGCTTATATAAAAATACCTTTTACAGTTATAAAATCATAAATCTGTGCCACTATTATTGTTCTATAGCTTTTAAGGTTGCATCTTCGCTTACATGAGTACAATCCTTAAAAGATATATAAACTCTTTTTACAAATAATGGAGACTCATATATTGATTCATCTTGTGATAAGCATCAATATTTTTAATGAAGAAAATCAATACTCAAGAAAAAAAGCGATAATATCTACTCAGTCTTCAAATTTATAGATGTTCAAAGATTTATAGATGTTAAAGGAAAAAATATTATGTATTTTGATATTCTCATTTACCATAGAAATGATGGGGTATCTTATAAAGAAATATATTAACTTATAACAATAAGTATTTTATTTTCTTATATTTAATTGTAACTATGAAGATAGTAATTTTTTTCCATCTTTATTATTTATATTGAATCGATTAAAATCGTTTCCTTTAAAGTTATAAGTGGAAGTGTGGAAGTGATGTTGGGTAAGCAATTACTTCTTACGAAGCCTCTCAAATATAAAGAATTGTAATATTGAAGTACTTTCAAGAGTATGAAGGTACTTTCTTATAATTTTATTAAACATAAAAATGGTGGTGCACAATGAATTTATAATTCAGCAGTAATATGTATACACTTGACAAGCGATGTTGTGAAATAGCATGAGGAGCATAGAAAAGTATTTCTTAAAACATATCAGTGGATAATATTTATTCTGTTTGAGATGTTCTGTTTTGTATGAGAGGAAAAACACCATTAAGTTAGTGTTTTATAATTATTCATAAATAATATTCTTTCTCTAATTTTTTATTTTAATTAATTACATGATCTATAGATTTTAGTTATTTTTTACCATTGCAAATTTTTAATGATTTAACTTCGTCGTTTTAAAACAGACGTGCCTTTCCAAAAACTCTTACAGGTTTGAGCTAATAAGCGTATCCTGGCAACCTATCATTCTTTTAAACAAAGCAAATATTTCAGACAAAATAAATATGAACAGCCACCGCTATGAAAACTGATAAATCCTCAATCCTTTTGTTGTTTCTATATCAATAAATTAAATGCAAAGAAAAATTCTTCATCGTTCTTATGATATTTTTCGTTTCTGAGCTTGATTTTTCATTTTAAATAGACAATATGAACGTGGGAGGTTGGTGGTGGACGAACTACTCGCCAACTGGGTCAGGTCTGGAAAGAAGCAGCCCCAACGAGTTCTAGTACGGGTCATCGTGCTAGCCTCCTATTTTGTTGAAGATTTTTTTATGCTGTCTTTTAGCGAAGTATTTTAATCTTCAAAGAAACATCGATATGCAATGAATAAAGGGATTTGGTTTTCTTTAAATAAATTGTCTCATAAATAATTTGATTAAGAAAAAATCCTTTTAAGAATACAATATTTGCCTATGCCTTTGTATTATCAATACGCATAAGAACTTCGAAATTGGAAACATTTATGGAAAATGTACCGGTAGAAATGGCCTATCGTGTTCTTGCTCGTAAATATCGACCTCAAAACTTCTCTGACCTTATTGGTCAAGAAGCTATGGTGCGTACTCTCACCAATGCCTTTGAAAAAGGTCGCATTGCACAAGCGTGGATGTTAACAGGGATTCGTGGCGTAGGTAAAACCACAACAGCACGTATTTTGGCACGTGCACTCAATTATAAAACAAAAGATATTAATCAACCAACAACCATATTAGACTCTCTTGGAGAACATTGCACACAAATTATCGAAGGACGTCATATCGATGTTATAGAAATGGATGCCGCTTCTCATACGGGAATTGATGATATTCGTGAAATTATTGAACAAATACGCTATCGCCCTGTTTCTGCACGCTACAAAGTTTATATTATCGATGAAGTACATATGCTCTCAACACAAGCCTTTAATGGTTTGTTGAAAACTCTTGAAGAGCCACCATCCCATGTAAAATTTATTTTTGCCACAACCGAAATTCGCAAAGTTCCTATTACAATCCTTTCGCGTTGCCAACGTTTTGATTTGCGACGTATTGAATCAAAAGCTTTGAGTACGCATTTGCGTCAAATTGCGAAATATGAAAAAGTGGACGTAGAAGATCAAGCACTCGCTATGATTGTTCGTGCTGCGGAAGGTTCAGCACGTGATGCATTATCCATTTTTGATCAAGCGATTGCCCATAGCAATGGCAATGTTAATGCTATTGCAGTACGTACAATGTTAGGGTTAGCTGATCAAGCGCGTATTATTGATCTCTTTGAATTTATCATGAAGGGTGATGTTGTAAATGCATTACATGAATTACGCAATCAATATGATGCAGGCGCTGATCCTCTTACTATACTAACAGAACTAGCCGATTTTAATCACCTGGTTACACGTTTACGTTTCACACCAGAAATAGTGGAAGACTTCTCACTGACTGAAGAACAACGTTTAAGAAGTTTAGACTTTTCAAAAAAGCTTTCCGTTCCTGTGTTATCCCGCAACTGGCAAATGTTACTCAAAGGTTTACAGGAAGTTAATCAAACTGCACGTCCACTTCAAGCAGCTGAAATGCTTTTAATTCGTCTTGCTCATACAGCTGACCTACCAACTCTTGATGAGGCTTTAAAAAAGCTTACGCAAGAAAAAACACCTCTCACCTTTGTTAAAAACTCTTCTCATCAGGAATCTACGAATGCAAATAGTATAATAAAAGAAGGAACGGTCGATTTCTATGCTTCCTCAAGCGTTTCAAGTATATTACCAGATCAATCAGATTTAAAAACATCCTTGAAAAACCAATTAGACTATGCCTTACAACCAGAAAATTTAGTTAAAAATCAAACTATTGATAAAACCAACATCCAAGAAGTAATAGAGACTCTTGAAACCTCTCAATCTACTGATCTTTCTAAAAAAACTATAGATTTATCGCATTCTGTCACGCAAACAACAGAAGAGTTTGCTGAGCCTAAAATTCTAGCGATTAATTCTTTGCACGATATTGTTAAACTAGCCGAACAGCATAATGACACTCCTTTCAAGCTTCTTGTTAAAGAATTTATTCATCCTGTTTCTTTTGAATCTGAGCATATTACCTTAAGACTTTCTGAAAATACTCCTCAATTTTTTGCTCATGATATAGAAAAAAAAATATCTCTATGGACTAAAAAACGCTGGACAATAACTTTTGTTAATGAAGGAGGTGGGCCAACCTTACAGGAAGAAAGTATAGCGATTAAAAAGACTCTTCTTTCCAATGCTGAGACAGATCCTGATATCGCTAAAATTCTCAACCATTTCCCAGAAGCAAAAATTGTCGATATTCGACTCAATAAAAAAGAAAATGATCTTGATTTACTCCCCAATACCTTTAAAAATGCCGATATCTTTACAAATAAAAATGATATCAATAATGAATGAGGATACCTATTCCTATGCGTGAAATGATGAGCATGATGAAAAAAGCCAAAGAAATGCAAGAGAAAATGCAGAAAGTTCAGGCAGAAATAGCTAATCTGCAAGCTATGGGCACTGCGGGGGGTGGTCTCGTCCATATCACTTTAAATGGCAAAAATATTATAACAGCAATTCAAATTGATCCTTCATTACTCAACCCTGAGGAAACTGAAATTCTTGAAGATCTTATTGTAGCGGCTTATAATGAAGCAAGAACAAAAATCGAAGCCCTTATAGAAGAAAAAACCAGAAGTATGACGGCAGGACTACCACTCCCTTCAAATTTCAAGCTTCCATTTTAATGAAACGGACTTCTTCCGTGGAACAAAAATATGTCTAAATACATTGCAGGGCCTGAGATTGAACGTCTCATTCAAATTTTAGCGCGTATACCAGGTCTCGGGCCGCGGTCAGCGCGTCGTGCTGCGCTTCATCTTATCAAAAAAAAGGAGACAGTGCTGGAGCCTTTAGGAGCAGCAATACAAGCAGCTATAGAAAAAGTTGGCATTTGTTCTGTTTGTGGAAATGTCGATACCGTTGATCCTTGTTCAATTTGTACAGATTCACGCCGTGATGATACAACAATCATTGTAGTTGAGGATATTGCTGATCTGTGGGCTCTCGAGCGTGCAAAAACTTTAGCCGCACGTTATCATGTATTGGGTGGACATCTCTCCCCTTTAGATGGAATAGGTCCTGACGAGCTTAACATTGCCCCCTTAATACAACGCGTTGTACAAAACCCAATTACAGAAATTATTCTTGCTGTCAATGCTACTGTCGAAGGGCAAACAACCGCTCACTACATCACTGATCAGCTTTCTAATTTTTCAGTTAAAATTACGCGACTTGCTCATGGTGTCCCTGTAGGGGGAGAGCTCGATTATCTTGATGATGGAACTCTAGCAGCAGCCTTACAAGCAAGAACCAATCTTTAAGAATTTTTTCGCTGTTATCTCTTTTTATTTGCTATAATTTCTTGATTATGCAGGAGATATTAAAGTGATAAAAAAGTCTCTCGCTTGTAAACGATTTCTTGGTATCCTAGCATGTTTACTCGTATCAATCTTTGCTTACGGTTTAGAAGTCATATAAAAACAGCTTTTTAGGCAAGTATGATTAGAAAATCTTTTCTTGGCAATTCTCTTAGGATCCATCATCCATAGTTGTTGTCCTTTGCCAATATATTTTCAAAAAGGTATAGTCTTTTATGCAAAAACAATTATTGAATTTGATATCGTTTTTCTAGGAGCAAGCATTAGTGTACACGCCGTTTTTTCAACCGGTTGGAGCTTGCTTGCTAATATCGTATTCGTTATATTCGTAACAATTCTGATTAGCTTTTTTCTCGGCCAAGTTCTTGGACTTTCTTTACATTTAGCAATGTTGGCTTCTTGTGGAAACGTTATTTGTGGCAACTCAGCTATCGTTGCTGTCGCACCTGTTATTAAAGCAAAACACGAAGAAGCCACTGCATCAATTGCTTTTCCTACTCTTTTAGAAGTTATTATTATTATGTTTCTCACTTTCATATATTTCTTATCTCGAGATAACTAATATCTACACATCCCCTTGATACAAGCAGGTATAGCATTCTTATTTCATCATCATGCCCTCCCGTAGTAACTGTTGCAAATTTATCATTTAAATTAAAACTAAGACCATGCTTTAAAGAGTTCTCCAAAATTTCACTTCATGTGATTTCTGGATAGAATAGTCAAGCAATATCAATAACCTGATGCTTTTAAGCCTATTCAAAAAAATGTTATGTACCAGAATCGCTAATTCAAACACTGAATACCCTACCCTTGTATAGCAAAATGGGTACCATCAGCACCAATAACGACAGATTTTGCGTCTTCTAGTAAAGCTTTAATCTCTTTTTCACTTTTAATAACGAGTAAATTCCCCTATCTTCTTGTGACATACGCATTTCACATTTTGTACTTCTTATTCATACGAGTCAGGGAGGTATGATGGCATTTGCGCACCGCATTTAGCAGTTTCAGTAACTGAACCGGTAAATGATGCGGTGGCGGCAGTTGATATACAAATAAATAATTCTTTGTAGCTCAAAGCACATCTCCATCAAAGTGATATATTTATCATAATGTTAATTTCGATAATAAATAGGCAAAAATTGTCTATAATTGTGTTTAAAATATGGCAATGAGAAATTCTTTTTTGCAAGGGGAGTAATTAAAGTGAATGATCTTAAAAATATGAATTGTGATGAATTACAAGAGATGCGTACACAAATCGATGTAGAATTGAAAAAACGACACGCAAAGGAAAAACAAAATGCGAGGCGAAAAATTCTCGAAATTGCTAATACTCATGGAATTGATATCGCTGATCTTGTGAACAAAGAGCGTCATTATAGAAATCCAAATAACCAATGGGAATTATGGAATGGGCGGGGACGTAGACCTAAATGGATTAAAGAATGGTTGGAGAATGGGTATACACTGGATGAATTAGAAGTAACATAATGCATGTGCGATAATTACAAAACAAGGGAATACCAAAAAATATAAATGCAAGAAGTAGACTCCTCTTGGTAATGTAATATACCAAGCTTAATGAATGGATCTGAAATATTGAGGGATCGAATATAACGATAGGGAGCATAAAAAATGCATTTAAATGAAAAAAGTATTGTTGTAATAAGTTGGCATCATCATTAAGATTGCCAGCTTAAAATGCTGTAATTGCTCTTAGCATTGAATGGGATCACGTCCCTTATGTGAAAGAGATATGTCTTAAAGCTCATTACATCCATTTCATGATGGAGCTCGTAAGGGATATAACGATAAAGCGCTTCCATGAAGAATATAAAATTTAATAAAGTATTCCCATTTTTATGCTTAATAAAAGAAAAAGCTTTCAGCATCTATACGGTATCAGCTCTTGGGTATTGCGACACTCTTAGGTGTTGCGAGAGCCTTGTGTGCGAGCGCCCTTAGCACTTGGAAGCATGAAGCATTTTTACAACTTTTTTCGTGTTTTCACTCCCACGTTAGTCCCACTTATGATATTCAGAGTATGATTTTGCTTACCTCAATATAATGAGAGGAGAGGACAATATTCGGGGTTTCTTATTCAACATGTGAACAATAAATTATTATTATTATTATAAATCAATACGTTGATAACAAAAATAAACAAGAATCAAATCAGCATCTCATCTTATTCTATAAAGAAATATTTTTGCTTATTGGAACTAGCAATTTTCTTACAAATGAAATATATGATAATAAAGAAAATTAAAAATACAGCAGATCTTTTGTTTATCGTTTTACTCAACTAAAATACTTTTATGCTTATCCTTGCTATAGATACTGCTTCAATTTACTGTGCTGTTGCGCTCGTTCGTTGTAAGTCTGTTATTGCGCATACCGGTGAGTGCATGAACAAAGGGCATGCTGAAAGACTTATTGGGCAGATTACACAAATAATGACACAAGCCAATATGACGCTTGATCAAGTTGAGCGTATTGCTGTCAATGTTGGACCTGGATCGTTTACTGGTATACGTGTCGGTGTTGCAACTGCACGCGCTTTAGCACTAGCACTTGAGATACCAGCTGTTGGAGTGACTGCACTTGAAGCGTTAGCAGCACAAGTAACAACCAGCAAAAATACTGCATCAGCAATTACTGTTGTCATTGAGGCAGGGAGAGAGATGTTCTACCATCAAAATTTCCATGAAGATCTCACACCTTTGGGAGCGCCAGGATTAAAAAAAATTGAAAATATTCTTGAAGATTTACCCCCCAAAGCCCAACTGACTGGCCCCGCAGCTGATATCGTCGTGCAGCATATTAAAAACCACAAAATAAATGAAAAAATTGTTCTAGAAAAAATTCCTTGTGAAACAGCCGATATTGTAAACTATGCTTATCTTGCTGCAAACAAAAAACCACAAAATTCACCTCGTCCACTCTATCTACGCAGTGCTGATGCAAAGCAACAAATCAATTTTACTTTACCACGAAAACAATAATGTTCAAATTTTCATCTATTAAAGAAAACTTTGGGATTGCTCCGTTACAAATTAATGATAGTGCTCCTCTTCATCAAATTCATCAACATTGTTTTACCATTGCTTGGGGAAAACAAGCTTTTGATAATTTCTTAACAGATCACTCTATCTTCGGGTACAAGGTTTTTCTCACTGATAGCTCTAATCAGATTTTAGGCTTTTGCCTATGCCGACTCATTCTTGATGAAGCAGAAATCATCACAATTGCTGTCCATCCTCATTATCGTCAACAAGGGATTGGTACCTTTCTTATAGATCATACAGTTCGCCATCTTCACAACAAGCGCGCTATAAAATTACTCTTAGAAGTAGAGACTACAAACCTTTCTGCTTTGAACCTTTATAAACGCTTCGAATTTCAAAAAATTTCTGAACGTCTTGCCTACTATCCATCAAAAAATGGTCGCGGTGATGCAATTGTCATGCAAAAAACTTTTAAGCCAATAGATTGAGATTTGTGCAAAAAACATTTAGACATGTGCTATGAGTAAAATAAACCCTAAAAATATACCTCCTGTTGCTCCTAAAAAGGTTTTTATCAAAACCTACGGATGTCAGATGAATGTTTATGATAGCCAACGGATGACTGATAGTCTCAGTTCACAAGGCTATGTGACAACACAAACTCCTGATGATGCCGATCTTATTCTTGTTAATACCTGTCATATTCGTGAAAAAGCAGCAGAAAAACTTTATTCTGATCTCGGTCGTTTGCGCATTATGCGTCAAGAGCGCACACCTGATACCCCCCTGATGGTGGGTGTAACGGGTTGTGTTGCACAAGCTGAGGGAAGTGAAATTTTGCGCCGTGCTCCAACAGTGGATCTTGTTATCGGTCCGCAAATGTATCATCGTTTGCCTGAATTTTTAGAAAAAGCTAAACAAGGAAAAAAAATTATCGAAACAGACTATGCTGTTGAAGATAAATTTGCTCATTTACCGCCTCATAATAAACGTGCCGTACAAAAACGGGGGGTGAGCGCATTTTTAACAGTACAAGAAGGTTGCGATAAATTTTGCACCTTTTGTGTTGTTCCCTATACGCGAGGTGCTGAAATATCACGATCTGTAGAACAAATTACCGAAGAAGCCAGACAACTCATTGAAGCTGGTGTTAAAGAAATTACGCTCCTTGGACAAAATGTTAATGGTTGGCACGGACAAAGTACTGATGGCAAAACTTGGCGTCTTGGTGATCTTCTGTATCATCTTGCAAAACTCGATGGTTTAAAGCGTTTACGTTACACAACTAGCCACCCACGTGATATGGATGATAGCCTTATTGCCGCACATCGAGATCTTGATATGTTAATGCCTTATCTCCACCTGCCTGTTCAATCAGGTTCAGATCGCATCTTAAAAGCTATGAATCGCCAACACAAAAGTTCGCATTATCTTCACCTTATCGAAAAAATTCGGGATGCACGACCAGATATTGCTTTTTCAGGCGATTTTATTGTAGGATTTCCAGGAGAAACAGATGAGGACTTTAAAGAGACCATTAAACTTATTCAACAAGTACAGTACAGTTCAGCTTATTCTTTTAAATATTCCCCCCGTCCTGGAACAGTGGGAGCCACAATGAGAAACCATGTTGATGAATCTATAAAAGATGCTCGGCTTCAACATTTGCAAGTCCTCCTCCTTGAGCAACAAAATGCATTTTTGCGTTCTAAAATTGGTCAAAAAATTAACGTTCTCATCGAAAAACCTGGACGTCACTCAGGACAAATGGTAGGACGCTCCCCTTGGCTTTTACCTGTGGTCGTAGATACAGAAGCCTCTACGGGAACCATGATAGAAACTCATATTAAAAATGCAAGCTCAAACAGTTTTGTCGGTGAAGTAATAAATAGGTCAATATGCCTCTAATGCCTTGTTCATAATAAATATTTTTGAAAACTCTTTTATTTTTAAAGAAAATGATTACATCTAAAGCGTGCGTTTTTGTGAAAGAAAATTTATCTTTTAGAGAGTTCACTCAAAAAGATGTATAATATTTATGTAGATATGGAGAATAGGCTGAAAGCTTCAAATAAAAAAATAAGTAATGCCATTGAAAAGGCTGATGCTTCAAAACAAGCAAACGCTTCAGATACAAGGCAAGTTGTTTTGATTTTTGAAAATAATAAATATGCAAAAGTGGTTTTTGGTAAATTTGACGAAAATCTTACTTATATCGAAAAAAAACTTGGACTTCGTATTCATCCGCGTGGTAATGAAGTCTTAATCTATGGAAATATTTCTGTTATAAAACGTGCGCAGTATGTATTGCAGCAGCTTTATGAACGTGCAAAAACGCATCAAGAGCTCACTTTATCAGATATAAAAGGAGCGATTGCTATGACAAGTATACCCAAAAAACAAAAAGAAGGCATAATAACACACAAATCTGCAACGAAAAGTATACCAGTACGGTTGAGTACTCATAAAAAAATAATCTATGCACGGACTCCAACACAAGATGCTTACATACGCGCTATGGAGCACACTGAACTTGTATTTGGTGTAGGACCAGCAGGAACAGGCAAAACGTATCTTGCTGTTGCTCATGCTGCAATGCTGCTAGAACGTGGTATCATTGAGCGAATTGTTCTCTCACGTCCTGCTGTTGAAGCTGGAGAACATCTTGGTTTTCTTCCCGGTGATCTCAAAGAAAAAGTTGACCCATATTTGCGACCACTTTATGATGCCCTTTATGATATGATGCCCGCTGAAAAAATAGAACGCACTTTAGCTTCTGGTGTCATAGAGATTGCGCCTCTTGCCTTTATGCGCGGGCGAACACTTGCCCATGCTGCTATTATTCTTGATGAAGCACAGAATACCACGCCTATGCAAATGAAGATGTTCCTCACACGTATTGGAGAAGGAACTCGTATGATTGTTACCGGTGATGTAAGCCAAATTGATTTGCCTACAGGGCAAAAATCAGGTCTTATTGAAGCAATTCGCATTCTTTCAAATGTAGAAAATATTGCAATTGTGCATTTTGATGAAAAAGATGTTGTACGCCACCCACTTGTTACTGCTATCGTTCGCGCTTATGATCATGATTCTGAAATGCAAAATTAAAAAAAATCACCCGCATGCTATACATTAAAAAATAAATTTGATTCATCATGATTATTATTGATATAATGATTAAAAGCGTGGGGTGGAATGATGAGGAAATGCTTTATAATATCACTGAAAAAGCATTAACGACAGTAATGCATCATGTTTCATTGGAAAATGTTGTAAGCGAGATTAGCTTGCTTTTTACGGATGATGAACATATGGCACAAATCAATGCACAATGGCGCAATCAAAATAAATCCACCAATGTATTATCCTTTCCTGCTTTTCCACTTAAAGTTGGAGATTCCCCTGGCCCCATACTGGGTGATATTATTATTGCGCGAGAAACTGTTGTTCTCGAAGCAGAGAAAGAAGGAAAAACATTTCAAGACCATTTAACGCATATGATTGTTCATGGTATCTTGCATCTACTTGGTTATGACCATGAAACCGATGATGAAGCACATCAAATGGAAACACTCGAAAAAGAAATTCTTCAAAAGCTTTCCATAAAAGATCCTTACGCTGAATTGTCTATAAATGAAAAAAATTAGCTTTTAAAACTAATATTACGAGCATATCATTTAAAGCCTCTTATTCATCTATTATAAAAAGAAAGTTTAGAAGATTTCAAAACCATGGCAAACAAAATAAATGCGCAAAATAATAATCAAACATCTTCTAATAATGAAAAAAATCCTTCTCAACAGACGAATCATACAGAAAAATATTCCCTGATGAATCATTTGTTTTCATTCTTACGTGGTCGTAATTGTGCATCTACATCACTGCGCGATGATCTTACCGTTGCACTCACGACTGAAAATGAAAAAGATACCACCCTCTTTTCACCTGAAGAACGTACTATGTTGCATAATATTTTACGCTTACGTGAAGCACGCGTAGATGATGTTATGATACCCCGTTCTGAAATCGAAGCATTAGAAATAAACACCTCGCTTGGAGAAGCGCTTAAATGTTTTGCAAAAATTGGCCATTCTCGCGTACCCGTTTATGCTGAAACTTTAGATGATCCGCGTGGCATGATTCATATCCGTGATATACTTAATTATATGACTCGCTTTATTATCAACCCAACAGAAACCGAACAGAAATCCGATTTGCTTCAATTAAATCATACAGATTTGCATACTCCAATCGGTGAATTGGATCTGATCCGAACCGTTCTCTTTGTTCCTAGCTCTATGCTTGCAAGCAAATTGTTAACACGGATGCAAACCACACGAACACAAATGGCTTTAGTTATTGATGAATATGGGGGAACAGATGGTCTCGTCTCAATGGAGGATATTGTTGAATTAGTCGTTGGTGATATTGAAGATGAACATGATAATGTCGACAACGCGATCGTACGTGAACCCAACAATAAATGGCTCGTTGATGCTAGAACTGAACTAGAAGATGTGGAGAAAGCTCTGGGACCTGATTTTATCGTAGGGGAATATGGTGATGATGTTGATACTATTGGTGGTTTGATTGTCTCCATTCTTGATCGCATTCCTGCAAAAGGTGAAATTGTCGAAGCTGTCCCGGGCTACAGATTTCGTATTTTAGAAGCTGATAAACGCCGGATTAAGAGGTTGCGCATTTTTCGCATTCCAGAAAAAGAGAATTTTGAGAACAATGCTACCTCTAAAGAATAGTCAAGTGTTTTTAAACAGTTTCATTGCTTTTTTGTTTTCTGTTACCAGATGGAAGCGGCAAGCACTAATTTTTCTATGTGGTGCTTTTACTTCCTTTGCACTTCCACCCTTTTATTTAACGCCTCTTTGCTTTTTAACTTTTCCCATCTTTATTGTTTTACTGGATTCAATACAAAACATCAAAAACAATAAAAAAAAATTTTTTACCTTCGCTTTAAGCTGTGGAATCTTTGGTTTTAGTTATTTTATTTGCGGCCTTTGGTGGCTATGCAATGCTTTCTTGACAGATCTAGATTCTTTTGGTTGGGCAATACCATTAGCTATTTTAGTTCCTCCACTCTACCTTTCTCTTTATTGGTTTTGTTCTGGTTTTATTGTCGGTTTGTTATGGACAAAAGGAATAGCGCGCTTTTTTGCTTTAGCCTTTGCATTAGGATTAGCCGAGTGGTTACGTGCGTTCTTATTCACAGGATTTCCATGGAATTCTCTTGGCTATACAGCTATGCCAACCCCTATGTTCATGCAATCTGATGCAATCGTGGGACTTTACGGAATGAATATTCTTGCTGTTTTAGTCTACAGTTTACCCACTGTTTTATTAACGGATGAAAAAAAGAAGTTAGCACTTTTTCTTTGCTTATCCCTTATATTAATTCACAGTGGTTTTGGATTTTACCGTCTCCATACTATAGAAAATACAGCTGAAGATCAAAAAAAAACTTATTGGGTGCGTATTATTCAACCTTCTATCCAACAAAATGTAAAATTACGCAATAATACACGAGAAGCCATGTTGGAAGCGCATATGAATCTGAGTGCAATACCAACAACCGATAAAAATCCAGAACCTGATTTTATCGTATGGCCTGAAGCATCCGTTCCTTACCTTCTCTACGATAAATCATCTATTTCCATGCACATTGCTTCTCTTTTAAAACCTAAACAATGGGCTATGATAGGAGCGGTGCGCGTTAGTAATGATCCACCTTACTCTCAAATACAATATTTTAATACAATTGCAGTTATTAACGCTCAAGGTAATATTTTAAACACTTCCGATAAACTTCATTTAGTCCCTTTTGGTGAGTATCTTCCCTATCAGAATTTATTAAAAAAAATTGGATTGCGTATCCTCGCTGATAATATTGGTGGATATAGCGCTGCACATGTACGCAAAACTGTCACAATGCCAAACGGATTTTCTTATCTACCCTTGATTTGTTATGAAGCAATATTTCCCCATGAAATGACTTTTAAAGGTGCCCCGCCTCAAGCAATCATTAATGTTACAAATGACGCATGGTTCGGTGTAACACCAGGCCCTTATCAACACCTTCAACAAGCACAGCTTCGTGCCGTTGAACTAGGAATCCCCCTCATACGAGCAGCCAATAATGGAATATCAGCTGTTATTGATTCTTATGGACGAATCGTTGTAGCCCTTGCACAAAATACTGTGGGTATTATTGATTCACAAATTCCATCACCTATTACCCCTATAGGAAGCAATGAATACAGAACTTTCTCTACTTTTATCTTATTCATCCTTATGCTATTGTGTCGTATTGGTTTTGGTTTTACAAAACAGCTTAAATGATTCAAGTGCCCTTTGTATGGTATTATGTTGCGTGTACCAGTAATATTGGGAAAAAATATTACATATTATTTTAATTATATGATAAACCAGCTTCGCATAAATCTGATGTTGGTTTAAAAGAAAAGTGCTGGAAATTAAAGAGTTGCATTATGACCGAAACTAGAAAAAAACCTGACCCTATAGATATCTATGTTGGAACTCGTATTCGTTTACGTCGTAATATTTTAGGACTTACTCAAGAAAAACTAGGTGAAAAATTAGGCATTACTTTTCAGCAAATCCAAAAATATGAAAAAGGAACAAATCGTATTGGTGCCAGTCGTCTTCAAGCGATAGCAGAGATTATGGATGTTCCTGTTTCTTACTTTTTTGATAAAGGTCTCACCTCTCAACAAGTAGAGGGTTTTGCTGAAAATGAGCACAATTTTATGGACTTTTGTTCTAGCAGCGAAGGTATACAACTCATGCGAGCTTTTACAAATATATCTGATGCTAAAGTACGTCGAAAAATCATTGACTTAGCAAAAGCACTTTCTGAGGAAGATTTGACAGATAAGCTATAAAATCAAAATTATATTTTTTCTCTCTTGTTCATATAAATTTGAATTGATGATTTGCTCTGAAATTGGCAAACCTTAGCAACTTTAGTAGGCAATTAATTGAATTATTGGTTTTCTTTTTTAAAGGAGTTCCTATGCCGCATCAAGATTATCTTTTTACGAGCGAATCGGTATCGGAAGGGCATCCTGATAAGATTTGTGATCGTATTTCCGATGAAATCGTTGATATGATCTATAAAGAAGCGCAAAAAACTGGTACTGATCCTTGGTTAATTCGTGTTGCTTGTGAAACTCTCGTCAGTGTAAACCGTGTTGTTATTGCTGGTGAAGTGCGTGTTCCCGATACGCTCTTAAAAAAAAATAAAAATAAAGAATTTATCTATGATAAAACTGGCTTTCCACTTATTAATCCTACGCGCTTTCGTACAGTAGCACGCCGTGCTATTCGTGCCATTGGTTATGAACAAGCAGGCTTTCATTGGAAAACTGTTAAAATTGATGTTCTATTGCGTCCTCAATCAACTGACATTGCAAGAGGTGTTGATAATGCTACAGATCGACATGGAGAAGAAGGAGCAGGTGATCAAGGCATCATGTTTGGATATGCTTGCCGTGAAACACCTGATCTCATGCCTGCGCCAATTTATTATGCACATAAAATTCTCAAACTTCTTGCCGTAGCCCGTCATAAAGGAGAAGGAGAAACTGGAAAATTAGGACCAGATGCTAAAAGCCAAATAACTATACGCTATAAAAATGGGAAACCTATAGAAGTAACATCCATCGTTCTTTCAACACAGCACCTTGATGAAAGTTGGGATTCTAATAAAGTACATACCGTGGTTGAGCCTTACATTCGCCAAGCTTTACATGACATTCCTATTTCTGCTCAATGCAGTTGGTATATAAATCCAACAGGAAGATTTGTCATTGGTGGTCCTCAAAGTGATGCCGGATTAACGGGACGCAAAATTATCGTAGATACTTACGGAGGCGCAGCCCCCCATGGAGGCGGTGCTTTCTCAGGAAAAGATACGACAAAAGTTGACCGTTCCGCAGCATATGCGGCACGCTATCTGGCTAAAAATATTGTTGCTGCTCATTTAGCAGAGCGATGCACCATTCAGCTCTCCTATGCAATTGGTATTGCACAACCTTTATCTATTTATCTTAATCTTCATGGAACAGGAAAAGTTGATGAAAAGGTTATTGAAGCAGCCATTCGTAAAATAATGGACCTTTCCCCTACTGGAATTCGAAAACATCTTGACCTTAATAAACCGATCTATACAAAAACAGCTGCTTACGGTCATTTTGGACGAAAACCAAAACATGATGGTTCGTTTTCGTGGGAAAAAACTGATCTCGTGGAAACACTTCAAACGATGATTCAAGTCACATGATTAAATATAATACGCGCAAGAATGAAGCTTTTTTTGGACGCAGACAAGGAAAACAGCTACGAAACAGTCAACTTACGCGTATGAAAATGCTCCTCCCAAATTTTAATATTGATTTAAATGTCCCTCCTCCTTCAAACCTTACATCTTTATTTTCGAGCAAAGTAAAAGAAATTCGACTTGAAATCGGCTTTGGAAGCGGTGAACATTTACTCCATGAAATGGAAAATTTTCCACAAACCGGTTTTATCGGAATCGAGCCTTTTATCAATGGCATGGCAAAAATATTGTTGTATCTTGAACAATATAAACACTATCAAAATCATCTTCGTCTTTATAATGATGATGCTACACACTTACTTGATTGGCTTCCCGATAATTCGCTTGATGGAATAGATCTCTTCTATCCTGACCCTTGGCCGAAAAAGAAACACTGGAAACGGCGTTTCATCAACATAAAAAACCTTAATCGTTTTGCTCGCGTTCTTAAAATGGGGAAAAAATTGCGCTTTGCTAGCGATATAGACAGTTATGTAAACTGGACCTTATACCATTGTGCACAACATGAACACTTTGAGTGGGCAGCAGAAAAACCTCAAGACTGGAGAAAACCTTATCCACTATGGAGAGGAACACGTTATGAAGCAAAAGCTTTCCGCGAAGGACGAACGCCAACCTATCTTACCTTTATCAAAAAATAAACAATTAAGTGCTTTTCTCATAAACAACTTGAAAAATTTTGAATTTAAGAGTATCTGTAGTTAAATTCTTGGTCTTATGATGAAGAGTGGGTCTTTGGATCTGCTCTTTTTTAATATCATAAAACTGATGAAAATAACTTGGATAAAATGTATGAACGAAACTGAGAAAATAAGCAAGCTTGATGAACCTCGCCTGTTTGAAGAAGATGGTATCGAAGCACAAGTTGCTTCTCTTGTCATACCAGTGCTTAAACCTTTAGGTTTTCGTTTGGTTCGTGTGAAACTTCTTGGGCAAAATGGTTTAACACTTCAAATTATGGTTGAACGCGCTGATGGTTCTATGACCGTAGAAGATTGCGAAATTGTTAGTCGGACTGTTTCTCCCCTTCTTGATGTGCAAAACGTTATTGAGCGCAAATATCATTTAGAAATCTCATCGCCTGGAATTGATCGTCCATTGGTGAGAAAATCTGATTTTTTTCATTGGCAAGGACATATTGCAAAAATTGAAACTAACATAACAATTGACGGGCGCCGAAAATTTCGTGGAGCACTTACAAATATCACGCAAGACGGATTTGTTTTAAACACTGATAAAGCTGCCTATGGAGAAGCCATATCTACCCCTATTTCTTTTTGTGATATTATAAATGCGCATTTAGTGCTTACCGATGAACTCATTCGCGATGCTTTGAAAAAAAATAAAGATTTAAGTCAACAATTCATTCCCGAAAATAACCCTAACGACTCAATACAGACACTTAATTTCGAAAAGTAATAATATCACTGGGAAATACCCATCGTGTGGTACAAAGAAGGAGAAAATTGATGGCTACAAGCGCTAACAGACTTGAGATTCTGCAAATTGCAGATGCTGTTGCACGTGAAAAGTCAATCGATCGTGAAATTGTCATTTCTGCGATGGCTGATGCTATTCAAAAAGCAGCACGTTCTCGTTATGGTCAAGAAACCAATATCCGTGCTGAAATCAATTCTAAAACAGGCGAAATTAAATTACAGCGCTTGCTTAAAATTGTTGATGTCGTTGAAGACTATACAACGGAAATTACTTTGTCCGATGCCCTCAAACGTCAAGCAGATGCAAAAATTGGTGATTTTTTTGCTGATCTTTTACCTCCTATGGATTTTGGACGTATCGCAGCACAATCGGCTAAACAGGTCATTGTACAAAAAGTACGTGATGCAGAGCGTGATCAGCAATATGAAGAGTTCAAAAATAAAGTTGGGGAAATTATCTCTGGTACAGTAAAGCGTGTGGAATATGGTAATATTATCGTCGATCTAGGACGTGGTGAAGCTATTGTGCGCCGAGACGAATTAATTCCCCGTGAATCCTTCCGCTATGGAGACCGGATTCGTGCTTTTGTCAATGATGTACATCGTGAAACCCGTGGACCACAGATTTTCCTTTCACGCACACATCCTCAATTTATGGTCAAACTTTTCACTATGGAAGTGCCAGAAATTTATGATGGTATTATAGAAATCAAATCCGTCGCTCGTGATCCAGGTTCACGGGCTAAAATCGCCGTTGTTTCACGCGATGGTTCCATTGATCCTGTTGGTGCATGTGTTGGAATGCGAGGAAGCCGTGTACAAGCTGTTGTTGCAGAATTACAAGGCGAAAAAATCGATATTATTCCCTGGTCACCCGATGCTGCAACATTTGTCGTTAATGCACTGCAACCTGCTGAAGTTTCTAAAATCATTCTTGATGAAGATGCTGAACGTATTGAAGTTATCGTGCCTGATGATCAACTTAGCCTTGCTATTGGACGACGTGGTCAAAATGTTCGTTTAGCTTCGCAATTAACAGGATGGAACATCGATATTTTAACGGAAAAAGAAGAATCTGAAAATCGTCAAAAAGAATTTACTGAACGCAGTAAATTGTTTATGGAATCTTTAGAGGTTGACGAAATGATCGGACAGGTTATGGCATCAGAGGGTTTTTCTTCTATCGAAGAGATCGCCTATATTGATCTTGAAGAAATCGCTTCTATTGATGGTTTTGACCATGAAACCGCTGCTGAAATCCAGAGTCGTGCTCGCGAATATCTTGATCATCAAGAAAAAGAACTCGATGAAAAACGCAAAAAGCTCGGAGTTTCTGATGAATTGCAAACACTTCCTGGAATGACAAGTGCTATGTTGGTTGCAATTGGTGAGGATGGTGTAAAAACGATAGAAGACTTTGCTGGTTACGCCGTTGATGATTTAGCTGGTTGGAGAGAACGTAAAGAAGGTCAAATAAAAAATTTTGCTGGTATCCTAAGCCCATTTGATATTACACGTGCTGATGCAGAAGCTATGGTTTTAGCCGCACGTGTACAAGCAGGTTGGATAGACCAAGTTGATCTTGTTACAGAAAATTCTGTAGAAGTTGAAAATTCTGCAGAAAATAAAAAAACAAATGATTTGAATGTGGATACATTTTAAATGAATGAACGAACTTGCATTGTGACTAGAAAAAATACCTCAGTGCAAAAGCTGATCCGTTTTGTTATTGGTCCCAATAACCAAATTGTTCCTGATCTTAAAGCTAATTTACCAGGGCGTGGCGTTTGGGTTTCTGCCCATCATGCTGTTATTGAGAAGGCAATTAAACAAAAATCTTTTCATAAAAACTTTAAAACAGATGTTGAGGTTGCACCAAATCTTGGGCATGTTGTTGATACTCTTTTACTAAAAGCTGCGCTTGCAAGCCTTTCCATGGCACGAAAAGCAGGAGCGATTATCATGGGAGCAACAAAAGTTGATGCCGCTATCCGCTCCGGTCAAGTTATTCTTGTACTTCATGCCAAAGAGGCAACAGAAGATGGAAAACGAAAAATTGCACAGGCTATCCATACAATACAACAACAAACAAATCGCACTATAAAAACCATGTCTTTATTTACAAGCGATGAAATGCGCGTGGCTTTTGGCTCTAATCTTGTAATGCACGCAGCCTTATTGGATACAAAAGCTGCTGAAGGATTTCTCAAAACGACACATAAATTGATCACCTATCGTGATGACAAACATAGTAAGCTTGGTGAGATGACGGCACAAGCCGTGAAGGAAGTACAATGAGTGAAAATAACAACGACAAAACAACAGTCAAGAGGACACTAACCCTCAAGCGGTCTGTCTTGGAAACGAGTACGGTCAAACAAAACTTTAGTCATGGCCGTACAAAGGCTGTCGTTGTCGAAACAAAACGGCGTAAAATTGCGCGACCTGATGAAAAAATTGAAATCCAACAGCCTATTACAAAGCCGCATGTGGCTCCTCAGCGCTCTAAACCACGTTTTGAGGAAAAAAAACCTCAAGAATCTGTGTCCAAAAGTAATCTTTCATCAGCTGAAATGGAAGCAAGACTTCGTGCATTAGAAGAAGCACATATCCAAGAAAGAATAACGCGCGAACAAGCTGAAGAAGAAGCAAGACGCGCTAAAGAACGGGAGGAAATTTTACAGAAAGAAATTAAAGAAACAGAAATACAAAGACAAAAAGAAGAAAAAAAACCGTCAGTACAGACTCCACCTGTTCTCCCTCTCATCGAACAGACAGATATTCCTATTGCACCCCAAAACACAACTGTCATTGAAAAACGCAAAATAGATGAAAATAAAGAGGAAGAACGGCATAGCCGACGTGCTAATCCTGCTAAATCAGAAATACGTGTGCCAAAAGTTGTCAAAGGAGCTGATGAGCGACGTCGTGGAAAACTGACTCTTAATAGCGCACTAGACGAAGAAGGGAGTGCCCGGGGGCGTTCAATGGCTGCAATGCGGCGTAGACAGGAAAAGTTTAAGCGTGCACAAAATCAAGAACCAAGAGAAAAAATTTCTCGTGAAGTTGTTCTTCCTGAGACAATTACCATTCAAGAACTCGCACAACGTATGACTGAGCGATCTGTTGATGTCATTAAATTTTTAATGAAACAAGGACAAATGATGAAACCCGGCGATATTATTGATGCAGATGTTGCTGAACTCATCGCTGTTGAATTTGGTCATACTGTTAAACGTGTTTTAGAATCTGATGTAGAAGAAGGTATCTTTAATATAACAGATAATCCTCAAAATATGCAATCGCGTCCTCCTGTTGTAACCATTATGGGCCATGTTGACCATGGAAAAACTTCTCTTCTGGATGCTATCCGCAAAGCAAATGTTGTTTCTGGCGAAGCAGGCGGTATTACGCAGCATATTGGTGCCTATCAAGTAGAACAAAATGGTCAAAAAATTACCTTTATTGATACACCGGGGCATGCTGCATTTACGGCAATGCGTGCTCGTGGAGCTCGTGTTACCGATATTGCTGTTCTCGTTGTAGCCGCTGATGATAGTGTCATGCCTCAAACGATTGAATCAATCAATCATGCCAAAGCTGCTGGCGTACCTATCATTGTTGCTATTAATAAAATTGATAAACCAGCTGCGAATGCACAAAAGGTACGTACAGAACTTCTACACCATGAAGTATTTGTTGAAACTATGGGAGGGGAGACGCTAGACGTTGAAGTTTCTGCTAAAACTGGTCAAAACCTTGATAAACTTCTCGAAGCTATTCTTCTTCAAGCTGAAATACTTGATCTAAAAGCAGATTCTCAACGAACCGCAGAGGGCATTGTTATTGAAGCTAAACTGGATCGGGGACGTGGATCTGTTGCAACAGTTCTTGTTCAAAAAGGTACATTGCATCCTTCTGATATTATTGTTGCTGGTAATGAATGGGGACGCGTACGTGCTTTGATTGATGACCATGGTCGGCACATCAAAGAAGCAGTTCCTTCTACACCTATTGAAATTTTAGGTATGCAAGGGACACCACAAGCAGGTGATCGTTTTGCTGTGGTCAGTCATGAGGCAAAAGCACGTGAAATTGCTGAATACCGTCAGCGGCTAGCACGTGACAAAGCTGTAGCTCGACAAACTGGTTCTCGTGGTTCTCTTGAACAAATGATGACAAAATTGCAAACTACTGGCATTAAGGAATTTCCTCTTATCATTAAAGGAGATGTGCAGGGATCAATTGAAGCAATCGCTTCAGCATTAGAAAAACTAGGGAATGAAGAAGTACGTGCGCGTATTGTACATTCTGGTGCTGGTGGTATCACTGAAAGTGATGTTTCTCTTGCTGAAGCATCTAATTCAGCTGTAATTGGCTTTAATGTTAGAGCTAATAAACAGGCGCGTGATGCTGCTAAAACACAAGGTATTGAAATTCGCTATTATAATATCATCTATGATCTTGTTGACGATATAAAAGCTGCTATGTCAGGATTACTCTCACCAGAACAGCGCGAAACTTTCCTTGGAAATGCTGAAATTCTAGAAGTCTTTAACATTACAAGAATCGGAAAAGTCGCAGGATGTCGTGTTATAGAAGGTAAAATAGAACGGGGAGCAGGTGTTCGTCTTATCCGCGATAATATTGTCATTCATGAAGGAAAACTTAAAACACTCAAACGCTTTAAGGATGAAGTCAATGAAGTGCAAAGTGGTCAAGAATGTGGAATAGCCTTTGAGAACTATGAAGATATGCGTGCAGGAGACATCATCGAAACCTTCCATATCGAACATATTAACCGCACATTATAAATAAAATAATCAAATAACTTTACTCTGTTGTGCGATGAGAAAAGCTATTGGATTCTTACACAATATCTCTTTTTTTCCTTATCTAGACGATCAAAAAAAGGGTTTATAGCAAGGATAAAGCTTTGATGAAAAATGCAGGGACATCACAACGGCAACTTAGAGTAGCAGAGCAAGTACGTCATGCAGTAGCGCATATACTACAGCGTGGTATTTTGTTTGATGATATTTTGAAGGATGCTGTCATTTCTGTCTCTGAAGTACGTATGTCACCAGATTTAAAAATTGCTACTTGCTTTGTATCACCTCTCAGTACTTTTAAAAATGCTTCTCATACTGATGTCGTTAATACTCTCAATAAACATAGTCGTTTTCTCCGTGGAGAAATCAGTCACGCATTGCGACAAATGAAATATATGCCAGAACTGCGTTTCCGACTTGATAATAGTTTTGATAATTTTTCAAAAATTGATGCTCTACTTCGTTCGCCTGAGGTAGCGCGCGATCTTCACCATAGTGAAAAAGATGAGGATTAGAAACATGATACGGCAACACAAAAAAAAGGGACGTCCTGTTTCTGGCTGGGTCATATTTGATAAACCAAAAGGAATGAAATCAACAGAAGCTGTCTCACAAATCAAATGGCTCTTTCATGCACAAAAAGCAGGACATGCGGGTACACTTGATCCTCTTGCTTCTGGTCTCCTGCCCATTGCATTGGGCGAAGCAACTAAAACCGTCCCTTATGTGATACAAGGCAAAAAAACTTACCGTTTTCATATCGCTTGGGGACAAGAGCGTGCAACAGATGATCTAGAGGGAGAAATAACGAAAACATCTCTCAAACGTCCGACACAAGAAGAAATACTTACTCTTCTTCCTCAATATACAGGTGTTATTTTGCAAACACCTCCACAATTTTCAGCAATCAAAATTGCTGGCAATCGCGCCTATGATCTAGCACGTGAAGGAGAAGTCATCGAAATTCCGCCTCGTGAAGTGGAAATAGAAACTTTCAAGTTAATAGAAACTCTTAGCAAAGAGCAATCTGTCTTTGAAATAACCTGCGGAAAGGGAACTTATGTGCGCTCTTTAGCACGCGATCTGGGACGCGATCTGGGTTGCTATGGATATATCTCTGACTTAAGACGTATTGCCGTAGCCCCTTTTGATGAAGAGGATCTCATTACATGGGATGAACTAAAAGCGGCCATCCTGCCAAATAAAAATATTACAGATGAAAATAATAGTTCTTTTGAAAAAAAATTCTCAATACTCGATGAGCTCTTAATTGAAACGAGCACCGCATTGGATTGCCTCTCTCATTATACCCTTAATGAAACTCAAGCACAGAGAGTTATGAAAGGTCATTCTATATCCTTGTGTCATAACAAGATATCTCTTGATGAAGATGAGATTTGTGTCCTTTATAAAGAACAACTTCTTGCCATCGGTATCCTCGACAAAGATCTATTTAAACCAAAGCGGATTTTCACAATTTAATCGATTCTTTCCCACAACTACCTGTTGTGGTAAAGTATTCTTCTCTATCCTCTAAGAAAAATGTATTGCTTTTTATCGTTTACATTCACTTTATTCATATCAAACCTTAAATTAATGATACAAGCCAATACCATCACATACTTTATTCATTTCTCATGTTGTAACCCTCCTTATATTTAAAAAGATTTATGAGAGGCATTTTTATCCCTTTTTTAAACGTTGTATTTTAGAAAAATAACGTGTTTGTTTATCGGCTCTAACATTAAAACAAATTTTTTTTCCGCATTAACTTTCATTTGTAATATGTAAGCGAATGATTGAGACTGATGCAACCTAAACAAATTTAAAATGAGACAATCCTGTAATATTCTAGACCTTTACATTCAATATAAAAAACAATTATCTATTCTTATAATCAATGCGTTGCAATCACATTTATTGCACCCAACCTTTAAAATTCCCCAAAATCTATGTTAGTTTAATCACCACTTTGATTATTACAATATAGATCTACATACTCTCTTTTTTGCTAAAAAAACTGTTTAGAATAGAAAAACTCAAACCTTAGAATTCCAACGCATGTTAAAGATAATGCTCACAAACTATATGTTTCAGCAAAAATTGATCGTTGATTACCTACAAATGGTATAATTATGCTATACGCTTTGCCTCACGTTTTTATTTCTCTCGTTTTTTTAATATTCAAAGTAAAAGTCTCAAAATAGAAAATTGTTGTTTTGCCTATTCACACGCTTTTTTAAGAAACGTTTATTAATGCACTTGAACCTATTTCAAAACAGCGCTTGTAATAAAATGTATAAAACCCATCGCACATTGCTGCATCTTTACAATTAATAAAAATATAAGGTATTCTCATCATTTTATCTTATCATTTAAAATATCATCAGGAATCTTTGCACTTAAGGGAGTTCATCAGAAATCCTTATTTTTCTATCGTTTTTATCATATTCACTATACTTATGACGTATAAGAAAATGGCTTTTATTGATTCAATATAAAGTAAATTAAATAAATTTGAAATGAGAGACTTAAGATCTTCAAAACTATCACTCAATACGAAAAAAATAAATAGTTATTATAAATCAATTTATTAACTATTAAAGTAGCAATTTTTTTGTTGTACTTATGCTAATAAATTAATCGAAATAATATGAACATATTCAACTATTTTACAAAAAAACTGCTTTCACTTAAAGGAGATGATCAGAGGAAGCTTTTAAAAGCATCTCATTCGCTTGGGGTATTGTCTGCCGTTCAATCATGCGGTGCACTCTTATACCGTTAGGAGCGCAATTTAAATGACGTAGACGCTTATTGACTTCTGCATCCGCTTTTGTCCGACGATGATTATGGCGTAAATAATCTACCCATGTTGGCATATGATAAGCCTCTGTCCAATATTCAGGTCTTTCAAGATCTCGTAAAAGAACCCATTGACGCGCACCATCACGTAACCGAATATGGCGTCGACGCGTCATCACTTTGAGAAACTCTTCAAGGTCATTTTCATGAATTTGATAATCGATCATTATCATGATCGGACCACTTCTTGCTTTTAGGTCGAGGAACAATTCCGGCTCTCTAAAATGATCAAGAGGATCTAAATCTATCTGAGGAACTTCTTGAATTCTAAATTTTATCCCCGCAAGAGCACCAAAAATCAAGAATAAAGAACAAACGATCAGAGCAATTGTTGGAGAATAACCATCAGCCAAAACTCCCCAGATTGCACTTCCAATAGCCATCCCCCCATAAGATGATGTTTGATAAAGTGCTAAAGAACGTGCAACAACCCAGCGTGGTGTAGAGAGTTGTATAGATGTATTAAACAATGATAATGCCAACACCCAACATAAACCTGCAGGAAATAAAGCAATATGGCTGACAATCAGCGAGCGGTTTATTCCCAATAAAAAGCAAGAAAAGGCAAAACCAATAAATGCACTTGCAATAATTGTTTCTGAACGAAAATGATGTCGTAAAAACGCATTAATAATACCTGCTGTTATAGCTCCTAACCCAAAAAAACCAAGCAATGTACCATAAAGAAAAGCACTTCCTCCAAGAACTTGATGCGCAACAATTGGTAAAAGTGCTAAAATCGAAATTGCTCCTATACCAAAAAGGAATGCTCGAACCATTATATGCAGAAGATTAGGTGACATTGCAACATAACGTACACCATCTGAGACAGCTCCTAACAATCTTTCTCGTGGCAATGAATTATTTTCATAATTCGATTTCCAGAAAAATAACGCGCCGATAAGCGGAATATAGCTTATAGCATTAAACAAAAAAGCAGCAGATGCCCCCAAAATTGCAATGATGGCTCCCCCAATAGCAGGACCAATACTCCGCATCAGATTAAAGCCGACACTATTCAAACTAACAGCAGCAGGAATATTTTCCCTGCTCACAATATCTCCTATCGTTGCTTGCCAAGAAGGATTATAAAAGGCTGTGCCACATCCAATAAAAAACGTAAAACATAACAAAAGCCAAGGTGTTAGAAATCCCATATAGGCTAAAACAGATAAACTCATGGATATAACCATCATCATAATTTGGGCGCACAACATAATTTGACGCCGATTAAAATTGTCCGCTAACGCCCCTGCCATCAAAGAAAACATAACAAGTGGTAATGTTATCGCACTCTGAATAAGCCCAACCATGGAATGCGAAGAACTAATTAACGTCATTAACCACCCAGCTCCAACAGCTTGTATCTGCCCCCCTAAATTAGAAATAAGAGTAGATGACCATAAATTTCGAAATACCGAATTATGAAAAAGTTTCAATGTTGAAATGCTTTGCATCTTTTTCCTCCAAATCGGCATTTATCACTTTTTACCACACACATGCTCATAATCTTTGTCTCAAAAGAATGCGTAAATTTTAAATAAAGACTTCTCATAAAACCCGATTTAAATCAATATTTCAAAACAAAAGTCTTTCTTTAAATAAAGGCTTTAAAATGCTTATCAGGACTAGTATTTTAACCTCCTTTCCTATATAAGAGCGAAAATAGGTAAGAGTCTTTGACCCTTCTTATTTCTTCGTGGACCCTAGCTGAACGACATCTCGGCTATGGGTGTCTTTTTGTTTCTTCGTTTTTTGAAAGGATGATACGATGTCGATTACAGCTGAACGTAAACAAGCCCTTGTCGCAGAATACGCAAATAAAGTTGGTGATACAGGATCACCAGAAGTACAGATTGCTGTACTTTCTGAACGTATTTCTAATTTAACAAATCATTTTAAATCTCATAAAAAAGATAACCATTCTCGTCGTGGTCTTTTAAAGATGGTGTCTCAACGTCGGCGCCTTCTTGATTATCTTAAAGGAGTTGACCAAAATCGTTATCAAATACTTATCAAGAAGTTAGGTTTGCGTCGCTAAAAGAAAAATGGGGTGGTGTAAAAAAGCCACCCATTTTTCAACATGTTGCTTGTAATTAAAAATTTTAAAAACTGACACGTTATTATGGGATAGGACTGCTCATCATTTCGCATTTAAGGTGATTTATCTCTCTCTCTTCTCATACAAAGATAGAAGTAACTTGTTGTTCAACACAAAGCTTGAAAATATGCTACGCAAAGCCATACTGTGAGCAATCAAAGATTTAAACACTGGTCATTAAGGATAAAAAATGTTCAAAACGCACAAGATAGAAATTGAATGGGCCGGGCGTCCGCTCACCCTTGAAACAGGGAAAATAGCGCGTCAAGCTGATGGTGCAGTGATTGCTACCTATGGAGAAACTATAGTCTTAGCAACTGTTGTGTCAGCCAAAAGCCCAAAACCAGACCAGGACTTTTTTCCACTCACCGTTAATTATCAAGAAAAATCCTACGCTGTTGGTAGAATACCTGGTGGCTATTTAAAACGTGAAAGTCGGCCAAGTGAAAATGAAACTTTGGTTTCACGTTTGATTGATCGTCCGATTCGTCCTCTCTTCGTTGAGGGTTATAAAAATGATACACAAATCATTGTTTCCGTTATACAGCATGATCTCGAAAATAATCCCGATATCCTTGCGATGATTGCCTCCTCTGCCGCATTGACCCTATCAGGTGTTCCTTTCATGGGACCTATAGCGGGTGCCCGCGTTGGCTATTGTAACGGACAATATGTTCTCAATCCTCATATCGATGAAATGCCTGAATCAAAACTTGATCTTGTGGTTGCTGGAACAGAAAGTGCTGTATTGATGGTTGAATCAGAAGCACAAGAATTGCCGGAAGATGTCATGTTGGGTGCTGTAATGTTTGGTCACAAAGGTCTGCAACCTGTCCTTGATGCCATCATCAAACTTGCTGAAGTTGCTGCAAAAGATCCTCGTGATTTTATTCCTGAAGATCTTTCTAATCTTGAAAAGGCGATGCAAGAAATGGCAGAAGAGGATATACGAAGGGCTTACACAATTACGGATAAGCAAGAGCGGTATGCTGCAATTGACGCACTAAAAACAGAAATCATCAATAAATTTATGCCAGAAACAGAAGAGGATTGTAAATTCAGTGTGGATCAAATTGCAACCGTATTTAAACAATTGCAGGCAAAAATTGTTCGTGGAAGCATTCTTGATACACAGAAGCGTATTGATGGACGCAATCTTTCTACTGTGCGTCCTATTCAATCAGAAGTAAGTATTTTACCCCGCACACATGGATCAGCTCTCTTTACACGCGGAGAAACACAAGCTATTGTCGTTGCAACACTGGGAACTAGTGAAGATGAACAATATATTGATGCCTTAACGGGATTGTATAAAGAAACATTCCTCCTCCATTACAATTTTCCACCATTTTCAGTGGGGGAAACAGGACGCCTTAGTTCTCCTGGTCGTCGTGAAATTGGGCATGGTAAATTGGCATGGCGGGCAATTCATCCCATGTTGCCAACTAAAGAATCTTTTCCTTACACCATTCGTGCTGTTTCAGAGATTACTGAATCCAATGGATCTTCTTCTATGGCAACGGTTTGTGGAACATCACTTGCTCTCATGGATGCTGGTGTTCCTCTCGCTCGTCCCGTTGCAGGTATTGCTATGGGTTTGATTAAAGAAGGAGAACGCTTTGCTGTTCTATCTGATATCTTAGGAGATGAAGACCATCTTGGAGATATGGATTTTAAAGTTGCAGGAACAGAAAATGGTATTACTGCTTTGCAAATGGATATCAAAATTGATGGTATTACCGAAGAGATTATGAAAATCGCACTTGAACAAGCCAAAAGTGGACGAATCCATATCCTTAATGAAATGGCGAAAGCTTTAACCAGTGCACGTTCTGAACTAAGTGAATTCTCTCCACGAATCGAAGTTATGAATATTTCTGTTGATAAAATCCGTGATGTTATCGGCTCTGGTGGTAAAGTGATTCGGGAAATTGTGGAACAAACGGGAGCGAAAATTAATATTGAAGATGATGGTACCATTAAAATTGCTTCTGCTGATGCTAAAACTATTGAAGCAGCAAAACGATGGATCCACTCTATTGTCGATGAACCTGAAGTTGGTGCTATCTACCAAGGGACAGTTGTCAAAACTGCAGAATTTGGTGCATTTATAAACTTCTTTGGTTCTCGTGATGGGCTCGTCCACATCTCTCAACTTGCAACAGAGCGCGTCACCAAAACAACCGATATTGTTAAGGAAGGTGATAAAGTTTGGGTTAAATTAATGGGGTTTGATGAACGTGGAAAAGTTCGGTTATCAATGAAAGTTGTTGATCAGGAAACCGGAAAGGAAATCACCGATGATAAATTGATGAAAGAAGAAAAGTACATGGATGAAAAAAAACAGTCTGAAAGTAAGCGCCGCCGTAAGAAAAAAGAAAAATAAGTTTTGCTTCTTATTGTAATCATGAAATGCCATCCCAATATTGGAGTGGCATTTTTCTTTGAAAGGGCCATATGTGTTATCATTTTTGCCTTTTGAAAATCATGAACTACCGTATCCAGATCCAAGCCAATGTTGGCTAAGTTTCGGTTTAACAGAAATCCCCGCTCCAGAATGGGCACAAAATTTAAAAGTTATTACGCCTTGGCGACCAGATTTTTTAAAATTTGTCAATACTCAATTTCACTGCTCTCCTCAAATAGATAAAACTTTCATCTATGATGGTGCATTTTTGCGTTTGAGCAAATATCGTGGTTTTAACCAAAATTGTTTTCTTGATTTATTAGAATGCGTTAAACCCAGTGGATGGATTGTGATCAGTGGGAATAAAACGGTTGGTGCTGCTTCAATGATGAAATGGGTCAAAACTATTGTTCCCATCACCAATAAACTGTCTAAAAATCATGGTCTTGTATTTTGGCTACAAGTTCCCCCACAAATAAAGAAACAGACTATTGCACAATTGCGCTCACTACCGCTTTCTTTTGATAAATTTCAAACCACTTCTGGTATGTTCTCACACGGTCGTATTGATCCAGGATCTGCTACGCTTGCTTCTTATATCCCCAAAGTTATTTCTGGAAAAACGGCTGATTTTGGTGCTGGCTGGGGCTTTCTTTCTTATGTTGCACTTGAAAGCAATGTAAAACTTACGTCTCTTGATCTCTATGAAGCAGACTACAACGCTTTGAGAGCAGCAAAACAGCACCTTAAACACATTACAGCTCCTTTTCCAATTCATTTTTATTGGCATGACCTTGTGCATGAACCTGTTACAAATCTGTATGATACAATCATTTCAAACCCACCGTTTCATACACAACAAACAACAGATATTTCATTAGGAAAACATTTTTTTATAAATGCTGCGAAATGCCTAAAACCAAGTGGCAGTCTGCTTCTTGTTGCAAACCGCCACCTTCCTTATGAAACATTGTTAAAAGATATATTCCACACAGTGTTAATCCATGAACAAACCCATGGTTTCAAAATTATCGAAGCACGTAGATAAACTAAACAAGCGATAATTTTCAAAGAATAAAACGTGAAAGATCGATATCAGCAGCAAGCTCACCAATAGATTTTCTCACATAAGCAGCATCAATTTTAAACGATGTTCCAGCT
Organism: Bartonella rattimassiliensis 15908; assembly: GCF_000278215.1. Lineage (GTDB taxonomy): Bacteria > Pseudomonadota > Alphaproteobacteria > Rhizobiales > Rhizobiaceae > Bartonella > Bartonella rattimassiliensis. The sequence continues at coordinate 99,135 of NZ_JH725068.1, forward strand.
TTATCAGGTGCCGTAAAAGAAATTTCATCCAAAACACGCTCCATCACTGTTTGCAGACGACGTGCTCCTATATTTTCAATCCTCGCATTTAAATCTACAGCAATATCTGCTAAAGCATCAATTGCATCATCTGTAATTTCCAGATGAACCTCTTCCGTTTCCATAAGAGCAATATATTGTTTAATCAAGCTGGCTTCTGGTTCTGTTAGAATGCGTCGTAAATCTTCCCTTGTTAAAGGGTTGAGCTCTACGCGAATGGGTAAACGTCCTTGTAGTTCCGGCAATAAATCAGATGGCTTGGAAACATGAAATGCACCTGAAGCAATAAAAAGGATATGATCTGTCTTGATCTGCCCATATTTCGTAGCAATTGTGGTTCCTTCAACCAAAGGCAAAAGATCACGTTGGACACCCTCACGCGAAACCGCAGCACTTGCTCCACCATCACGGGTTGCAATTTTATCAATCTCATCGATAAAAACAATACCTTCATTTTCAGCAACACGAAGCGCTTCCTGAATAATTTGTTCCTGATCAAGGAGTTTCTCGGATTCATCATCAATGAGCGGTTTAAAAGCATCTCTTACTGTCGTCTTACGGACTTTTGTACGACTTCCCATTTTACCTAAAATATCTGATAAATTCATAATGCCCATTTGTGCTCCAGGCATACCAGGAATATCAAAGGTTGAAGCACTATTATTATTATCGGCTACTTCAATTTCAATTTCTTTCTCATCCAATTCACCTTCACGCAATTTTTTACGAAAACTATCACGAGTCGTGGGACTTGCTGTTTTACCAACAAGAGAGTCTAAAACACGCTCTTCAGCATTCATGTGAGCTTTTTCTTTTATTTCATCCCGTTTCTTTTCACGGACAAGAGAAATTGCAATTTCAACAAGATCTCGAATAATTTGCTCAACGTCACGTCCTACATAACCAACTTCAGTAAATTTTGTCGCTTCTACTTTCACGAAGGGCGCTCCAGAAAGTTTTGCTAATCGACGTGCGATCCCTGTTTTACCAACACCTGTTGGCCCTATCATTAAAATATTTTTTGGCATAACTTCTTCACGCATCGGCTCATCAAGTTGTTGTCGACGCCACCGATTGCGCAGTGCAATAGCCACAGAACGTTTGGCATCATTTTGGCCAATAATAAAACGATCAAGTTCAGAAACTGTCTCACGAGGGGAAAATACAACACACATTTAAATAGCTTTCTCTAAAGAAGATAATTCTGCATCCAATGTTTCAATCGTAAAATGATCATTGGTGTAAACACAAATTTTAGCGGCAATAGTCATAGCTTTACGAGCAATGGTTTCTGCATCCAAATCCAAGTCCATGAGTGCCCTTGCTGCTGAAAGAGCAAAATTTCCTCCAGAGCCAATTGCCATAACCCCGTCTTCTGGTTCTAAAACATCACCGAGTCCTGTTAGAGCCAAAGTTACTTTCTTATCAGCCACGAGCATCATTGCTTCAAGACGACGCAGATAGCGATCTGTTCGCCAATCTTTTGCAAGTTCTACACATGCACGCATAAGCTGATCAGGATATTGCTCAAGCTTTGTTTCCAATCTTTCTAATAATGTGAAAGCATCTGCCGTAGCACCTGCAAAACCAGCAAGAACCACGCCACTTTTTCCAAGATGACGAACTTTACGTGCATTGCCTTTCATAATCGTCTGTCCAAGAGAGACCTGACCGTCGCCAGCCATCACAACTTTGCCACCTTTTCGTACCGTAATAATTGTTGTACCATACATTATGTCTGGCTTATGTTCTGCCATAAGGAGACTCCTTAAATATTAACTTTTCTTTTTAACATTGTCTTTTCATACAATGTAAAACTCTATTACTATTGTCCTATTTAAGAACATATACAGTAAAACACAATGATTCAGCATAATTCAATTTGTTGAAATTGAAAAAATGATATCATTGTTGTCAATGTAAATTGCTGCTAAATAGCTTTATGTAAAAAGTTTATACCTTTTAGAGGAAAATTATGAAAAAAATAGCCATAGGAACCTTAGGTGGAACAATTGCAATGACTGCTGATAGTTTTGGGCATATGCAACCGACTTTAACCTCAGATAATCTCATAAAAAGTGTTCCTAATTTAAATAACGTTGCTGATATTCATGCGCAAACATTAATGCAAATACCAAGCGGATCTTTATCTTTTAAAATTCTTTTTGAAATAATCGAGTGGGCAAAACAACAAATAAACGCTGGAGCAGAAGGGATTGTTTTAACGCAAGGGACTGATACTTTAGAAGAAACAGCTTTTTTTCTTTCTCTTTATTGGAAGGAAGCTGAACCACTCATCATAACCGGTGCTATGCGTACCCCTCATGAAGCAGGCGCTGATGGACCCGCTAATATTTTAGCCGCAACTCGTGTCGCGGCAGCCCCACAAAGTCGTAATAGAGGCGTTCTCGTTGTCATAAATGATACGATTCATTCACCTTATTGGCTCTATAAAAGCCATACCGTCAAAGTTGAAACATTTCAATCAGGACTCGTAGGTATTTTAGGAACTGTTTTAGAAGGAAAACTCATTTATTTCAATGATCAGAAATTTTTCCCGACAACGTTTGATCTTCCCCAAAAACACAATCATCAAATTGCACTCCTCTATTCTTCTTTATCATCTGATACACAATTAATGAAACTTTGCCTTGAAAGTGGGTATTATGCTGGACTTGTTATCGCTGGTTTTGGTGCAGGACATTGTAGTTTTCAAGAAGCAGATCTTGTACAACAATATGCACAAAAAATACCAATCATTATCGCTAGTCGTTGTTGTAATGGCTCAACAACTCGTATAACTTACGGCTACAAAGGCTCAGAAATTGATCTGTGTGCTTCTGGTGCTCTTATGTCTGGTTATTTAACAGCTATAAAAGCACGTCTACTTTTATGGGCTTTTTTAGCACAAGGGGACTCATTGGCACAAATCCGTGCACACTGGAATGACTGGACAATAAGCTAGCAAAAAATGATTTGTTACTCAAAAGAAGAAAGCATGCAAAACAAAACTTTTTTGAATACAAAGCAGTTCACCTGTCCGTTCTTAATCCATTGCCACGGTAAAAACATCTCGACCAATACAAATGATTGATACGTCTATACAAAAAATTAATCAGGAAAATAATCTGATCAAAGTTATCTCTGACCAATATTCACCCTATCGTGTCTTCACTGCACAACAATGGTCAGAATTCCGTGCCGACACACCTCTTACTTTGACTTTCGATGAAATTAAACGGTTACGCTCTATTGATGATCCTATTGACCTTGAAGAAGTCCAACGCATTTATCTTTCTTTATCCCGTCTGTTATCATGCCATGTTGAAGCAGTACAGGAACTTTTTCACAAACGTCAGCAGTTTCTCCATCAAAAAGAAACTCAAAAAACACCCTTTATTATTGGAATTGCTGGTTCTGTCGCAGTAGGAAAGTCAACCACCGCTCGCATTCTTCAAGAACTCCTGAAACGTTGGACATCTAGTCTGAAAGTCGATCTAATTACAACGGATGGTTTTCTCTATCCTAACGCGATCTTACAAAAAAAAAATCGTATGAATCGGAAGGGATTTCCTGATTCTTATGATATTAAAAAATTGTTGTGCTTTCTTTCTGCTATAAAAGCAGGCATTGGAAATGTCTGTGCCCCGCTTTACTCACATATGACCTATGATGTTCTAGAAAACCAGACAATTACCATTGACCGCCCCGATATTTTAATTGTTGAAGGTGTTAATGTATTACAGGTTAGTGATCTTCCTAAAGATGGCAAAGCCATTCCTTTCGTATCAGATTTTTTTGATTTTTCAATCTATGTTGATGCTGAAACAGAAGTCATTCGTCAGTGGTATTTGGAGCGCTTTAAGCGTTTGCGTAAAACAGCTTTTCAAAATCCTAAATCCTATTTTCATCGTTATGCCCTGCTCAATGAAAAAGAAGCCTCAAAAATTGCTGAGGATCTTTGGCAAACAATTAATTTAAAAAATTTACAAGAAAATATATTACCAACACGACCACGGTCGAATCTCATTCTACGAAAGGGAAAAAATCATTTAGTCGAGTATGTCGCACTTAGACGACTATAAGGATCTCATCACCATGCAGCACTACCACATTCATTTTACCTCAACGCGTATCGATAACAGTTGTCCTATTATCTTGGTAAATCAAAGAAGTTTGGCCAACTTATCACTTGATGCGTCAACAACAGCATGGATCAAGGTTAATGACTTTACTGGTAAAGCAGGACAAATACTCTTTGTTCCTCGCAAAACTGGACATTTGAAAAAAGTTTTATTTGGAATTGGCAATGGTAACGATCCCTTTATCACAGGACTGATTTCCCAAAAACTGCCTGCTGGTCAATGGCATTTAGAAGGTGAAACCTCTGATGAAATAAATACCTATCTTGGATTGGCATTCGGTAGCTATCAATTTAATCGCTATCATCAAAACTCTTCTTTCAAATCATTATCCATCCATGTCAATGAAGCCGTTGATCTTAATGAACTACAACGAATTTATGAAGCTGTCTTTTTCGTGCGTGATCTTATTAACATTCCAGCCAACGATATGAATCCTGATACTCTCGAAGAAGAAGCACGACAACTAGGAAAAATTTATGGTGCTCATATCCAAAGTATTTGTGGAGATGATCTCTTAACTCATAATTTCCCGATGATTCATGCCGTAGGGCGAGCAGGCAATACTGCACCACGGCTGATCGAGTTACTATGGGGACAAGAACATCATCCTAAAATAACGTTGGTGGGCAAAGGTGTAACTTTTGATACTGGAGGACTCGATATTAAATCTGCCAATAACATGTTACTTATGAAAAAAGACATGGGGGGTGGGGCAAACGTTTTGGGATTGGCTAAACTTATCATGGATGCAAAATTGCCCTTCCGTCTGAGGGTTTTGATTCCTGCCGTAGAAAATGCAATTTCTGCGAATGCTTACCGACCAGGTGATGTTCTCAAAAGTCGTAAAGGCTTAAGTGTTGAAGTGGGCAATACAGATGCTGAAGGGCGACTTGTCCTTGCTGATGCACTCGCTTATGGTGATGAAGAAAGTCCTCAATTTATGCTTTGCATGGCTACTTTAACGGGTGCAGCACGTATAGCATTAGGACCAGATCTTCCCGCATTTTATTGTAATGATTCAATATGGGCACAACAAATTTCTGAATCTTCTCTCGCTGTTTCCGATCCTCTTTGGCAAATGCCCCTTTGGAAACCTTACCAAGAGATGTTATCATCACCAATTGCTGACCTTAACAATGTAACTGGAAATAATTTTGCTGGCTCTATAACTGCTGCTTTATTTCTTAATTATTTTGTTGAAAAAGCTGAATATTTTGCGCATTTCGATCTTTACGGATGGGTTCCAAAAGAAAAACCAGGATACCCTAGTGGTGGATCAGCACAAACCATTCGTACCCTTTATAATATTTTTAAAAAGCAAAGTTTAACACAAAATATCCACAAAGATGGATAATTTTTTGGGTTGAAGGATAATTGCGATTTTCTTAAACTATATTCTTGGTTTTATGGGAAGATAAAAATCTCACCAGTGCAATTTTTATGAGTCTGTTTAAAGGTGAGAAGCCTAAAAATGGAAAGCAAAAAGATAATCTCTAAAGACTCTAGACTTCACGCAGTCAGAGATGATCTAGCAGATCAACGCCTTGAAACAGAAGTTACAGCTCAGCGCTTTGTTCAAGGTGAAAAAAAACGCGTTAATGCAGCGGTCGCTGGTCTTTTTAAAGAAAATAGTAAAAAAAGTGAAAGACAAACAGAATGTTTATTTGGAGAAGAACTTCTCATTTTTGAACAAGGAGAAGCGATATCGTGGGGGCAATCACTCAAAGATGGTTATGTTGGTTATATTGATACAACAGCTCTTTGTACATCAACCATAAAACAAACACATATAGTTTCAGTTCCACGCACATTTAAATATTTACGTGCTGACTTACGTGGACCGATAGAGTCCCCTTTATCTATGGGAAGCAAAGTCAGTGTTATTGATGAAATTGAAGTCCGTGATACAGTATATTCTATTCTTGAAAATGGAAAAGCAATCATTTCTAGCCATCTCAGCCCCATTGGACGCGTGTACGAAGATTATGTTACGGTTGCAGAAACCTTTATCCGTACCCCTTATCTTTGGGGTGGTGTCAGTGGTTTTGGAATTGATTGTTCGGGACTCATCCAACTCTCTATGATGATGACCGATCAAATAGTTTTACGTGACACCGATATGCAGCAAAAAACTATAGGCAAACTTCTCACAGACGCTGATAAACTTCAACGAGGCGATTTGATTTTTTGGAAAGATCATGTTGCTATTATGGTTAATCATGAAAATATTATTCATGCAAATGGCTTTTCTATGGATGTTATGATCGAGCCATTGGAAGAAGCAACTACGCGTATCGCTAAAGCAAGTCAATATCCCATCGCAAAACGTCGCCCAGTTTAGGGAATTTAATACATACCTCCTATAAAAAACAACTCATTGAATGTTTTTATTACATAAAATAATTGATTTATAAGGATAATTAGCCATCCTTCATCTTGAATCAGAAAATATTATAAGATTCTCTCATAATGAAGATTGCACAATTTCTTATATTTTTACCTCTTCCATTCTATCTAAAATCTAAAAGTTTCACAAAAAACTCTCATATTAATTTATACTTTTCATTTATACATTTAACTTAGATAGACTTTTCTTAACTTTCAGGACTATACTCCCCCCTAAGCACTCTTTTCTTCACGCTTTTTTTATATTTAATAGTTTATTAGCTGTATATTTTAATCATTTTAAAATTGTTTTTCAAATTACATATATTAGTATGTTATTGAATTTTCTTGATTAACAAAGAGCAATCACAAAATGCTTTCTTCTAAAGAATATTCTACAATCCCCCTATCATTGCTATCTCATGAAATAAATACCCCTGATATCTCTGAATACATCCAAACCCCTCTCCCAACATAATCGCAAAAAATATAATTCATTTTCTACCAACATTTTTATGCTTATGAAGTGTGTAAAGGCGCCCTTCTACACTTTGCTAATTCGTCAATATTGCGATAACCCTTAGCTGTTGGAGAGCATTCTTTTAGCACGCATTTTTTTTCTTAAATAGTTTTTTATCCGCATGTCTCTCCTCGCTTGAAACGTGTAAAAAACTAAAACGTGCAAGAAAATGTTTTTTATCGATTGGATATAAACAGATTTGAAATGGAAAAAATTTACGAGCTTGACTCTCTTATTCAACATAAAAATTACAAGCTATTATTATAAATCAATATATTGATTTATATTAAAACAATATTGCCTTCTTATAACCCATTAAAGAAGACGATTTTTTAGGACTTGAACCAATGGCTTATCAGCATCAGGCATCGGATATTTATCAAGATCACCAATAAAAACCCATGATAAGTCTTGCCCTTCTCGCCCTTGCGCAACACCCTCATAATGCTCACAGAGATACAATGGCATTAAGAGATGAAACGTTTCATAGCTATGACTTGCAAATGTTAAAGGATATAAATTATTTTGCTGAACATACACACCAAGCTCTTCTTCTAGCTCACGAATCAATGATATTTCTGGAGTTTCACCTTGCTCAACTTTTCCACCAGGGAACTCCCATAAACCAGCCAGCGACTTTCCTTCAGGACGCTTGGTAAGCAAAACACAATTATTTTGATCAAACAATGCGCACGCAACAACAAGAAGTACGGAATTTTTTATACACATATCACTCTCCAATTGGGATCATACAGATAACTATCTTCTCTTCACTGCTCCTAAAAGAGCTCACATACCTCTTTTTCTCTGAAAAATAATAAGCTGCTAAATATAATACATCCATTAACTTCTGTAATCACTGTTAATCATAACGTACTCTTTTGTTAAATCGCAAGACCAAACCGTCGCCCTACCATTACCCAAACCGATATCAACACGAATTGTGATGTGTTTACCTTGCATATAAGATCCTATTGTCTCTTCACAATACTCAGGATCTCGTTCACCATTCACTGCCACACGATGTTCACCAAACCAAATCGTCAACAGATCACGATCGACTTCAACACCGGCCTTCCCAACAGCCATAACAACCCGCCCCCAATTGGCATCTTCACCGGCAATAGCTGTTTTTATAAGCGGTGAATTTGCAATTGACAAAGCAATTGTTTTTGCATCATCATTTGTTGTAGCACCAATTACATTAACCTCAATTAAATGACGAGCACCTTCACCATCACAAACAATTTGTAATGCAAGCTCGTGCAAAAGTACACTCAAGTGCTTTGAGAACACTTCATAACGTGGATCTGTTTTGCATGTAATGCAAGGAAAATTTTCTTTTCCTGTCGCAAACATCATAAGAGTATCTGACGTTGAGGTATCGCTATCAACAGTAATTGAGTTGAAAGAGCTTTGAACCGCCTCTGATAATATAGATTGAAGTATATTCGAAGAAATTCCTGCATCACTTACAATAAAAGAGAGCATTGTTGCCATATCTGGTGCAATCATACCAGAACCTTTGGCAATCCCATTAATGGTAACAGTCTCTTCTCCGCAATCAAAAGTGCACGTAGCAAGTTTTGGAAATGTATCAGTTGTCATGATAGCCTTTGCAGCTTCCAACCAATTTTCTTCTTTTGCTCTCTCTGCCATACTTGGCAAAAGATTTATAATACCCGATGCATCCATTGGCTCACCAATAACACCTGTGGAAGCTATGAAAATTTCATTTTCTCTAACCTTTAAAGCTTTCGCTGCTGCATATATTATTTCACCTGTTGTATGCTTTCCTTTACTTCCTGTAAAAGCATTTGCATTTCCAGAATTTACAACAACACCTCTCGCAATCCCATGAGGAAGCGATGCACGACAATGCTCTACAGGGGAAGATGGACATTTTGAACGCGTAAAAACACCGGCCACACTCACAGGCTTATCGAATACAATCAAAAGAAGATCTGTACGATTTTTATATTTAATCCCCGCTTCAGCTGTTGCTATCCGTACACCCGATAATGGGGAAAGTTCTTGGATCTTTTGGGGCGACAAAGGAGATAATTTCAAAACCACAATATGCTTTCTATAAAAACAAAGAAAATAACGACAAATCAATAACCTCTCATAAAAAAACTGCTAAGCTTTTTGAACAAAACTAATTCCGCAAATTCTCTATTAAAGAGGCTATCCACTTATTTTTTCTAGCTATTCTGTATCTTCTTCATCGGATGTCTCATCGGGAAGCAGCGTTCCAGTTTGATTAAGCGATTCCATGGCTTTTGTAACATTAGGATCAGGATATTTCACATCCATCTTGCTACGTAAATCAACAATTAGTTCCTGATAGCGCTTTTTTATCATCTGTGTACGCAACATCTCTTTAACATCATCAAATGCAGGAGGTTGCTTTAAACGACGATCTTCTAATTTAATAATATGCCAACCAAAAGGACTTTCAACAGGTTGTTTCGTGTATTCGCCAACCTTCAAACTAAATGCTGCATCTTCAAAAGGCTTGACCATTTGACCATGGCTAAAATAGCCAAGATCACCTCCAACAGCAGCAGAGCCATCTGTTGAACTTTTCTTTGCAATCTCTTCAAAACTTTCGCCTTTATTTAAATGCTTAATAATAGCTTCTGCTTCTTTTTTCGTTTTGACCAAAATATGACGTGCTTTAACTTCATCCTCTTTAGGTAAAGCAGAAACTTCTTGCTTATAAAGGGCTTCCAAGTCAGTATCTGAGATTTGGTCAACAATCGTCTGTTTAAAATAAAGCTGTTGAAGAACGTTGTCACGCATGACTGCCATACGTTTATCGTAAGCTTCTGTCTTATCAATGCCCTTGCTTCTTGCGGCTTTTGCAAGTGCCTGCATATCCAAATAAGCTTTTAAAACCATAATACGGCGTTGTTCATCAGGAAAACGCGTTAAATTAGGATTTATTTCAAGTGCTAAATCATCTAATTGACCTGCTGTAATATTCTTTCCATCAATAACTGCCATAACATGAGAAGGAGAAATTGTTTTTTCAGAATCTTTCTCCAAAATCTTTAAATCATTCAACGGTGAATTCAAACTCTCTTGGGCTTTCACCCCTAAACTTGTACTTGCCAATAAAGTTGATACTAAAAACAGTGTAATAAAGTTGAATTTCATAAATATACTCCTTAAAAATGAAGGCAGGTTCAAGATTCCATTTTTTTACCATAACACTTTAGATTTTAAACAGAGAAATAAATTAGTAATTTGTTTTAAAAAATATAAAATCATCCTTTCATTTCCGTTTTTCAAACCCTATCTAATACAAGTGAAAAACATGATAATAGAGAAAAATGATATATTGTATCTTAAATTACTTTGTATTGTATCCGTTAAATAGCATATCTAAAGTTGACATAGTACACTTAGCCTCTTATCTCTATTTACAATTAAAGTGGGAAATTGCACACTAACAAGTATAATGGTACCATCTGCATTTTATGATACCTCTATGACATCAGAAAACTTAAAGAAAATAGAAAATGTAGAATATGAGAAGAGCATATGAACTACCCAACAAGAGTGACAACAATTAAAAGAAAGGACCAGAGATGGTCAATTTAAGTGTTTTTGCACGTAAATTTTTTGGTTCAGCTCATGAGAAACGTCTCAAAGTGCTCCGCCAGAAAGTTGCACAAATTAATGCTTTGGAGGAACAATTCGTAAAATTAAGCGATGAGCAGCTTTGCCAAAAAACAGATGCCTTTCGTAAACGTCTTCGTGAAGGTGAAAATGTTGATTTACTCTTACCAGAAGCTTTCGCAACTGTTCGTGAGGCAGCGAAACGTGTTTATAATATGCGCCCTTTTGACGTACAACTTATTGGTGGAATGGTCCTTCACGACTGTAGCATAGCTGAAATGCGTACCGGTGAAGGTAAAACGTTAATGGCAACTCTACCAATTTATCTCAATGCATTGGAAGGTAAAGGCGTTCATGTTGTGACGGTAAACGATTATCTTGCAAGTCGTGATGCTGAAACAATGGGAAAAATTTTTAGTTTTCTAGGACTTACAACAGGTGTGATTCTTCATGATCTTGATAGTGATGCCCGTCGAGAAGCCTATGCATGTGACATCACATATGCCACAAATAATGAACTAGGTTTTGATTACTTGCGTGATAATATGGCCTTTGATCATAGTCAAATGGTCCAACGTGGACATCATTATGCAATTGTCGATGAAGTAGATTCGATCCTCATTGATGAAGCCCGTACACCCCTTATTATTTCTGGTCCTCTAGAAGATCGTTCGGACTTCTATAACCTTATTGATACATTTATTCCTACCTTAACTTTAGAAGACTATGAAATAGATGAAAAACAAAAAACAACCACCTTTACAGAAGTTGGTACCGAAAAAATTGAAAAAATGCTCGAACAAGCTGGGTATCTTAAAGGTGAAAATCTTTATGACATAGAAAATGTTGCCATCGTTCATCATGTGAATAATGCTCTAAAAGCTCATAAACTGTTTATTCGCGATAAAGATTACATTGTTCGCAATGATGAAATCGTTATCATTGACGAATTTACAGGGCGAATGATGCCTGGACGGCGTTATTCTGAAGGACTTCATCAAGCATTAGAAGCTAAAGAGCATGTTACTATTCAACCAGAAAATCAGACACTTGCTTCAATCACTTTCCAAAATTACTTCCGTATGTATAGAAAATTGTCTGGAATGACTGGAACTGCAACAACAGAAGTAGAAGAATTTAGAAATATTTATGGTCTTGATGTTATCGAAGTCCCTACAAATTTACCAATACAGCGTCTTGATGAAGATGATGAAATTTATCGAACAGCAGAAGAGAAATATCGAGCAATTGTGCGCGATATCCGTCAAGCGCATGAAAAAAAACAGCCTATTCTTGTTGGAACAACTTCTATTGAAAAGTCAGAACAATTGGCAGAACGTTTGCGAAAAGAAGGCATTACCCGTTTTAGAGTCTTAAATGCTCGCTATCATGAGCAGGAAGCATACATCATTGCGCAAGCAGGCGTTCCTGGAGCTATCACCATCGCAACAAATATGGCGGGACGTGGTACAGATATACAGCTTGGTGGTAATTTTGAAATGCGTATCCGGCAAGAGTTACAAAATACCCCTGAAGGTCCAGAACGGACAGTTAAAATTGAAGAAATCAAAAAAGATGTCAAGCAGCTTAAAGAAAAAGCTTTAGCAGCTGGAGGACTTTACGTTATCGCTACTGAACGTCATGAAAGTCGTCGTATTGATAACCAGCTTCGTGGACGTTCTGGTCGCCAAGGTGATCCAGGTCGATCAAAATTCTTTCTCTCTCTTCAAGATGATCTTATGCGTATTTTCGGCTCCAATCGTATGGATGGTATGTTGCAAAAACTTGGATTAAAAGAAAATGAAGCTATTATCCATCCGTGGATTAACAAAGCTATTGAAAAAGCACAAAAAAAGGTCGAAGCAAGAAACTTTGAAATTCGTAAAAATTTGTTAAAATATGATGATGTCATGAATGATCAACGCAAGGTTATTTTTGAACAGCGTATGGAGGTCATGAACGCAAATGATTTAACAGAAATGATCCTTGAAATGCGCAATGAAGTTGTGGAAGATCTTGTAGAGACTTATATTCCCTCCGGGACATATTCTGAAAAATGGGATGTAAAAGCTCTCGAAGAAGAACTTCAACAACTCTTTAATCTTGAGCTTCCTGTGGCAGAATGGGCGAAAGAAGATGGAATTGCCGAAGAACAAATTTTAGAGCGTATCTTAAATGCTGTTATAAAACTTGAAAATGAGCGTAGTGAACGCTATTCGCCAGAGATTATGGCTTATTTTCACAAAGCAGTATTGCTCGAAACTATTGACACGCTGTGGCGTGAACATCTGGTAAATTTAGATCATTTGCGTTCCGTTGTTGGTTTTCGTGGTTATGCACAACGCGATCCACTCAATGAGTATAAGACAGAATCATTTGAACTCTTTCAAAGTATGTTGAGAAATTTGCGCAGAATTGTCACTTCTAAGCTTATGCGCTTTGAAATTATTCAACATTCTACAGAACCAACCATATCTGAAAAAACTAATAATAATTCAACTGTCTTTAATAATCAAAGTCAAAAAAACGGTTCTGCCTCATGGGCACTATCACAAGAAAATAGACTTGTTAATCCACAAGATCGTGACCCTAATGATATAACAACATGGGGAAAAGTTGGACGTAATGAGCGTTGTCCTTGCGGTTCAGAGAAAAAATATAAACACTGTCACGGAGCCTTTGTTTGAAAAGCAAACAATGAAAATGAATAAAAAGCGAAACTATGAGCAAGAATTGCGCACAGCTGGTTTAAGAGTAACGCGCCAACGGCGTATTATTCTTGATATTTTGACTGATACAAATGATCATCCCAATGCATTTGAAATTTTTCAGCGTGCAAACAAAATAGATTCAAGTATTTCACTCTCAACAGTTTATCGAACCATGAAAACATTAGAAGGAAATGGGACAATTCATCGACATACTTTTAGTGGTGGTCCATCTCGTTTTGAGCAAGCAGATGGGCAACATCATGATCATCTCATCGATATAGAAACAGGACAAGTTATCGAGTTTCATTCTGATATTATTGAAAAACTGCAAGAAGAAATTGCAAAATCCCTTGGCTATAAGATTGTTCATCATCGCCTTGAACTTTATGGAAAAAAAAAATCTTAAAGAGATGATTATATAGCATTAGATAAAATATCTCAGAAAAACTAGATTTTGTAAAAATTTGTCTTTAAAATATAATAGTTTTCATTGGCAAAAGAATTTTTCTGCTTTATTACCCTTTTTTTTCGCTATGCGATAATTTATTGCTAGTGTTATAACAAAACGTTATTGCAACAAAATATTTTAAAAAATTATATTATGAAAATTAGGCTACTATTATCATGGTTTCTTTGCCACAAGATCGTATGAAACAACTTGAAAAGCGCTTTGAAATAATTGAAAGCCAAATGACAACCAATCCAAATGCTGAAATATATGTGAAATTGGCTTCTGAATACGCAGAACTGCAACCAATTATTGCCTCTATACGCGCATTAAACGTTCTTTACAAAGAGATTTCAGAATTAGAAACGATTATTAACGATAAACAAACAGATATAGAGATGCGTAATCTTGCCCAAGAAGAGCTACCATCGTTATATAAAAAAGTAGAACAACTTGAAAAAGAACTCCAGATTCTGCTTTTGCCTAAAGATGTTGCTGATGAAAAAAGCGCTATTGTTGAAATTCGAGCAGGAACAGGTGGATCAGAAGCAGCACTTTTTTCTGGTGATCTGTTCCGCATGTATGAGCGTTATGCCCATGCTCATAATTGGAAAGTAGAAGTTATTTCAATCAGCGAAGGAGAAGTTGGCGGATATAAAGAAATTATTGCAACCATTTCAGGAAAAGGTGTCTTTTCTAAATTGAAATATGAATCAGGTGTCCATCGTGTGCAACGAATCCCCGAAACAGAGACCGGTGGACGTATCCATACATCTGCTTCTACCGTTGCAGTGCTTCCAGAAGCTGAAGAAATTGATATTGATATTCGTCCTGAAGATATTCGTATCGATACAATGCGTGCCTCTGGAGCAGGAGGACAGCATGTTAACACAACAGATTCAGCTGTTCGTATCACGCATATTCCAACAGGAATTATGGTTGTACAAGCAGAAAAATCACAACACCAAAACCGAGCACGGGCACTTCAAATTTTACGGGCACGCTTGTTTGACATTGAAAGACAAAAAGCGGAAAGTGAACGTTCCGCTTCTCGTAAAAGCCAAGTTGGTTCTGGTGATCGTTCAGAACGTATTCGTACCTATAATTTTCCACAAGGACGTGTCACGGATCATCGTATTAATCTGACTCTTTATAAGCTTGATCGAATTTTGGAAGGAGATCTTGATGAACTTATTCATGCACTCATTTCAGATCATCAAACAGCACTCTTGATGGAAATGGATAATAATTGAGCAAATATTCTTTCAAAAATGTCATCCAACGAACGCAAGAAAAATTACGCGCGAAAGGAATTGTGGAAGCCGATCTCGATGCAAAAATACTTATCGAATGGATAACAGGAATAAAGGCTGCTGAAAGAATTTATAAACCAGATATGCATCTGTCTTCTGAACACATTATACAAATAGAACAGGCTGTACAACGACGTCTTGTAGGCGAACCTGTCTATCGTATCATAGGAGCACGAGAATTTTATGGCATATCCTTTGCATTGTCTCAAGAGACGTTAGAACCCCGTCCTGATACAGAAACGCTAATCGATCTTGTTCTCCCTTTTCTCAAAAAACAGGTTGAAAATTCAAAAAAAACAACATTTCTTGATATGGGAACAGGAAGTGGCGCCATTGCCATTACTATTCTTAAACAAATTCCCCAATCCTATGCAGTGGCGGTCGATATTTCTGAAGATGCCCTTAAAACAGCTACAAAAAATGCAAAAAATGTTGAAGTAATACATCGCTTCACACCTCTTCTTAGCAATTGGTTTGATTCTGTCGCAGATCGCTTTGATTTTATCGTTTCCAACCCTCCCTATATTCCCGCAGAAGATATCAGAAAACTCGCAAAAGAAGTACGCTTGTATGATCCATTGCGCGCTCTAGTGGGTGGAAAAGACGGGCTTGATTTTTATCGAAAGCTTGCCCATGAAGCAGCCAACTACTTAAAAGAAAACAGCTATGTTGCTGTTGAAATCGGTTACTCTCAAGAAAAAAAAATCTGTGATTTGTTTGAAAAAAATGGCTTTCAATGTCTAGAAATGCGCAAAGACCTCAGTGGAATACCCCGCGCACTTCTGTTTTCACGGAAACATTAAAATTCCCAATCATCATCCGTAGTAGCAACCGCCTTTCCAATGACATAAGAAGAACCAGCTCCTGAAAAAAAATCATGATTTTCATCAGAGTTTGGTGATAAAGATGCCAAAATAGCGGGGTTAACATGACAAACCTCAGGTGGGAAAAGGGCTTCAAAACCCAAATTCATTAAAGCCTTATTTGCATTATAATGAAGAAAAATTTTAACATCTTCCGTCAATCCAAGTGCATCATAAAGATCTTCAGTATATTTGCACTCAATATTATAAAGGTCAAAGAGCAAATTAAAAGCAAAATCTTTCACTTCTTTCTTTTTGGCTTCATCAAGCTTTGCAAAGCCCAATTGGAATTTATAACCTATATAATAACCATGGACTGCTTCATCACGAATGATCAGTCGAATGAGATCTGCTGTATTGGTCAACTTAGCGCGACTAGCCCAATACATGGGCAAATAAAAACCAGAATAAAATAAAAAGCTTTCCAGTAAAGTAGAAGCAATTTTTTTCTTGAGTGGATCATTTGCTTCATAACGCTCAAGAACTAATCTAGCCTTTTTTTGCAAATGAATATTTTCTTCAGACCATCGAAATGCATCATCAACTTCTGCCGTTGAGCAAAGAGTTGAAAAAATAGAGGAATAAGAACGCGCATGAACCGCTTCCATGAACGCGATATTTGTTAAAACCGCTTCCTCATGCTCTGTTATTGCATCAGCTAGCAGTGAAATGGCTCCTACAGTATTTTGAATTGTATCTAGAAGCGTTAACCCTGTAAAAACACGAACTGTTAGCTTGCGTTCTTCTTCCGTTAAACTTGACCATGAAGGAATATCATTAGAAAGCGGAACTTTTTCAGGCAACCAAAAATTTCCAGTTAAGCGATTCCATACTTCAAGATCTTTCTCATCATGTAATCTATTCCAATTAACAGCGCACACAACAGGATTCTTGGTCGTAATCTTTGTCATATGATGATCTCCTATAAACTACACGAAACACAGCCATCTACTTCTGTTCCACGCAATGCTACTTGCCGCAATCGTACATAGTAAATACTCTTTATACCCTTTTTCCAAGCATAAATTTGTGCGCGATTAATATCACGTGTGGTAGCCGTATCCGGAAAAAATAATGTCAACGAAAGACCTTGATCAACATGCTGTGTTGCAACAGCATAGGTATCTATAATTTTTTCAGGGCCAATTTCATAAGCATCTTGGTAAAAATTCAAATTCGTATTATCCATATAAGGAGCAGGATAATAAACGCGCCCAATTTTTCCCTCTTTGCGAATTTCAATTTTTGAAGCAATTGGATGAATAGAAGAGGTAGCATGATTAATATAGGAAATAGATCCTGTGGGTGGCACAGCCTGTAGATTACGATTATACAGTCCGTATTTAACAACTAAATCCTTGAGTTCCTGCCAATCCTTTTGATCTGGAATAACGATATTGTTCCGCGCAAAAAGCTCTTGTACAAGCGAAAATTGCGGTTTCCATTCTTTTTCAATATATTTCTTGAAAAAACGTCCATCGGCATAAGCCGACTTTTCAAACCCTACAAACATTTCTTGACGTTCGCGCGCAATTAAATTGGAAGCACGTATGGCATGATATGTCACAATATAAAAATATATATTAGTAAAATCAATCGCTTCTGGAGACCCATAATAGATATGCTCACGTGCTAAAAAACCATGCAAATTCATTTGTCCCAAACCAATCGCATGACTTTCAGCATTACCTTTTGCAATAGAAGGCACACAAGCAATATTACTCATATCCGAAACTGCTGTAAGAGCACGAACAGCAGATTCCACAGTCTGTCCAAAATCAGGACTTTCCATTGCTTTAGCAATATTCATTGAACCAAGATTACAGGATATATCACTTCCAATCGTGCGATAGGTTAAATCCGTTTCCAGTTCACTTGCCTCACTAACCTGCAAAATTTCTGAACATAAATTACTCATACTTATACGCCCAGCAATCGGATTCGATCGATTAGCAATGTCTTCAAATAAAATATAGGGATAACCAGACTCAAACTGAATTTCTGCCAATGTCTGGAAAAAAACACGTGCACTTATTTTCTTTTTACGAATCTTTGCATTATCAACAAAAGAGCGATAATGCTCCGTTAAAGAAATATCACTAAAAGATTTGCCTGTCACACGCTCAATATCATAAGATGAGAAAAGATACATATCCTCATTATTTCGTGCAAGCTCAAAAGTAATATCAGGAATAACCACACCAAGCGAAAGCGTTTTGATTCTGACTTTTTCATCAGCATTTTCGCGCTTTGTATCCAAAAACTTCATAATATCTAAATGATGTGCATGCAAATAAACAGCTCCAGCTCCCTGGCGTGCCCCAAGCTGATTGGCATAAGAAAAAGAATCTTCCAAGAGTTTCATCACTGGTAAAACACCTGAGGATTGGTTTTCTATTTGCTTAATTGGCGCTCCAGCTTCCCGCAAATTTGTTAAACAAAGCGCTACACCTCCACCCCGTTTTGAAAGCTGCAAAGCCGAATTAACCGAACGACCTATTGATTCCATATTATCTTCAACACGTAGCAAAAAACACGAAACTAATTCACCACGTTGTTTTTTCCCAGCATTTAAAAATGTCGGCGTTGCAGGTTGAAAACGTCCTGTAATAATTTCATCCACAAAACTTTCAGCAAGCGCTTTATTCCCTTGTGCTAAATATAAAGCCACAAGACAAACACGATCTTCATAACGTTCAAGATAACGCTTTCCATCAAAAGTTTTTAACGTATAACTCGTATAGTACTTAAATGCGCCTAAAAAAGTAGGAAAGCGAAACTTAAAAGCATAAGCACGTTTAAAAAGCTTTTTAATAAAAGAAAAATCATAAAGCTCAAACAAAGCGTCTTCATAATAACCTTCTTCTATTAAGTAATCTATTTTTTCCTTCAGGTTATGAAAAAAAACCGTATTTTGATTAACATGCTGAAGAAAATATTGCCGCGCAGCAAGCCGGTCCATATCAAATTGAATATGACCATTTTCATCATAAAGATTAAGCATTGCATTTAGTGCATGATAATCGGTAATCTGACCTAACTTCTGCGACTGTTTTATATCAATTGTTTCCAAAATCTTCTCAATCCCTTTTTTACACAAATAATGTCTTCATCAGTTCCACGCAGCTCAAAACGATAAAGGCAAGGTACACAACATTTTTCAGCGATGATTTTACTTGCTAAATTATAATAGCGACCAAAATTACGATTCCCACCACCAATGACACCACGAATTAATTTGCGGTTCTCAGCTTCATTAAGAAAATGGATAACGGCTTTTGGGACCGCCCCTCTTCCTTCACCATCTGCATATGTCGAAACAACGAGGACATAAGGCTCACTAACCAATACAGAGGGTTTTCTTTTATCAATTTTGAAGAGTCGTTGACCAAGCTGCGAGACAAAATGTTCTGTATTACCTGTTGCACTGGAATAATAAACAAGAAGCCCCATTAAGCACAAAGACCACTAATCATATCTGGTCTAAAACCAGACCAATGATTTTCACCACAAACAACAACAGGAACCTGACGATACCCCAAAGATTGAACAAAACTGTATGCTTGTTCATCACGGGAAATATCAACAACTCGATAATGAATGCCTTTTGCATCAAAAGCGCGGCGTGTAGCATCACATTGAACACAAGATGGTTTGCTATAAATCGTGATTGACATTTTCTTCAACTTTCATAATTCCAAATAATCAACCCTAAAAGGTCAATCTAATAATTTGATAGGTACTTAAGAATAACAAACAACAGAAATTGTATACAAAATGGATGATTAATTTCAAGGAGCATACAACTTCCTGAACATAACAGAATTTCTCATCAAATAACTTAGACACTATGATGAGAATAAGCGATTATTCTACAACTTAAATGGCAAAGCTCCCCAGTTATAAAATAACCTTTTGCTTGCATTACAATTCCCTCCTACTGTCACGTTCTAAACCACCGTTTTTTAAAGAGTTCTGTTTCACTCTCTGTACGGCAAAAATTAATTACAAAAACGAAAGGAAATTCTTCCAAAAGAGACAATTCAGCAAGCACACGGTTATACCCTTGCTCAACAACCCTTTATATTTACATTATGGAAATAACTTAGATACCAAACGAAACACACTAACACCCTCTCTTGTGCTTATTTAGAATCACCAATCATTTTAATACTATATATAGTATATACTCTCTCTATTTCGTCAAGGATAATTCAAACATTATTTTGAATTTTCCACGATCTTCCCGCTAAAATATTTAGCATTTAAAATAAACGTAATAATATAACATTTTATTGACAAATGTTATATTATTACATAGTGTCCGAGGTGATTAATAACGATAGTATAAATTATGGATCTGCATTTCAATAAGATAACATTGGGCTACAGGAATAGAATAGCAATAAGAAGCTTTTCAGCAAAATTAAAAGCTGGTTCATTGGTAGCAATAATAGGTGAGAATGGTGCTGGAAAATCAACGCTGCTAAAAGCCATCGCTGGATTGATTAAACCTCTTAAAGGAAAAATTACAAAACCAAAAAAAAGCCGCATTGCTTATCTTGCTCAGCAATGTGATATAGATCCAACATTTCCAATTGATGTACAAACGCTTGTAAAAACAGGCCTGTGGTCTTTTTGTGGATTGTGGAAAAACCAACGCCCTTATGACTCTAAGATTCAGAATACACTTGAAATGGTTGGGCTCACAGAACTCGCCACCCATTCGCTTGAAACATTATCAAATGGGCAATTACAACGCGCTCTTTTTGCACGTATCATTATACAAGACGCTGACATCATTTTGCTTGATGAACCTTTCAATGGCGTAGATCGTAATACCCAAAAAGACCTTCTTACACTGATCACACACTGGCAACAACAAGGACGGACAGTTCTCACAGCACTCCACGATCCTTTCATCGTACAAGAATTTTTTCCCCAAATGATCCAAATTAATCAACAAAATGCCTTGTATGGACAAACAACGCTGTTTCTAGATAATACCATTCACCACATTATGCCCCCCTTTACATCCAATCTTTCGTGTATTAGCGCACAAAAGAGTCACCTTTTCACCAATGATTCTCTTTGTCTTAGGTTATAGTACGTGTATACATTTTTTCTTGCCCCCTTTGTTGATTTCCACTTTATGCAAAATGCTCTTATTGGTTCTATTCTTTTGTCTATTAGTGCTTGTCCCGTTGGTGTATTTTTGATGCTCCGTGGAATGAGTTTGACGGGAGATGCTATCTCTCATGCCATTCTTCCTGGTGTTGCAACTGCTTTTTTGATTTGCGGTTTCTCCCTTATATCTATGACTCTTGGCGGTATCTTCGCTGGCATCATCGTTGCTTTAGCAACCATTTTAATTTCACGAAATAGTTTTCAGAAAGAAGATGCATCAATGACCGTCTTTTATCTTATTGCACTCGCAGCAGGTGTGATTATTATCTCACTGAAAAACTCAACAATTGAGCTGCTTCATCTCTTATTCGGATCGGTTCTTGCACTTGATACGCAAACTCTTTGGTTGATCACCACCATAATGCTGATCACGCTGTGTTGCCTCGTTATTTTTTGGCGTGCACTCGTTTTAGAAAGCTTTGATCCGCTTTTTTTTAAATCACTTTCTCCATTAAGCAAATATATTCATATTTCATTACTTGGGCTTGTCGTGTTGAATCTGGTTGGAGGATTTCAATCATTAGGAACATTACTTTCCGTTGGTATTATGATGATTCCAGCTATTACAGCCCGTTTTTGGTTTTCACGGCTAGGACCTATTTGCGTGCTTTCCGCTCTTTTTGGAATCATTTCTAGCATATGTGGTCTCCTGCTTTCTTTTCATCTATCACTTCCCTCTGGCCCTGCTATCATCATTGCCGCAGGGTTTATTTATCTTGTTTCCTGCTTGATAAGTCCGCGCGGGTTTATTGTCACTTGGTTTCCCCACCTCTTTTATACCTCCTCATTTTAAGGAAAAAATGTGTCTAAGTTTACTCAAAAATTTGCTCTTCTTGGAGCTTTATTGCTTGCCATTTCTCCATTTTCTGCTTCTGCACACAATAAAATCAAAGTTGTTGCAAGCTTTTCTATTCTCGCAGATTTAATAAAAAATGTGGGAGATAACCATATCTCTATGACCACTTTTGTAGGCCCCAATGCGAATACCCACACTTATGAACCTACTCCTCATGATGCTCAAGCTCTTAGAAATGCTCAAATTATTTTTATCAACGGACTTCATTTAGAGGGATTCATTGACCGCCTCATCACAGCAAGCGGTACAAAAGCACTTCTTGTTAAAGTCAGTGCTAACGTTCCCCCTCTCGAAATGAAAAAACAAGAACATGAAGCCCATCACCACCATAGCGTTATTGATCCACACGCTTGGCAAACAATTCCCAATGTCGAAATCTATGTGAAGAATATCGCGGAGGCTTTTTGTAAAGTTGATCCACAAGCCTGTACGTGCTACAATAAAAATGCCGAAGCCTATATCCAAAAGCTTAAAGCAACACAAAACGCTCTGAAAACAAAAATTGCTACTATCCCTAAAGATAAACGTATCATTATCACATCTCATGATGCCTTTGGTTATTTTGCCAAAGAATATGGCTTTACTATCCTTGCTCCCCAACGTGCTTCAACAGAAGCAGAAGCAACTGCAGCCGATGTAGCCAAACTTATCAAACAAATTAAAACCAAGAAAGCAGCTGCCCTATTCGTTGAGAATATCTCTAATCCCCGTCTTATAAAACAAATTTCAAAAGAAACAGATTTAAAAATTGGGGGAACACTTTATTCTGACGCATTATCCAATGAAAATGGCCCTGCAGCAACTTATCTTGATATGATGGAACATAATGTGAATACCATCATTGATGCTATCACGAAACATTAAAAAATCTTCTATGAAAGAGAGAAGAAAGAGTTCATATAGCCATAGCTCTACAATTATATGACCGATGATATTTACGCCCCATGATTGATGACATTTATAGAAGAATTGATTTTAGAGATAAAATCTATACCTAAAGGATGCTGAAGTAGATAAAGTTATAAATGGATTTATTGACTCATGATGCCCAAACCATCCGCATTATTATTTATTTTTCAAAGCTTCTTTTATGATAACTCTCAACACTGGAAAAAAGTCAATAACTGTCGTACCATTGGAGACATACCACAAAAAATATTGACTTTATGAGATAAGCAACCTTATAAGATTATAAGGATACAGATAGACTAGCAATATAGTGAGGAGATATACTAATTTTTTAAAATACTTTGCAAAATAATAAGGACAGCGCAGCTAGCTTTGTCTCTGTTTGTTTTTATTAGATGCTTACTCCAATCTTTTATATCATATTCATAAAGAGCGGTTTAAAGATGATCCATAAACAATTTTTAACTCAAGAATATGAAAAGCTGATAGGATGTTTCAACAAAATTTCACCTTCCTGTACTATTAAATGTAATGGAAATTCTAGAATAAGTGCATCTTTTATCTCGCAATCATTTTTTTGCAATAGACTTAAATCGTTACGCAATGATATATTGATTTATAAAGATAATATAACATTATTCATATTGAATTAGACCCCCGAATATCGTCAGATTTTTTCATTTCAAATCTGTTTGTCTTGAATCAATCAAAACCTCTCACTTGCTCATCATAAACGGAGTAAGTGTGTAGATGGAATTTGTACAAGAAAGGAGTAAAAATGGCTCTTATAAATCGTCTTAATGTAAGGACTCTCACAACATTGGGGGCTGAAAATGTAATGATAGTGCCCGCTTGCTCCTCTACAAGCATAACATAAAGATGGAAGTGCCACTGGATTTACTGTTACTATTCACGGTCGCTGAGAACTCTATAGTGATTTACATAAAATAGAATTTGATGTATATATCCTCATAGATTGTATTCTAATTTATATGATTGGTAGAAACAACAGATACCCCTTATTATAAGAGCTCTGAAACCATTCTAAATCCTATGGTCGGCGGGTAAAGTAGAATGCGCACCGATTCTTGTTCAGACTATCTAAAACAGCGTTGTATTTTTAGATAAAATAGGCTCTTTTATATAATGGATCAAAGTTAGATATAGGGGTATAATGCCATCATCTGTAAATAATCTTCTCTCCATTTTTCTTATTCATTCTTTATAAGATATACACACTATTACATAAAGAATCTTTTCAAATGAGTAAAATTATGGTTAATAAATGATTATTATCTATTGATGTTTTTCTACAATAAAAAGAACTATACTTTAAAATAATATTCTTCTTACAAATCCTGAGAATGCAAAATTTATTATATGAGTTTTTCAGTATTCTCGGTATTATGTGGTAATGAATCATTACTAAAATTTTTTGTTTTTAATCTCATTGGTTATACTTTGTTTTTGTGAATGTAATCAAAAAAAGCAAAATTGCCACATTATTATGATGCAGCATAAAAAAAAGCCTTATCATATCAATCAATGTTTACTTATTACTTGTGCGCTTTCCAGTGTTTTTGTTAAAAGTATGAAAATCCTGATAAGTAACAGTGAAACTTAGTTTTTGACCATACTCTCTTGTAAGACGTTCTCTTATTTCAATTGTAAAAATGATATCACTCCAACGCGTTAAAACATGACAACCTGTTCCGACAGGCTTGATAAGCTCAATTTGTGTATGAAAGACAGGTCCTTTATCTGGATGTTCACCTAATAAGATTATTTCAGGTCTGAAAGCTAAAAAATCCGTTTCTTTACCATAAGAAAGTGAATACCCTAAATATTGTTCTAGGACATGACGATCAAGAAAATTCATAGGAGGAGAACCAATAAAATCGGCAACAAATATGGTTGCTGGAGTATCGTAAATTTCCATTGGTGTTCCAATTTGCTCGATAGCTCCTTTGTTCAAAACGACTATTCTATCGGCTAATGTCATGGCTTCTAGTTGATCATGGGTAACATAGAGGCTGGTTGTTCCTAATGAACGCTGTAACGTTTTTATCTCAATACACATTTGCGCTCGTAATTTTGCATCAAGATTTGAAAGAGGTTCATCAAAGAGAAAAACACGTGGTTGACGTACAATCACACGCCCCATTGCAACACGCTGGCGTTGTCCTCCTGATAATTGTCGTGGTTTACGATCAAGAAATGGTTCTATCTCCAAAAGTTTTGCAGCATGTGCAATGCGTTTTTTAATTTCTTCTTTAGGAGTTTTACGATTTTTAAGACCATATTCTAAGTTTCCACGAACTGTCATATGGGGATAAAGAGCATAATTTTGAAAAACCATAGCAATATCACGATCAGCTGGTTCACGATCATTGATACGCTCGTTATCAATACACAGTTCACCTGAAGTAACTTGTTCAAGTCCTGCAATAATACGTAACAAGGTTGATTTTCCACACCCTGAAGGTCCAACAAGAACAAGAAGTTCTTTATCAGCAACAGTTAAATTTAAATCATCAATGACCAGAATGCCATCATCATACCGTTTTTTTATATTTGACAACTGGATTATGGCCACAATTACTTCTCCGTTTCAATAAGGCCTTTGATAAAAAGCCGCTGCATGAAGATAACAACAAGAACAGGTGGTACCATAGCAACGACCGATACTGCCATAAGTATATTCCATTGAGGATCATGTTGAAGTGATTCGACAATAAGCTGTTTTAAAATAATCAGAATCGTTTGATGATTTTGATCCGTTGTGATGATAAGAGGCCAGAGATATTGTATCCATCCATAAATGAACATAATGATAAATAAAGCAGCAATATTGCTTTTACTAAGCGGAAGAAGAATATCCTTAAAAAATTTAAATGGTCCTGCACCATCAATACGTGCCGCCTCTAAAAGTTCATCTGGAACAGTCAAAAAAAACTGACGAAATAAAAATGTAGCGGTAGCAGATGCAATAAGTGGAATAATCATTCCACTATAGGTATCGATCATCCCCAATTTTGCAACAACCATATAAGTTGGAAGAATACGCACTTCAACAGGAAGCATCAATGTAACAAAAATAAGAACAAAAGCGATTTTTCGGAAAGGAAAACGCATATAGACAATTGCATAAGCAGACAAAAGTGAAATAATAATTTTTCCAATACTAATCCCCAAAGCCATAATAAGTGAATTCATTAAAAGTGGCCAAAGATTAGGCAAACCATGCTGTGAAAGGCCATTACCAAAGATTATTTTATAATTTTCCAAAGCATATTGCCCAGGTAAAAGAGGAAGTGTTCCTGAGTTAAATACTGCTGAACTATGCGTTGATGCAATGATAGCAACATAAACTGGAAAACAAATAATGATAATGCCAACAATGAGAGTAATATGGGTTAGAAATTTCAAAACAGGGCGATTTTCAACCATATTTTTTTCCTAATATTGTACACGACGCTCAATCCAGCGAAACTGGATAAACGTTAAGACAATAACCATAAACATCAATATTGTTGATTGTGCTGCTGATGCACCGATTATTTGATTTCTAAAGCTATCATCATATACTTTATAGACAAGGATATTTGTTGCACGCGCAGGACCTCCAAAAGTTGTATTATCAATAATACCAAAAGTATCAAACATAACATAATTAATATTGACAATAAGAAGGAAGAATGTCGTTGGTGAAATTTGCGGAAAAACAACAGTCCAAAATCGTTTAAAAGGACCAGCACCATCAATGGCTGCTGCTTCTATTTGAGAAAGCGGAACAGACTGAAGACCTGTAAGAAAAAAGAGGAAATTATAAGAAATCTGTTTCCAACTAGCCGCAATGACAATAAGAATCATCGCTTGAGTACCATTAACACGATAATTCCATAGCACCCCTATTTTTTCGAGAAGAAAAGGGATAATCCCAATAGTGGGATGAAAGATAAACAACCATAATATACCAGACAATACTGGAGCAACAGCATAAGGCCAAAGCAAAAGCATTGTATAAGCCTTTTTTGCACAGACGACACGATCAACACAAACGGCTAAAAGAAGTGATATTATCATTGAAACAACAGTAACAGAGATAGAAAATACTGCAGTTATAAGAAGTGACTGCCGATAAGTAGGATCAGAAAGAACGGTTAGATAATTTTCAAGACCAATAAAAGTTGTTGTAAAGCCAAAAGGATCTTCACGTTCAAAGGATGATTTTATTGCTTGTGCAGCAGGCCAAAAGAAAAACAAAAAAGTCACAAGGAGCTGAGGAAAAAGCAGTCCGTAAGAAAGGAGATTGCTTTTAAAATATGCGTGTTTTTCTTGCATTCGTAGGGCTCTTTAAATGTAGAGACTTTAAAAAAGAAAACAAAAAGGACTCAACTGTTTTTGTTGAGTCTTTGATGTTTAACGATAAAATGAAATTAATGATTGGATTTCTCAAATTCACGCAAGAGTTTATTTCCACGCTCAACAGCCTCATCTAAACCATCTTTCGGTGTTTTTGAACCACTAAGAACAGCTTCAAATTCTTGATCAAGAATGGTACGTATTTGTGGTAAATTACCAAATCTTATCCCTTTTGAGTTCATTGTTGGCGGATTAAGATTGATCTGTTTAATAGCAATATCAACACCTGGTGTTTTTTCATAGAAATGTTGTTTTTTACTCAATTCATAAGTTGCTCTTGTCGTTGGGAAGTAACCTGTTTCCTGATGCCATTTTACTTGATTTTCTGTTTTTGAAAGAAACTTGAGAAAAGCTGCTGCTCCAGCATATTCCTTTGGAGTATGACCCTTAAAGGCCCAAATAGAAGCTCCCCCAATAACTGAATTTTGTGGTGCTCCTTCCGCATCTTGATAGTACGGTAGCATACCAACACCCACATTAAACTGAGCTTCAGAAACAATTCCAGCATGTGATCCTGAAGACTGCATAAAAATTGCACAATTTTGTGCCATAAACATTGGTGCTGAATCTAATGCGCCCGCAGGACCACCATAGCGGAAAACACCTTGATCAGACCACCTTTTCAAATCAGTCCACATACGCACTTGTAAAGGCCCATTAAATGTAAGTTCTGAATCAAGTCCTTTAAAGCCATTTTCCTTCGTTCCAAAAGGAACATTATGCAACGCTGAAAAATTCTCTATACCAATCCATTGAGCAGCATAAGCCATTGTAAAGCCACATGTTGCTGCTTTAGTCTCAAGAATTTTTTTGGAAAAATCTTCTATATCTTGCCACGTTTTAGGAGGATGTTCTGGATCAAGCCCTGCTTTTTTAAAGATATCTTTATTATAATAAAGGATGGGTGTTGAAATATTGAATGGCATAGAGACCATACGCCCCTGTTCATCAGAGTAATAACTACTAATAGCAGGAAAATAATCTGTAAAATCGAATTCTTGTTTTGTGTCAATCATAAGTTGATAAAATGGATAGATCGCACCTTTCGTAGCCATCATAGTTCCAGTACCAACGTCATAAATTTGGGCGAGGACTGGCTGTTTCTTTCCACGAAATGCAGCAATGAGTGAAATTAACCCTTCTTCATATTCACCACGAAATGAAGGAATAACTTTATATTCAGATTGACTGGCATTAAAATCATTAATGAGACTTTCAGTTTGCTTTCCTAGTTCACCACTCATAGAATGCCAAAAGCTGATTTTTGTCTGTGCGAAACTTGATGTTATTCCTGCTATTGTCATTATGATAACGACCACAGCCGCTATGGAAAGATAAAAACATCTCATGACTCACCCTTTCTGAAGTGATGGAATACAAACTACCCCTAAAATCTATAGTATGAAATATGAACATGCTACGATAGTTTTATTTCAGAAATACATTCATTTAAACAGGAACCACCAAAAGGTCAAATAAATTTGTTTAGATTTATTCGTTTTCTTTTATAAGCTTTCTTATAGCTTAATGAGACACTCGTTTGTAAATATTTGAAAAAATAAAAGAGTTTAAATAAGAAAGGTCAGACGTACAAAGCTATAGGTCACCAATGTCATTCAATCTACTCTTGTAATATCTGAATTTATTTAAAAAAAGAGTTGTTTAGTCTTCCTTTATTTGTCTTAAAACCTTAATATTATACTGATACTGAATGAACGAAGAGCTATAAAAAATTTTTCAATATATTAACAGCCATTTCATGATAGCTTCTATAAAATAAAAACGTCAAAGCTCCCTCTCTAAGTGAATAAGATTTTTTGTATTGCCACCATTTTCACATTTCATAAAAGTGCACAACAGAACTATTATACTTTAAAAAACCTTCCATTTGAAATGCGCTTCAATGGATATTTTCATTCTTTTCTCAAAAGATTTTTATCCACACCCTAAGCCTGCTTGTAATGCACGAACAAACGATTTAGGCTAATGCATTATAAAAAGATTTGAAATAAGAAAATTTTACATGTTAAGATCTCTCATTTAATATGAAAAACGTTGAATTATCATTAATAAATTGATGTGTTATTACGTGTAAAAAAATACTTCTTATTCTCTCCCATTAAGTTGACTTGATAAAGATATGGGATCTTCTCTTAGTAAGATATATCTTTTTTACCTTTGTGCACGCAATTGCAATGCAAGATCAGGTTGATCTGTCGTAATATAATGTACAGGCATATCAAGCCAATGTGATAGCCGAGCTTTTCCGTTAATCGTCCATACCCCTACAGTAAAATCAGCTTCAAGAGCTGCTTCAATAAAATCCTGTGAAACAATGGAACCATCTAAACTTAAATCAGAATAACCCAATTGTTTCCATTCAAAAAAATGACGGTACATATCACCTTCAAAATTATCAACACAAGGACCAGATGGTATGCCTGATTCAATAAAAGGACGAAGGACCAAAGGATCAAAACTAATGGCAGAAACCCGTTCTGATAAGTTTCGGCTTTTTATGAGCGCAAGCGCTTTTTGGGATAATATTGTTTCACGCTCTACTTCACCACATGTTTTGATTTCAAGATGCAATGCAACATTAGTGGATGTTAAAAGATCAAGCACTTCTTCTAATAAGGGGGGGGCCTCTCGACTTCCTTTCACGCAAAGTTGTTTGCGTGTTTCATTATCAATATCATGAATATATCCTTTTTTGCCAACCAATTGATCTAAACGGAAATCATGAAAGACAACCACTTCACCGCTTTTTAGTAAATGAACATCGCATTCAATTTCATTAACATTTAACGCTATAGCATTATTAAATGCCGAAAGAGTATTTTCAGGATAAAGATGAGCGCCCCCACGGTGTGCAATAATTTTTTTCTCATACATGCAAATTTCACACTTCTTAGTCTTAAATGATATTGGTCAATTTTAAATGACGTTGGCTCTAAATGATATTAGCGGACAGATGCTCAGATAAAGGACTTATATCCTCTAATAAACGTGCACAATTATTTTTTCAGACTTTTTATACACTTTCCTGAATATCAATTCTTCAATCATATTTTATCATTAAAAAGCTTATCCTTCATTTCCATTATTCCCATTCAATGGTACCAGGAGGCTTTGAGGTTACATCATAGACAACACGATTAATTCCTCTAACTTCGTTAATAATACGTGCTGCTGTCTTACTTAAAAATGCCATATCATAGGGATAAAAATCAGCAGTCATTCCATCTACAGATGTGACAGCACGAAGAGCACAAACAAATTCATAAGTACGACCATCCCCCATAACACCAACGGTTTGAACGGGAAGAAGAATAGCAAAAGCTTGCCAAATTTCATCATAAAGACCAGCCTTACGGATTTCCTCAAGATAAATGGCATCTGCTTCACGTAAAATTTCTAATTTTTCACGTGTTACAGCACCTGGACACCGAATTGCAAGACCAGGACCTGGAAAAGGATGACGACCAATAAACTGCTCCGGCAACCCTAACTCTCGTCCTAAAGAGCGAACCTCATCCTTAAAAAGCTCACGCAACGGTTCTACAAGTTTCATATTCATCTGTTCTGGTAACCCGCCCACATTATGATGGCTTTTAATGGTTATCGATTCACCAATAGCCGATACACTCTCAATAACATCTGGATAAAGTGTTCCTTGTGCTAAAAACTCTGCACCTCCTATTTTTTTCGTCTCTCTTTCAAAAACATCAATAAAAAGGCAACCAATTATTTTGCGTTTTTTTTCTGGATCTGTCTCACCTTCTAAAGCATGAAGAAATATATCAGCAGCATTAACGTGAATCAGCTCTATGTTATAGTGATCGCGGAATAATGTAAGAACTTCCTGAGCTTCATTCTTACGCATTAATCCATGATCAACCAAAATGCATGTCAATTGATCTCCTATGGCTTCATGAAGGAGCACCGCTACAACAGATGAATCTACTCCCCCTGAAAGACCACAAATCACACGACTTTTCCCAACTTTTTGTCGTATTGTCGCAATTGCCTGCTCACGATAAGAGGCCATTGACCAATTGCTTTTAATAGCAGAGATTTTATAAATAAAATTTTGCAAAAGTTTTGTACCATCCGGTGTATGGATAACTTCAGGATGAAACTGTACCGCATAAAAATGTCTTTTTTCATCTGCAATAGCCGCATAGGGAGCACCTTTTGAGGTGCCTATGACACGAAAACCTTCTGGTAAAGCTGCCACACGATCACCATGACTCATCCATACTTGATAACAAGAACCTTTTTCCCATACTCCATCAAAAAGTGCACTCTCTTCTTGCACTTCCAAAAAAGCGCGCCCAAATTCACGCTCATGTCCTGCTTCAACCTTCCCTCCAAGCTGAACACACATGACTTGTTCGCCGTAGCAAATACCAAGAACAGGAATACCAGATTCAAAAATTTCCATTGGAGCACGTGGTGAATCTTCATCTATAACGGAATAAGGACTACCTGATAAAATAACAGCTTTAGGATTTATGCGACGCACAGCATCTAAAGCCAATTGAAAAGGAACAATTTCACAATATACCCCCATTGCTCGCACCCGTCGTGCAACAAGTTGTGTTACTTGTGAACCAAAGTCAATAATAAGGATAGTGTCTGGATATGATATGTTCATAGAAAACCAATCAACAATTGTAAAAAAGAATTTATGAGAGTTATGATTCAATCTTTCTCTTTGCACAAGACTGTTTTCTTAGGAAAAAGATTATTCTCGTAAAATTTATGATAAAAAATGCAAAAATATGAATTAATGTTTTTTTTGCAACACAGATAAAAAGAAACCATCTGTTTGTGTTGTTGCGGGCGATAAAGTCAGTCCATAATTTGAAAAGACTGGTTGCATAGGAGAAAAACTAAAATGTTTCTGCCAAAGTGCCGATATATCTATAGGATAAAAATGAGAATACCGTTGAAGAAAATGGGAAATTTGTTCCTCATTTTCATCTACAAGAAGAGAACAGGTAATATAGACTAAGCGCCCATTCGGCTTAAGATAATCTATCGCTTCATTCAAAATAACCCTCTGTTCTTTTTGGCGTTGTCTGACCTGCTCTAATGTTAAACGCCATTTCGCATCTGGACGACGACGCCATGTTCCTGTCCCACTACAGGGTGCATCGAGTAGAATTCTATCCATCTGGCCTATTAATGGCTTCAATTCTTCTCTTTGCGCTCGTATTTGTACATTGCGAACACCAGCACGTCGAAGACGATCAAAAATAGGGGCTAGGCGCCCTTTATCAGAATCATAAGCATAAATTTGCCCACGATTGTCCATATCGGAAGCTAAAGCTAAAGTCTTTCCACCAGCTCCTGCGCAATAATCCAATACTTGCATACTTTCTTGTGCTTCCACAAGATGAGCAACAATTTGAGATCCTAAATCCTGTATTTCAAAGTGCCCTTTTTGAAAAGCTATTTCCGCTTGAACATTGGGATGGCGATCAAATTTTTTAATCGGGGCAACTCTTAAAGCTTGCCGAAACCATGGAAAAGACTGAAGTTTGGTCTTTGCTAACTCTTTCAGCACCTTTTCTGGTGTTGCCTTTAGACTATTCACCCGTAAATCTAAAGAAGGACGCGTTGCTAACGCAGCAGCTTCAGTGATCCAATTATCACCAAATAAAGGACAAAGATGTGCTTGACACCATTGAGGAATATCACCGCGAATATAGTCTGGAGCATCCACTAATCGCCTCTTTTGCCACGATTGGCGCTGTTTATCTGCTAATAACTGCGGAGC
This sequence comes from Bartonella rattimassiliensis 15908, assembly GCF_000278215.1. Lineage (GTDB taxonomy): Bacteria > Pseudomonadota > Alphaproteobacteria > Rhizobiales > Rhizobiaceae > Bartonella > Bartonella rattimassiliensis. The sequence continues at coordinate 132,351 of NZ_JH725068.1, forward strand.
AAAACGATCTCCTTCTAACGCACTGTCAATTTGCTCCAATGTCATTTTTCCAGTATCTAATAAGGTAGCAAAAACAATATCCCGAACATCATCACTCTCCATACGCCATTGTAAAGAATATCGTCGTCTTAAAACATCATAAACGATTGTACCAATAGCTGCACGATCACCTGCTCCAGCAAAGCGATGAGAAAGCCCCCAATCCTTTAAAGTTTCTCCTACTGGGCGATGCCTCATTTCTATCTCTTTGAGAACATCTATTGCTGCTTGCAACCGCCCACCTAATCGCATTCATTTCTCCTATTAAAATAATATTATCTTATTACTGCCAATGAAACCTGTTCAAAGCTACCAAAAATTTACATTCACTTTTAAAATAATCTGAGTATATTCTTTATAAGATCCAATTTAATGTATCTAGATTTTTTCTTTCATTTTCTGTCCATTGGCTTTTTATCTTTCTAAAATACATGAAATCCTTTTACACTAAAAGATACGCTATCATCCATAAATAACCTCTTTCCGCCATGCATTAAAAAAACAAACTCTTTAATTATTGTATAAAATGGAATTTTATCGACTTATATAAACAACAGGAAAAATTAAATCTCTTCCATTTTAAAAATGTTATCCCTCCGAAAAAATAGAAAAAGCTTCTAATAAGATGAGACAGGATCATCTTATTCTCAACAAAAAATTAACTTTTTAGAAAATGCTTGGAACCACTATTTGGCATGGCCGTTTTTATTACACTGGCAACTGCCAGACAATTTAAAAGGAGAAAATAATGACTTATAATAATGGAAAAACAACTTCATCTAAAAGCCGTCATAATACAATGCCCTCAAACAATGGAAAGAAATCCGTCCAAAGTGATCAGACAAACACTCGCCAACGTGCGTCAAAGACGGAACGCAAGACAACAAAAGGTTAATTCTAACTTTATATAATTCATCTTACATAGCCTTAACAGAAAGAATTAGAGTTTTGACCTCTAATTCTTTCCTTCAGATATTATTACCCAAATCACAGATAGAAAAAAGATCAGTCCCTCTTCTTTGTTTGTAGGAGATTAGATATATGCGATCTGACGCCAAGCTCTTACTCCTTCAAACTGGACCCCGATAGTTTGGACTCTCCCGTGTAATAGAAACATCATGCGTATGGCTTTCATGGAGTCCCGCATTCGTAATACGAACAAACGTTGCTTTTTCACGAAACTCTACGAGATCTTTTGCCCCAACATATCCCATCGAAGCACGGAGTCCCCCAGCAAGCTGGTGTAAAACCGATGCTATAGGACCCTTATAGGCCACTTGCCCCTCTACTCCTTCAGGAACCAACTTAAGTTCATCACGAACGTCATCTTGAAAATAGCGATCTGCTGATCCTCGTGCCATAGCACCAACGGATCCCATACCGCGATAGGCTTTAAAAGATCGACCTTGGTAAAGATAAACTTCACCCGGACTTTCTTCTGTACCTGCTAAAAGAGAACCGATCATAGCTGCACAAGCTCCACCAGCTAAAGCTTTAGCAAAATCACCTGATGCTTTGATTCCACCATCTGCAATTATGGGAATGCCCGCTTTTTCAGCAACTTCTGCAGCATTCATAATGGCAGCAAGTTGAGGGACACCGACACCAGCAACAATACGCGTTGTGCAAATAGAGCCAGGACCAATACCAACTTTTACCGCATCTGCACCACTGTCAATTAATGCCTGCGTTGCTTGAGCTGTCGCTACATTCCCAGCAATAACAGCTGGAGAGAAAGCCATCTTTTTAATTCGTTCAACAGTTTCTAACACACGTTGAGAATGTCCATGTGCTGTATCAATGACCAGAACATCAACACCTGCATCAATGAGACGTTCAGCACGCTCAATCCCATCATTTCCAACACTACTAGCTGCTGCTGCACGTAAGCGCCCTTGAGAATCTTTAGCAGCATTTGGATTTAATTTTGCTTTTTCAATATCCTTAACTGTTATCAAACCGACACAACGATTTTGTTCATCCACAACCAATAATTTTTCAATACGGTGATGATGTAAAAGATATTTTGCTTCATTGAGTTGGACACTTTCACGCACTGTGATCAAATTTTTATGCGTCATTAATTCATAAATTTTTTGTTTTGGATCCGATGCAAAACGTACATCTCTATTGGTCAGAATGCCAACAAGCCGTCCCGCTGGACCACCTTTAACACTATTTTCAACAACCGGAATGCCTGAAATACCATGAGAACGCATCAAAGCTTTCGCTTCTTCAAGTGTTGCATCTGGTCTAATTGTAACTGGATTAACAACCATACCAGATTCAAACTTTTTTACCTGGCGTACCTCTTCTGCCTGCTCTGCAGGAGACATATTACGATGAATAACCCCAAGCCCCCCAGCTTGAGCCATAGCAATTGCCAAACGCGATTCTGTTACCGTATCCATTGCAGCAGAAAGCAATGGCAAATTGAGCTTAATATCAGCTGCAATGCGCGTACTGAGATCCACTTGGCTAGGCATAACAAGAGAATGACCGGGCTGTAACAGTACATCATCAAAAGTCAATGCCAATTCACCTGTCCCCGTTTCAACAATCTTTGCCATAGCAAAATTCCTTTTATAATAAAATTATAATAAAACACCGCAAGGAGCTTTAAAATACAACTGCGGTTCTCATACATGGTAGATTGGCAAAAAATTATGCCATGCTACAAACAAAATGAAAAGAAAAATAAATATTTTTTAAGTGTACTTAATAAAAATTTATAATTGTGATTCAATTGGCAACCAACTTATTATTTTTGCAAAGACACGACGCCAAAAATTGCTTTCTGGTTCATAATCAATGCTATACTTTTTTTTATTTTCAATAAAATCCCAATAAATACGATCATTATCACCAAGGCGAAGATGATAACTCATTTCCTCCGTTGTTTCTTCAGAAAACAACAAATCTAACCTTGCTGTAATGGGAGCACATTCAAAAAGAATACCCATCTCGGTATTTAATGCTGCCGATCTAGGATCAAAGTTTAAAGATCCAATAAAAGCTGTTTTACGATCAACTAAAAAAGCTTTAGTATGTAAACTTGCCTTACTCGATCGAAACAACCGTAACCCATGGGTGTTGCCTTCCGCTTTTAATTCATAAAGCTTAACACCACTTTTCAACAGCGCCTTACGATACAATACATAACCACCATGCACCAATGCTACATCGGTAGCCGCTAAGGAATTCGTAAGAATTTTGACATCAACACCTTTTGAAACCAAATCACTAAAATTCTGCGCACCAACCTTACCAGGAACAAAATAAGGGGACGTAATTTGAACCGTTTTTTGAGCGTTACCAATAACCTTTGAGAGCACCTTCATAAGCCAATTGCTTGCTTCTTTGCGCAATGCTTTTTCTGGAGGATCAGAAAGAACAACAACTTTATCTGCTAAAAATAACCGCTTTCCTGTTTGGATAAAACAATCAAAGTTAATGTGCTCTTTGACATAATTTAAATAAACTCTTGCAACTTTCGAATCCCGAAACTGTCGTAATTTATCTTTCCAATAGCTAAGATCACTTGCACTTTTAGGAACAACCAAAGTATGAATTGGCAAAACAACAGAACTGTTCCAAAAATCATCAAAGATACTTTCCACCTTTTTGACAGAGGGACCAATTAACATCAAATCCAAATCTCGAAAATGGGATTCTTCACCAGCATCAAAATAAGAATCTGCAAGATTACGCCCTCCTACAAAAGCAACCCGACCATCAACAATAAAAGCTTTATTATGCATTCTGCGTGTGACCATAATTGCCCGCAATATAATTTCTAAACCACGGCGTAACCCTCCTTTACGCGATAGACCTGGATTAAACATTCTTACCTCAATATAAGGATGTTTATCGAGCGCAATATAAGCTGGATCACGTGCCTGAGCGTTAATATCATCCAAAAGAAGCCGTACCCGAACACCCCGATCAGCTGCCTCAACTATTTCACTTAATAATAGACGCCCTGTTAAATCATCATCCCAAATATAATACATCAGATCAAGGCTACGCCCAGCCTCTGCAGCCCCTACCGCACGTACACAAAATGCATCCAAATTACTGATGATGAGGGATAGGGCATCTTTATCAACCCCTAATCCATTTTCTTCTTCAGCTAATTGACTAACGATACGATCAAGCTTAGTTTCATCTTTCTGAATAGGCAATGCATATGAACACTGCCCCCTAGCACTTTTCATAAAACGCCCATATGTATAGATTGCCAACATAGATGCAATAAAAAAAAAGAGGACAAAACCAATAATAATCTGTAAAAGAGTCAAAGAGGATAAACTTTCTATGTTTATTTTAAACTATTGAATCACCAGTGATACAAACAATAATACTGAAACTAATCATTCAACAATGCTAAAACTAATTATTTTATTTAATCGTTTAGCAGATAAAATGCCACTTTTTGCTTAAGCAATAGTATAAATTAATATCCATAATGAAAAAATTTTAGCTGCAATACTTAAAAATTTAATTTAAAATCTTTAAAAATGCCTCTCAAATTTAATAAATATAAACTTAAATAATAAACTGTTAAATCGAAACAAATAATAAAACAATCAAATAAAATTTATGCTTGATTTAAACCTACAACATGATCCTCAATACATAAACTTTACAATAAATGATCGTTTTATTAAGTTTTCCCCTCTTTGGACTTTATCATAAAGCCCTTTCTATTTTTTTGAAAGTCATGCTTTTCATGAAAAAAGATTGGTTATGAACCTTACTTTCGTTCTTGATTTCTGACTGCTCTCAATTCTTCCATTTTTCTATAAAGTGTAGAACGACCGATATGAAGGCGGCGCGCAATCTCACTCATATGTCCTTTATAATGTTTAATTGCTTTCTCGATAATATCATGTTCCATCTCTGCAAAAGTACGCACATGTCCATCTGCATTCAAAAATTGTAAAGACTCTCGTTCATTATTTTCTTGCATATTGCCTTCAATGATATTGGGAACATTCATTAATGAGCTTCCCATTAATTGGGGAAAATCTCGAACAGTTAATAATGGCCCTTCACTGAGTAAAATCGCACGAAATAAAAAATTTTCAAGCTCATTTCTATTACCAGGCCAATCATACTGCATAAGCAAGGAAAGAGCCGATCCTGCTAAACCATGAACATGTGATCGTCCTGTTTCTGCTATAATGCGATTAATCAAATATTGAGTGATCTCTGGAAAATCATCCCTTAATTCTCGTAAAGCAGGAACGCTAATAGACAAATGAGAAAATTGTTCAAATAAACTATGTAAAAAGAAGTTTTCTTTAACCAGGTCCTTTAAACGCGATGTTGAAATAGCAATGATCCGAAAAGGAAAAAGCTCTCCTTTTGTATCCCTTTCCCTTTCTTTAAGATAATGAGCAAACCGTTTTTGCTGTATGGGTTCAAGCCGATCAATATCACAAAGGCAAAGTGTTCCTTTTTCAAGCGAAGAAACCAATGGTAGAAATTCTTTAAACCACTGCTGATTTTCTTCTTCTGGATCAATGATGGCTGAACATTGAAAGCGAATAAAAACGCCCTCCGAGAATAAACCCTCATGATGAATAATCCGAGCTAATGTCTCACGTCCTGTTCCAACTTCACCCTCTATCAAAAGATTTTGTAAAGAAGTCGCTGCTTTTCTTGATTGCTCTAAAACTATCTGCATAGCTCTACTTTTTATGCAAAGGTCAGAAAAACGTAAATGATTCTCTTTTTTTCGCCGAATAGCTCGCACCTCATGCTCCAAGGCAGAAATAAGAGCAAGAATATCCAAAGTAACTCTTACTCGTAATAATGTTACTGGTTGAATCCAATAATCAATAGCCCCAGCGGCTAAAGCTCTCTGAAGTAAAGTCTGATTCTCCTGTTGTGCTATAACAATAATAGGAACAGAAACACCAGCAACTCTAATCATTTTAATCAAATCACTTACACTCAAATCACTCATCACGATATCAAGGAGTGCAAGCACAATGTTTTTACGCCTGTGTAAAAGATCAATCGTACGGAAACCATTTTCTGCTTCAATGACACGATAACCAAAACCGCGAAGCATAGCAGAAAGCTCTATACGCCTTCCATAATCTTCACTCGCAACAAGAATGGGACCAACCATAATGTCAATAATCTCCTTTGAGACTATTCAGCGGCTTAAGGTAAAAACTATTGTAAACCATAAAAAATATTTCACCTCTTGTATTTTGCTTATGAACCTCATCAAGCTGTTAATTAAATACAACATTAAGGCATTTTTTTCCATTTTTTTGCTTTTTCATTGATTTTCATCAAATTTTTCATATTGACTCATAGTGTAATTTAATAATGTTATAAAAACTTGAGAGCAAAATAATCTAATATAGAGTGAAATAAATGAAACATACTTATCATATTTTATGTCTTACAATCACCGCTTTGCTATTAAGTGCCTGTAACTTTTCACAACATTATAACCTCAATATGCCAACTGGAATTGATGGAAAATGGATCGATGAAAACGGTATTGTTTCTTCTTTCCACAATGGTGTTTTTGAAACGTATGCAGCAGATACAAAAGAAAAACTATCAGAAGGAGTGTATAATTATCTCAATGCTCAAAATATAGAAATTGAAATACGCTCTATTCTCCGTGGAACAATCTCTAGAGTCAATTGCGCAATGTCATATGATGAAACACAACTTCTCTGCACCTCACACACAGGAACACAATTTTTTCTTAAGCGAAAGTTTTAAACAAAATATTTTAAACACAATATAAAGTCAAAAATCCTCTTAAGAAATAGAAAGAAGTACATACATTAAACAGGAGGTGGCTATTTCTCCTCCTGATAGAAAATCCTCTTTAAAATACGTAAAGAGACTAATACAATGCTTTATATGTAAAATTTTTTAAACATTATAAAATGTGTAAAATAATCATTTCCTTTTATGAAATATCCGCAAAGCTACTTTACAATCAAACTGTGACGTTGCATTATTTTCAAGCACTTTTAATCTAAAAGAACATTTTATTTGATAGAGAACTTTAATCTAAGCGGCACCAATGCGCAACAAATCATGAAAATGAACAATCCCTACTGGCTTCTTATCTTCAACCACGAAAAATGCACCAATATGATGATCATTAATAAAAGCTGTTGCTGCACCAACAAGTGTATTTGGCTTTACAACTTTAGGAGCTTTGGTCATCACCTCGTCAACATTAAATTTTGATAAATTAAAATGAATGTTACGTGCAAGATCACCATCGGTCACAATTCCGATGAGTTCACCTTCTTGATTCACAACACCAACACAGCCAAAATGTTTTTTTACCAAAACATCCATAGCTTCAGTCATAGTTGTTCCCTGCATAACTAAAGGAATACTATCACCCTCATGCATAATATCACACACATATTTAAGGCTTGCACCAAGAGAACCACCAGGATGATATATTTTGAAATCCGTTGCCGTAAAACCACGCATTTCTAAAAGAGAAACCGCTAATGCATCCCCCATTGCCAATTGCATAATTGTTGACGTTGTAGGAGCTAAACCATGAGGGCAAGCTTCTTCTATCTTTGGTAATAATAGAACAATATCAGCTTGTCGTCCTAACACAGAGTGCTCACTTGATGTCATTGCAATAAGGGGGATACGAAAACGTGCAGCATAACTCATAATGCCACTTAACTCTTGCGTTTCACCAGACCATGATAAAGCAAGAATAACATCATCAGATCCAATCATACCAAGATCACCATGATTGGCTTCTGCAGCATGAACAAAAAAGGCAGGCGTTCCAGTTGAAGCTAGAGTTGCTGCAATTTTTGTCCCTATATGACCACTTTTCCCAAGGCCAGTAATAACCACATGTCCACGGGCATTTCTAATAGTTTGAACAGCCGTTTCAAAAGAAGAAGAAAGACTTCCAAGGAGGGCTACTTCAAGGGCTTTAAGTCCTTGCTTTTCACTCGCAAGTGTCTTAAGCGCCGATGCAACAGCACCTTGCAAAGCCAGATGAGGAGATGGTATTGTCATAATCAAATTCGATCAATAAAATTAAATGGGAGATCTACATCATTTTTCAACTTGAATAGTTTCCAGTAAATTTTTCAATGAGGCAGAAACGTAGCTGTGCATATCAGCGCGTGCCAAAGAAAATGCAACATTAGCTTCAATAAAACCGGCTTTAGAACCGCAATCAAAAATGCGCCCCTCTAATTGCAAACCCCAAAAACCCTGTTCGTTTGAAAGCCGTATCATAGCATCTGTTAATTGAATTTCATTTCCTGCTCCTCGTTCTTGAGTGGAAAGAATATTAAAAATTTCTGGCTGTAAAATATAACGTCCAATGATGTACAAATTTGACGGTGCCGTTCCTTGCACTGGTTTCTCTACCATTCTTGTAATTTCAAAACCATTTGCAATCTGTTTGCCTTTCCCAACAATACCATATTTATGGGTATCTATGGGATCGCACTCCTGAACTGCTATAATATTCCCCCCACCCACCTTTTCATAAAGGCTCATCATCTCAGAAAGGCACCCCTTTTTCGTTTGTATCAACATATCGGGTAATAACAAAGCAAAAGGTTCCTCTGCAACTAATTCACGCGCACACCAAAGAGCATGCCCTAATCCCAAAGGTCGCTGTTGCCGTGTGAAGGAAGTTGTTCCTGGCAACAGCTGTAAACGGTATAAGTGCGCAAGATCTTCTTTCCTTCCACACTCAGCAAGCGTCGTATATAATTCAACTTGCGCATCAAAATAATCTTCAATAACTGCTTTGTTGCGTCCAGTCACAAAAATAAAATGCTCAATACCAGCCTCTCGTGCCTCATCCACAACATATTGAATAACAGGTTTATCAACAACTGTTAGCATTTCTTTAGGAATCGTTTTTGTTGCAGGAAGAAAACGGGTACCAAGACCTGCAACAGGAAAGACTGCTTTTCGAATTTTACGCACACTCACCCTCCTCAATGAATTCATATAACCTTTTTATTTATCACATGTTTTTACAAAATAGTAAAAAAGATATCTTATTATTTTGATTATCATCATAATAGGCAATCAAAAATGTAAAAAAGAAGATAGGAGAATTTATTGAAAGAATTAAAATGAATTTGTTCCAGTTTTCTCCTCTTCTTGATCATATTATTGATAAAACTAAATATACAATAAAGAAAGTTATTGCACATCTAATAAATTGAATATTAATGGGGATTTAAAATGCAAAAAACAGAATTGAAGACTTTCTCTTTTTTAGAGAAGTCGATAAATCAGAGAACGCTTATCACTGGTTTCGTCGTTTTTTTATCTGCTTTTTTTATGTTTTTTGCACCCTTTGCGTATGCTGATAGCGGATTTAAACACTGGATTAAAGAGTTTAAACAAACAGCTATTGCTCACAATATTAGTCCCTCTACGTTTCATATGGCTTTTAAAGGCATTAATACTATTGATCCAGGAGTTTTAAAAAGCGCCGCATACCAACCGGAATTTATCGCTCCTTCATGGAATTACTTTGATAATCGTGTTCATGATATTGCAATTATAGAAGGGCGGCGTCAAACTCAAAAATGGAATAAATGGCTCCTTCAAATTGAAAAACGTTTTGGTGTTGACCGAAATATCCTGCTTGCTATTTGGTCAATGGAAAGCAACTATGGGAAAGTTTTAACCAATAAAAATGCCCTGCGTGATACCATTCGCTCACTCGCAACTCTAGCCTATGCTGATAAAAAACGTGCAAAATATGCACATACACAACTGATTGCTGCTTTGAAAATTCTACAAAGTGGCGAAATTAAACGCTCTCAACTCACTGGATCTTGGGCTGGTGCATTGGGACATACACAATTTATTCCAAGCAGTTATCTCGTCTATGCTGTTGATATGGACCAAGATGGACGGCGTGATATATGGAACTCTGTTCCAGATGCTCTGGCTACTGCTGCTAATCTTCTCCACAAAAATGGCTGGAAACCTAATCTTATTTGGGGAATAGAGGTAAAAGTACCACAGGGGAAAAGCCTTCCTGAAGGCTGGCACTCCTTTGAACAATGGAAAAAATTAGGTGTAAAACACGCAAATGGGCATCCTCTTCCTACATTAACTGAGCAAGCAACGTTAAAATATCCAGATGGAACAAAAGGACCTATATTTTTAGTAACAAAAAATTTCTTTGTTTTAAAACGTTATAATAATGCAGATCGTTATGCTCTTGCTGTTTCCCTTCTTGCTGATCGCATTGCTGGAAATCCCGGACTGGTGCATGATTGGCAAAGACCTTTTCAACCGCTTACTTTTCAAGAATGTAAAGAACTACAATCTCACTTAAGTGCACTGGGTTATTATAAAGGGAATGTTGATGGAAAAATTGGAACAGCCTCTCGTAAAGCAATTAAAGCTTTTCAACTGCGTCACGGTCTAAAAGCAAATGGATATCCATCATCTCAAGTGCTTCTTCTCCTTCGCAAACAATAATGGAGAGTAAGGTTTTGTCTCTTTTTCGCCGGCTATATTTGATGTTCCTATTCTTTTCATTTTTTATTGTGGCGATCATACAACCATCCCCAAGTAAAGCAACAAACTTCTTCAAATGGTTGTCACAACATAACAAACAGGTACAGCAACCACCACAAATTATAAAACAAAAAACAGATAAGCTACAAAAAAAGATTGTAACACAAAAAAGCGCACAAAAGCTAAAAAACGAGAATGCAAAGCGTATTCTTGTCATAGGGGATTTTATAGCTTATGCTGTTGCCGATGCACTTAAAAAGTTTTTTACGAATAATAGGGATATTATTATCATAAATAAAACAAAACCCGCTTCCGGCTTAGTTCGAACTGATTATTATTCTTGGCAAAACAACATTTCTAAACTCATTGATCAAAATAACCCTGATGTTATTATCATGATGATCGGTGCAAATGATAATCAAACAATCAAAAACTCTGATAGCATGATTAATACAAATCAATCAGAATGGGTGCGCATTTACAAACAAAGAATTATTGAAATTGCTGAAAATCTTCAGACCTCTGGAAAATCATGGATATGGATAGGTCAACCCGCCTTTAGAAGTGATCTTTTGACACAAAAAATGAAAGTTTTTAATGCACTCTACAAACAAGAAACAGAAACAGCAGGAGGATATTTTCTCGACATTTGGAATGGCTTTAGTGACAAAGAAGGAAATTTTTCTTTTTCAGGCTATGGTATTAATGGAGAAATAGTCAAATTACGCACCAATAATGGCATGCATTTCACCCCTGAAGGAAAAGAAAAACTTGTCTCTTATTTACAAAAACCATTGAAAAATATTTTAAATTTTCATACCTTTTCTCACGAAGATCCACATTCAACCGATCAAGTTATTCAAAAACTTATACAAAAATCAAAAAATCAAGAGCCGAGTAATATTATACGTCAACCTCCAATAAGCCTCGATAACATGGCACAACAAAACACTCATCTGTTAGGCAAAAGAAAATCAAGTTTTATAGAAAAATCATGGTTTCCCCTCAATGGGTATCAAAAAGACCGAGCTGATAATTTTTCTTTCCCATGAATGTCCTGTTTAAAATAAAAAATCTAATTTTCCCTCATAAAGAGGAAGCGAATAATATAAAAATACTATTTACATCCTATCATGAAGAAAAGATTTGCATAAATTGTAACGCTATCCTTTCAGGAACATGAAAAGAGATTGTGCTAACCCATACCGTTATATCTCACAATCCACGTTCATTAATCATTGCTTCTGGTAAAGGCATCCGTCCCCGAAAAGCTTTATATAGTTCCTCTGGATCGCGGCTTCCCCCAGCAGAATAAATAAAACGCTTTAAAAGATCAGCAAGCTCTGAATTAAAAGCATCACCTTTTTCTTCAAATGCTTGAAAAGCATCAGCACCTAGCACTTCTGACCACATATAAGAATAATAACCAGCAGCATAACCATCCCCTGAAAACACATGCATAAAATGTGGAGGACGATGACGCATAATAATTGTATCAGGCATTTGCAACTTTTCCAATTCTTTATGTTCAAAAATTGTTGGATCAGTTACTGTTTCTCCTTGGTGAAAAGCCATATCTACCAAAGCTGATGAGATAAACTCCACCGCGAAAAATCCAGCATTAAATGTCTGTGCCGCCAAAATTTTATCTATCAACTCTTGTGGCATAGGAAGACCTGTTTTTGTATGGATAGCATACGATTTTAATATCTCTGGTACGGTTAACCAATGTTCATAAAGTTGAGAAGGAAGTTCAACAAAATCACGTGAAACAGATGTTCCCGCTACAGACGGCCATGTTACATCAGAAAGCAAACCATGCAATGCATGCCCAAATTCATGGAAAAGTGTACGTGCATCATCAAGGGATAAAAGCGCAATCTCCCCTTTAGAAGGTTTAGCAAAATTACAAATATTATAGATAATAGGTTTTTGCCCGCCATTTAACTTAGACTGCGATTGCAATTGGCTCATCCATGCACCAGAACGTTTTGAAGAGCGTGCAAAATAATCACCAATAAAAAGCCCAAGCAAGCTTCCATCAGATTTCTTTACTTCCCACAAACGCGCATCAGAATGCCAGAGTGCAACAGCATTTTTTTCTTCAAAGGTAATGCCAAAGAGTTTTTCTGCTACTCCAAAAGCTGCTTTAATTATGCGATCAAGCTGAAAATAATATTTAAGTTCAGCGTCATCAAAAGAAAATTTTTCGGTGCGAAGTTTTTCAGCATAATAACGCCAATCCGAAGCAGTTAAAGATTCATTGCTTCCTTGATTGTTGGCAAAATTTTGTAATTCAATTTGTTCAGCAGAAGCCTTTGCTCTTGCTCGCTCCCATACAGGCATAAGCAAATCCATAACTGAATCAACACTTTTAGCCATGGTATTATCGAGTTTTAAATCTGCAAAAGACTTATAGCCCAATAATTTAGCTTGCTCATCTCGAAGGGCAACAATCTCTAAAATAATTGTTCGATTATCGTTCTTATTATTATTTTCACCACGTTTAACCCATGCCTGAAATGCAACCTCACGCAAATCACGACGATCAGAGAATTTTAAAAAAGGTTCAATAATTGAGCGTATTAATGTTAATGCATAAGCTTCTTCATTGCCTCTTTCGCGCGCAATCGCCTTCATTGAAGCAATAAGATCTTCCGGCAAACCAGATAAATCTGTTCGTTTTAAAAATAAAATCCATTCAGCTTCATCGTTTAAGACATTTTGCCCAAAAGTAGCATTTAAAAAAGCAAGCCTTTCATTAATTTCCACAAGCCGTTTCTTAGATTTTTCATCTAATTTCGCACCATGACAAACAAACTTTTTCCACCATAATTCAAGAACACGTGTTGTTTCACTCTCAAATATACCCTGTTGCGACTGTTTATAAAGCTCATCTATTTTCGCAAATATCCGCGCATCCATCATCATTTTTGAAGAATAACGGGAAAGTTTTACAACGAACTCTTGTTCTAACTGTTGAATCAATGCATTCGTATGAGCACTAGTGCGCAAGAAAAATATTGAACAGACACGATTAAGCATTCGACCACAAAGCTCAAAAGGTTGCAAAAAATTCTCAAGCGTTGGTGGTTCTTGCGCTATCGCAATCACTTCTAGCTCTTCTTCAGCTTCTTGAAAGGCCTGTTCAAAAGCTGGTTTAAAATCTTCATCACTTATAGAAGAAAAATCAGGAAGACCTGAAAAGCCCTTCCAGTCCAGCACTGCCTCTTTTGTCATAATATTTTATGTCTCCACATTTATATATATAAATTTAAGCTGTAATAATTATATTTACGACACAAATTGATAATATACTAAAAAACAAGAATTTTCATGCTTACGAAACAAAATATTCATTTATAAGATATTTTATCGTTTTCATATAGAAAAAAAAATCTGACGATCATGAGATTCTCTCACTTCAAACCATATTATATTGAATTGATATAAGCTTATTCACTTGTACAGCACAAGTATGAATTGCGTCTTATATAAAAATTATTGCAGAAAGGTATAATCTCTACTCTTGACAAAATATGGCTGTAGATTCTTTTAAAAATCGCAAAACTGTACTGAAGAAATGAAGAAAAAAATTAGAACTGATTTTTACATTATATTATTCCCAAATTAAGCTGTACTCTCATTTCAATGATTCAGAAACTTGTTTATAATTTATAATTTATCCTTGACTTTACTTTAAATATTAACAATTGGGAGTATAATTGGGGATTTTTTTAAAATCTTCCATCAGTTTTTGCTTTTATCTCATCTATTATCTGACTTACAATTCTCAGACTCTTCAGGAGGTACTTTATCATGACTGACATTAAAACGGTCTTCGACTTCAAAAATTTTTCCCCTGAAGCTTTCGCTGAAAAATTACAAAATCAGCATTTTGCAGACTCTATTGATATCATCAATGATCTCGATATCATGGAACGTATAACTATTCTTAGTCTTTTGCCTCTTGAGTATGTTATCGAACTTTTTGATAAACCAGAACTTGAGAACCCTGCTGCTATCCTAGAACTTCTTCCTATAAATCGTGCTGTTGAAATTCTTGATGGTATGTCTGCAGATGCTGCTGCAGACGTTTTTCAAGAAATAGATAAAGAAACCCGCACACGGCTTTATGCCTTGCTGAAACCCTTAACGCGCGCTGAACTTAAAAAACTCACCAGTTATCCTGATCATACAGCAGGAGCACTGATGACAACAGAGTTTATAGCGGTTCCTTCAAATTGGACCATAAAAAAAACTTTAGAGCACATTCGTGAAGTCGAGCGGACACGTGAAACCGTTTATACCAGCTATGTAATTGACCCCAAAACAGGCACTCTTCTCAAAGCCGTTTCACTGCGTAATCTCATTCTTGCTTCACCTGATGAGCAAATTCTTAATGTCCCTACCCATGACTCACCTATTACAATATCGCCCTTCACAGATCATGAGGATATCGCACGCCTTTTCCAACGCCATGACCTTCTCTCTGTACCTGTTGTTGATGAAAATAATCATGTCATTGGCATTGTAACCGTTGATGACGTGCTTGACACTATGGTCGATGAGATGAGTGAAGATGCCTATAAATTTGGAGGTATGGAAGCGCTTAATAAGCCCTATATGCAAATCAAATTTCCTGAAATGATGAAAAAACGCGGTGGCTGGCTTGCTTTACTCTTTATCGGTGAGATGCTGACAGCAAGCGCTATGCAATATTTCGAAACAGAACTCGAAAAAGCGATTATTCTTACACTATTCATTCCGCTCATTATGAGTTCAGGAGGAAATTCCGGCTCACAGGCTACATCTCTTATTATCCGTGCATTGGCTTTACGTGAACTCACGCTGAAAGACTGGTGGAAAGTTATCATTCGTGAAATTCCAACAGGACTATCCCTTGGTCTCTTACTTGGAATTATTGGCATTATGCGTATCACTCTTTGGCAACAACTCGGTATCTACGACTATGGCCAACATTGGATTGCTGTTTCAACAACAGTGGGTATAGCTTTAATTGGCATCGTTACCTTCGGTTCTCTCTCTGGGTCGATGCTGCCTTTTATCCTAAAAGGTTTAAAATTTGATCCAGCAAGTGCTTCTGCTCCTTTTGTGGCAACTTTAGTAGATGTCATGGGCATTATAATCTATTTTTCTGTAGCTTCCCTCATTTTATCAGGAACTCTTCTTTAAGCATGTGAAGTAAAAATGCATTTTTATGAAAAAATCTTGTCATATAACCTAAGATTTTTCCATAAGAAAATAAGCTCTATTATTTGTTTTCTAGCACACCGCTTCATAGGCAATATATTGTTTTATAATGGTAATTCATATATTTCTATAGTGAATAATAACGGTGAATACTGTGAGATGATCCTATCATAAACCTTCTCATATAAAATTAATTAAAGCTATCTTTTTGCATATCTAAAATAAAACTAAAAATAATGGAAAAGATGAGAATTTTCCTTCGAGTCCCGAATATCCTTTCTAAATAAAATTGTATTCCAGTTTCATAAATAAATCAAACAGATATACGCAATACTCTTACTCCAATCTGTCAGACAAAATTTAAAACTTCTTATAAAGTTCTTAATCGTTTAATATTGATCTCAAATATGCGGTTGTATTAGATTTACATGTTAATTTACATGCTCCCCAAAAAGCAAAAGCTTTATTAGAATAAAAATTTCATAAAGCTGGCGATATTCGGCACAGATTGAAAGATATTCCAGATTTTTATCAATCCTTTGCAAAATAAAAAATATAACGCTATTAGCTTTACATTTACTTATCCTTACAGACGTTCATATAAATTTCTCACGTCTATTCATAAAAATCACATTGATGATGATTTATGGACACTTTTTGGCTCGAGAATAACCTATATCCGTACTATAAAAGTTCTTCTATGAAACTGCACCAATCGATGCTCAATAGAGCATTAAAAACTTGGATGAATCGTTTTGCCATAAAAATATTACCTCCATCTTTCAATATTATAAAAAAACATGTACAAGACTTTTTAATCGTCAGGTAAAGAATGTAAAAACTTTGCCGCAAATGAAATTTCATTAAACGAAAAGAAAAGAAGAAAATTTATGCAATTGCGTAACATTGCCATCATTGCCCACGTTGACCATGGAAAAACAACGCTTGTAGATGGACTTCTCAAGCAATCAGGAAACTTCCGTGACAATCAGCGTACAAGTGAACGTATGATGGATTCAAATGATATTGAAAAAGAACGTGGAATTACAATTCTAGCGAAAGTGACATCTGTTGTTTGGAAAGATACTCGAGTTAACATTGTTGATACACCAGGACATGCCGATTTTGGTGGAGAAGTTGAACGTATTCTAAACATGGTTGATGGAGCAATCGTACTCGTTGATGCTGCTGAAGGACCAATGCCACAAACAAAATTCGTCGTTGGTAAAGCCCTGAAAGTAGGATTACGCCCTATTGTTGCTATTAATAAAATTGACCGACCTGATGCACGCGTTGATGAAGTTATTAATGAGGTCTTTGACCTTTTCGCCGCTCTTGATGCGACCGATGAACAGCTTGATTTTCCTGTTCTTTATGGTTCAGGACGCGATGGATGGATGGCTGAAGCCCCTGAAGGACCAAAAGATCAAGGACTGGGGCCTTTATTTGATCTTGTGACACGACATGTTCCTCATCCTAGTGTAGCAGAAGGACCATTCTGCATGATTGGAACTATTCTTGAAGCAGATCCGTTTTTGGGACGAATTATTACAGGGCGTATTCATTCTGGCTCTTTAAAACCCAATCAAAATGTCAAGGTTCTTGGACAAGATGGAAAACTTTTAGAAACTGGGCGTATTTCAAAAATTTTAGCATTTCGTGGTCTAGAACGGCAATCTATTGAAGAAGGAAATGCTGGTGATATTGTTGCGATTGCTGGTCTACAAAAAGGTACCGTTGCTGATACTTTCTGTGATCCTACTGTTAATGAACCCCTTATTGCCCAACCCATTGATCCTCCGACTGTTACGATGAGTTTTCTCGTTAACGATAGTCCCCTTGCAGGAACTGAAGGAGATAAAGTGACAAGCCGTGTCATCCGTGACCGTTTGTTAAAAGAAGCAGAAGGCAATGTTGCTCTTAAAATTGAAGAATCAGCCGATAAAGATTCTTTCTACGTCTCAGGACGAGGAGAACTACAACTTGCAGTTCTTATTGAAAATATGCGCCGCGAAGGATTTGAGCTTAGTGTTTCACGTCCACGTGTTGTGATGCAAAAAGATGAAAGTGGAATAACTCTCGAGCCAATTGAAGAAGTTGTTATCGATGTTGATGAAGAATATTCTGGTTCTGTTGTACAAAAAATGTCTGAACGTAAAGGCCAAATGGTGGAATTACGTCCTTCTGGAGGTAATCGTGTCCGCCTTATTTTTTACGCGCCTACTCGAGGACTCATTGGTTATCAATCTGAACTTTTAACGGATACACGTGGTACAGCAATTATGAATCGCCTTTTCCATGCTTATGAACCTTATAAAGGAGATATTGCTGGTCGTGTTAATGGTGTTATGATTTCAAATGATAATGGTGAATCTGTTGCCTATGCTCTTTTTAATCTTGAAGATCGTGGACATATGATTATTGATGCAGGTGTAAAGGTCTATCAGGGTATGATTATTGGTATCCACTCACGGAATAATGATTTAGAAGTCAATGTGTTAAAAGGAAAAAAACTCACTAATATGCGTGCTTCCGGAAAAGATGAAGCCATAAAGTTAACCCCTCCCATTAAAATGACATTAGAACGTGCCTTATCGTGGATACAAGATGATGAGCTTGTAGAAGTAACTCCTAAAAATATTCGTCTCCGTAAACTCTATCTTGATCCCAATGAACGTAAACGTTTCGAAAAAACACTTACAACAATTTCAAGCTAATTTTATAATCTCTTTAGTATAATATTTGATTGTATTGAGCCTCACTCTATCTTAGAAAGGATATCTCTATGAATATTAAGGAAATACCCGTAGGCAAAAATCCACCAGAAGATATTAATGTTATTGTGGAAGTCTCTCTTGGTGGTCAACCAATAAAATATGAAATGGATAAAAAGTCGGGTGCATTATTTGTTGACCGTTTTCTTCATACATCAATGGTTTATCCTGGAAATTATGGTTTTATCCCTCATACACTTTCAGATGATGGCGATCCTATTGATGTCCTTATCTGTAATACCCGTCCACTTATGCCTGGTTGTGTTATCAATGTTCGCCCCATCGGGGTTCTGATGATGGAAGATGATGGTGGTAAAGATGAAAAAATTATTGCCATTCCTACTCCAAAATTAACAAAACGCTATATCAATATTCATGAATACACAGATCTTCCTGAAATTACACTCAAACAAATTGAACATTTCTTCCAATATTACAAAGATCTAGAACCTGGAAAATGGACAAAAATTGAAGGGTGGCGTGATAAAAACTTTGCTCATGAATTGATTAAGCAAGCTGTTGAGTGCAATAAAAAATGTAATGATTTTAATAAGATAAAGCCTACTTTATAGGCTTTATTATTTATTTTTCTGCGAAATACAATCTGTGAAGGATTGCCATATTTGCTTTAACTCTTCTAAATGTGTTGAAAAATAAAGTTGTTTGTAGCGAGATGTTGTACCGTTTTTCAGCGTAATAGAAGAAGATGGAATTTTCCACTGCTTCGCAAGAAATTTAATGAGCGCTTTATTGGCTTTTCCATCTTCAGGAACAGCGCGAAGGTGGATAATCAAATATCGTTTCTCACCATCTCTACATTCAATCCCTATTATTTTATCAACAGATGATTTTGGAATGAGGTATATAAACAAAACCACACCATTTTTATCAACTTGATAAAACATGTATTCGCCTTAAGTAATGTCTCTATAAATACATGCCTTCGTAAGCATGCCACATGAAGGTACGAATAAAATAAATAATAATGAACACTACAATAGGCGAAATATCAATTGTTCCCAAATTTGGTAAAATCCGTCGGATACGACTTAAAACGGGATTTGTAAGACTATATAGAAAATTTTCTATCAAAATAACAAAGCGATTACGCGGATTTATGATATTAAAAACATAAAGCCAAGAAAAAATGACACTGGCAATTAAAATATCAATATAAATATTAAAAATTAAATCAATTGCTCGGAGCAATGCATAAATCATGCGTTATCCCTTTCAATCAAGGAAACAGAAGAACGTAAAAAAGCCTTCTCAACGTAAGTCTGTATGTCAAATAATGGTTTTACACTTTAATATTCTTTTCTTGAATAAAAACCAAATATCCAAATTTTTCATCTCTCTATTTAATGATGATGAAGCTAGAAAAAATATTAAAATTAAAAACAGCGCGTTAAAATAGAAGAAATGACAAACACTCTGAGGGCCTTAAAAGCTCTCAATATTGCTTATAGAATTAATTTAAAATCTTATCATTTTAATTATCAATATATAAAAATATAAAAAAGTACACCCTAAAAACGGCCTTAAAAGGCCGCTCTTATTGTATTTTTAAATTATTTCTGCAAAGCAGTTAAACGATTAAGAGCATTGCTAAAACCATTCAGTTGAATAAATAAATCATTTAAAGGTGGTTCACCTGCTGCAGCAACTGTCATCGCCAACTTTAATTGCTTTCCTGCACGTAAAGCTGCTATATGACTTTTATCAAAAATGACTGGCACCATGCAACCTGCTGGTACACAAGTCCTTATACCAGTTTCAATAACAGCTTTTCCTTCATCAACTTGTAAAAGAACAGGTTTAGAAACCAAAATACCAAAAGGAACAGTTAAACTACCTGATAAAACACCTTCAGCATCGAGAATAAGACTCATAGCCACAACAACACGTCCTTGATCATTCATTTCTTGACGGTGCATAAAGCAAACTTTTTTTCCTTCTTGTATACCACAGCTAATGGTCCACAAGCCATAGGTTTCAGTCAAAGAAGACGCACCATTGGGCAATGTAGCTGCCACTGGCTTGCTTGCTGCTGGCTTTGAATCTGAAGCAAATACAACAGATGAGATACTCAAAAAAGTACAAACTATCAGTAAATTAAATAACTTTTTCATTTTATATTCCTGTTCTTTACATAAAAGAGAAACGTGTTTATTATTTATATTATAATATGAAGCATCTTAATAAAAAAGCTTTCTTATAATTATATAGCTTTTATAATGATCCAAGGCTACCTCGAAATTCGCTGACAATTTTCATATAAACATGCTTTTTAAAAGAGACAACAATCAAAGGAAGGTTTTCTAGATCTATCCATTTCCATTGATCAAACTCCGCTTTATTGCCATTTGGCGGTGGATTAATTGCAATTTCACAAATCTCTCCCGTAAACTGGAAAGCAAACCATTTTTGCATTTGCCCACGATATTTGTTGCTTAATGTGCTTCCAACAAGTTCTTGTGGAAAATCATAATAAAACCAATTTTGTGATTCTTTAATAAACTTTACAGATTGAATACCCGTTTCTTCATAAAGTTCACGATATGCTGCATCTAATGGTTTTTCATCAGCATCAATCCCTCCTTGAGGAAGCTGCCAACGATGAGACATCTCAACACCTGCATGAACAGGCGCTATTAAACGACGCCCCACCCAAACTTTACCCTCATGATTAAAGACAACAATCCCAACACATTTACGATAAGGAAGAATCTTTAAATTAATACCTGCATCCATTTAATATTCCTCAAACGCGCAAGCTATGGATCTCATTTCTCACTTTAATACATCCTTATTAGGATCAGGTGGAAATGCTGCATTGGCCATTTCACCTCGTAACAATTTATAAGCCTCATTCAATTGAATATCATCCTTAGGATCTTTCGGAACAAAAGCAGCTGAACCAGATCCTTTATTACTTTCTCGTTTTCCTTTGATATGTCCTTTTAATGCAGACTCACCAACTTTTACATCATAACCCTTATATTTTTCAGGAAGTGGTTGCTCTACAATAATATCAGGTGTGATTCCTGTTCCTTGAATAGACGTACCAGATGGCGTGTAATAAAGTGCTGTTGTTAAGCGTAAAGCCCCATTTTCACCCAAAGGAATAATTGTTTGAACAGACCCTTTACCAAAAGACTGCGTCCCTAAAATTGTTGCACGACGATGATCTTGTAGTGCACCTGCAACAATTTCAGAAGCACTTGCCGAACCACCATTAATGAGGACAATGAGCGGTTTTCCATTAGTGACATCACCTGGTTTCGCATCAAATCTTGTCACATCACTCTTTTTACGTCCACGAGTCGACACAATCTCACCTTTATTGAGAAAAGCACTCGAAACATTAACAGCTTGATCTAAAAGCCCACCAGGATTAAGCCGCAAATCAAGAACGTAACCTTTTAGCTTATCTTCAGGAATTTGAGATTGAATATCTTTAATTGCCGCTAGAAGATTACCCAACGTTTGCTCAGAAAATTGGATAACTCTTAAATATCCAATATCGCCCTCAATGCGATATTTCACCGCTTTCACTTTGATAATATCACGAATAATTTTAACTTCAAATGGCTTATCAACACCAGAACGAATAATTGTTAAGGTAATGGGCGTTCCGGGAGCCCCTCGCATCTTATTAACAGCTTCATTCAATGTTTGACCATGCGTTTGTACATCATCAATTTTTGAAATCAGGTCTCCTGATAAAATACCTGCTTTTGAAGCAGGAGTATCATCCATCGGGGAAACAACTTTAAGTAAATTTTTCTCCATAGTGACCTCAATACCAAGACCGCCGAATTCTCCTTTCGTAGAATCACGCATATCTTTAGCTTCTTCAGCATTCAAATAAGATGAATGAGGATCAAGTGATGTGAGCATACCATTGATAGCATTCTCAATAAGCTTTTTATCATCTGGAACCGTCACGTATTGCACACGCACACGCTCAAATATATCGCCAAATATGGCCAGCTGCTTATATGCATTACCTTCATTATTTGCAGCAACAGACTGCACCATAACCATTGAATAGGCGCCGAGCAATACCCCAGCGACCAAAAGAATAACTTTACGAATCATTTTGGTTCCTTCTCGTCTTTTCAGTCTGCCACCAAGGAGTTGGATTTACAGGTTTCCCCTGCTTTCTAAACTCAATGTAAAGCATTGGAGCAGTTTTGCCTATATCCAATGCAACACTATTCGCAATAAATTGCATTCCCATCATACCTAGAGGCTCACCTGAAAGAACAAACTGCCCTTGTTTAACATTAATTCTCGACATTCCAGTAAGAATGATATGATAGCCATTTCCAACATTGAGAATGATTAACTGTCCGTAAGAACGAAATGGCCCAGCAAAAGCAATAAAAGCATCCGCAGGTGATATAATAATAGCTCCTGGCTCTGTTTCTATCATTTCACCAAAGCGCGTAATCTTCGAATTCTTATGAGAATATCGAATGCTTTTCCCTGAAACAGGGAAAAGTAGAGAACCTCTTCGGCTTTTAAAATTCGACTGCTCTAATAATTGTAAATTTTTCCGTACCTGTATTGATAAATCAGAGCTAAGTTTTGACTGACGATCAAGCTCTAAAATCAATTCCTCTAAAGACTGCGCTTCTTTAGCAAGAGCAATATTTTCTTGTTGCTGTTCTGTAAGTTCTTTTTCTGACTTTTTTTGTAATTTGTTTTTTTTGTCTAACAAAAGCTCTAAACGTTTTCGCTGCTCTGCTTGATTTTGCAGTTTCGTCTTTAATACCGTATATTCCATAGTAATGGAATTGCTCAAATTGGTCAATTCCTTGAGTTTCTCTGTTAAATCTCGTGTTTTCTCGTGCATCTGAGGAATAACAGAGCCTAATAAAATAGAACTACGCATAGAAGCCAATACATCCTCTGGCTGTATCATAAGAGCAGGAGGCGGATTTAATCCCATACGTTCTAAAATTGCGAGAACTTCCGCAAATTCAGAGCGACGATTTTTTAAACTTTGATAGACTTGTACTTGCTTTTCTATCATTTTTTTTAGCTTTTCTTCCCTTTTAGCAATATCATTTGCTATTATACGTTCTTCTTTAGCAACCTTGATGAGTGCATCACTCAAAATACGTTGATCTTCTTTCAAATGCTCAACTTGATGCGTAAGAAAAGTAATTCGCTCATGCGAAATTGAAATATTTTGGCGAATTTCTTCCAAAGCTTTATGTGCCGTCGTACTACTCATTATATCTTCCGCATGCGATACAGAAAAACAAAAAAATATACTCAAGAGTAGAATGACAAAGATCACACATTCCCCATATAAATATCGCATCTTTCTATGAAGAAGCTTTTTCATTTGCCCAATCATTACACCTCATCGTATATATTAGAGATGCTTTAAACGATGTCGGCTAAAACAATATTAATAAATATATAAATAACTGCTAAAAATTGCACAAAAATATTAAAAACGATGATATGGATGGTGATTTGCAATTGTTACAGTGCGGTAAAGTTGTTCTGTAATAAGAATACGCGCAATTTGATGCGGCCATGTCATAAAACCAAAAGATAAAAGGAAATTAGCACGATTTCTTATCCGTTCATGATGCCCATCAGGTCCCCCCAATGCAATGATGACATCTCTAATGCCCTCATCACGATAAAACCCCAATTTTTCAGCAAAAGCAGCTGAAGAAATCGACTCTCCACGCTCATCTAACACAATTAATTGACACTTTTCAGGTAAAAATTCAATAAGCCTATTCCCCTCTTCCTCCATGCGTTGATACGCTGTTTGAGCACGACTTTCTGGTATTTCGTGTAACTTTTTAAAATGAAATCCTACAATACCAGAACTTTTAGAAAAACGATCCAAATAATGTTGAACCAATTTCTGTTCTGCTCCACTTTTCATACGACCAACCGCAAAAATAGAAATTTGCATTTTAAGAATTTTCGAAGAGAACCAATGTTGTATTGTTTAAATCCGGAGCCATCCACATCTTTTCTAAATTATAAAAAAGGCGAACTTCCGGACGAAAAAGATGAATGATAATATCACCTGTATCAATCAATACCCAATCACCTCCAGCAAGCCCCTCTACACGTGCGAGACCTTGCCCACTGTCTTTCCAAGTACGTAATAAATGATCAGCAATAGAAGATACATGACGCTGCGAATGTGCTGAAGCTATGACCATATAATCAGCTAAAGATGACTTTCCTTGAATATCAATAGAAACAATATCTTCCGCTTTTGTATCTTCTAAACTCTTGAGAATAATTTCAAAACTATCATTAACAGAAAAAACTTCTTTTTCTTTTGAAGACTTAATAGAGTGTTGGTGTTCAAAGTTTTTCAGCTCAATATCCTTTCTTATCGTTGTGGAATGTAGAAAAGAAACTTCCTTGAAAAAAGCAGAATTTTATAAATTTTTCAAGAAAAATTAATCTTTTTCAAACGAAGATTTGTTGAAGATTGAAAAGATAAAGGTCCATGCAAATAAGTCCAAACTGGTGGTTTTATAAAAGGTAATCGCTTACTTTCTCTTTCATCTAAACGAAACTGGCGATAAATTTGTGCCATAGGAGAAGAAAGTGCTGACCTATTACTTAAAGGACGATCAATAATCGCAATAGGAAGCATAGAGACAATATCACGCCATCGATACCAATGATGAATCGTTGTAAAACTATCTGCCCCCATAATCCATACAAAATTTACACTACTGTGCTGGTTAAGAATATGAAAAATCGTATCTACCGATACTTTACTCCCTATAGCCTTTTCAAAACCTGTTAAGCGAATTTTCGGATGATCAATAAGTTTAAAACTTAATCGCATTCTCTCCTCTAAGGAAAGTAACTGTGTACAATCCTTTAAAGGATTCCCTGGACTAACCATCCACCATAACTGATCAAGATGCAAACGCCGAATAGCAATTTTTGCAACAAGAAGATGCCCTGCATGCGGAGGATTAAAAGAACCACCAAAAAGACCTACAACATTAGACCTTTCAACATGTGGCATAGTATTTTTCCACGAGAAAAATGGAGTTTTCAAGATCTAATCTGACCATTTCCTTTAACATGATATTGAAATGATGTTAGCTGTTCAACACCTATGGGACCACGTGCATGCATTTTTCCTGTTGCGATACCAATTTCCATTCCAAAACCAAATTCACCTCCATCAGCAAATTGTGTAGATGCATTATGTAATAAAATAGCTGAATCCAAATGATTAAAAAAATCCTTCACCACTTCCAAATCCTCAGCAATAATCGATTCTGTATGTCCTGATGAATAACGCTTGATATGAGAAATGGCTCCCTCAACCCCCTCAACTGTTTTAACAGAAAGAATAGCATCAAGATATTCACACGACCAATCTTCTTCAGAGGCTAATTTTACATCGGGCATAAGAAATACAATATCTTCTGTAGCACGAATTTCACACCCCTTCTCCTGTAAAGCAGTCAAAACAGGAAGAAACTTTTTTAATGCTTGGCTATCAATGAGAACTGTCTCAACAGCACCACATATACCTGTCCGACGCAACTTCGCATTTAAAACAATATTGCGTGCCATATCTAAATCTGCAGATTTATCAATATAAATATGACAAAGTCCCTCTAAATGGGCAAAAATTGGAACACGTGCATCAGACTGAATGCGCGCAATAAGATTCTTTCCACCACGTGGTACAATCACATCAATCGCTCCACCCAATCCTTTGAGCATTTCCCCAACGGCAGCACGATCTGTCGTTCCAACCATTTGAATCGCATCTTTAGGTAGACCAGAGCGCTCTAAACCTTGTACTAATGCTAAATGAAGAACATGTGAAGAATGAAAACTATCCGAACCACCGCGTAAAATCGCAGCATTGCCAGATTTTAAGCACAAAGCACTTGCATCAATTGTAACATTTGGGCGACTTTCATAAATAATGCCAATCACACCAAGTGGTGTCCGGACACGACTTATATGAAGCCCATTTGGGCGTATCCACGCACTCATAACCTGTCCAATAGGATCAGATAAACGAGCAACTTGGCGAACACTATCTATCATTGTACCCAAACGTAATTCATCTAATTTGAGCCGATCAACCATTGCGGCTTTCAAATTATTCTGAGCAGCCTTCTCTAAATCTAGACAATTTGCCCGTAAAATTTCATCTGAGTGAGCCTCTAGGCTTAAAGCAATCATTTCCAATGCATTGTTCTTTTGCTCAGAAGAAGCAACAGCCAATGCTGCAGCGGCATAACGTGCTTTTTTCCCCATATCTTTCATTTGTTCTTCTAAAGTCATTGTATCATCCACTCTGTCAAAACAATAAAAACAAAAGTAACTTTTTTAAACAGAATTGGCAAAGCAGCGTAAAATCATATCATTACGATGCACCATGGCAGAGCGTGCCTCATACCCAAGAATAGATTCTATTTCTTCGCTTTTACGTCCTATAATGCGTACAGCTTCATCTTTGCCATAACTTACAAGTCCACGCGCAATCTCAACCCCATTTGTATCAACAATTGCAACCGTATCCCCACGATGGAAATTTCCCTCAACGGCAATAACCCCTGCTGCTAATAATGATTTTCCTGATTTAAGAGCCTTAATGGCTCCTTGATCAATCGTCAAAATACCAGACGGATCCAAATGACCAGAGATCCATGTTTTCCAAGCACTAACAGATTTCTCACCGGCCGCAAAAAAACTTTTACGTTCACCTTTGTCAATTGCCGCAAGGGGATTCATACGCTTACCTGAAGTAATAATCATCGCCGTTCCAGCAGCATTGGCTATCTTCCCAGCATCAAGCTTGGTCTTCATTCCTCCCCGTGAAAACTCTGAAGCAGAAACGTCTGCCATTTTTTCAATATCATGTGTAATAGACGTAACAAAAGGAATAAATTCAGCCGTCGGATCACAATGGGGAGACTTTGTATAAAGACCATCAATATCAGATAAAAGTATTAAAAGATCTGCCCCCATCATTGTTGCCACACGGGCAGCTAAACGATCATTATCACCATAACGAATTTCATTTGTTGCAACAGTATCATTCTCATTAATAACAGGCACTGCTCCCAAACGTAAAAGCACATTAATCGTTGCACGTGCATTGAGATAACGTTTTCGCTCTTCCGTATCAAATAAAGTGAGTAAAATCTGACCTGTTTTGAATCCATGTTGTGCAAGCGCATCACCATAGCTTTTTGCTAACTCGATTTGCCCCAAAGCAGCACATGCCTGACTTTCTTCCAGTTTCAAAGTTCCCTTAGGCAACTGTAGCAACGTTCTTCCTAAAGCAATAGCACCTGAAGACACCAATAATATCTCTACACCTTCTTTGTGCAATTCAACAACATCACTGATCAAGCTTTGAAGCCATTCAACCCTTAGACCTTTCTGAGGATCAACTAAAAGCGCAGATCCAATTTTGACCACAATACGTTTATACTGGATAAGTTTTCGCAATCCAACAGTCATCTCAATCAATCCTGCTATCTCCGTCGATTGCTTCTTTATCTGACATTTCAATAATATGTGCACCAGCACGCAGTACGTTTTCTAAACCTTCGCGACTAACCGCAGAAAACATTATAATAGGTCGATCCGTTACTCTTCGCAAAGCTTCTTGTTTCTTTTTACGCTCTTCATGAGTGAGTGTATCTATCTGGCTTAAAGCTACAACTTCAGTCTTATCACTTAGACTATTACCATAGGCCTCAAGTTCATTACGCACAATTTGATACGCTTTTGCTACATCTTCTTCTTGAGCAGAAACCAAATGAAGGAGGACACGACAACGTTCCACATGTCCTAAAAAACGATCTCCAATTCCCACACCTTCATGAGCTCCTTCAATTAATCCTGGAATATCAGCCATAACAAATTCACGACCATCAATCCGCACAACACCAAGATGAGGATGTAGAGTGGTAAAAGGATAATCTGCAATTTTTGGTTTTGCAGCCGTCACAGAAGCTAAAAAAGTTGATTTTCCAGCATTGGGTAAACCAACAAGCCCTGCATCAGCAATTAACTTCAAACGAAGCCACACCACCCGTTCTTCTCCAGCTAAACCTGGATTTGCGCGACGCGGTGCCCGATTTGTAGATGTTGTAAAATGAAGATTGCCAAAACCACCATTTCCTCCTTTTGCAAGACGATAACGTTGCCCCACTTCCGTTAAATCACAGATTAATGTTGTATTATCTTCTTCAAAAATCTGCGTCCCAACCGGAACCTTAAGGATGATATCATCACCCTTTTCGCCAGTCATATTACGCCCTTTGCCATGACCTCCTGTTTTCGCTTTAAAATGTTGTTGGTAGCGATAATCAATCAGTGTGTTAAGCCCATCAACAACAAAAGCCCAAACATCACCACCCCGTCCACCATTCCCCCCATCAGGTCCCCCAAATTCTATGAATTTTTCACGGCGAAATGACACTGCTCCGGAACCTCCATTACCAGAACGAATATAAACTTTAGCTTGATCAAGAAATTTCATTGGCAGCGCTCACTGAAGAATAAATCTCTTTATCTCTATAGATAATACATTAATTTTACCAGTTTTTCATCATTGATAACAGAGACACCCTTAATATCGCCGATAACCATTAAAAAAAATCATCATATTTAAATACGTAAATAAAGTTAAGTCTTCTTAAAAGAAGATTCTATTCTTGTATTTTTGTTTTTCCCTTAAATTCAAGCGCTAGAAGATAAAGCTCCACTGATTCTGATCGGCTTGCCGGTGGTTTTACATGATAGACTTTTTTAAAATGTTGTTTTAATATCGTGAGAAGAGTGTTCTCTGCCCCTCCTTGAAAAGCTTTTGCTAAAAAATGTCCCCCAGGCTTAAGGACCGAAAGAGAAAAATCAGCTGCAACTTCACACAAATAAATCGTTCTTAAATGATCTGTCTGACGATGACCTATTGTTGGCGCTGCCATATCAGAAAGAACTACATCCGGTTTTGTCCCTAACGTTTTAATTAATTTATGCGGTGCATTTGCATGCAAAAAATCCATTTCCAACATCGCAACTCTAGGCAATGGATCAACATGCAAATAATCAATCCCAACGACACTCGGCTTTTCATCACTTGACCCTACTATACGCTCAACCACCTGACACCATCCCCCAGGGGCTGCTCCTAGATCAA
The DNA here is from genome assembly GCF_000278215.1 of Bartonella rattimassiliensis 15908. Lineage (GTDB taxonomy): Bacteria > Pseudomonadota > Alphaproteobacteria > Rhizobiales > Rhizobiaceae > Bartonella > Bartonella rattimassiliensis. The sequence goes on from NZ_JH725068.1 coordinate 162,108, forward strand.
TAACCTTTTGACCTTTTTTCAAAAACTTATAACGCTCATTAATTTCGATGAGTTTATAAGCCGCACGCGAACGATAACCATCTATTTTTGATTGATGGACATAAGGATCATTCAGGTGCCTCTCTAACCATCGCCGTGATGAAGCTTTAATGGTTCCTGCTTTCTTTTTTACACGCTGATATAATTCATGTGACCCTGAACCTCCATAACCACCCTTGGGCATTTTTGCTGTTTTTTTCATCGTTATTCATTGGCTCCATATTTAATTCTCTAACGCTTGAAAGCTTTACGCTTCCCATGATGACTCCATACACCATCGCGTAACATCAGCTCTATCAAAATTCCTTCTCTTAATCCACGATCAGCAACTCTTACACGCTGACTTGGCCAAACCTCTCGAATAACATCTAAAATTGCACAACCAGCTACAACTAAATCGGCTCTCCCGCGCCCAATAAAAGGATTTATCACACGTTTTTCTATATCCCATGACAATAGACGTTTCGTCATAAGAGTAATGTCTGCATCATTCATCCAAATGCCATCCACTTTTTTCCTATCATAACGCTCTAAATTAAGATACATTCCAGCTAAAGTCGTAACCGTACCGGAAGTTCCTAAAAGATAAAACTTCGAACCTTGCGCTAACTCTCCTAATTTATGACGATCTGAAAAATTATTTAACAACCTTCGCACATAGCTTTTCATTGTTTCAAAATCATCTAAACTAATGTTATTCCTTCCAAAACGTTCAGCAAGCGTAACAACACCAACAGGCAGAGAAGTCCAAGCAATAATTTGTCCAGCTAAACGAAAAGAATGCTTTTGAGAAACATCAAGAAGCACAATTTCTGATGATCCACCTCCAATATCAAAAAGCACAATTGCGTCAGTATTTGGCTCAACAAGCGTACTGCATCCTGTAACAGCAAAACGCGCTTCTGTTTGCCGATCAATAATTTCCAATTCAAGACCGGTCTCATCCAAAACACGTTGAATAAAATTTCTACCATTTTCTGCTGAACGGCAAGCTTCCGTTGCAATCAAGCGATAACGCTTAATATACCTTTGTTTTAGCTTTAAACGACAAACCTTTAATGCCTCAATCGTACGATCCATAGCTTGCGTATTAAGAAAACCGTTATTTATTAATCCTTCTCCCAATCGTACAATACGAGAAAAAGCATCAACAACATGAAAATATCCAGGTTTACTCGGAGATGCGATAAGAAGACGACAATTATTCGTTCCTAGATCAAGTGCTGCATAAAGAGGTGGAGACTTGACTTGAGAGAACCGTGGAAAAAAAGGCATTTTAAGTTTTTTTGTTTTTTGAGCACCTATCATTGTCTGACTATAAACTTCAAAAGCTTTCTTCGATTGAGTAAAAAACTGTTTCTGTTTACACTGTTTCTTTCTCTGTCGTCCCTTTATATCAACAAGGAGAGAGCTGGATTCTCTTCGTGATAATGCAGAACAATTATTTTTATTACTACCATACTGATCATACAGTTGATCTGCTTCAGTATTATATGTTTCCCCTTGCTTTGACTTTTTTGCACCATAATTTAATGGGGTCATTTCTCTTATCCTTTGAGCGCTTCCCCCAATAAATAAACGCGAAAACTCTTCTGCTCATGCTAAATAAAGCAAAAATACAGCATCAAATGATAAATACAAGAAGCCTTTCTTCTTTTTCTATCATTAAAATTTTCTATGCTAGCATCATTCAGATTTTTGTATAATTTTTTGGTTGTTTCTGTGAAACTATACTTCTCTTTATGAACTTAAAACTATAAATTAATCATTTACGTTCGTATCAAATTTTGTAAATTATGTTCTTTTCTTTATACTATTTACGCGGAGAATATCTCTGTTGTAACAAATTAGCGCTATCATACCTCTTTGCTGGCTCCTAATTTTGCAACAACTTTTACTTTTTTCTTCAACAGCTTTATCCACACCCTAATCTTATTTGTTATATGCAACAAAATAGCTTTGATTATGTTGGAATAAAATTTTTTGTACTAAAAAATGTAATTCTGTTATCACATGAATACAAAGAAAAACTACCATGTAAAAAGTTTTTTAGGATTATAATTTATCTATTATTATAACACTTCAATTGAAAAATATTAATGCTTAAACAGACCGCTTTAAAAATTCATATGAAGCTTAAAAAAAAAGAGCTACCCTATAAATTATTGCATGGAAGTCGTATTTTTATTTATTTAAAATTGAGTATTTCTGATAATTTCTTATTTCTAACAACTAATGCAATAACTCTAGTTTGATCTTCTATTATATATAAATCACACTTATTGTGCTTTATATTCAAAAACTTCTACTCTTTCATAAATCACCTCTATATTATCTTACATAAGAGTTCTTACTTATTTTACATTACAATTTACATTAAAAAATATAGTCTAATAATTTATGAAAAATAACTATCATTAAAAATACTCTATAGATTTTAAGGGCTCAAAGAATTAAGTGCTGCACTTAACCCTTTAAATGGTACAGTAAAAGAAAACACCTTTCCCTCTTTAAGCTTATAGGAAATACGTACTTTATTATTTTGTTCTATTTGTTTAGTAAAAACCGGTCCTACAGGTGACTGTGCCAAACAAACTATTTCATTACATTGCGTATAATGAATAAGAATAGGTTTTTTTATACCCTTCACAAACATTTGAATCGGAACCTTTATATCAGAATTTGGTAATGTTCGAAAAAGCATCACCGCTTGACCATTTGTCGTCGAAACAAGCGACCAACTAAAAATGGTATTTCCTTCCTGATCATGAACAGCCTGTGTCACATTACATATACCTTGCTTAAGTTTTTGTTTTTCATCACAAATCAAAGTCCAATCATAAAACTGCATAATAATTCGACGGGTTTCACCAGGTTCACCCTTAGGTATCGATAGGCGCGGTGGATGTACTGTATAAATATTATTGTTCTCATCAGCAAAGCTCTCGCCCTTGCCTATTAAGGCAAGAGAAAACATAACCGTCGCTAACATACTTCTCTTTTTTATAATACTCATTTTTTCTATTATCATCTTAACCTCAAAGTAACTCCAGCACCTATACCCCAATGCCCTCCAGCACTTGTCACTGACAGATTTGAGCGAATCTTTCCATCTTCAGATGTATAACCTGCACCAACAGCAAATGCCGATTGACT
>NZ_JH725068.1:171167-175712 GCF_000278215.1 Bartonella rattimassiliensis 15908
TTGTAATGACTTCACCTGTGCAACATTCACAGCATCAGTATCATTCGTACCAGCTGAAACACCTACGATCTGTCTGGTTATACCTTTTTCAGAATCACCAATACTGAGTGCACCAAGGCTGGATTCCCATATACTATCTTGTTTATCTGAATTCGCTTTCATACTAGGGTCATAACCTATAACACCAGCTCCAACATTAGCAAGAGAGCCATAACCCAATACAATACTGTCTCTAACGGCTACTTTTGCTTGGAAACCAACTGCAACCGAATAGGAAGTGTCTAGGGATGAATCTTCTCCCTTAGGCCCTGCGTTACTACCAATGACAACCATACCAACAACATCAGCTTTTGTACCATAACCAAAAGCGATTGCGCCATCGGCATTAACACTTGAATAAGCACCAATAGCAATTGCACCGTTTCTACTAGCGGCTGTATAGCTACCAATAGAAATTGCATCAGGTACATGCGAACTAACTTTGGCTTTATAACCAATAGCAATTGCATTTATAGCCCCTACTCCAACACTTGCGCTATTACCTATAGCAATTGAAGATTGCCCATCAGCTATAGCATCTTTAAAATCTTTACCAATTGTATTAACTTTTAAACCTTTTATAGTCGCTGCTTTTTGTACTGCTTTTAGCTGTGCAACATTCACCGCATCAGTGTCTTCTATACCTTCTTTTATACCAGAAATAATTCTGCTCTCATTATCCTTATTGGCAACAGTGATTTTAGTACCTTCTTTTTCTTCCCCTAGTTTGATTAATTTTGTCTCTTCATTCCACTTAACAAGGCTATCGCTTCTCACATTGGCAATTGCATTGTTAATTTGCTCAGTAAATTTATTGTTAATATTTGTAATAGAAGCACCAACTCCAGTTAAAGCCTCCGCTACATTCTCATAAGTTCCATCTTTTTCCTCACCATTCGTATCAAATATTTTAAACTTGAAAGTAGGAGCACTCCATTTACCATCTTTATAACTACCACCACCTAAAGACGCCGCAACATTGTCGCCTAAGGAATAAAGCTGAGAACCGGTAATCGCATCCATGGACCCCATAAAAATATCGCCAAACTTAACATTTGTAACTTTCTTTTTTCCAGCATCAATACCACCAGTGGTTATTTTCGGACCCCCAGAAATTATTAATCCTGCTGCGTCTAAGACGTTGTTTCCTACTTTTAGACTATCGATTATGATTCCCCTAGCGAGATCAAATTTTATCTTATTACCATCTTTGCCTTTTGTGACTGTGAGGTTTGTACTGCCAGTAGAAAAATCCACTACATCATCTAAACCAATACCTTCAGAATCTTCACCATTAACAGTCAATTTCCAATTTCCTATTGCTCCTCTTAATTTTTTTAACTGCGCAACATTTACTGCATCGGTATCTTCAGTTCCTGCTGCAACTCCTGTAATTTGGCGTGTTACCTTACCCTCAACAAAACCAACACTAAAAGCACCTGCAGTGCTTTTCCACTCAATGCCAGAATCTGTCGTACGGCCATTCTTTACAGGATCATAACCCAAAACACTATGATCAGTATTAGAAACAGATCTGCTACCTACTGCAATACCACCTGAAACACGCGCTATTGCGTTTGTACCAATAGCAATCGCCTCTTGCCCATACGCCATTGTTTTATTCTCTGAAGAATCGGAACTTCCTATAGCTATCGCCCCAGAACTTTGAGCCACAGCCCGCTGACCAATCGCAACACTGTGCTGACCAGATGCAACAGAAAGTCCACCAAAGGCAAGTGCAGCATCCCCTGATGCTTCTGACCCAACACCTACAGCAACACTTACTTTCCCGCTTGCAAGCGCAGAAACTCCAAAAGCTTGTGCTCCTCCTGAACGTGCAGTAGCATTTGCACCAAATGCCACTGAATAATTACCTCGTGCAGAAGATCCACAACCAGTTGCAAAAGAATAAATACCATGCGCCACAGGCAAAATATTAGTATCACCACGAGTAGTATCCATCCCCATATAACCATTGTTCGAAGCTGTCCTTCCATCGCCACTCCAACGATCCAATGCACCATCGTTACTCCCATAAGGATGGAAACCACCAAATGCTTTATTTTCAATAAATCTTTGATATTGTTCTTCTGCAGTTATTTGCTTAGCTTTACGCTCTTGACCATGACTTATAATAGTATCTCCACGGCCAATAACATTATCTACACCACAGAAATCATCATCACCAGATAAAACAATACTACCATGACTTCCTCTAGGATACGCCACACCAGGAGAATTATCACTCATAATTTTTTGCCCTGTTATGGCAAGATTCGAAGCAAACACAGAAGAATCATTCAATAAAAATGCAATCATTGCCAGGAACGAAATCCCCCTCATCATAGAAAATGGGTAAAAAAAACGAATACACTTTACGTCATTGCGTGTTAGTGTGGCATAGATTTTTTTCATAATAAATTCTCCAATGAAAAAATTTAAAAACGCCTCCAAAAACATAAAAAAGACACATTTCAGTATTAATCACTATTTAGGTTTTGGAAAGATAAGATTTTAGAATGTAAACATTTTGAGTCTTTTATCTTTTTGGTTTTGTGGTGTTTTAAGCATTTATTTTTGACATAACAAAGACATATTTCAGGTTTAGTGCTTATCGTATGTTGTTTTTGCTACCTAATTTAGAAAGGGATTTGTATATCGGTTTGCTTTTTTATTTTGCAATGATCGCTATAAAATGCTTTATAAAAGTTTAATGAGTACTTTTATAGTTATAGGTTTTAGCTTTACTGGCAGTTTTTTTTACTAATAATTTAAGCAGAGTGGAAATTTATAACGTTTAGGGGATGCGAATTTCCTTGATTGTTTTTTTTGGTGAGATTTTATAGGTGTCATATAATGATATATGTCTTATGATGTGTTTTTTATTTTTACGCATTACTCAATCCCCCTTTGAAAATTTATTAATCAAAACGAGTCTCACTTACGACAATCTTTGTTTCTTATAAAACATATCTTCAAGATATCAAGAAAAAAATGATTCTTTTGAGATATTTAGGGGAAAAAAAGTTACTGTAGAGATTTGAAATGTAGTTTCTTTGTAACAGTTACCAAGAAATTTTATGGTTGTAAAACTCATATTTTTATTGCGTTTATATACTTAAAAAAATTGCCCTTGCTTTATAAGAACAAAGGCAAATAAGGTTTTGTTAAATGTTTTATTTTTGATTGTTAATTTAATGTTAAGCTTAACCCTACACCTACTCCCCAATGCCCTCCAGCACTTGTCACTGACAGATTTGAGCGAATCTTTCCATCTTCAGATGTATAACCTGCACCAACAGCAAATGCCGATTGACTACGCCACAAACCACTCCCAAATGAAACACTTAAAGATCCTGGTATGTCATAGTAACGTAAGTTAGATACCGCCAAACCAATCGCCGCAGCTTGTCTTGCCTCCTTGCGAACACCCTCAACAGCATAATTCAACATCTCAAACTTCATATCTGTATAGGACTTCACCTCACTAACGCTACTACTGACAAGATTACTAACTCTATCATCCGTATACTTCTTCGCATCATCTAGAATGAGCTTCATCTGTTCTTCTGTATAATCATGTAACTGACCACCATTAACAGCTTGCTTAGAGCCTTTTTCTATCTTACCCGCCGCTACATTATCTATTGATACTGGTGCACCTTCATCACCACCTGCTAAGGTAATGCTATTGCTCTTCTTCCCATCATTAGCCCTATCGTATTTAACGACCCCATCCGTAACTACATATTCAATATCTTTAACTTGTTGATCTATCGTATCTATCTTTTTCTCAACCTTTGCCACCCTGTCATTCGTTTCCCAAAGCTGGCCTCCATTCACAACATCTTTCGAGTCTTTTTCTACCTTACCATCCGATACATTCGTAATCTTACTCGAAGTTCCATTATGACTAGCATCATAGGCGCCTGCCTCTTCATTCCAATTTAAACCATTCTTATCAACATTTTCAGTAACCTCTTTAACACGCTTGTTGATACTCTCCATACTCTTACTGACACCTTCAAAGGCACCTGCTACATCATTATAGGACACCTTACCAGCTGAACTACCATCGGCTTTGAATTGCGAAACTTCAAAGGTCGGGACTGTCCAAGTACCACCTTCATAACTAGCACCACCGCCAAAATATTTCGCAAGCGTCTGATTTAATGAATAAAGCTGGTTACCCGTGATCGCCTCCGTGGAACCTTCAAATATAGCGCCATCTAAAAGTGACTTCAATTTGCTCTTACCTCTTTTGTCTCCCTTCCCATGAAGCGCTACAAACGCAAGATCTTCATCACTCCACAACAACGCATTCTGCTCAATATTCCCTGAAATCTCACTATGAAGCTTCGTGAAGGAACTGCTTACACCAGCAAACGCTTCAGAAATATTACGATAAATATGCTCTTCAGGTTTTCCATTATCATCGAAGGTCGTAACTTTGAACGTAGGAGCTGTCCATTGACCATCTTCATATTTAGCATCACCACCAAAATA
>NZ_JH725068.1:176167-176688 GCF_000278215.1 Bartonella rattimassiliensis 15908
TCATATTTAGCATCACCACCAAAATAGGTTGCCAGCGTATTACTCATTGCATAAAGCTGGGAGCCATTCACCGCTTCTGTCGATCCTTCCGAAAGTACTCCTGCTCTCACACCAGAGATACTACGCGCATCACCATGATGGTTGGAAACTATAATTGCACCGCCATCTGTTTCTCCACCAATCTTGATGACCTTCGTATCAAAATCCTGCTTAACAAGACTAGCACTGACAACTTGATTAATTTCATTCCTAAGCTCTTGATGAAGATTCCTGAAGGAACTTCCTACGCCAGCAAATGCTTCCGCTACATTTCCATAGCTCTTCTCCTCAACATCACTGCCACCTTCCTTGACTGTTGTAACCTTGAAACTTGGAGCCACCCATTGACCATTCTCATAGCTTGCACCGCCACCAAAATAGGTTGCCAGCGTATTACTCATTGCATAAAGCTGGGAGCCATTCACCGCTTCTGTCGATCCTTCCGAAAGCACTCCTGCTTTCACACCTGTTAAAATCCGAGG
>NZ_JH725068.1:179578-180411 GCF_000278215.1 Bartonella rattimassiliensis 15908
GTTTCAGAATCTTGTTTCACGAAGCTACTGGCTGCTACTTGTTCTTTAACTTCTTTTTCAACTTTTTGAAGTTGTGAAAAATTTACAGCATCAGTGTCTTCTATACCTTCTTTTACACCAGAAATAACTCTGCTCTCATTATCTTTATTGGCAACAGTGATTTTAGTACCTTCTTTTTCTTCCCCTAGCTTGATTAACTTTGTCTCTTCATTCCACTTAACAAGACTATCGCTTCTCACATTGGCAATCGCATTGTTAATCTCTTTGATAACTTTATTTTGAACAGTTGTAAGAGCTATATTCACACCCTCAAACGCATCCGATACATTCTGATAAGTCGTATTTTTTTCCTCTCCATCTCCATCATTCTCGAAGGTTTTAATCTTAAAAGTTGGACCTACTGAATTTCCGGATTGAAAGTCAGCACCACCACCAAGATAATTCGCTAGATTGGTACCTAAAATATACATCTGACTTCCAGTTACCGCATCTGTTGAATTTATTGTTAAATAACCTGATGCAATATCTGTAATTCTACCCAATCTTTTGTCTCCCCCCTCTCCACGCCGAGCCACAAAGGCTTGATCCGTTGCATCCCATAATAAGGCATTGTTAATTTGCTCAGTAAATTTATTGTTAATATTTGTAATAGAAGCACCAACTCCAGTTAAAGCCTCCGCTACATTCTTATAAGTTCCATCTTTTTCCTCACCACTCGTATCAAAGATTTTAAACTTAAAAGTAGGAGCACTCCATTTACCATCTTTATAACTACCACCACCTAAAGACGCCGCAACATTGTCGCCTAAGGAATAAAGCTGAGAACCGGTAAT
>NZ_JH725068.1:180511-180964 GCF_000278215.1 Bartonella rattimassiliensis 15908
CTAGCACCGCCACCTAAAGATTTCGCAACACCACTGCCTAAAGCATAAAGCTGAGAGCCATTGATTGCATCATGTGATTCTGAAGAAATTACACCGTTGGCAACATTGTGAAGACCTACAAGAGGCTTCTCTTTACCACCCAAAGTCACACTCGCGTAGTTAATTTCACCCCTTGCATTTTTATCGTAATGAACAACAGCTGAGTCAACAGATTGAAGACTGGTAGAAAGCTTTTCTAAATTTTCATCAAGCTGGCCCTTGTTAACCGCTTCATCACTCTTCGTGGCTTCTTTTACACCAGAAAGAGTCCGAGCCTCGCCATGGCTGTTAGCAATGTTGATTTCACCGCCTTCTACTGCCTTACCAATAGTAATTTGATTTGTATCTATCTCTTTCTTAACAAGGCTATCACCTTGCACATCGGCAATTGCATTGTTAATCTCTTTGGTGAAC
>NZ_JH725068.1:182717-186208 GCF_000278215.1 Bartonella rattimassiliensis 15908
TTGTAATGACTTCACCTGTGCAACATTCACAGCATCAGTATCATTCGTACCAGCTGAAACACCTACGATCTGTCTGGTTATACCTTTTTCAGAATTACCAATACTGAGTGCACCAAGGCTGGATTTCCAGGCCATGCTCTGCTTATCTAAGTTCTTTCTAGTCATAGGATCATAACCTACAATAGCAGGTCCAACATTAGCTAGAGAAAATGAACCCAAAGCTATACCCGCTTTAGATAATGCTTTTGCACTGTAACCAAGTACAACCGCATCTAACTCTTTGGCTACTGCAAAGGCACCAAATGCAAGCGTATTCGGATAGCTGGCTAATGCTTCATTACCAATTGCAACCCCGTAGTTAGATTTGGCTAATGCGTTACTACCAATTGCAATCGTATGCTTAGCGCCGGTTAATGCTTCCAAACCAATAGAAATTGTACTGTCGGAGGCTGCTTCAACATATGCGCTTTGACCAAGAGCAATTGAATTTTTGCTACCAAGGCTAACATTTGCGCTATCACCAAGAGCAATTGAACTGTTGGCGTTTGAGTGAACAGTTGCCTTCCAACCAAGAGTAATTGCATTGCTGGCGCCTAATTCAACACTTGCGCTACCACCAAGAGCAACTCCACTGTTCCCTAAGACTTTTGCATTGCGGCCAATAGCAATTGAATCTGACGCACCCTCCTCTACATAGGCCTCATAACCAATGCCGATTGAATAATTACCTTTTACAACCGTACCATATGGCTTAGGTGAATCATTCCCGTCTGGTTTTCCAAAACCACCAACAGAAATACCAAATAGACCTGATGAGTAGGCTTTCCGCCCCATAACAACAGAACCATACCCGCTGTACTCCGCTCTTGCATTAGCACCAACCACTACAGACCAACCGCTGCCAGCACCTGCTTGATACCCAATAACAACCGCCTTATTTACACCTCCCTCGTCAGCTTTAATGTTTATGCCATAACCAAGAATAACAGATCTGAAAGGCGCCTCTGTACCTACCCACGTACCCTGGACGACAGAGGCCCTCTTCTCAAAATCCTCTCGCGTCCAGTCCGCGAAAGAGCTACGTTTTATTCTAGAGCTGCGTGGCATTTCCACGACGGGAAAATTTTGTGAAAAATCAGATACATTAATAACGCCAGTAGCACCTATATTCGCATCATTCTGTGCAAGCTGCTGGGCTGTAAAGTTATCACGAACAACTCGCTGTGGACTAATGAAAGATCTCTTATATTGATCCTCTATACTCAACGCATTTCTCAATAATTTATTATCATCTTTTGTCAAAACATTGATGATAGAATTATTATCCATACTCCAAAGGGCTTTGGTTAAAAAATTTTCATCGTCTTCAGAAACATTCAAACCAGCAACAGAGATGGTGCTTTGTGGATAAAACACACCAACACTTTTGACACCTCCAAGAAATCTGTTGTTAAAATTAGGATTCACTGAAAAAATAGGAGAAGCTGAAAAAACAGGAGAAATATTTGCTAAAAATACAGCCATTGCAATAAACGAAATCTCTCTTATTGCAGAGAAGGAACGAAGAAAATTTACGTCATTGCGTGTTGGTGTGGCATATATTTTTCTCATAATAAATTCTCCAAGTAAAAAATATATTAAGAACATTAAAAAGACATATTTAAGCGCTAGGGTTCTTATAAGGTTTGGTTTTTTATTTGTTCTTTATGGAATTTCAATTTATCACTGAAGCAGATGTGAGCAGTAAAACTTTCAATAAGCTTGTGATTGGTGTTGGGTAATATTTTGGTTCTTTTCGCTTTAATTAGAGTGTGTTTTTTGCAGTAAAATTTTCGGGTTTGAAAGCGGAAAGGATATAAAAAAGACATATTTGTGTACTGATATTTAAATGTGTGGTTTATAGTTTTTGAAAATTAGAGATTTATTTCGTGTGTTTAAGAAGTGATAAGGTGCTTATCGCGAGAGGATTTTTAGAACTTTGCGAGAGATTAGGTTATTCTCTGCAAAGTTGTTGTGTTTTTGTTATGAAAATGAATAAGATGCTCTTGAGTTTTAGGGTATTTCTTTATCATTCCTCGCACCTCCTCCTTTGCGGGAATTTATTCTGTTTTTGCCAGAATGAGTCTTTCTAAAATAGCTTTTTGTGATTCTACAGGATATTTAGAGAAATAGCAAGAGAAAATGAATTTTATTATTTTTACAGAATGAGTCTTTCCGATTTGTGTAATTGTAAAATTCTTATGATTCAGTGTGTAGACGGTATAAACTTAATAGAGAGAGTTTGTTTCGTTTCCTTGTTTTGAAGGTTCTATTTCTCCCAAAGTGAGTCTTACTTAATCATTATAGCTAGCTTACATTGTTATAGTTGGTTCATGCCTTGTGATTGTTCTTGCTGCTTACAGGGATCATCATAAAATAATAAAAATGGAATTTCTTTATTTTTTAAGCATATCCTCCCCATGGATATTTTCTATCAATAAAATTATAGAATATACAATTTTTAAAATACTGTGTAATCCCGTATAATATTATGAGATTATGCACTCTTTTCATTTATATGAAAGTATTACTCTTATTTAGATGAGAGTATTACTTCTATTTAAAAGTATTACTCTGAATTCATAAATTTTTTGTTAAAGTGGTACGATTCTCACTAAAATCAGTCTCACTAAACTCATGACTATAAAATATGTTATTATGAGGCTTTATTATTATCCGCCTCTATGACTCTTCTTTAGAAATACACCTTCTCTATACTATAATCTCAATATAAATTTTCGCCCTTGCCTTATCAGACAAGGGCGATAAAATGCGGTCTAATTGTCGTTTTTTTGTATTATCTGGTGTTATTGTAATTTCAGGCTTATTCCACCCCCTACACCCCAATGACCACCGGCATTGGCTGCTGATACATTCGAACGAATCTTACTATTTTCAGATGTATATCCTGCACCAATAGCAAAAGCAGACTGGCCACGCCATACACCACCCCCTACTGCAAAACTCAAAGATCCTGGGTCGTCAAAGTAACGTAAGTTAGACACTGCCAAACCAATCGCCGCTGCCTGTTTTGCCTCTTTGCGCACATTCTTAAGATCATAACTTAATACTTCAAACTTCACATCAGTATAATGGTTTGCATTCTCAAGAACAGTATCTAACTCCGCTCTTAATTGACGGCCATTAATCGCATCTGTTGAATTCTTATCAACATTACCATCAGCTAAATTGCGTATTTTTACTGAGGTCCCTCTTTCCGTACTTTGTAAAGTGATCGTATTGGTTCTATTTTTGGCCTCTGAATCAACATCGTAATTAACCGCACCATCCTGAACAACTCCTATCCTGTTTCTAAGCTCTTCTTGAGCGGTATTTATCTTGCCGCCAAGCTCTTCTTGAACGGCACCTATCTTGCCGCCAAGCTCCTCTTGAACGGCACCTATCTTGCCGCCAAGCTCTTCTTGAACGGCACCTATCTTGCCGCCAAGCTC
>NZ_JH725068.1:186308-207135 GCF_000278215.1 Bartonella rattimassiliensis 15908
TGAACGGCACCTATCTTGCCGCCAAGCTCCTCTTGAACGGCACCTATCTTGCCGCCAAGCTCTTCTTGAACGGCACCTATCTTGCCGCCAAGCTCTTCTTGAACGACACCTATCTTGCTACCAAGCTCTTCTTGAACGGCACCTATCTTGCCGCCAAGCTCTTCTTGAACGGCACCTATCTTACCGCCAAGCTCTTCTTGAACAGCACCTATCTTACCGCCAAGCTCTTCTTGAACGGCACCTATCTTGCTACCAAGCTCTTCTTGAACGGCACCTATCTTACCGCCAAGCTCTTCTTGAACGGAACCTATCTTGCCGCCAAGTTCTTTTTGAGCATTAAAAAGCTGTCCGCCAGTAACAGCGAATTTTGAATTCTCTGTAATCTCTTCACCGAATACATTGTTTATTCTTACTGGTTGCACTTCCTCATTGTCCTCTTTCTGTACACCTAAAGTGATCGTACCAGTTTTCACTCCCTGCGCATCGGTATCATATTTAACCACATTATCACTGCTGCTCACCTTGCCACCAAGTCCGTTTTGAACATTAGTATGTGGGGCATTTTTTGAATTCTCGCCAAGCTCAACACCGGCTGCCAACTGGGGAACCACGTTACGTTTATTATCGCCTAAAAGATTCTCAGCCCCAATTCCCACCTCAGCTGAGGCAGCAAAAACAAAAGACGCATTTGAAAACAAAGCAGTTACTGAAATCAATAAAAGTGTTTTAATAAAAGGTAATCTATAAGATGAGCAAGAATTTTTCAAATTACTTACTACTGATGTTCGTGGTATGATATGTATTTTTTTCATAACAAATTCTCCAAGTAAAAACAGAGTAAAAACATTAAAAAGACATATTCTGCTGTTAGAAAGTTTCAGAAGATATTTTTTCTTGTTTTATAAAAATTAAGGTTGTCAGAGTGAAAAAAAGAACTATTTAAATAATATTATTATTTGAAAGATTGATAATCCGGTTCATAAAGCTGTGATTTTAAGTTGTTAGGGGGGATTTTTTTGTGGAAAAGTCTTTGAATTTAAAAATGAGAAAAAGTGAGATACGCATAGAGACATGTTTGTGTGCTATTATTAAATGTTTTGTATTTAAGAGGTAATAAAAGGTGGTTATGCGAAAAAAGAAGAAGACGTTTCCTAAGAGTGTTAGAATCTTTTCTGGAGGGAGAGCGTCCTTTTAGCGTAAAAATAAGCGAAATACTCTTCGAATTTGGAGAGGTGTCTTTTGAAGATTTTTAAGATAGGGTGGTTGTGTGATTCTTTCATATGTCGTGGTCCCCCGCTTTGTAAATACTTTTAATGCCTTTATATATATCTTTTCCTATAGGCTATTAAGAAAAATAGCAAGAAAAAAATGAATGATTTTAATAAATATCTCTATTCTTAAAAATTTATGGATTCATTGTGTGTGCTAATAAGTTTTTGTAGAAGCGTTGATGTGTTATTTGTTTTAGATACCCCTATTTATCAAAGTAAGTCTTACTTAATCAGTTCCACTGCCCGATGATAGAAGAATAAGTAACGTAACAAAATAGAACCCTCTTATTTCTTTAAGAATACCCTTCTAATGAATTGATTCTCTCAATGAAATATATATACTTTTAGAATACATATCTAATCATGTCTTCTACTAATTTATAGAAGAGAATGTATAAAAGAATTATTCTGTATTCGTAAATTTTTTGTTAAAGTGATTCACTTCTCACGAAAATCAGCTAAACTAAACCTGTAACTACAAAATATGCTGTTATGAGAATTTAGGATTATCCACCTCTTGGAATTTCTTTGTAAAATTCCCCCTTCTCTCAATATAAAATTTTCGCTCTTAATCTGATAAAACAAAAATGCATTCTTTTTTATTATTCATTCAACGTTAAATTTACTCCCACGCTTAAACTACAATGGCTTCTTGCACTCAGAACAGAGCGATTCAAAAAAATGAAACCGCCATCTGCACTATTATTCGAGCACCAAAAGAAAATACAAATCGACTACACCAAGAAACAATCTCCCAAATGAAAGCCTTCACTTAAATGCATCGTTATAACAAAAAACTCCGACACTACCAAACCAAAAGTCACTGCTTATCTTGCTTCTGTCCCCCTCAACGACACAATTAATCGATTCTTGCGAAGCCTTTTCAATTTTATCATCAGCTACATTATCTGTTCCTCCTAGAGCACCTTCTTCTCTATAAAATAACGTCACTTTATTCTCAATATTCTTTACCTGATCGATCATCATCTGCTGATTTTCCAAAAATTGACCGCTACTTACAGCATCTTTTGAACCTTTTTCTACTATACTTATCCACATTGATAATCCTTACTTGAAATCCTCCTCCCTATCAGCAACGTGAGAAAAATCGTAACCATTTTTTCCTCGATTCTTATTCAGACCATTCGAAAATACATCTTTTTCAACTTCTTTTATACAATCGTTGATGGTGCTTCCTTGTTATTACCGCATCAAATGCTTCCAATATACTATAACACTCATTTTTATCTCCTGGCGTTCTGCCCCCATTGAATACTTAAAATGCTTACTTGATTCTTTCCTTATAATAACCTGCATCACCACCAAAATATGAGACAAGTATCCACTGAAAAACTACCTAGAATCGCATCCTTGAAATCTTTCGTCAAATTCCTTGCCACCCAAAATGTACTCTTACTGTTTGCCTTGCTAACCTTTTCATGCTAGAAAATAAAAGCTTTTGTGCTTGCATTTCACAATAAAGCATCGCCTTAGAAAATTCCCCGTGATAACCTATGATATTATGGTAATTTTTTCAGTAAAGCCCTTAACAACATGCGTGAAAGAATTACTTACAAGCTCAAATGCTTGAGAAACACTTGTAGATTCTTCTTCGCCTTCTATATCATTTCTTTGAAGGTTTTTTTTACCTTAAATTTCGATCTGGTCCATGTGCCATTTTCATCATAACCAGTACTCCCGCCTATAAAACCCACAATACCTTTCATTCACTGGATCCGTTGATCCTTTTACAATCCTTACCTACATCAATATTCCGAAAAGAGACCGCCTCTGCCATCGAAAACTTCAAACATAACTCGCCTCTTACCTAGATCTATAGGTTTCTGATGTGGATCACTCTCTTCGCTTTATATTAGATCGTAGAAAACAGCCGTAAAATTAACTTTTTAATCTCTTCAGTAACGAGCCAGTTGTTTCCTTATCAAGTTGAGTTTGTTCACAACTTCATGATCATGCATCCTACCGATAAAAATCCGTGTCTCACCCTTCTATTTTTACGATAAAAGCACCACTATTGGCAAAGTTTAGTTCATTGCCTCCTCTATCACTAGCAATCTTAACGCTTTTTAACTCATTATCCCACTTAGATGAGACTACTGACCACTTTCAACTGAAAACATCGGCAACATCACTTCGCTGATATTCGCTGATATCAGCCATAACACCTACAATCTGTCTGATTTTACCATTCGCAATATCACCAATACTAAAATATTGAGACTGAATTTCCATGCATTATCAATGTTCGTTGAATCTTTTCCTAATGCAAACTCCTGCATCTCCTGCTATTTTTGATTCAGTACCGATCACAATATTTCTTTGCCCACTTTCTTCCTCACGCGCGACAATTTAATATTTTGTGATTTGGAATGCCATTTTAAAAATACCATAAGAAGATTTTTTAAGCTCCTTGATGAGGTTTGTATAAAACTTAATAACATACTTTAAAGCTTTTGATACATGCAGAAAATTTCTTCTTCAATCTCATGCTTCTCAGAATGGAAAATTTGAATTTTAAACTTTGGACTATCCCATTAGCCATTCATCAATCTAAGGACTGATTGAAAAGAGAGAAGTTGGGTCTTTAGATCTTAAGGTTAGTGCGTTTTACTTTCTTTATACTTCCTAAGAAGGTAAAATTTCTTTCATAGAGTGATGCATTATTAATTTAAACTTATTGGTTATTCTTTGTAAGAAATGCAACTCAGTTATTACATTGTTTTTATAACCTCATCCAAAAAGTTAAAATAAATTTAAAGATATGTTTTTGTCTTAGCAGAAAGTTTTTAGTAAATTTTTGGCTTTCTCAAGCGTAAAAAGGTATTCAGTTTTTTCTAGCTGGAAAGCCCTATAGTTCTTTTAGATTGAAAAGCTTAAAGCAGAAAATAATGAACTGTATAACGTAATGCTCATTATCTTATTTTGAATAAAAAATTCGCTTTACTGAAAAAAGACAGGTTTTTTCTGTTTTTTAAACCCATATTTATCATTATAGCAATCATCAATTTATATGGCGTATTTTTTACATACGTAAAAACAATCCACCCTTGTCTCATAAGACAAGGGTGAAAAGACTTTTTTATGTATTTTGTTTAGTATCAATTCAATGTCATATTGAATCCCGCACCTATACCCCAGTGCCCCCCAGAAGTCGTTGCGGATATATTAGAACGATATTTTCCATTTTCTGAGGTGTAACCCGCACCAAAGGCAACTGCAGATTGACTACGCCATAAACCAGTACCAAATCCAACGCTTAATTTTCCAGGTGTATCATTGTAGCGCAAGTTAGAGACCGCTAAACCAATAGCTGCTGCTTGTCTTGCCTCTTTTTTCACATTATCAATGCGGTAGTTTAAAACATCAAACTTCATATCTGTATATTGTTTAGCCTGATCAACAGCATCGTCAATCGCGTCAATCACAATATTGTTTACCCGTTGATCCGTATATTGTTTGGATTTATCAAGAATAACCTTCATTTGTTCTTTAGTATAGTCATGGAGTTGACCACCATTTACAGCTTCTTTTGATCCTTTCTCAATTTTACCATCAGCGATATTATCAATCACAACAGGTTCACTCGCATTACCACCCGCTAGTGTGATTTTATTGGTCTTTTTGCCGTTTTCATCTCTGTCATAACGAACTGCATCCTCTTCAATGATATCAACTCTATTATTAATGACGTTAACTTTGCCATCAATATTGTTAACGACATCACCAATATTAGCAATCGTATTTGAAATGTTATCAACTCTGTTGTTAAGATGCTTAACATCTTTTTCAACATCAGCGACACGTTCATTGGTTTCCCAAAGTTGTCCACCATTAATCGCATCTTTCGAACCTTTTTCAACTTTACCATCAGCTACATTGATAATCTTACTCGGCTGACCATCATGATTAGCATCATAAGCTTTTTTATCCTTATTCCACTTTAAAGCATCTGAATCAACCTTGTTGATAACATCATCAATACGGTTATTAATATTTGACATACCGCTATTAATACCACCAAAGGCCTCAGCAACTGTATTATAGTTATTCTCAACAATTTTACCATTCGCATCAACTTGAACAATCTTGAAACTAGGTGCTGTCCATTTACCATTCTCATATTTGGCACCGCCTCCGAAATAACTAGCAAGCTTGTTGCTCATGAGATAAAGCTGGTTACCCGTAATGGCATCTGTTGAATTTTTAGCAATCTCACCATCTAAAAGATATTTCAATTTGCTGTTTGTTTTCTTACCATTTTTTTCATGACGTGCAACGAATGCTTCTTCTTCATCATCCCACAGTAAAGCATCTTTTGAGATCCCCTCAATTTTCTGATTAAACTCATTGGATACATTCGTTAAGCGCTGATTCACATCTTTAACATTCTTATCAAGACCTGTTAAAGCTGAACCAACATCATAAAAATTAGCCTTCCCTACCTCACCATCTACAATAGCGGATAAAGTATATTTCAGCCCTTCAACGGCACCGTTAATAAACTTTGCACCACCACCAAAGTACTTTGCAATACTTTCAGCTATCTTATTAATCTGACTACCATTGATTGCATCGTGAGAATCTTGGGAAAGTTTACCATCTTTGACATTATGAAGAGCAACTGGGCTGTCATTTTTATTGCCTCCTAAAGTCACACTGCCATAATTAACAGAACCATCGCCATTCTTATCGTAGAGAACCGCAGCAGCACTTGCTTTCTCAATATCTTTAGTAATATCCTCTATGCTTTTATCAAGTTGGTCTTTGTTAACAGCTTCATCCCCTTTTTCTGCTGCCTTCAAACCAGAAATCTTGCGTGCTACCTTACCATATCCGGCAATATTGATCTCAGTTCCAGCTGTATCCTTACCAATCGTGATAAGATTTGAGTTTTCATCTTGCTTAACAAGACTATTTTTTATCACATCGGAAATCTTATTATCAATATTTGTGATCGAAGTATTGACACCAGTAAATGCATCAAAAACATTATGATGTGTCTTTCCCTGAATAAAGAAAGAGGGTTCTATACCTTCGAGTACATCCGTACTTCCCCCAAAATATTTCGATGTATTTTGAGCAACTTTTTTGAGATTATCAGTAACAGTTAAAACATTTTTATTCGTAGCAAAAAGTTGTGAACCATTTATGGCGTCCGTTGATGTTTGAGAAAGTTTCCCATCTTTCACACCGGAAAGTGTACGCTCCATAGCATCTTTATTTACAATGCTGATTTCAGTGCCACCTGTCGCCTTACCGATAGTAATGAGACCATCTTCTCTCTCCTGCTTCACAAGGCTATTTTCTGTCACATTGTTAATCTGATTATAGATATCCGTGATAGAATTATCGACATCTTCAAAAGCATTAGCGACATTATGATGCGTTTTTTCAACAATAGTGCCATCCACATTACGCTGAACAACCTTAAAAGTAGGCTTGCTCCATTCTCCATTCTTATAGCTAGCACCACCACCGAAATAATTTGCAACTTGATCACCCATCTTATAAAGTTGAGAACCATTAATTGCATCTGTTGAATCTCCTGAGATATCACCATCTGCAAGGAACTTAATCTTACTATCTGTCTTCTGTCCATTTGGCCCATGAAGTGCGACAAATGCACCTTCATTTTCACTCCACAACAAAGCATCTTGAGAAAACTTATTAAATTTATCATCAAATTTATTGTCTACATATTTTATACGGCTATTGACATTTTTGACATTCACATCCAGACCTTCAAGAGCATCGCCAACATTTTTAAAAATTCTCTGTTCTACTTTACCATCTGTAGAAACTTTAGATAAATTATATCGTGGGCCTGCAAAAGCACCATTCTGAAAATCTGCAGTACCACCAAAGAATTTTGCAATATCTCCAGATATTGTATTAATCTGAGAGCCATTAATTGCATCTGTTGAATCTCCTGAGATATCGCCATCTGCAAGAAACTTAATCTTACTATTTGTTTTTCTTCCATCGTTTTTATGAAGTGCAACAAATGCACCTTCTGTTTTACTCCAAAGCAAGGCATCTTGAGATAATTGATCAAATTTATCATCAAATTTCTTGTCTACATATTGTATATGTTTATTCACATTTCGGACATTCACATCAAGGCCTTCAAGAGCATCGCCAACATTTTTAAAAGTTTTCTGTTCTACTGTACCATCCGTAGAAACTTTAGATAAATTATAGCTTGGTCCTACAAAGACACCGTCCTGAAATGCTGCATCTCCACCAAAGGACTTTGCAATAACTCCAGATATTGTATTAATCTGACTACCATTTACAGCTTCTGTTGAATCTTTTTTGAAACTACCATCCGCAACACCAGAAATAACCCGACTTTCGCCATTCGAATTGGCAACATTGATTTCAGTACCGCCTTTTCCCTTACCAATGGTAATAAGCTTCTTATCCTCATTCCATTTAACAAGGCTATCATTTGTTACGTTGTTAATCTGCGTGTAAATATCCGTGATAGAAGTATCAATAGAAGCAAACGCATCGGTTGCATTGTCATGTTTTTTGTCCTGAACAGTAAAAGTTGGGTTGATACCATTAATCACATCTGTCTCACCACCAAAATATTTTGATATATTATCAGCATAACTGAAAAGCTGATGGCCATTGATTGCTTCTGTTGAATCATGGCTAATTTTTCCATCTCTAACGCCAGAAATAATTCGATTTTCATCATCACTATTTGCAACATTGATTTCGATACCATCTTTTTGTGCACCAATAGTGATAAGCTTTCTGTCTTCTTCCCATTTAACAAGACTATTATCTGCTACTTCTTTTATTTTCTCTTCTACTGTCTTTAACTGTGAAACATTAACAGCATCATTTTCATTAGTACCTTTTTGTACTCCTGTAATTTTTGTATTGGCAGCATAGATACCACCCTTGGTCATATTTGGACCTTCCTTGATCATAAATCCAGCATTACTCATACTGCTAAGCCCCGTTTCTACACGACCAACTTTAATATATTCATTTAAATCAAAGGATACTTTATTTCCCTCGCTTTTGACAATTTTAATATTTGTGTTCTCACTCTCATTACCTGCATTGTCTGAATGCTTAACTGCAACAAAATCGACTGTACTCCCAGCTGGAACATCTGTAGCATTTTTCCCATCAACAGAAAGCTTCCAACTTTTTTCTGCAAGCTGTCTTACATCTTTCAGCTGTTTATAACTTACTGCATCGGTATCTTCAGTCCCCTCTGATACATTTGTAATCTTTTTATCACCAGCATCAATACCTTCCACAGTTATGCTTGGTCCTTCATCAATAAACTCAAACCCGTTATCACTCATAATGCTGTTGCCTGTCGTGACACTCATCAATTCAAGATTATCATTCAAAGAAAATGTGACTTGATTCTTGTCGTTATTATTGTCTTTTTTAATTTTGATATTCTTATTACCCTTATCATTCGTAGCCGCAACAAAATCTACTGTACTACCAGCTGTAACATTTGTAGCATTGTTACCATCAACAGAAAGTTTCCAACCATTTTCTGCAAGTGCTTGTACCTCTTGCAGCTGTGAAACATTTACAGCATCCGTACCCCTTTCTCCCTTAGCCACTCCTGTAATTTTTTTATCGCCAGCATTAATACCTTCCACAGTCATACTTGGTCCATTACCATCAATAAACGAAAAGCCATCGCTGCTCATTATGCTGTTGCCTGTAGTAACACTTATTAGCGTAAGCTGATCCTTTAAAGAAAATTTGACTTTATTGTCGCTATCTTTTTCAATTATGATATTTTTACCGCCACCCCTAGTATCACCAGCAATAAAATCTACTGTACTACCAGCATTAACATCTGTAGCATTGTTACCATCAACAGAAAGCTTCCAACTTTTTTCGGCAAGCTGTATTATATCTTTCAGCTGTTTATAACTTACTGCATCGGTATCTTCAGTCCCCTCTGCTACATTTGTAATCTTTTGATTGGCAACATCAATACCTTCCACAGTCATACTTGGACCATTATCATTAATAAAAAAGCCATCCACAGTCATGCGTGAACCATCTTGACCATTAACAAAAAAGCCGTCATCGCTCATCTTGCTTTGACCTGTGGTGACTTGTGTCAACTGAAGAGTATCACTCAAAATAAATTGGATTTTATGCTTAGTGTTTTCATTGCTTTTTTCAATTTTTAAGTTGTCCTTTCCTACTCCACCATTATTCGTATTCACTGAAAAATCTACTGTGCTGCCTGGATCCACGTCTGCAGGATCTGTATCATTAACAGAAAGTTTCCAAGCCCCTCCTCCTGCTATGACATTTCTCAAAGCTTTCAACTGTGCAACATTAACTGCATCGGTATCTTCAAAACCAGCCGCTACCCCTGTAATCTGCCGTGTTAGCGTCCCATTACCACTACCACCAACTTCACCAACACTAAAAGCACCTGTGGTGCTTTTCCATGCTATATTGGTGTTTGTCGATGCAGAATTCAAGTAAGGATCATAACCAGCAACACCCTTGTCTCTATCAGAAATAGACCCCCCGCCTACAGCAACACCATCCTTAGAAAATACTTGTGCATTCACACCAATGGCAACAGAATCATCCGTTTCAGCATAAGCAAATGTACCTATAGCAATCGAATTTTCACCTTTTGCTTCTAATCTTCTTGTAGGATCATTTTCTTCAGTTCTGTCAGAGCGCCTACCCCCTATTGCAATAGAACCTGAACCTAAAGCGTTAGCATCTGTACCTATAGCAACCGTATAATTCTTTTCTGCCTTCACCTTTGTACCTAAAGCAATGCTATTTGTGCCTAATGCATTTGCAAGCCCTCCAATAGCAACTGAAGATTTCCCCACCGCTTCTGATCCCACGCCCATAGCAACACTTGCTATACCTCCTGCAAGTGCAGAAACACCAAAAGCTTGTGCTCCACCAGCCTTTGTGGTTGCACCAGCACCGAATGCTGTTGAATAATTCCCCGTTGCTGCTGCTCCACAACCCGTTACAAAAGAATAAATACCAAAAGCTTCAGGCATAGCGTTAACGATACCAAAAGTCGGTGTCCCCATATAAGCACCATTATTAGTCGTAACTCCATCACCCTGCCAAGTAACCTTTTCAGTGGTCGTACCATAAGGACTACGACTTCCAAAAACTTTCTCACCAACAAATCTCTCATATTGCTCCTCTGCAGTTATTTTATTATTAATGTTCTCCTGTTGCTTGCCACCACGACCAACAACGTTGTCTGCACCACAGTGATCATCATCACCAGCGAAAACAATACTGCCATGACTACCCCGTGCATATACAACGCCAGTAAGACTTGTACTTTGATTAGCCGCTCCTACTATCGCAAGATTTGCCGCAAAAACAGGAGAAACACTCGATAAAAGTGTAGCCATTGCTGTGCTGAGCGAAACAGCTTTAATTAAATTTGGTGTGGAATATTTTTTTTTCATAAGAATCTCCTCCAACAGAGTTCAACATCATCACAACGCGCAAAAACACACATGGCAAAACCCTTGAGTTCGCGCATTTCAAAAACCAATAAATCAAGACAAAACCCTCCCCTCCCGATACCGCTACTTATTGCGGTATCGCTCTAAAATCTTCGCAACAACATCGAATCTAGAAAAGTCCCCAACCCTTTTAGCTAGAGGGATTCAAGCTAAAAAATAAATAAAAACACAAAGTTTTGAAAATATACCATTATCTCCATTCAAAAATACTGCGATTTATCTCTTAACAAAATACTTTCACTAAAGAGCAATTTTACTTTTCAAATAAAGCGCATCAGAAGAATGGCAAGAGTGTAAAAATAATTTTTTATAAAGTTGTAAAAATACTTCTCAATAAAATAGCTGTTCTTATAAAAACAAATTTATAATTTTTATAACTTAATGTAATAGATAATAATTATCATGATAACCTTACTTTTTGTTATGCGATAACCTTCTCTCGTAAGATGTGCATCTTTGGAAAACATATTTCCTAATATTAATATAATGAGGTGCGTTCTGTAAAAAGCTCCAACGTGCTCATTGCAACGTCTTCATAAAAAGATAAAAGCGCGCTATAAGAAGTCTTTCGTTCTTTTTTCTATTATATGGCTATTATTCTATAAGAACCAAATATAGCTTCGACGCCATAATAAGATTACGGCCGTATTATCATTTTACTATTATATAAGTTTTTTTAATATCACAAACTGAAAAGAAGCTATTTTCTAAACTCTTTCCCCTCATATAATCCACTGTATTTTCACTGTTGCCCTTATCTTTTACTTCAATCAACACATATTTCAGAATGATATTAGTTTTTTTTTGAACAAATTTTATTTGTATTATCAACCGTAATTCTTTTTATAAACTGTTTTATCTATATCAGATTAATATATTGATTTACAATTTTTCATGATAAAAAAAGTTCCACTTTTTAAAAGGGCTATTCGTTCGTATCTTGTGAAATTATTGGAGGTGTTTTTCACATTCAATTTTACGCTTTAAATGAAGTTTTAAAAGTAGAAAGTAGATTCGACTTCTTCCATATTGTTGAGATTTTGAATAAACTTTTACAATTTTCCGTAAAGCTCTGCCGCAAATTCTACTACATATTCAGAAAGCATATCTATTTTTGCATCACGATAATTCATATAAACTAAATGTCCAAGCTTTTTCATCAACCCAACAGGGATCGCTTGCAATTTTAAACTAGCTACTTTCGCCTTTGCCATATCCGAAAACATCTCATTACCCGTTACAAGCCAGGTTAAATTGACTTTTAATTTATGCGATAGAACAACCAAAAATTCTGCATTAGGAAAAATCGTACCTCTTTCAGCGTGATCATAAATAGCTTTATTAATACCTAAATGAACCGCTATTAGATACCTACTAAGCAGCAAACTTGCTCGTATCAAATATAAACGTTTCGCCAGTGCTGTTTTGGACTCAATTTCTTTTTTTGCCAAATGACACAATAATGCGTTGAATCAATGCAATATTTGCATTACACTTCTTGTTAATGTCTCTTATGTTGGGCAAAGATTTACCTACGTAACCCCACAAAAATGGGGAGTGGAGCATTCGTTTAAACAGGAGCGAAAATGATTGATAATCACACAAAGAAAGTAACCACCATAGTATTTTGTTAAGCTACCCCATTCTCATACAATCTAAGCAAAACGCGTAAAAGTTTACCAAATATCGATCTCTAGTATTAAAAATATTTGGATATTCTATCACAGGAGAACACACCTGCCATTGCCAATTGTATGATCGTCGAGCCAACTTTTAGCAACGGTTCTTTCAAAAAACACAGTCATATGTTTCAGAGCAGTAAAAGCCCTATACGGATCTCTTCATTGCATGCCGCGCAATATACCACTGACATCTTATTACAAAAATATGCAAATACATTTCCCATAGTTTTTTTATAAGATAAAAGAGTTATTTAAAAGAGTTATTAATGTCTAAAAATCAATATCAAATAAGTAAAATAATTGCTATTCTATAAAAAATGAGATCATCATTCGTTATTAAAAAGCTCGATGCTTATAAACCATGTTTACTTATTGTAGATGTTAATAGCATTGAGTTAGTTGTGATTGGCAATAGAGATTTCAGGAGAGTTGGTCTATCGTCAAAATATTTCTTCCATGCGCAAATTAAAAGTCATTTGGCAATGTATCTTAAATGCGATAAGTTCAATATAGTGAACATATTGCTATACATATCATTGGGAACTTTAAAAGCTTAGAGTAATAAAGTTTCCAACAAACATTGATTTAAAAGCATGTATTTTACAAAAAATTGACAAAACCATAAGGTTCGTATACATGGCAATTCTAGGTGACGATAGTGGAGTGATACCTAAACATACCAAAGCTGCACAAGAAACCGCAACATGGAGGAATTAAGCGTGACCTCTTTATGCGATAAAGAATTATCTGATACACTGGTTGGTCTGTATGACAATTATCAACGTGGTTTCGATATTGGAGAAGAGCTTAAATTGTGCGTGGATTTAGCTTTATCTCTTGAATTAGAACTCAGTATTCACCGTTTAAGTGAAACAGATGCTATTTTGAAAAAAGAGATTGTGCAAACCTTGAATCGTCGTAGAAATACGCATTTCAATGAGGATGAAATTGATACAATTTTTTCTGTGGATTTTGAAAAACAAAAATAACGCAATATTCTCCTCGTAATATTATACTCTCTTCTCCTGTAACAAGAAATTACCTAATTGTTTTTCTTTCAGCTATACTGAAAACAAAAAAACTTCTAAGAATCCTGAAAACTTTGCGTCTTTATCTCCTTACAAAAACGAGATGAATTAAAATACATCAACCTTTTTGGGTCACCATTAAAAAATAAAGAATATTTTATAGCATACATAAATTTATGCTTTATTCCTTAAAATCATCAATTTTCACATGTGCTCACATACCCTTTAACAACAAAATATAAGATATTCCGCAGCGTAAACATTTGTGAAATAGCGTATATTTAACACACAAATGTAACTTATTGTTTTTCATGTTTATAAAACAATACAATGAATATTCCAACAAGCGCAACAATACTTTGAAGAAAATATATCGATTGAGGCGATATGATGCTGCTACTGCTTGCCATAATAAGATAAACTCCAAGGATAAAACATCCAGAGATACCATTAAAATTTGCCTGTAGTCTCCCTTGGTATTCAGGATCACAAGAGAGTTGTGATAAAGAAATTGAAAGAGCCCAACTCGAAAGTCCAAATCCAATCATAAAGTAAACAGGAAAAACAATAACAGTGTGTGTATTAATAGACAAAATAGCGAGGCCAATAGCCATAACAGCTAATAAAATGGCTAATATTTTCCTTATAGATAAAACTTTACAAAAAAGTGGCAAAAAAAACGCACCAGTCAATACACCCAGGGAATAAAACGCCTCAAATATTGCAAAAGTCCTGCTATTCGCATTTAAGACCTCTTGTGTATAAGGAACGAGAATAACAGGGATGGTCATTAAAAGCATCATAATAATCATCTGGCTTATATAAGGCATAAAAAGAGCTGGATTCTGCTTAAAATAACGAAGGGATACTCTATAATTTTCCCACCAGTTTTGCTCGGTTTGTCTTTTAGATCTTTGGTTTTTAGGTACCTTCATTGCAACGTTAAACAAACCAGCAATAATAAAAAATATGCCGCCTATAAGAAGTGTTCCTTTTGTTCCTAAACAGGCTAGTATAACCCCACTAAGCCCCATACCTATGATAGTGCCAAATTCATAGACCATATCGATTGTTGCATTTGCATTAATGAGTTGTTTTTGGGGAACGATACTCTGAATTAAAGGAATAGCTGACGGCATATAAAAAGAAATAAAAACACCCAACAGTGTAGATAAGATCATCAAATCAATTTCTATGCCCAATTGCCAAAGTATTACCCAAGCAACGAGCACCAAACCTCTAACAAAATTTGAAATGATAATCAGTATTTTACGATTGTATTTATCCGCCAATACCCCCCAAAAAGGTGCAAAAAGAATGCTCGGTATCCAGAGAAAAAACATTAGAAGCGCTACACCACGAATTGAACTCGTCTGATTGTAAGCAAGCCATGATAATGCAATATAATTTAGTCCATTTCCAAATGTGGCAAACAAACCGCTCAACGTAAAATAGAAAAAAGTTCTATTCTCGAATAAAGCAGCGCGTTCTTTCAAATTTGCAGCGAACATCAATTATTCCCTCATACACACATCATTTAATATGCACTATAATCACATTCAAAAAATATATTTTTTACAGCTTTTATTTTAATTTACTAAATTTAAAGAAAAAAATTCCTCATTTTGTTAGAACGTAATTAATTTTTTATGAAAAATAGTACCTTAGATATAATGTAGAGTAATCTTAAAATACTGAAGATTCATAAACATTTTCACTCTCATTGAGAGTTTATATTTATGGACATAATACAGTAGCACTAAAATCAATTGTTTTGGCTGTAACAGCTACAAAGTGGATAAGCTATCTCATCTTTACAGTAAAGTATTTGAGATTGATAGTTGCAACTAATAGATTATAAATTTTATGCTAACGAAAAGCATTAAAATAATAATATCACCAGAAATTAAACAGATTTTTATAAGAGATACTGTATGGAATCTTTGACTGATTGATCCCAAAATAATTCACTTTCAAAATGCATCATTTGATGTGGAGGAGAATGTAAATATCAACCCTATAGAAGATGGCAAAAAGTTGTCTCCACTCCATTTTCCTTCGGAATTTATACTTGACCATAATAAACGACGAGAACTTTCTTATACATCGTAATTGTGAGGTGGATAACACCATATGGTATCTATTTAGAAAAATTATACATGGGGAGACCTGTATAAAAACAATTAGTGTTTCGATTTTATAGGCTTGTTGTCCTGCCATCTTTCTAAATACGGTGTTATTTTTAAGTGACCTTTGGAACGCTGATTGCATAATATCTTTATCGTTTTTTTAGGCATCACCATAACTTTGGAACCACATATACTCTCTCTCTTGAAAAAATTGGCCTGGTACGTATCAAAGACTCGCTGCGATTGGTAAATCTATACAAAAGGCGCATTATCATCGACAATCTTCTTTTTATTAATTGCTCTTTTTCATCATATTAACTCCTCCTTTGGTTTTATTGCTGTTTCTATATCTATCGGTCATCTTTCTTTAATCACCTTAAGTACGCTGAAAACTTATAAGACTAAATTAGCACTTTATGGCTATATTAATGCCCCAAAGGTTCCCACATCATGCAACAGTGGTGCAGAAGATTTGCGCCTTTTGGAGAGCAGCACTGAGTGGTTATCTCTTAGAATAACTAGCATACGGGAGAGATAACAACTGAGATAGATTATAATGGTTTGATTGCATCTATTTGTGCGTTTAATATTATCATTGAGCCTTGTAGCCAGAAATGTCATATTTCGCGATGAATATAATCCTGCTAAGCACTACGAGTGATTCATCCTCTACTACTAATAAAGAGCCAATGCTCATGCCACAGGCGGATAAGCTTTCTCTAGAACTTAAACCTTTATGCATAGGTATAGGCCTTATTGACTTTCACATTTGCAACTATAATACACTGACAACTAATCTTTTTTAGAGTGTGAAAATTTTGGCTCTGAATATTATAGTCTGTGCAACGCGGTTGCGGTGGTGGGTGTTTCTTTAGCTGCTTTCTCAAAATCCCTCGCTCTGAATTTATCTTCCCACAACCCTTATGCTAGTGTGGATGATCTTATTTTAGCACCACACAATCACCTTATTTGGCTGTGGTGCTTTGCTTTTTTATCAGTTTTTCGATAAATACCATGTGAATTAATACCCGTAAACATATGATTGAAGCTACCAAAATGGAGGCTCAAGCAGTGTTTGTGGGAAGCTATAGTGGCATGCTTTATACTCTCTCCCAATCGACCGATTATGTTATGCTTGATCTTCTGACAAGCGCCTTATAGGACCACAGGCAACAATTTATCTGCTCTCTCTTATAAGATTGATAATCTTTATTTATGTTCTTTTTCTTTCCTCATAGCTAGCAAAGCATAAGAAAAATCCATCCTTATTGTTGATCATTTCTCTACAAGTGCCTTATATCCTGCTTTGCAAAAATTGGACTTTAACTGTTACTATTGTCTCTCAACCAGCTTTTTCTTCACACCTTATACTTGCTTATCAGATATGGCAGAAGCGAATCTTCATAGCGTAGATGAGATAAAGAAATGCTTTCCGACCAATACCATACAAGCCGTGATAACAGGATCTGAAGGCAGTATTCATTGTGCAGAGCAATTGGCTGCTTATTATGATTACCCTGCAAATACCCCCTTGATAACCGATTGACGATAAGAAAAGGCAGCAACCCAAAAGCGCCTTTGTGAAAAGGCTTTATCTTACATACAATCGAAAATTCTTATAAAAAGCGATTTTGTGATCTCGATGATTTTGAAAGCCTCAGCGACTATGTAGTAAAGTCGAATGATTCTGCAGACCATGATGACGTTTTGTTTTTTTCCAGCCTTGAGGAAATGATAACGTGTACTTCTGAAATCGACTAGAAAAAAATATTTTTGACGCAACATCATGAGGCCTATAGGATCCAAGAAAAATTGATTGGTGCAGAATATATGCTGCTTTAAATGGAGAGGCTATCAACAGATGTGCTTGATGCTCAAGATTTCTTTTATGCCACTCTTATCTCTTATTATAAAACATACGTTCTCGTGATAGGCATTTCGCCAAAAAGAGAATTACATCCGCCTTATTCGCTCGTTGCTATGAAGATGATTTACTTGAAAGCTCCGTTAATTTTATTATGGGAGTGTTTTCGGAAGCACCAAATCGCTTTAAGAAAAAGAAGCGTATTATCTTTTTTATCAATGAAACCAAAAATCGTATCATAAAAAATGTTAACCTATGATATAAAAAGTAATTTCCTATTATTTGTCTCAATGTATATGCGCAACATTGCCAAGTATAAAATTCATGCTGATGGATGGCTTGCAAAAAATAAATATCTACAACATATTTGAACTTAGATTTTATATTCAGTAACGATTCATATTCAACAATGGAGAAAATAACAACATGGCTTGTGTGTTCTGTTTGAGAATGAGGAAAATTACATAATTCTGTTTTTTATGATTTTGATTGGAAGTTTGACAAGTTTTTGGGCTAGTGACGCATTAACTATCAGCGTTTCTTCGTTACAATTACAAAATATAACGGGAAAAGCTTCTGCTACTTTAAATGTAGTTAAGTTAAGTGTAATTGCGATTGTAGACTGATATTACTTGGAAAGTATATTGGCACGTTATCAAGCGCTTTATAATTGGGTTTTATAGTCAAATTATTTGCGCTGGTTTATTATTTTTTATTCTTTATGAATAATCCAGTACTTACTTTATTTGTATTTTTTACTTTCTCTTATTGAAAAAAAATGATAATATTCCTTGAAGCAACTTATTTCAGTTCCTTTAAAAGCCGATATTTTTGCATTTTATACTAGTTTCTATCAGTTTTTTTTATTATTTTTTTTCCATTTATTTATATCTTATATATCGTATAATTATGCGTTTTGGATAAAAATAGCTGCAGCTTTTGTTGTATTTATTTATCTTTATAAATGCCAGTTTATGGTTTAATATAAAATCTATACAACAAATAAATAGAACTCAAAAGCCATTGAAAAAGCTAGGCCTCAAAGCTTATGTAATTGATTTTAGGTACCTTTGGAGAATTTCTGCTTTGCGTTCTTTTACGATTAATTGTATTTTGAACTATCTCCTCTATACAGGATTTATTGTTCTATTGCCACTTGTTTTTGCTTCCATAACATCAGATAATATAAAAATTTATAGCTATTAAAATCTTATTTGTACTTTATTAACAATGGGCTTTGTAGCCAATAATCTTGTCTCATTCTATTATTTACAGAAATTTTTGTCTTTAATTCACTTTTTGTATGGCAAATATCGGCTTTTACAATGATCGCAATCTCTTTTGTTTTATATTTAAATTTTACCTAACACACTCTCTATATAATGTTTTTTATTAGACATTGGGAAATTTTATTTTAGGGTATCGGGAATAACGGTTGGTCAAGCTATCATACCTAGCAAAAATTTAGCTAAGGTGATTTTGGTAGGCAATACCAGTGTGCGCATTATAACAGCTTTATTTTTCATTGTACTTTATATATGCAGATATATACACGAACTTTTTCATTTTCTATATTACACATCCTATATACACTTGTAAGCTTTTGCGCGCCTTTATTTGTTTTATACAAGCCATCTATTGATGTAAAAAGCTCAGAAACAAAAGAAAGCAATGCATGAATGATATTCAATTATTACACCAGCCTTTTTCTAATCATGATAATAGATAAATACTCATGACATTAATTTATATGAGCATATTACGTTAGAAAAACTGAAGTGTTTATTACCTATGATGTGAATAAAATGAATTTAGCACGTTAATTTTAAAAATTGCAAATAGCACTATAATCACTATTGCTTTTAAAATTCTATCAAAGATTGATGATAATGGTAAATATCACTTCCTCGATATCAATTGCTATAAAATGCAAACAATTTAAATTTGAGTTTACAGGAAGAAAAAATGCTATTGGTATTCTGCAAAAATGTCTAAAAACGTCAATACATTGATTTATAATGATAATTTACTTTTTGCATATTGAATGAGAGTTCCGAATATAGTGAGATTTTCTTATTCTAAACCCTCTCAGATTGGATCAATTCATATCACTTATTTGCACGTCAAAAGCGGGGCTGGCATGTGGGTAGAAACTATAGAAGAAAGGACTAAAAATGGCTCTTATGAACCGTCTTAATGCAAGGGCTGTCGCAACATTGGGGGCTGGCAAATATAATGATAGTGCTGTATTACAACTCAAACTGGAATACTGAAAGATAAAAAATAAGCAATTAAAAAAATAATTCTGTGGATAGTCTTAGAAGCACTGGCTAAGACCCATGATCTCTATGGAAAAATACGATTTTAGAAACAAAAACCGACTAGAAAGCTCAAGCAAACTTTCAATTTTCTTGTCTTAAATAAAATATTATCCCCCTCTTTATTCCACGCAATTACACAACCCGTTCGTTGATAATGCTATATATAGACAGTACGGGCTGGTTTGTTCATAAGCGATTAATTTTTCTTAACTAAAGTTATGTACTTCCATTTTCCCAAGCACGGATCTTTTCAGGAAAGAAATAATAAAGAGTTTTTATAGAGATCCAAACAACGGAAAATATTTAAAAAACTCCGTACACGCAAAAATTTAAAGGTTATGCGATAAAATTTATATGAAAGTTTATTGAATCATTAATGGCGGGGTATTGACCCCCTTTGGGTTCGAATCCTGCCTTGCCTTCATTGGAAACGGATAATCGCCGCAAAATATACGGTGATTAAGCCAATTATTCACTGCAACGTGCTGTAGCTGTTGCTGTCTTAATAATCGGAGCAACAGAATCTTTAGATATATTTCTGTCAGAGCAATATTTAGAATTAAGCCATTCAAGCAAAGGCTTTTGTCCCTTGCTTGAATTACATCCACAACAACAAAGCGCTATATTTTCCCGTGTGATTATGGATACGTCATTAATGATATGCTCCCAACTTGCCGCCGTTTTTCTGGAAACGTTTACTGGCGTAAATTCTGACCTGCAATAGACGCAAACCTTATCACGATCCCGCACTTCTTTTTCCAACCAATCAGGAATGTTCCAGTTATTAGCCAAGGTTACTTTTCCTCGGAATTTGTTGCGTATCTCCAAAGGTTGCATACTCATCCAGCCAACAGAATGTGTTGACCAGTTTCATCTGCTCTACAGTGTCGCATGGCATTAGCAACACATTGATTTATATATATAATTCACTGTTTTGCATATTGAATTAAAGCCCCGAATATAGTAAGATTTTCTTATTCTAAACCC
>NZ_JH725068.1:207925-208530 GCF_000278215.1 Bartonella rattimassiliensis 15908
GAGCAAGCAAAACAGCAACGTCAAAGTGACGCGGCATAAAAAAACCTTGTCACGTAAGGACGGACAAGGCTTTCTCAAACTCATCAATCTAGAGATAGCACAATCCGTCCTATGACACAACGTTATAGGATTTAAAATGATGTGTTCTTTTAAGAATGCGCGGGGCATCACACGTGCCTTGCGTGGGGTTTGGCATGGGCGTATGGAAGCCAACCAATCAAAAATACTTTAGTCGATTTTACCTTTGCTACGCGTGCTTATAGCCAAGCCTTTGAGGTTCTTATAAGGCAAGCCCCGCATAACGCATATTTTAACGATCTTCTCTATCTTCTAGGGCAAATAACATGAGACAGGATAATAAAAATATTTTAGAGAATAATACGCCTTTAAATGATAAGACTTGTTTAGAAGCCATTCCTTATAAACAAGCATTGCAACAAAATGGTTGGGGAGAATTAAAGCCTATCACGGCGGCTCTCTTACCCGTCAAGCCTTTTAGCTTATTACAGTTGCCAACACCATTAATGAACTATGTTTATGACGTTGCGGATAGCCAACAAGCCCCTATGGATTTTATTGCTATCTCTGCTCTCTGTGCCTTGGCT
>NZ_JH725068.1:208630-213295 GCF_000278215.1 Bartonella rattimassiliensis 15908
TAGCAACACATTGATTTATATATATAATTCACTGTTTTGCATATTGAATTAAAGCCCCGAATATAGTAAGATTTTCTTATTCTAAACCCTCTCAGATTGAATCAATTAATATCACTTTCTTGCACGTCAAAAGCGGGATGAGTGTGTGGATAAAATTTGTATAAGAAAGGATTTAAAAATGGCTCTTATGAACCGTCTTAATGCAAGATCTGTCGCAACATTGGGAGTTGGCAAATATAATGATGGGGCCGGCTTGTTACTTCATAAGCGTAAAGATGGAGGTGCTCAATGGATTTAACGGTATACCATTCACGGGCGCCGTCGTGAAATGGGATTGGGTGCTTTAAGACATGTATCTTTAAAAAAAGCCCGTGAATTGGCAAATCAATGGCGCTCTGTTTTACAGGAAGGTCATGACCCCATTAAAGAACGCAAGAAACAAAAGCGTCAGGCAATAAGCAATCTCCATTATTTAAAAGACATTGCACTAGATACTTTTGAAAGCCGTAAAGCTGAATTAAAAAATGATGGAAAAGATGGACATTGGTTTGCGCCTTTACAACTTCATATTCTCCCCAAATTAGGCTGCCTGCCCGTTTCTGAGATTACACAAACTGAGATACGCAACACCCTTACCCCTATTTGGCATACAAAAGCTGCAACAGCAGAGAAAGCACTGAACCGTCTTAATATTTGTCTCAAACATGCGGCTGCCTTGGGATTAGAGGTCGATTTACAAGCAACAAAAAAAGCACGCGCGCTCTTAGGCAAACAACGCCATAAAACACAAAACATACCAGCAATGGATTGGAAAGATATTCCAGCTTTTTATAAAACACTCAGTAAAACAACAACCATAACACAACTAGCTTTACGCTTGCTTATCCTTACAGGGGTTCGTACAAACCCTTTACGTCATATCCATAAAGATCAGATTGAAGAGGATATATGGACTATCCCTGCCGAAAATATGAAAGGAAAGCGTGATACAACAAAAGAGTTTCGTGTACCTTTATCATCAGAAGCATTAGACATTTTAAAACAAGCGCGCTTGCTCTCTCGCAATGATTTCTTCTTTTCTGCAACCGGTCGCGGTCCTCTTGGTGAGAATTGCATGTCACAATATATGCAACAGATTGGACTTGAAGCACGTCCGCATGGATTTCGTTCTAGTTTACGCAATTGGCTTGCTGAAACAACCGATGCCCCCTATGAGGTCGCTGAAACTATCCTAAGCCATACGGTAGGAGGAAAAGTAGAACGTGCCTATCGTCGGACTGACTATTTAGAACAGCGTCGTATTTTTATGGATAGATGGGCTTCTTATGTCACTGGTCAAAACAATAAAAGATGTGGATAACTCTCTGTCTCCATTTTTCTCCTTTCATCCATAATGGATAATAACATCACAAATTGTTGCTTATCTTGAATAAAAAATCACAATATATTGTTTTTTTGCTGGCAAAGTTTGCTACGAATTGCTATTTATATATAGTTAATAAACAGTGATTCGATCACTTAATATAGAGGGGATTTCATGATTCCAAATAAACCACTCCTCACAGTACGTGAGGCTGCAAAACTACTTAATATAAGCGTTTCAACACTTTGGCGGCGGGTCGCTGATGGCTCGGTACCAAAGCCTTTAAAGATCGGTTCCTTAGCGCGTTGGTTACACTCTGACCTTCGAAATGTAATCGAAAAGGCAAAAAACCAACGAGGCAACGACGCCGCCTAAAGAAAACTTCGCCTTATAGGACAGACAAAGTATTTCGTATACTGCGAATATCGAAATAACAGAATCCGTCCTGTAATGCAAGTAGCAGGAGGGATTTTATGCATTTTACACATGCTATAGGCAATGTTTATGCATCGCATACAACAGCTCAAAAAATTACTTATGCATTACGTGGAGGATGGCATGGGCATTATGGACTTGCTCTTTGCCCTGCTCATGATGATAAAATGCCTAGCTTATCCATTAAAAATGGACATGATGGGCGTCTCTTACTCTATTGCCATGCTGGTTGTCCTTTTAGAAAGATCATACAAGCGCTTATGAGAATTGGCTTGCTCGGGAAACAAGCCTTTTTTGATAAAACTTATGATTATGCACCCTCTTGCTCAAAACAGTTTCATGCTGATCTCAAACGAGCAAAACAGAAAGCAGAGAGAGCAAAAGCAATTTGGCAACAAAGCAAACCAATCAAAAATACTTTAGCAGAAATCTATTTACGCACGCGGGGGATCACATGTGAATTGCCTGCTGATTTACGCTTTCACGACAAATGTCCACATCCCTCAGGAATGACACTGCCCGCATTGGTGGCTCTTGTTAAGGGGGCTGGCTCCTTTGCTATTCATAGGATCTTTTTAAAAGACAATGGATGCAAAACAGATCAAAAACCAGCAAAAGCCATGTTGGGTTCTGTCACGGGTGGTGCAGTGCATTTGAGCCAAGGCAATCCAAAACATCTGGTCATTTGTGAAGACATTGAAACCGGTATGGCTTTGCTATCTGGGTTGTTATCAGAGCCCGTTGATTTATGGGCGTCCCTTTCAACCCATGGCATGATGCATGTGAATTTACCCAAAACCAAAGCCCGTCTGACAATTGCAATGGACGGTGATGCGGCGGGGCGTAAAGCAGGTTTTAACCTCGCTGCACGTGCCTATAGACAAGGCTTTGAAATCTTTATGATGCAAGCCCCATACGGTTTAGACTTCAATGACTTTTTAATTATGAAAGGTTATAAATGATAAAAAATAAAAACAATATTGTAGAGAATAACAGTCAAAATATACTCGTTAATGATAACGATAAAATCTCTTTAAATGATAATACTTGTTTAAAAGCCATCCCTTATGAAGTCGCATTGCAACAAAATGGTTGGGGGGAATTGCAACCGATCAAGACGGCTCTCTTACCCGTCGAGCCTTTTAGCTTATTACAGCTGCCAACACCATTAATGAACTATGTTTATGACGTTGCGGATAGCCAACAAGCCCCTATGGATTTTATTGCTATCTCTGCTCTCTGTGCCTTGGCTGCTGTGATTGGCAATGGCGTACGCATTGCCCCAAAACAACATGATGATAATTGGAAAATTGTGCCTAATCTCTGGGGTGCCGTTGTGGGGCAACCTTCGACCATGAAATCACCTACCATGCAAGCTGCTTTAAAACCTCTCTCTATCTTTGAAAATGAATGGTATCAAGAGTGGGAAAAGAAGAAAAAACAGCAAAAAACAAAAGAAATCTTCAATGAATTAGAAATAAAAGAAAACAAAAGAAAAGCTTACAAAGCATTGAAAAATCAAGATAAGGAACAAGCTCTTGCTCTTCTTTCAAAAGCTCTTGAAGACAAAGAAAGTGAGGAAGATGACAGTTCTATAAAACGACGTCTTATCGTCAATGATGTGACCGTAGAAAAGCTAGGCGAATTGTTGAAAGAAAACCCCCGTGGTCTCTTAATGGTGTGTGATGAACTGACTGGTTTTTTAGCCAATTTGGAAAGAAAGGAATATCAATCAGACCGTTCCTTTTATCTAAAAGCTTTTAATGGCAATCAATCACACACTTATGACCGGATTGGGCGTGGAACCATTCATATTCCCAATGCAACCCTTTCAATCATAGGGGGCATTCAACCTTCACGCATTATTCCCCTCATTCAAGCCATACAGCGTGGAATAAACGATGATGGTTTATTGCAACGGTTTCAAATGCTGATCTTTCCCGATGCACGACGAGAGCGATTATGGGTCGATAGACCTGCTAAAAAAGAGGCATGGGAAAGTTATCAAGGGGTTTTTCGTTCTCTTTATGATAAACCATTAGGATCACCAAAATATCCGATAACCATACGCTTTTCTGCCGAAGCCCAAGAAATGTTTCGTGAATGGTGGGAAAATTTTCAGAAAAAAATAAATGATGGTCATTTTTCTGAAAGTTTACAAGCGCATCTTATAAAAATGAACGAAACCATACCAATCCTTGCGTTGATTTTTGAACTGGTTGAGGGTGGTCGTTTTGAAATCAATAGAAATGCACTTGAGAGAGCCTTGTATTGGGAAAAATATTTGTTAAGTCATGTCAAACGTCTTTATGCGGCGGGGAATACATTAATAGCAGAGCATGCAAAATTAATTGTCGAGCGTTGTGATCATTTACCCGATGTTTTTACAGCAAGGGATGTTTATAAACGTGATTGGAAATGTTTCAAAGACAATGGAGCCGTTAAGCAAGCTTTAGAGCTTTTATGCTGCTGTAACTATATTCGTGAAATCTCTGAAGATAATACTCCTAAAAGTGGTCGACCTACGATACGTTATGAATGGCATCCCTTAGTGAAAAATCATAAGACATCACACTGAGGCAATTTGGAAATCTTATAAAACATTAAACAAGATAACCGTGAACCTTCAAAGTACTTCCCATCATTAGTTTTAGGGGGTTTTGGGGGTTTTGGGGGTGCTTTTTATAGATATTATTTTATTTTTTTGAATCTAAAATAAAAGTTACGATATTTCAATATGTTAATGTTTTAACTAAACAACTTATATGATACGCAATACGTAAATACAATCTATGATATATATTTAAAAGGGTTTTGTAGGGGTTTTGGGGGTTTTAAGAACCGACAAAACCTCCCTATAAAATACT
>NZ_JH725068.1:214695-218105 GCF_000278215.1 Bartonella rattimassiliensis 15908
TCTTCTCCCCATGCGATGAGTGTTATTTTTGCGACCTATCA
Organism: Bartonella rattimassiliensis 15908; assembly: GCF_000278215.1. Classification (GTDB taxonomy): domain Bacteria; phylum Pseudomonadota; class Alphaproteobacteria; order Rhizobiales; family Rhizobiaceae; genus Bartonella; species Bartonella rattimassiliensis. The sequence goes on from NZ_JH725068.1 coordinate 214,737, forward strand.
ATCAATACAAGTCATTGTTGATGCGCAAAAGGATCATGGTTTAGCAGCCTTTGATTTGATTATTTGTGATGAGGCGCATAGAACAACGGGGGCTTCATTAGGAACAGAGGACAGTGAATCTGATTTTATCAAGATTCACGATAACAGTCTTATTTGCGGTAAAAAACGTCTCTATATGACGGCAACGCCTCGTATCTTTAGTGACCATGCCAAAAGGCGTGCTGATGAGGTTGAGGCTGTTTTAGCTTCTATGGATAATGAAGCCATTTATGGAAAAGTGCTTTATACTTATAGCTTCACCGATGCGGTCAAGAATGAACTGTTAACCCCTTATAAGATTATTGTTTTGGGTGTTGATGAGGGGGAAATCAGTAAAACCATGGAGATGCCTACCACAAGTAAAGATTATGAACTTACTTTAGATTATAAAACAAAAATTGTTGGCTGTTATCAAGCTTTAACCAAACTGGATCTAAAAGCTGATCTTGGAGATGATACGGCTCCCATGCGTCGTGCCTTGGCTTTTTGTAAAGATATCAAGACCTCTAAAAATATCCGTGATACCTTTCAAGGAAAAGGTGTTAAGCGGATTTTCAATAGACTTTATCAAAACCACCCCGATACGCCCCGTCTGATCTGTGAAGTTGATCATATTGATGGGAAGGATGGTGCCAAGGAACGAACAAGAAAACTGGATTGGTTGGAAGAAAATGTGGGGGAAAATCATTGCCGTGTGCTCACCAATGTAAGATGTTTGTCTGAGGGGGTGGATGTGCCTACCTTGGATGCGGTGATGTTTTTACACCCGCGTAAAAGCCAAGTCGATGTGATACAGGCGGTAGGACGTGTGATGCGTCGTGCTCCAGGCAAAAAAAGAGGCTATATCATTTTACCCGTTGGGGTCCCTGCTGGGATTGACCCCGAAAAAGCTTTAAAGAACAATCCAAAATACAGTGTTGTTTGGCAAGTTCTCGATGCCCTGCTTTCTCATGATGAGAATTTTAGTAAAACGCTTAATCAGATGAATTTAGGACAAGATGTAAGTCCTATTTTAGAGATTATAACGGTTTCTCAAAATATGGATTTAGAGAATGTCACCACGGTCGTTGATGATATCCCTCTTCAAGCAAGACCAGAAAGGACAAGCGCAAGCAATGTCTCTCCAATCCGTAAATCGCTTTCCACGCATGATGGACAAACAAGCTTTAACTTTATGGCGGCCTTCCCTAATGCTCTTAAAACGGTTCTAATTAAAAGATCAACCCTTTCTGATTATTGGGGCATATGGGCGAACAATGTTGCTGAGATTGCACAAAACCATATCAATCATCTTAAAGATATTCTTTCTGATGAGAAAGGCAAAGCGCGGTGTGCTTTTGATGCGTTTCATAAGGAATTAAAGAGCAATTTAAACGACAGCATTACGCAAGAGGAAGCGCTTGAGATGTTAGGACAACATCTTGTGACGCGTCCCGTATTTGAAGCCTTGTTTGATGGCAATGAATTTGTCCAGAACAATAGCATCTCACAAGCGATGGAAAGGATTTTAGCTGAGTTGGATAAAACCGATATCAAGCAAGAGTCTTTAGAACTCCAAGGGTTTTATAACAGTGTAAAATTCCGCGCCTCTGGGATTACCGAACCCCAAGCAAGACAGAACCTTATTATCAAACTCTACGAGGATTTCTTTTCCAAGGCATTTAAGAGAACCACGGATAGGCTTGGGATTGTTTATACGCCCGTTGAGGTTGTTGATTTTATCATTCATTCTGTTGATGATGTGTTGCGGAATGAGTTTGGAAAAAGCTTGGGGTCACGAGGTGTTTCTATTCTTGACCCTTTCACGGGAACGGGTACCTTTATCACAAGGCTATTACAATCCAATCTCATCAAACCAGAGGATATGGAATATAAATTCCGTCATGATATCCATGCCAATGAAATTGTTTTGCTTGCCTATTACATAGCAGCGATTAACATTGAATCGACGTATCATAGTTTGATGAAAGGAGAATATATTCCTTTCAAGCATATTGGTTTAACCGATACGTTTTTGATGCTTGAAAAGAAAGACTTGTTACAAAAATTATTCAAAGAAAACAGTGAATATTTAGAACATCAGAAAAATCTAAATATCGAAGTTATCTTTGGTAACCCTCCTTATTCAGTAGGTCAAAAAAATGAAAATGATAATGCCAAGAATACTCCCTATCCCATATTAAATAAACGTATCGGTGAAACTTACGCCGCTCAATCTAAAGCAACTAGTACGCAAAAGTTATATGACAGTTATATTCGTGCTATACGCTGGGCAAGCGACCGTATTGATAATGCTGGGATAATCGGCTTTGTTTCTGGCTCTGGTTATATAGAAAAGTCAACAATGGATGGGTTACGAAAATCTTTAGCCAAAGAATTTACGAGCATTTATGTGCTTAATTTACGGGGGGATATCCGTAAAAATATGTTAAGCAATGGTGTTGCTCAAGAAGGTGAAAATATTTTTGGGAGTGGTAGTATGACAGGTATTGCGGTAACGCTATTTATCAAAAATCCCAATGTTTCTGGAGATTGTAAAATTTACTATCATGACATTGGTAATAATCTTTCCACCGAAAAAAAACTTGAGAGGCTTCAATACTTTGGTAGTATTGGTGGTATTACACGTGAAGATGGTTGGCAAATAATTACACCAAACGGGCATGGTGATTGGCTTGGTCAACGTGATGAAAGTTTCAACGCCTTTTTAGCTATAGGTGATAAAGGTGATAAAAAAGGTCATGGTAAAAAACTTTTTGAGACTTATTCTCTTGGCATTTCTACCAATCGTGATGCATGGGCATATAATTCAAGTCGTGAAATTTTAGCTAAAAACATGAGTAATATGATTATGTTCTATAATAGTGAAGTAGAACGTTTTAATAATGTTTATACACATTCTGACCGTAAAGAACGCGCAAAGGCTGTAAATGATTTCGTCAATACGGAGGTGAAAAAGATTAGTTGGAGTAGTACCCTCAAAGGAGAATTATTAAGAGGAAAAATTTCCGAATTTGAAAATAATTATTTAGTTGAAAGTATTTACCGTCCCTTTACAAAGCAATGGCTCTATTACGATAGTACCTTCAATGAAGCGGTTTATCAAATGCCGCGGATATTCCCAATGGGAAAGGTGGTTGAAAATAGAGGAATTCAAATTACAGGCATAGGAGCAAGGTGTGGCTTTTCTGTTCTTATGATTAAAGATTTACCTAACCTTCATGCAATAGATACCGGTCAATGCTTTCCACGTTATATTTACGAAGACACTCCAGTTTCAAAGAATAAAAACAAAAAACAATCCCATTTATTTACAGAAGACAGCACAAC
>NZ_JH725068.1:218205-220001 GCF_000278215.1 Bartonella rattimassiliensis 15908
TCGGAAGATTATCGTGCTCGTTATGCTGATAACCTCTCTAAAGAATTGCCTCGTATCCCTTGCGTAAAGAGTGCTGATGATTTTTGGAAGTTTGTGACAGCAGGGCGTGAACTGGGTCATTTGCACGTGAATTATGAAGATGTAGAGCCTTATCCAGTGACCTTTAAAAAGCGCAATCCAAAACAAAATACGTTTCAAATGATTGAAAAACAAGATCTAATGAAAGGTCTACTAGAGAAAAACAGTGAATATTTAGAACTTCAGAAAAATCTAAATATTGAAGTTATTTTTGGTAATCCACCTTATTCTATGGGACAAAAGAGCGAAAACGATAATGCAAAGAATACTCCTTATCCAATTTTAGATAAACGGATCAGTGAAACTTATGCGGCTCAATCGAAGGCAAGTCTTATGCGAAGTCTTTATGATAGTTACATTCGTGCCATTCGCTGGGCGAGTGACCGTATTGATAATGCTGGTGTTATTGGTTTTGTCACAAATGCGGGTTTTGTAGATACAAAATCTATGGATGGTTTACGCAAATGCCTCGTTGAGGAATTTTCAAGCCTTTATATTTTCCATTTACGGGGGAATGCTCGAACTTCTGGAGAACAACGTAAGAAAGAAGGTGGTGGAATTTTTGGTGAAGGATCTCGTGCCCCTATAGCTATCTCTATTCTTGTAAAAAATCCAGAATCTCAACAGCGTGGTAAGATATATTTTCGTGATATTGGAGACTATCTCAATAGAGAAGAAAAGCTCACGATAATTGAAAAACTTAGGAGTATTGATGGCATTACACGAAGAAAAAAAGGTTGGCAAATAATTACACCAGATAAACATGGTGATTGGCTTGGTCAACGTGATGAAAGTTTCAAAGAATTTTTAGCTATAGGTGATAAAGGTGATAAAAAAAGTCATGGTAAAAAACTTTTTGAAAGTTTTTCTCTTGGAATTGTAACCAGTCGTGACGCTTGGACGTACAATTCAAGCCGTAAAGCTTTAACAAAAAATATGCATAATATGATTAACTTCTATAATAATGAAGTGAAACGTTTTAATGATACTTATGTACATGCTAACCGTCAGATACATAAAAATGCTGTAAATAATTTCGTTGATACAGATGAGAGAAAGATAAGTTGGAGCTATAATGTTAAACAAGAATTAGTAAGAGGAAAAATTTTTGAACTTGAAGATAGATGCCTTATTCAAAGCCTTTATCGTCCTTTTACGAAACAATGGCTCTATTATAATCGCACCTTTAATGAGAGAGTCTATCAAATTCCGCGGATATTCCCTATGGGAAAGGTGGTTGAAAATAGAGGAATTCAAATTACAGGCGTAGGAGCAAGGTGTGGCTTTTCTGTTCTTATGATTAAAGATTTACCTAATCTAGATGCAATAGAAAAAGGTCAATGCTTTCCAAGGTATATCTATGAAGATACTGAATCTTTAAAAGATAAAATGATGTAACTATATTCGTGAAATCTCTGAAGATAATACTCCTAAAAGTGGTCGACCTACGATACGTTATGAATGGCATCCCTTAGTGAAAAATCATAAGACATCACACTGAAGCAATTTGGAAATCTTATAAAACATTAAACAAGATAACCGTGAACCTTCAAAGTACTTCCCATTATTAGTTTTAGGGGGTTTTGGGGGTTTTGGGGGTGCTTTTTATAGGTATTATTTTAATTTTTTGAATCTAAAATAAAAGTTTATTATATTTCAATGCGTTAATGCTTTAAGTAAACAACTTATATGATACGCAATACGTAAATACAATCTAT
>NZ_JH725068.1:228566-229426 GCF_000278215.1 Bartonella rattimassiliensis 15908
AGTAATCGGCTTTGTTTCTGGTTCTGGGTACATAGACAAGCCAACAATGGACAGTTTACGAAAATCTTTAGCCAAAGAGTTTACGAGCATTTATGTGCTTAATTTACGGGGAGATATCCGTAAAAATATGTTAAGCAATGGAAGAGCTCAAGAAGGTGAGAATATTTTTGGTAATGGTAGTATGACGGGTATTGCGGTAACACTATTTATCAAAAATCCCAATGCTATTGGACCTTGTAAAATTTACTATCATGATATTGGTAATAATCGTACGATAAAAGAAAAACTTACGGCTCTCAAATACTTTGGTAGTATTGGTGGTATTACACGTGAACAAAACTGGCAAATAATTACACCAAACGGGCATGGTGATTGGATAAATCAACGTGATGAAAATTTCAAAGCGTTCTTAGCTCTAGGTGATAAAAAAAATAACGATAAAAAATTATTTGCAATGTTTTCTCGTGGCATAATGACAAGCCGCGATGCTTGGGCATATAACTCAAGCCGTGAAGTTTTAAAGAAAAACATGAATAATATGATTACATTCTATAACAGTGAAGTAGAACGCTTTAATGATACCGCCCCACGTAATGATAGCAAAACACGTACAAAGGTTATCAATAGTTTTGTCAATTCAGATGAGAGCAAAATAAGTTGGAGTTATAATCTCAAAAAAGATTTAGTAAAAGGAAAGTTTTTCAACTTTAAGGAAAATTGTCTTACCAAAAGTTTGTATCGTCCCTTTACACGACAGTGGTTGTATAATGATTCTGCTCTCAACTGTGATGGTGCTTATCAGATGCGCATATTCCCGATAGGAGAAACAGCAGAGAATAAAGTAATTCAAATTACAGGTA
>NZ_JH725068.1:229526-231701 GCF_000278215.1 Bartonella rattimassiliensis 15908
ATAGAAAAGTCAACAATGGATGGATTACGAAAATCTTTAGCCAAAGAATTTACGAGCATTTATGTGCTTAATTTACGGGGGGATATCCGTAAAAATATGTTAAGCAATGGTGTTGCTCAAGAAGGTGAAAATATTTTTGGGAGTGGTAGTATGACAGGTATTGCGGTAACGCTATTTATCAAAAATCCCAATGCTGTTGGACCTTGTAAAATTTACTATCATGATATTGGTAATAATCGTACGATAAAAGAAAAACTTACAGCTCTCAAATACTTTGGTAGTATTGGTGGTATTACACGTGAACAAAGCTGGCAAATAATTATACCAGACAAGTACGGTGATTGGATAAATCAACGTGATAACAATTTTGAAACATTCTTAGCTTTAGGTGATAAGAAAGGACATAATAAAAAGCTCTTTAAAAATTTTTCTTGTGGTCTAAAAACTAATCGTGATGCTTGGGCATATAACTCAAGCCGTGAAGCTCTATCACAAAACATGAATAATATGATTACGTTCTATAACAGCGAAGTAGAACGTTTTAATACGACCTATCGACACTCTGATCGTAAAACACGTGCAAATGCTGTAGATAATTTCGTCAATACAGATATAAAAAAGATCAGTTGGAGTCATAATATTAAACAAGAATTGGTAAAAGAAAAACTCTTTAAGTTTGAGTGTTACGGTCTTACTCAAAGTCTTTATCGTCCTTTTACTAAGCAGTGGCTTTATTATAATCGCGTCTTTAACGATGGGGTTTATCAAATGCCTCGTATATTCCCGATAGGACAAGCGGTTAAAAATCAAGTAATACAATTTTCTGCTGTTGGAGGAAGAAGTGGCTTTTCTGTATTGATGACTAAGAATTTACCTAACCATGACACAATAGATAAAGGACAATGCTTTCCACGTTATATTTACGAAGACACTACAGTCTCAAAAAGTAAAAGTAAGCAACAATCCCATTTGTTTGCAAATGCCACAGAAGCAAACAAAACAGCTGGTTTACAGAAACGTGATGCCATAACTGATGAAGGTCTAGACCATTTTAAAGCGGCTTATCCTAATGAAACTATCACGAAAGATGATTTGTTCTATTACGTTTACGGTCTACTTCATTCGGAAGATTATCGCACCCGTTATACTCATAATTTATGTAAAGAACTGCCTCGTATTCCTTGTGTAAAAGCTGCTGATGATTTTTGGAAATTTGTGACAGCAGGGCGTGAACTGGGTCATTTGCATGTGAATTATGAAGATGTAGAGCCTTATCCAGTGACCTTTAAAAAAGGCAATCCAAAACAAACAGAGATCTCTAATCCTGAGAAATTCTATTATGTAACTGAAATGAAATTCGCAAAAGCAGCTAAAGAGAAAGGAAAATCCGAAAAGGATAAATCAACGGTTATTTATAACAGCAATATCACAATAACAGATATCCCTCTCGAAGCTTATGAGTATATCGTCAATGGTAGACCCGCTCTTGAATGGGTTATGGGGCGTCAATGCGTTAAGACTGATAAAAAGAGCGGCATTGTGAATGATGCCAATCGTTATGCTGTTGAAACCGTTGGAAACCCTGCCTACCCTCTAGAGTTGTTCCAAAGAGTTATTACCGTAAGTTTAGAAACAATGAAAATCGTAAAAAAACTACCAAAATTGGAAATTAGAGAAACTGAATAGACTTGCCATACTCACATGATAGGCATGTTAACTTTATAAGGGGTATAGGATCTTATAACTATAGACTATACCTCTTTATACTCTATACCCCCTTTATACATTTCTTACATACCATCTTTAAAAGGATAATTTATCATGTGTTATTCTAAAAAATAAGGCTTTGTACTTTTAAACACTCTACTTTGGATTGCTTTAAGATTTTTAAGAAACCCACTCTTAAAGTGAATACACTTCTTTTGAATTGCCTTTAAGAGATTATACCGTAATCTAAAATGATAGCTTTATCCTTTTCAAAAGCTTTGTTTAAAGAGAGTTATGTATATTCATTTTCTTATATTACTTATAGGTTTTGAAGGTGCTTAAAACCCTCAAAATACCTTCAAAACCCTCTTATACATATAACATAGATTGTATTTACATGTTATATTTAACATAGGTTGTTTCTTTAAAGAATCAACTTATTGAAATATAATAACTTTTATTTCTAAT
>NZ_JH725068.1:232441-232920 GCF_000278215.1 Bartonella rattimassiliensis 15908
AGGGTCTAAAAGGAACTGACAAAACTGATACAACTGACACGGTCTATTAAAAGGGATTTTGCTAATCTTTATAATGATAAATCTTTCTTTAGATATTTTCATAAGTGTTTTCATAACAGTCTATAAATTACAATTATCATATGTATCATCTTTCTTTGAAAATGAAAAATAACACCATGGCTATAAAGCATATAACAGTTATAAAGAATGCGTAAAAACAGTAGCTTTGAATAAAGCAAAAATGCAAATGAAAGCATTGGTTATAAAGACGGTCCCTATAAAAAGCTGTTAAGTTGCAAATGTGTTATAAACAAAATTTACAAAAAATTTTAAATTCATTTAGTAAAAAATTGATAGGTTATAAAGATAAAAAAACGCATTATCAGAGCGTTTCTAAATATTATAAATGTATAGATTCAAAAAACAACGCAATCGTTTCTAAAGCTAATAATATAGCTTTAAAAGCACATAAATATAAA
>NZ_JH725069.1 GCF_000278215.1 Bartonella rattimassiliensis 15908
GGTTTTGGGAGAGAGCCATTGGTAACATGACGGCGGAAAGTTGAGACACTCATATGAAGCAATTTTGCACTTTCACGGTCAGTTAAAAGAATATCATTTTCGGTCATTTTAAAATCCTTTCATTCTCAAAAAATAGAACCAAATCATGCCTATTTATTAAGCACATTTTGGTTCATTTTTGAAGGTATTTTATTTATAGAAAACAATATATTATCATATAATTTGTGATGTGATAAATTATGCGTCTCATTGAGAGCGAATGAGAGAGAAGAGAGAGAAAGTTATCCACAGATCATGGGGTTATGCACCCCATATCTTAAGATTGACCAGTGACATAAGCGGCCCATTTATCCATATAGACACGGCGCTGTTCTAGATAGTCAGTCCGACGATAGGCACGCTCTACTTTGCCGCCGACCGTATGAGCTAAAATGGTTTCAGCGACCTCATAGGGGGCATCGGTTGTTTCAGCAAGCCAATTGCGTAAACTAGAGCGAAATCCATGGGGGCAGGCTTTAAGTCCAGTCTGTTGCATATATTGAGCCATACAGCGTGCAGCAAGGGGACCGTGACCTTTAGCAGAAAAAAAGAAATCATTGCGAGAAAGTAAACGCGCTTGTTTTAAAATGTCTAATGCTTCTGTTGATAAAGGGACGCGAAATTCTGTTGTAGCATCACGCTTTCCTTTCATATTTTCAGCAGGAATAGTCCATATATCCCCATCAATTTGATCTTTATGAATATGGCGTATAGGATTTGTACGAACCCCTGTCAGAATAAGCAAACGCAAAGCCAGTTGTGTGGGGTTTGTTGTTTCGCAAAGCGTTTTATAAAAAGTCGGAACCTTTCTCCAATCCATAGCTGGAAAATTTTGCGTTTTATGGCGTTGTTTGCCTAAGAGCGCGCGTGCTTTTTCGGTTGCCTGTAAATCAACATCCAATCCTAATGCAGCCGCATGTTTAAGACAAAGATTAAGACGTATCAATGCTTTCTCTGCTGTTGCAGCTTTTGTATGCCAGATAGGGGCAATAGTGTTGCGTATCTCAGTTTGTGTAATCTCTGAAACGGGTAAACAGCCTAATTTGGGAAGAATATGCAGTTTTAAAGGTGCAAACCAGATTCCGTCTTTGCCATCCCCTTTTAATTCAGCTTGCCGACTTTCAAAAGCATCTAAAGCAATATCTTTTAAATAATGAAGATTGCTTATTGCCTCACGCTTTTGTTTATTACGTTCTTTAATAGGGTCACGACCTTCTCGTAAAACCGAATGCCACCCAGTTGCCAATTCACGGGCTTTTTTTAAAGAGACATCTCGCAACGCTCCCAAACCCATTTCACGACGGCGTCCGTGAAGGGTATACCGTAAAATCCATTGAGCACCTCCATCTTTACGCTTATGAAGTAACAAGCCGGCGCTATCATTATATTTGCCAGCCCCCAATGTTGCGACAGATCTTGCATTAAGACGGTTCATAAGAGCCATTTTTAGTCCTTTCTTATATAAATTTATCCACACACTCATCCCGCTTTTGACGTGCAAGTGAGTGGTTTTGATTGATGCAACATAAAGAGATTTGAAATGAGAGAATCTTAGGTTATTCGGGACTCTCATTCAATATGAATAACGATATATTATCATTATAAATCAATGTGTTATCTAACTAAGACCACTATGAATAAGCTTTGTTGATGCACTTGAAGTTCCTAATGCAAGATCATTCATTTCAGCTAATCCCACTTTAAACCCGCACCTAGCTGCATCTCTTGCCAATCCACACCCGTTTATTCCCCCCCCCAATGATAAACAGTTCATAATGCATTGTGGTTTTCATAATCTCACTTTTCATTATTTAATTTTGTTTCACGGTACTCAATAAAGCAACAGTAAAAAACAATACAAGTGCTCTGCATTGTATTAATCAACGTGCTTTTTTCCAAAATAAATACACACAAAAAGCTTTTTGATACCCTTATAGCTCAAAATAACATTTGATAAATAAAGAGATAATTTTTTTATCCTTTAGAAAACATAATTCTTGCAAATGTGTTTCATATGAATTCTTTTTAGAGAAAAATTGCCTTTTATTGGTGAATATATACTATAATTCAATGATTTATTGCACATAGAGAATGCTTTTGATATCGTTCACTCAATGCCGCAATAGAAAATATGAAGGGATACAGATGGCTCATAAACCGCAAATAACATTTGTTTCAAAAATTGTAGCTCCTGTTATGCTGAGTATTTTAATCTTTTTACCTTCTTTATCAAACGCAACATTAAACCAAAAAACAATCAATCATTTAAACTTAGGAAAGCTTAAAATACAACTTCTGGAAGATTCTAACTTTTTATCTAAGCTTAAAGAAAAAATAACGCCCCATATTGATTCTCATCTTATTCAACAAATTGTGAGAGAGTATCTTCTTACTCATCCTGAAATTATGATTGAAATGCAGCTTATCCTTCAAGACAAGCTAGAAAAACAAAATGAATACGAAAACCAAAGACAAGCCTCAGCTATTCATTTATTGGAAAAGGAGATTTTTCATTCTCCTCATGATGCTGTTTTGGGGAATCCAAATGGCAAAAAAGTACTTGTTGATTTTTTTGATTACAATTGTAGCTTTTGTAAAAGCTCCTATTCATATATAGAGAACCTGATAAAAGAATACCCAGATCTACGGGTTATTATCAAGGATTTACCAGTTTTAGGATCCGATTCTATGGCGGCACATGCCATTGCCCATGTCTTTCGAAAACAATTTCCAGAAAAATATCCTCAATTTCACAAAACGCTTTTAATGTATCAAGGTCGCGCAAATGAAGCTAAAGCTATTAAAATAGCTGTTTCATTAGGAGCAGATGAAAAAAAACTCCGTAATGCACTAAAAGATCCTAATCTGAAAAACGCTTTTAAAGAAAATATTCAAATTGCCTCGACACTTCATATTACAGGGACACCTTCTTACATCATTGGTAATAAAATATTCATCGGCGCAGTTAAACAAGATATTCTAAAACAAGCAATAGATAATGTACAGTAAATGACTATTTTATACCTGATCCGTTTTAGAAAGAATACTGTAAGTGAAATAATTTTATGCTTTCTCTTTTTTGACAACAAGCTTATAAAAGTAATTTTGTATAAAGCAGATACGAGTTCGAAATTGCAAAGTAGCAAAGTATATGACTTAAAGGAAAGAGAATCTTTAAATCTCAAAAAATATCATTCCTAATCTAAAGATATTCGGTCATGAAATGAGATAATACGATCTTCATTGATCAAGGAGTTAGAAATAAAATGGCAATAGAAAAAATTGATTCGGCAAAACATACCTCAATTGATACGAGAGTCGTTCGTGATCTTGCTGAAATTTTAAATGATACAAATTTAACAAATATTGAAGTTGAGCACGGAGAACTTCGTATTTGTGTTTCACGCCAAAATACCTCAACTTCTTCTGAGCAAACAATCTATGCTCCTGTTCCTACTCCTACTTTTTCTGTAACAACTTCTTCTTCAGTTCCAACCGCTGAGACTTCTATACAATCTAGCCAAGAAGATAAATCAAAAAACACAATAACCTCTCCAATGGTTGGAACAGCTTATCTCGCACCTTCACCAGGCGCCCAACCTTTTGTAGAGGTAGGGCAAAATGTTTCTGAAGGGGAAACATTACTTATTATTGAAGCTATGAAAACAATGAATCAAATTTCATCACCACGCTCAGGCAAAGTTACCACTGTTCTTGTCAAAGATGGACAACCTGTTGAATTTGGTGAACCACTTATTATTGTTGAATAAAGCGAGGAGCAACCATGATTCGAAAAATCCTCATTGCTAATCGGGGAGAAATTGCTCTTCGCGTTTTACGTGCATGCAAAGAACTTGGCATAAAGACTGTAGCTGTTCATTCTACTGCTGATGCAGATGCAATGCACGTTCGTCTTGCTGACGAAAGTGTTTGTATTGGCCCTCCCCCCGCTCGTGTTTCTTATTTAAGTGTCCAGCAAATTATTGCTGCTTGTGAAATAACTGGAGCTGATGCTGTTCATCCAGGTTATGGCTTTCTTTCTGAAAATGCAAAGTTTGCAGATGTTCTAGAAGCTCATGATATTATATTCATCGGTCCAACAGCTGCTCATATTCGAATTATGGGTGATAAAATCGAAGCAAAAAAAACCGCCAAAAAACTTGGTATTCCTGTCGTTCCTGGTTCAGATGGTGCTGTCACTGAAGAAGCAGATGCTTTACGCACTGCTCGTGAAATTGGTTATCCAGTTATTATTAAAGCTTCTGCCGGTGGTGGTGGGCGTGGTATGAAAGTCGTTCATTCTGAACAGGAATTTTCTATAGCTCTCAAAACAACTCGTTCAGAAGCGAAAGCAGCTTTTGGTGATGATGCTGTTTATATAGAGAAGTATTTGGAAAAACCTCGTCATATCGAAATTCAAATCATAGGAGATGGTGCGGGAAATGCTATTCATTTAGGAGAACGTGATTGTTCGCTTCAACGACGCCATCAAAAAGTATGGGAAGAAGCTACGTCACCTGCACTTAATGAAACTGAGCGGACAAAAATTGGCAATATTGTTGCCAATGCTTGTGCCCAACTTGGATACCGTGGAGCAGGTACTATTGAATTTCTTTATGAAAATGGTGAATTTTATTTCATTGAAATGAATACACGTTTACAAGTTGAACATCCTGTAACTGAAGAAATTACAGGTATAGATTTAGTCCATGAACAAATTCGTATTGCATCAGGCTGCAAGCTTTCAGTAACACAAAATGATGTCTGTTTTTCTGGTCATGCTATTGAATGCCGAATTAATGCAGAAGATCCTATTAATTTTACACCATCACCTGGCATCATTACACATTTCCATCCTCCTGGAGGATTAGGAATTCGTGTTGATTCAGGTGCTTATTCAGGTTATCGGATTCCTCCTTATTATGATAGCATGATTGGAAAGCTGATTGTTCATGGACGTACCCGTTTAGAATGTATGATGCGTTTACGGCGTGCTTTAGATGAATTTGTCGTCGATGGGATAAAAACTACACTTCCCCTCTTTCGCGATCTTATTAATAATCAAGATGTTTCTGATGGTAATTATAATATTCACTGGCTAGAAAAATATCTTGCTCACCAATCAATGTCTTCAGAATCGTAATTCAATAGTGAAACAGTAAATTCTTATCAAAGATTCTCTAAGACATTAATATAAGGATCATTCCAATGTTGCGGTAAAAAGTGGTAAAAAAGAAATGAGCTGATTATTTGTTCTATATTTTTCTTTTAATATGCACAAAAATTGATAATTTTTTATTTTCCTTTTTGTGAGTTTATGCTAATCTTTACGCAGTTATGCCCTTATAGCTCAGTTGGTAGAGCACCTGATTTGTAATCAGGGGGTCGGGAGTTCGAGTCTCTCTGGGGGCACCGTTTTTTTATTTAAGTTATTAAGATACATATATTTTTCCTTTAAACAGTAATTTCCGGATCACCTTTTAGACCACCTCTTGTGGTTTATACAATTTTACTTAATTTGTTGCTATTTGCTCCGTATTTTTCTTTGGAGTAAAAGCTAGAATCTCTTTTTTTCTCCATCTTACTGCTCTCCCTAGCTTGTAGGACTGAGGAAATTTCCCTTGAAGCACCCAATTGCGAATCGTTGTTGTGGATACACTAAAAAGCTGTGCACATTCACGGATTGTTACATATCTATCGCCATCATCAAATATCATCTCATTACCTTTCTCTTTTTCATGTTATGTAAATAAGTGGGCTGATAAGAGACTCCTCTGTATTTAAAATTTGCAAATTTATTTGTTAGATGTGTTTAATTTCATATTCCCAACAACCTTTTAGTTGTGTAAGAACCAAAGCTACTTTAGCCCCGATGGCACATACACACATCAGTTTCAAAGCAAGTAATTGCAACACGTCTTTTATTTAAAAAAGTTCGTATAATTTTCCTATTGCATGAGAATTGTTCCTAAGTGTTGTACTTTGATATTTTTCAAAAAGACGTTCATAATCTTATGGGGTTTTTAAATTTCATCGTTTTTCAGAAGCAATTCCAAGTTCGGGCATATATATATATATTCAATATCAATATTGCTTAAAGCTTTCTCTAATGGTCCTTTTGAAAAACCACGTTCGCGGCTTATTGGATTTTTACGAACATCACATAAAATCTTGATATTATTTTCCATGAGATAATTAAGATAATTTTCGAGAGATTTCCCCTCATAGCCAATGGTAAAAAACAAAATTTTTCATCTTTAGCAGACGGTAGGATAATATGTTTGATGTCAGGCACGTTTAATTTCCTTGTACGAAAGGGCGGGAGTGCTGGGAGGAAAAAGCACTCCCATAACTTCATGCAGCTTTCGTCGAGATCTTTTCCATCTCTTGCTCTATTTCCTCTAAGAAGCGATTTACCTACAAAATGCGGATTATAGCTAATGAAATCACACCATTTACGTCCAGTACAAGCCATTTGAAATTGCATTTGTGCGCTATATTCAGGCTTAATCTGGTTATCGATAAAAAAGCGTAAATGGGTATTTGCTTGCGGGCATTTAACTTCAACTAAACCGTCATCATCAACAAATCCATCAGGACTTGTACCAGCCATTTCTATTTTGGGATGTTGGATGAAACCACATGAAATGACCTCTGTATCATAAATGAATGCATATTCTTTCATCAAGGCATCTTCTTCATGTTCAATGCCCCATTGCATAGCTGGTACAAAATATTGATTTATAATGATAATTCACTTCTTTGTATGTTGAATGAGAGTCCCGAATAACGTAAGATTCTTTCATTTCAAATCTATTTATCTTGAATCAATCAAAATCATTCGTTTGCACGTTACAAGCAGGATTAGTGTGTGGATCAAATTTATATAAGAAAAGAATAAAAATGGCTCTTATGAACCGTCTTAATGCAAAATCTGTCGCAACATTGGGAGCAGACAAATTAATGATGGTGCCAGCTTGCTTCTTCATAAGCGTAAAGATGGAGGTGCTCAATGGATTTACCGTTATACCCTTCACGGGCACCGTCGCGAAATGGGCTTGAGTGCCTTGAGAGATGTCTCTTTAAAAACAAGCTCGTGAAACTGCAACAAAATGACGTTCTGTTTTGCATAAGGAACGTGACCCCATTAAAGAACACAATAAACAAAAACGTGAAGCGATGCGTAATCTCCATTATTTAAAAGATATTGCTTTAGATGCTTTTAAAAACTGTAAAGCTGAATTAAAAAATGATGGTAAGAATGGAAGTTGGTTTTTACCCTTAAAACTTCACATTTTACCCAAATTAGGTTGTCTGCCCGTTTCTAAAATTAAGCAAACAGAAATACGCAATGTTCTTGCTCCTATTTGGCATACAAAAGCTGGAACAGCTCGTAGAGTTCTCATTCGTCTCAATCTTTGTCTCAAACATGCCGCTGTATTAGGGTTGAATGTTGATTTACAAACTGTAGAAAAAACACGTGCTCTCTTAGGTAAACAACGTCATAAAACCACTAATAGATCAACCATAGATTGGAGAGATGCGCCGGCTTTTGTCTGCCAAATAGGAGACAGAACGCCATTGATTTGCCAATTCACGGGCTTTTTTAAAGAAACGTTTCGCAACGCCCCCAATCCCATTTCGCGACGACGTCTATGAAGGGTATACCGTAAAATCCATTGAGCACCCCTATCTTTATGCTTATGAAGAAGCAAGCCGGCATCATCATTATATTTACCAGCCCCCAATGTTGCGACAGATCTTGCATTAAGACGGTTCATAAGAGCCATTTTTAGTCCTTTCTTATACAAATTTTACCCATACTCCAGCCC
This sequence comes from Bartonella rattimassiliensis 15908, assembly GCF_000278215.1. Classification (GTDB taxonomy): domain Bacteria; phylum Pseudomonadota; class Alphaproteobacteria; order Rhizobiales; family Rhizobiaceae; genus Bartonella; species Bartonella rattimassiliensis. The sequence continues at coordinate 7,872 of NZ_JH725069.1, forward strand.
CACTTATGACGTGCAAAGAAGTGGTTTTGATTGATTTAAGATAAACAGATTTAAAATAAGAGAATCCTACGTTATTCGTGACTCTCATTCAATATGAGCAACGCTATATTATCATTATAAATCAATATATTATATAGAAAAACAATACAATCCATATAAATAAAAAACTGTAGAAAGAAAACTTATGATATTTAAAAATTCATCACTCAAAAACACAGCTCTCTTCTAGCGATTAACTATCAAAAGCTCTCTTCCAATAGTGCTCTATCCATCTTATTAAATTTATAGAAAAAATTTGCACAAATCAAAAAGAACAAATTGAAGTTATTTTACTCTGTTTCAGCATCCTTCTCATTAAAAGATAAAAGATTAAAACTTTGAACCATATGAGGTGGTAAAGGTGCAACAATATCCAATATTCCTCCTGAAGGATGAGGGATACGAATACGACGCGCATGAAGATGAAGGCGGTTTTGAATGCCTCCTGGTAATGTCCAATTACTATCAGAAAAAAAATACTTTGTATCACCAATGATAGGATGATCCATATGAGCGGCATGCACACGAAGCTGATGTGTTCTCCCCGTATAGGGTTCCATTTCAAGCCACGAAAGAGTTCGCCCTCGCGTATCTAAGATACGATAGTAAGAAACCGCATGATGTGAATCTGGCTCTCCATGTTCACAAACATGCATTTTATCACCTTGTGTAGTTATTTCCTTAACCATCCACGTTGAAATTTTATCCTGCTTTTTTTTAGGAACACCCCGAACCAACGCCCAATAAGTCTTTTTCGTTTCCCGCGCTCTAAAAGCAGCTGTTAAGGCTTGAGCAACTCCCCTTGAACGCGCAACAACAAGCACACCTGACGTCTCACGATCAAGGCGATGAACCAAACGTGGCTTTTCACCTTTTTTATTGCGCCACACCTCAAGCATACTATCCATATGACGCATTAAACCAGAACCTCCTTGTACAGCAAGACCTGCTGGTTTGTTAAAAACAAAGACCTTTGGATCTTCATAAAGCAGCATTTTTTTCAAAACGGTTTCATCATCCTGCCCACGAAATGTTTTATCCGTTATTGGAAGACTTTCCTTGCTATCAATGGGTAGAGGTGGAATACGAACAAACTGCCCCATAACAAGACGTGCATCAGCTTTAACACGTCCACCATCAACCCGGATCTGACCAGAACGCAATAGTTTTTGCAAGGCTCCAAACCTAAGTCCTGGATAATGTACTTTAAACCAGCGATCTAAACGCATTCCATTTTCATCTACCTCAACTTTTTTTATTTCAATGCCTGCCATGAAAATTCCTTTACCTGATAATTTTTCCCACCCAATATTTTTTGCCTAATAAATTCTACTGCTCTATATTTGCGCTTTCATAAACACAAAAATTCATATTTTAGTTGGCCTTATCACACCATATTACAGTTCGTATCCAAAATTTTATTTTCTTAACATGCAAATTTTATTAGCTAAAAATTTAGCTTATAAAAATCAACAACCTTTACGCGTAACAGCAGATGGAGATAATTAACGGTGTCCTTACTCAAAACCTATGCACGTGTTCTCATTTACCTAAACAGAGAAAAAAATGCATCCCTTTTAATCTGTACCGCTAATGTTATATTAGCCATTATCACTATTGCAGAACCTATTTTATTTGGACGCGTTATTAATTCTATTACAGAAAAATCAGAAATCATCCCTACTCTTGCCATTTGGGTTTGTTTTGGACTTTCACATATTATTGCTTATGTCCTTGTTGCACGCAGTGCTGACCGCTTAACACATAAATGTCGCTTAATGGTTTTAACAAAATCTTTCGAACGTATCATTGCTATGCCTTTAATTTGGCATCAACAACGAGGAACGTCTAATACACTCCATACACTTTTGCGCGCTATAGACTCTATGTCAACCATATGGCTTGATTTTATGCGCCAACATCTCTCAACGTTTGTTGCCTTATTGACCCTCATCCCCATAGCCTTTCACATGAATTGGCGTCTTTCAATAGTTTTGGTTGTTCTCGCCATCATCTATGTATTAATTGCACGTTTAGTGATGCAAAAAACAAAAGATGGACAAGCTTCTGTAGAATGCTATCATCACAATCTTTTTAAACATGTCAGTGATTCAATCTCTAATGTTTCTATTGTACAAAGTTATAATCGTATAAAAGAAGAAACTTCTATACTAGAGCAGCATATAAATGCTCTGCTTAAAGTACAAAATCCTGTTCTCAATTGGTGGGCTCTTGCCAGTGGCTTAAATCGAATGGCTTCAACGATTTCAATCGTTTGTGTTCTACTCCTTGGAGCTTTTTTTGTTGCAAAAGATCAATTACGGGTAGGTGAAGTTGTTGCATTTGTTGGATTTGCGCAGCTCATGATTAGTCGTCTAGACCAAATGAGCAATTTTATTAATTGTGCGATATCTTCACAAGCAAAATTGCAAGAATTTTTTGAAATGGAAGACTCAACCTTTCATATCAACGAGCCCCAAAATCTCCCTTCCCTTAAAAATGTTAAGGGCGCCATACAATTCCATCACGTTACCTATAAATTTCCCAATTCTTCTCAAGGTGTTTTTGACATTTCCTTTGAAATTAAAGCAGGAGAAACTGTTGCGATTGTAGGACCAACAGGGGCTGGAAAGACAACATTAATCAATCTATTGCAGCGCGTATACGACCCTACCTTTGGGCATATCTCTATCGACGGAATAAATATCCGCTCGATCAATCGTGAATCTTTACGCAAATCTCTAGCAACAGTTTTTCAAGATACGGGTCTTTTCAACCGTAGTATTCATGACAATATCTCAATAGGAAAAGAAAATGCAACAAACGAAGAACTTTATAAAGCCGCAAAAATAGCAGAAGCTCATGATTTTATTGTAAGAAAAGCTGATTGTTATAACACAATGGTGGGCGAACGCGGATCTCAATTATCAGGTGGAGAAAAACAACGATTAGCAATTGCGCGCGCTATTTTAAAAAACGCCCCCATTCTCATTCTAGATGAAGCAACAAGCGCTCTTGATGTTGAAACAGAAGCACGTGTCAAAAATGCTCTTGATGGCATAAACCATAAGCGTACCACTTTCATTATAGCACATCGCCTCTCAACAGTCCGTAATGCTGATGCGATACTCTTTCTAGAACATGGTTACTTAATTGAAAAAGGAAACTTTCAAGAATTGATCGATAAAGGAGGCCGTTTTTCTCAATTTTTAAAAGCAAGCGGTTTAACAATCACTCCACCAAAAAAAGAAGGAGAAAATGAAAACATCATCCCCTTACATGAAGCCATAGCATCGTAAAAATGATACTCTTCACAAATCTCATACAAAAAACACCTCTTCACGACAACAAGAGCCCTTTGTTGATACCAGTAAAAAGATTCCTAAGAATGCTACAATCCATTTTGATGTGAGAGGTTTGAATAAATATCAAAACAATTTAGAACTTTTTCTGCTGTTGCAACTTTACTAGATTGGAATAAAAATATTGCGCAGATCTTTGTATATTAACAAATATACAATCTAATCTTAATAAAATACAAAGCTAAAAAGTTTCCAGTTTTACCATCTCCTTTTAACACAGATTCCGCCTTTCAAAACGATCTAAAGCAATATCTTTTAAATAATGAATATTACGCACTGCTTCACGCTTTTGTTTAGCATGTTCTTTTAGTGGAATAAATCTCACGCAAAGAACAAAACGTCTTTGTGTTACACATCCATCAGATACTTTTTAAAAGAAACATTTCTCAATACCCTTAACCTATTTTTTACAATGGTATGCATAAATGATTTTGGTTGATTTAACATACACAGATTTAAAATGAGAAAATCCTCCGAATCTTGGAGCTCTTATTCAAGCTATAAAACGATAAATTGCCATTACAACGCAATATATTGAGGCGATAATATCATAATAAATTAGATTTATGCAATATCGTTCTAATTTATATTGATAATTCATCACTTTATAACTTGTATAAAACTTTACCAATAGAAAAAAATATTCTCTTCAAAACCTTTAATGATCAATTAAAAAACTTTCTGTTTGTACATAATAAGACAAATGAAAGCAAGACAACAACCCTCTTATAAGTCTTTTCAATACAAAGAATTTTAATCATTAAAAAACTAATAGAATAATAACAGCTTGTAATTTTACAAGCGTAAAGATACTCACATACAATAAACCTTGTATTATACTTTTCATAAAATAGGATAAAGATATTTCTTTAAAACAAACTTGTCAAAACAGCAAAATGGCTCCTACACTTCATAAAATACAATAAAGCAAAGCATGAAATGCTGTATAAACTCTCTTATTAAAAAAATGCCTCTCACATCTCTTGAAAAACATAAGACTAAATGAAAAAATACTGTTTTTATCTTTGCATTCTTGTATTATCCGTCAATAATATTGTATCCTTATTTCAGCAATACACCAGACAGATACTCATGATAATTACAAATTACCCAACATAAAAATATAAAAAAACACTGATAAGAAAAGATTTTACTTTTTAAGTTCTTTCCAGAAAATCTTTTAATGCTGCAAATGCCTCATCAGCCTTATTTCCCTCAGGCCCACCGGCCTGCGCCATATCAGGACGGCCCCCTCCACCTTGACCACCAAGTACTGCTGAAAGAATACGAACAAGATCAACAGCATTTAACTTACCCGTTAAATCATCCGTAACGCCAACAACAGCACTCCCTTTTCCATCCTCCGAAACACTAATAAAAGCAATCACTCCAGATCCAATTTGTTTTTTTCCAGAATCAACGAGTACCTTAAGATCTCTTGGTAAAATACTTTTGACAATACGCCCGATAAAAGAAAATCCATTGATAATAGTAATATCATCTTGACTACTTTTTGTTATTCCCCCACTCAACGCCATTTTCTTACGTACATCATTCAACTCTTTTTCAAGTTTACGACGATCATCAAGCAAAACTTTCACCCGTTCTTCTACATCCAAGGAAGAAATTTTTAAAAGATCAGCAATTTCATGAATACGCTTATCTTGGCAACAAAGATAAAGACGCGCTGCTGCTCCTGTTAAAGCTTCAATACGGCGCACTCCAGCTGAAACAGAACTTTCAGAAATAATATGAATCAAACCAATATCGCCTGTTCTTTCCACATGTGTCCCTCCACAAAGCTCAATAGACCAACGTTTTTTTAATCCTTCCTGTCCAAGTATTTTCCCCATAGAAACAACGCGGACCTCATCAGCATATTTTTCACCAAATAATGCCATTGCTCCTTCAGAAATTGCATCATCTACAGCCATAAGTCTTGTTGTAACTCTACTATTTTGCAAAACAATCTCATTTACTAGATCTTCTATTTTTTTCAATTCTTCCAAAGAAACTGATTTTGGATGAGAAAAATCGAAACGCAACCGATCTGGCGATACAAAGGACCCCTTTTGAGTAACATGAGATCCCAATATTTGGCGTAAAGCCTCGTGTAACAAATGAGTAGCAGAATGATTTGCACGAATTTTTTTACGACGCACAATATCCACGGTTAACTCAACACAATCAAGCGTCTTTGCTTGGCCAGATTTCACTTCTCCAAGATGAATAACAACACCATCACCTTTTTTTTGAGTATCATACACCTCAAAAATAAAACCTTCAGCAGAAATGATACCGCTATCACCAACTTGCCCCCCAGATTCACCATAAAAAGGGGTCTGATTCACCACAAGGATGGCTTTCTGCCCTGAAGCAATATCATCAACAACTTTACCATCACACACAAGAGCTGTAATAATGCCTTCAGCTTTCTCTGTTTCATAACCCAAAAATTCTGTCGCCCCTACTTTATCACGAACAGAAAACCAAATTGTCTCCATCACAGCTTCACCAGAACCAGACCAATGAGCACGAGCTTCCTCTTTCTGGCGTTTCATCGCTTTATCAAAGCTATCAATATCAACAGATATTCCACGACGCCGAAGCACATCCTGCGTCAAATCAAGTGGAAAACCATAGGTATCATAAAGCTTGAAAGCAACTTCACCATTTAAATGATCTCCTTCTTTAAGAAGGCTACTGGCTTCATTTAACAAACCAAGTCCTCGTTCAAGCGTGTTACGAAAACGTATTTCTTCTAAATTTAAAATTTCTGAAATCAAAGATTCAGCACGCACCAATTCAGGATAAGCATGTCCCATTTCACGAATTAAAGCAGGCAAAAGACGCCATATCAAGGGCTCTTTAGCACCAAGAAGATGCGCATGACGCATAGCACGACGCATAATACGACGTAAAACATATCCTCTTCCTTCATTGGAAGGAAGAACACCATCAGCAATCAAAAATGCGCACGAGCGAAGATGATCAGCAATGACACGATGGCTTGCCATAAAATCGCCAGTTGCCTCAATTCCTGTAATTTCTTCTGATGCTTTAATTAATGCACGAAAAAGATCAATATCATAATTATCATGAACGCCCTGTAAAACTGCAGCAATGCGCTCTAACCCCATACCTGTATCAATAGAAGGGTGAGGCAAATCAACACGTTCTTCCTTGGAAATCTGCTCATATTGCATAAAAACAAGATTCCAAATCTCAATAAAGCGATCACCATCTTCTTCTATACTTCCAGGGGGCCCACCCCAGATTTCATCACCATGATCATAAAAAACTTCCGAACAAGGACCACAAGGACCTGTATCGCTCATAGCCCAAAAATTATCAGCTGTTGCAATACGAATGATTTTTTCATCAGGAAGACCTGAGATTTTACGCCATAATTCAGCAGAAACATCATCATTATGATAAACTGTCACCAATAATTTATCTTTTGGCAGGCAAAATTCCTTTGTTAAAAGATCCCATGATAAAAAAATGGCTTCTTCTTTAAAATAATCACCGAAAGAAAAATTACCTAACATTTCAAAAAATGTATGATGGCGCGCTGTATAACCAACATTATCAAGATCATTATGCTTTCCACCCGCACGAACACATTTTTGTGCTGTTGTTGCCTTTTTATAAGAAGGTTGTTCAAGTCCGGTAAAAATATTTTTAAACTGCACCATTCCTGCGTTTGTAAACATAAGCGTAGGATCATTACGTGGAACAAGTGGGCTAGAAGAAAGAACTTCATGCCCATTACGATGAAAATAATCCAAAAATGCTAACCGGATGCTATTAACACTATTCATATTGACACCTGCTCAATACAGCACAAAACCATCCCCCCCTCATTAAATATCCTCTCTGCCACACATGGAGCCAATTTAATCAAAAAATGGAATATTTATTCAAAAAAATTAAGAAAAAATCACTGTATATTTAAAATTCAACCAAATAAAAACAGAAAAAATCTTCAATGAAAAAATTACAAATAGAAAAACGCTCCATCAAATGACTTCATCGCTTTCTATATTTTCTGACCCAGAATTTTCTAATAATTCAATTGCAATCAAACCAGCATTTTGACGTAAAGCTGTTTCAATCTCAGTCGCTATTTCTGCATGTTCACGTAAAAACTGCTTCACATTCTCGCGTCCCTGTCCCAAACGTTGAGAGTTATAAGAGAACCACGAGCCAGATTTTTCCACAATACCAACTTTCACTCCCAAATCAATCAACTCACCTAACTTGGAAATACCCTCCCCATAAATAATATCAAATTCAACTTGTTTGAAGGGAGGAGCCAACTTATTCTTCACCACTTTAACACGCGTTTGATTGCCAACAATCATATCCCGATCCTTAATAGACCCAATGCGGCGAATATCTAAACGAACAGAAGCATAAAACTTTAAAGCATTTCCCCCTGTCGTTGTTTCAGGCGAACCAAACATCACACCAATTTTCATACGAATTTGATTAATAAAAATCACCATACAGTTAGAACGAAAAATAGAAGCCGTAAGCTTTCGCAAAGCTTTACTCATCAATCGTGCTTGTAATCCTGGTAAAGCATCTCCCATTTCACCATCAATTTCTGCTCGCGGCGTTAAGGCTGCAACAGAATCCACAACAAGCACATCAACCGCACCAGAACGAACCAGCGTCTCTGTAATTTCCAATGCCTGTTCACCAGTATCGGGTTGAGAAATGAATAAGTTCTCTAAATCAACACCAAGCTTGCGTGCATAAATAGGATCAAGCGCATGCTCTGCATCAATAAAAGCACAAACCCCACCACTTTTCTGTGCCTCAGCAATAGCATGGAGAGCCAATGTTGTCTTCCCAGAACTCTCTGGTCCATAAATCTCAACAATCCGCCCCTTCGGTAATCCACCAATCCCTAAAGCAATATCCAAGGATAACGACCCTGTTGGAACTGTTTCAATTTCAACAACCTGCTCTTTCTGCCCAAGACGCATAATGGAGCCTTTACCAAAAGAACGTTCAATTTGAGAAAGAGCAGCATTGAGAGCTTTTGTTTTATCCACGATTATATCCTTGACCGATTCATAATAATCTAACACTTAGAGTGTACACTGTACTTTTAATTTAACTAAAGCCTTGAGTTTAAATTTTCACAGACTATTTCCATTTCTATTCCCAGATTATATCCATAACATACCATGACCATCACAATCAAAAAATTGTCATTGCTCGTCTTATGATATAAAAGAAATCCCAAATTAAAATAATACTTCTATAAGAAAACAAAGTAACACATTTATATCTCTCTAGAAAAGAAACAATTTAAATTTCAACACAATGTTCTATATCCCTTCTAGCTTATCCTTTTTGTTAAGTACTTAAAAGAGAAAAACTTTTTTGCTTTTAATCATACAAAAACGCATCATCAATAAAAACCACACCCTATTGCATTCAATTTGATACTACAAAACAAAGTATTTTAAGAGTTGAAAGAAATATTTTTTAACTTCGTCACCATCAAAAGATATGCACCTTAAGGATACCAATAAAAAAAATCGGCTCTACGAGCAATAAAATAAATATTTAACAAATAAGCTAAATTGTTCTTACAATGACATAAGAGATAAAAAATAAATCTAAAATCAATAAAAAACGTATTCCAACTTATTTTATTTTTGACTTTTACGTTTTTGGCGCAATTGTTTCCACCATTCAAGACGTTTCACAATTTCACGCTCAAAACCACGTTCAACTGGTTTATAATAGCTCTGATGCCCTAGTTTTTCAGGAAAATACTCTTGTCCTGAAAAAGCATCTGGTTCATCATGGTCATAATAATACCCCTCTCCATACCCCTCCTCCTTCATAAATTTCGTAGGAGCATTAAGAATATGTTTAGGAGGCGGCAAAGAGCCATTTTTGCGGGCACAACGCAGTGCTGCTTTATACGCGAGATATGTTGCATTTGACTTTGGTGCAGTTGCAACATAAAGACATGCCTGTACCAAAGCCAATTCTCCTTCTGGTGATCCTAAATAATCGTAAGCATCTTTTGCCGCATTACAAATGACAAGAGCTTGAGGATCCGCCAAACCAACGTCTTCAACAGCCATACGAACCAATCTTCGCCCAATATAGAGAGGATCCTCACCAGCATCCAACATACGTGCTAAATAATAAAGCGCCGCATCAGGATCAGATCCACGAACAGATTTATGCAATGCTGAAATGAGATTATAATGTCCATCTCGTCCTTTATCATAAACGGGGGCACGACGTTGAACAATTTTTTGCAAAGCACCAACATCAATAATTTCCCCTGACGGTGCAATAGACAAAACATCTTCTGCCAATGTCAATGCCACCCGTGCATCACCATCAGACATCTCTATCAAAACGTTTCTAGCCTTATTATCCAAGGGAAGACACTTTCCCTCTACTTTTTCAGCACGCTTCAAAAGCATATCCAAATTTTCATGATCATGGGAAGAAAATGTCAAAACACGTGCACGCGAAAGAAGAGCAGCATTTAGTTCAAAAGAAGGATTTTCTGTTGTTGCCCCTATAAGTACTACAGTACCATCTTCTATAACAGGAAGAAAACTATCCTGCTGTGCACGATTAAACCGATGAATCTCATCGACAAAAAGAAGCGTTTTATTCCCAGACATAAAACGCTTCTGTGCAATTTCAAAAATTTTTTTAAGTTCAGAAACGCCTGTAAAAATAGCAGAAACCTGCTCAAAAGCGAAATTTGTTTCAAGTGCTAACAAACGTGCAACTGTGGTTTTTCCCGTCCCTGGAGGTCCCCAAAAAATCATTGATCCAATTGAACCAGCTGCCACCATACGTGAAAGCAAACCATCCTCTCCAATCAAATGCTTCTGTCCCACAACATCATTGAGACAACAAGGGCGCATTCTTTCGGCAAGTGGTTGATTTTTATTAACTTGAAAATCAAACGACGAAGTAAAAAAATCTTTCTTCAAAAAAAACCTCAACGAATAAATTGGCGAATATACATACCATCACGTTCATATTCCAATTGCCAAGTACGCGAACGAGCTTGCATAAGAATTTTTTTTAACTGATGAACTGTTTGAATTTTATGACCATTTACAACACGTAGAATGTCTCCTGAGCGAAAAATTCCAGCAGCATTGCTCATTTCATCAATATTGGTAATCACAACACCTTTTGCAGATATAGGAAGATGAAAACGTCGACTATTTTGCGGTGTTAAATCTAACACTTCAGCACCAGCAAGAGGACTTTCACCCGTAATTTTTTCAGATTTTAAAAATGCAGTTTCCGATATCGATAAAACTGTTATCTGTGTTTTTAAAGTTTTTCCATTTCGTAAATATTCTAAATCAAGACTATGCCCAATGCCCGCAATCATCAAACGATATCCAAGACTATCTGGACTATCAACGCGCATCCCCTGCACACTCAAAATAACATCGCCCACTTTCAAACCAGCTTTTTCAGCAGGACTATCTTTGATAATTTCAATAACAAGAGCACCATAAGGACGTTCCAATCCTAAACCACCAGCAATATCAGAAGTAACATTTTGAAAAGATGCCCCAATATAAGGTGGCACAAAATATTTTCCACCACGTTTAACAGTATCAAGCATCACTTTTACAAGATTAACTGGAATAGCAAAACCAATTCCAACAGAACCACCTGAACGCGAATAAATAGCCGTATTAATCCCGATTAACTGACCTTTCATATCAATTAAAGCTCCACCAGAGTTTCCTGGATTAATAGCAGCATCTGTTTGAATAAAAAAGTCAAAATCAGAAATCCCAACACGTGTACGCGCTTGTGCTGAAACAATACCACTTGTAACCGTTTGACCAACACCAAAAGGATTACCAATAGCAAGCACAAGATCCCCAACCTCAACAGCATCAGAATTTCCCAAAGGAAGAACAGGAAATTGAGCATTTTTTGCATCAACTTTAAGAACAGCCATATCCGTTGCTTCATCTTTGAGTACAACCTTGCTCTCAAATTCTCGCCCATCAGCAAAAGCAACTTTAATTTCGCTTGCATCTTTAATGACGTGGTAATTTGTAACAATCAAACCACGTTCATCAACAATTACCCCTGACCCTAAAGACGACTGCTTACGAACAGGAAAATTATTTTGCAAACGACCAAAAAATTGTTCAAAAAATGGATCCCCCTCAAAAGGCGACCGCGCTCTAATTTGTCGAGCCGCATAAATATTAACAACAGATGGAACCGTCTTTTTAACTAAAGGAGCAAATGAAAGAGTGATTTCTTTTTGTGTTTGAGGAACATGAGCATATGTACGATCAAACGATATCTGAATCATAATTGCCAAAAAAAAATACACCCCCAAAACATACCTCATAATCTACTCCTTAATACAATCAGCACATTCTGTTGAAGATTAATAGAATGAAAAAGTCATCCATCTAAATTAAAGATCCTATTAATATTTCATAATAGAGAATAAAAACAACCTATTCACACCATAAATATTATAAAAATCATATAATTCAATCTCCTATAATTTTTGCTCTGCATCTATTTCTCAAGTACAACAAACTTAAAAGTCCTCACAAAAAAACCGCCCAAGGCAAGGCGGCCTTTTAAAACCCAATAGAATAAAAAAACTTACGAAGAAGTTTTCTTTTCATTCTCAGAAACTTCCATACGAGCACGATCCACGGCCCCCTTCGCTTCAACATCACGATCAACAAATTCTATAACGGCCATAGGCGCATTATCGCCGGTACGAAATCCAGCTTTCATAATACGCAAATACCCACCGTTGCGTGATGCATAACGTGGCGCAAGCGTATCAAATAATTTTGCAACCTTCGCTGTATCACGAAGTGCCGCAATTGCCTGTCGACGTGCATGCAAACCACCACGCTTTCCAAGAGTAACGAGTTTTTCAACAATAGGACGAATTTCTTTAGCCTTTGGAAGCGTTGTCACAATCTGCTCATGCTCGATCAACGAGATTGCCATATTTGCAAACATCGCTTTACGGTGGCTGGCAGTCCGATTCAACTTGCGGCCTGACTTATTATGGCGCATAAGCCCTCTCCTTAAATTTTAATTTTAATACTGATCTTCATAGCGTTTAGCAAGATCATCAATGTTTTCAGGCGGCCATGCAGGAATTTCCATTCCAAGATGTAACCCCATACATGCCAATACTTCTTTAATCTCATTCAACGACTTGCGACCAAAGTTCGGTGTCCGAAGCATTTCAGTTTCCGTTTTTTGAATAAGATCACCAATATACACAATATTATCATTTTTAAGACAATTTGCCGAACGAACTGAAAGTTCTAATTCATCCACTTTTTTGAGAAGAGCAGGATTAAAAGAGAGCTCAGAATCAGCTTCTTCAACAGGTTCCTTCTGAGGTTCTTCAAAATTAATAAATAACGATAATTGATCTTGAAGAATACGTGCTGCAAAAGCAACAGCATCTTCTCCATTAACAGCACCATTAGTTTCGATTGTTAATGTTAATTTATCATAATCCAGAACTTGCCCTTCACGTGTATTTTCCACTTTATAAGACACTTTACGAATTGGCGAATAAAGACTATCAATTGGAATAAGTCCAATACGTGCATCATCAACACAATTACGATCTGATGGAACATATCCCTTGCCAGTATTGACAATGAATTCCATACGAATTTCAGCATCTTCATCAAGAGTGCAAATAACATGATCTGGATTTAGAATTTCCATATCGCCAACGGTATTGATATCTCCCGCCTTCACGACACCAGGACCCTCTTTATAAACAACAACACGTTTAGGTCCTTCTTCTTCCATACGAAGCGCAATTTCCTTTACATTTAGGATAATATCCGTAACATCCTCACGCACACCTGGAATTGATGAAAATTCATGTAATACACCGTCAATCTGCACAGCGGTAATAGCTGCACCACGAAGCGAAGATAACAACACGCGACGAAGCGCATTTCCTAATGTTAGACCAAACCCCCGCTCCAAAGGCTCAGCAATCACACTCGTAACATTCGGATTATCATGCGTACACGACTCGACCTTATTGGGCTTAATAAGTTCCTGCCAGTTTTTCTGGATCATATTTTTATTCCCGTTCTTTAGTTCCGTTACCATTCAATCGTAACGACCAATGTGAACATCAGAGAAGTCTCCGACAACAAAAAACAACACCCAATTAAACACGTCGTCTTTTCCGTGGACGACATCCATTATGAGGAATTGGTGTTACATCGCGAATAGAAGTAATAACAAAACCAACAGATTGCAACGCGCGTAAAGCAGATTCACGCCCTGATCCAGGACCACAAACCTCAACTTCCAAAGAACGCATACCATGCTCTTGCGCTTTCCTCGCACAATCCTCTGCAGCAACTTGAGCAGCAAAAGGTGTAGATTTACGCGCCCCTTTGAACCCCTGAGCACCTGCAGATGACCAAGCAATTGCATTTCCCTGAGCATCGGTAATAGTAATCATTGTGTTATTAAATGTTGAATTAATATGCACAACACCTGATGAAATATTTTTACGTTCGCGACGACGAACACGTGTGGCTTCTTTGGCCATAATTTTCCTTTCAACGATCTCATCACTGCCGTAATATCAGCAGCTCCACCTTTCTAATTCTTGTCCAACAAATCAAACAAGAAAAATATATAAAAAGCCTTGCAAAGGCTCTTACTTCTTCTTACCGGCAATTGCTTTAGCAGGTCCCTTACGCGTACGAGCATTCGTATGTGTACGCTGTCCGCGAACAGGCAAAGACCGACGATGACGCAGTCCACGATAACAACCAAGGTCCATCAAGCGCTTAACATTCATAGCGATTTCACGACGAAGATCACCTTCAACTTGATATCCCTGATCTATCGCTTCACGAATCTGCAACACCTCAGCATCTGAAAGCTCATGCACTCGGCGTCCGCTGGGAATAGCAACCTTTTCAATAATTTCTTGAGCAAATTTTGGTCCAATCCCGTGAATATATTGAAGCGCGATAATTACACGCTTGTTTGCCGGGATATTGACGCCAGCAATACGAGCCACGTCTATTCTCCTTAGTTATATTGACAAATTTAAAATACCTGACGTACCTTATAGAAAAAACAGACTCAGAATAAAATTCTTCCGAATCCTCTCATTTCACTGAAATAAATTATTTTCATTTGTGATAGATTTCATTTCAAAAGTCAACTCTTTTCATTTACTTCTAAAAAATCTCATGAAAGAAAACCTTTAATCATACGTGTCACTTCAGCAATACCAATCATTCCATCAACAACCTTCAACATCCCCCTCTCTGAATAAAACTTTGATAAGGGAGCTGTTTTTTCACGATATTCTACTAATCTTTTTGCAAAAGCAATTGGGTTATCATCCAAACGAACCTGTCCACCCACCGCTATTGTTTCTTGAACACGCCTTTTCATACGTTCAATCAACGCGTCTTCATCAACAGACAACTCAATAACAGCATCAAGCTTTATATTTTTTGACTCCAGTATCTGTTGCAATGCTTCAGCCTGCCCCACAGTTCGCGGATATCCATCCAACACAAAACCGTTTATACAATCAGCTTCATCAATTCGATCTGATACGATTTGGTTAACAATACTATCAGGAACTAAAGCACCGGAACTTATAATCGCTTTAGCTTTCTTACCAATTTCTGTTTCCTTGGCAACAACCTCACGCAATATATCCCCCGTTGATAAATGAGGAATATCATATTCCTCAGTTAACAGTTTAGCTTGGGTACCTTTCCCTGCTCCAGGAGGACCTAAAAGAATAACCCTCATCGACTCCTTCTACCTCCACGAAGTTTTGATTTTTTTATCAATCCTTCATATTGGTGGGCAACAAGATGTCCCTGAATTTGAGCAACTGTATCAAGTGTAACAGTAACAACAATCAACAAGGACGTCCCTCCAAGATAAAAAGGAACCTGTAACGCAGATATCATAAATTCAGGTAATAAACAAACCGAGATAATGTAAATAGCACCTACAACAGTAATGCGCGTCAAAACGTAATCAATATATTGGGCTGTACGCTCACCTGGACGAATTCCTGGAATAAAACCAGAATGCTTTTTCAACTGATCTGCAGTATCATTTGGATTAAATACAATAGCCGTATAAAAAAAACAAAAAAATGCCATTAAAAATGCATAAATAATCATATAAAGCGGTTGTCCATGACCAAGTGCATAAGAAATCATCTGAATCCATTGTGGCATTTTATCAGAAAAATTATTAATAGTGGCGGGTAATAGCAATAAAGATGATGCAAAAATAGGTGGAATAACACCAGCAGTATTCAACTTTAAAGGAAGATGAGACATATCACCTTGAAACATTTGATTACCGACCTGACGTTTTGGGTACTGAATAAGAATCCGCCGTTGCGCACGCTCTATAAAGACGATAAGTCCGATAACCAAAACAGCGATAAGAACAATTCCCATTAAAAGAAAAGTTGATAAGTCAGCCTGACTATGAGCTGTCAAAAGCTGAGCAAAAGTAGAAGGAAAATTGGCTACAATCCCTGTAAAAATGATGAGAGAAACCCCATTACCAATACCACGTGATGTAATTTGTTCGCCAAGCCACATTAAAAACATAGTCCCGCCAACAAGTGTAATAACAGCAGAGATACGAAACATAAGTCCTGGTTCTAAAACAATTTGAAGCCCTGTTCCTATACCACTTTCAAGCGCAACCGCAATACCAAAAGCTTGTAGAATTGCCAACACGACTGTCACATAACGCGTATATTGATTAATAATCTTACGACCTACCTCACCCTCTTTTTTAAGAGTCTCCAAAGAAGGAATAACGGATGTCAGCAATTGTACAATAATAGATGCCGATATATAAGGCATAATACCCAAAGCAAAAATCGCCATACGCCCAACAGCGCCTCCAGCAAACATATTAAAGAGTCCTAAGACACCCGATGCGTGATGCTCAAATGTTTGCCGCAAAGCATCAATATTAATACCTGGAAGAGAGATATAAGTGCCAAAACGATAGACAAGAAGCGCCCCTAGAGTAAACCAGATACGTTTCTTTAATTCAGTTGCACGCGAAAAGGTACCGAAGTTTATATTGGAAGCAAACTGCTCTGCTGCTGATACCATAAAACGTCTCCACTTCACACTCCAGCTCTTTAAATCACAGAAGTATAACCATAAAATCCATATCTTGATACATAAATAAGCGCGGAAATTAAACAATTCCACACAAAAAATCTTGCAGAATAGATGCAATCCATCTTGAGATCTCTACTCATATCAAAAAAATCACCGAACGACGTCAGGAAAAATAATCTGACCGCCCACCTTTTCAATCTTAACACGAGCAGCCTGTGAAGCGCCAGAAACATAAAATATAATCTTATCTTTCAAATCACCGTCAGAAAGAAGACGAACACCATCTTTTTCACGACGAATAATCCCAGCCTCTTTCAAAGCAATCATATCAACAGGTTTCTCAATATTCAACTTACCTGCATCAACCGCCAACTGAACACGTCCCAGGGAAACCTCATTATAGTTTTTAGCAAAGAAATTTCTAAATCCACGCTTTGGTAAACGCCGATAGATAGGCATTTGCCCACCTTCAAAACCATTAAGAGAAACACCAGAACGAGAACTTTGCCCTTTTACACCACGACCACCAGTCTTACCAGTACCCGAACCGATACCACGTCCAACACGTTTACGATTTCTTGTTGCACCTTTGCAATCACGCAGTTCATTGAGTTTCATATCTAATACTCCTGCAACCCTTAATCTTCATCTATAACGCGAACAAGATGCCGAACCCGAGCAATCATACCCCGTACAGAAAGTGTATCTTTTAAAACACGCCTCCGACGCATCTTATTTAGTCCAAGCCCCTTTAAGGTTGCGCGCTGAATCTGTGAATTTCGAATAGGACTTCCAATTTGCTCTACCGTTACAGTTTTACTACTCTGAGATCTTTTTTGAACCATTTCCTAATTCCTTTTCTGATAATCTCAGAAACTACCCTTCTACATCAACTAAATGGCGACGACGCGCCTGTAAAGTTGAATATTTTATACCACGCTGAGCAGCAATATCTCTAGGATGCATTTGATTTTTCAATGCATCAAATGTTGCACGAACCATATTATAAGGATTCGACGATCCTAATGATTTTGCAACTACATCCTGCATACCAAGAGCTTCAAAAATAGCACGCATTGGCCCCCCAGCAATAATACCAGTACCAGCAGAAGCTGAACGTAGCAAAACTCGCCCTGCCCCGTGATGACCTTCAAGATCATGATGCAATGTACGCCCAGACCGAAGTGGAACATAAATCATTCCACGCTTTGCAGATTCCGTTGCTTTACGAACAGCTTCTGGAACTTCACGAGCCTTACCATGACCAAACCCCACGCGCCCTTTTTGATCTCCAACAACAACGAGAGCAGCAAAACCAAAACGCCTACCACCCTTTACAACTTTAGCAACACGATTAATATGAACAAGCCTATCGACAAATTCATTATCGCGTTCTTCTCTCTCACCACGTTCTTTTTGTGCCATTCCTCATTCCTTTTTCTTTTCCGGAAGCACGATAAGAAAGTCCCTCATCAAACCGGAAGAACTTAAACGAAATACTCTAAACTCTCCTACCTCATCCATAAATAAGAAACTCTAGAAATTCAAACCACCTTCACGAGCTGCTTCAGCCAAAGCTTTAATTCGACCATGATACACATAGGCCCCACGATCAAAAACTACTTCATTAACACCAGCTTGCTTCGCACGCTCAGCAATTAACCTACCAACGGCGAAAGCAGCTTCTTTATCAGCACCACTCTTTAAAGATTTCTTCAAATCACTTTCAAGAGTAGAGGCTGAAACAAGTGTACACCCCCGTAAATCATCGATAACTTGAGCATAAATGTTCTGATTTGAACGATAAACACTAAGTCGAGGACGATCTTTAGAAACCATTTTAATTCTACGACGAACACGTCTTGCACGACGTCGGATAATGTCCTTAGATGAAATCATACTACAAAATCCTTACTTCTTTTTACCTTCTTTACGGCAGATACGTTCATCCGCATGTTTAACACCTTTACCCTTATAAGGCTCAGGTCTACGATACTCGCGAATTTCTGCTGCAACTTGCCCAACTTGCTGTTTATCAATTCCAGAAACAACAATCTCTGTTGGCTTAGGAACAGTTACAGTAACACCCGATGGAACCTTATAAACCACATCATGCGAAAAACCTAAAGAAAGATGGACATCCTTACCCTGTAAAGCAGCACGATAACCAACTCCATTGATCTCCAACCTCTTTTCAAAACCATCTTTCACACCACAAAAAATATTTTCAATCATTGAGCGTGACATCCCCCATTTAGAACGCGCATCTTTCGATTGATCCCGCGGCATAACTGATATAATATTTTCCTCAAATTTAACCAAGACTTCATCATTAACGATGTAACTTAATTCACCTTTTGGACCTTTTGCTTTAATCAGCTGCCCCTCAACAGTAGCAGTCACCCCAGAAGGAATTGAAATGGGCTTCTTTCCAATACGAGACATTATTCTAACCTACTTTTTCTTCCGTTTTCCTGACATTATTAGAAAACACGACAAAGGAGTTCTCCACCAACATTCTGTTCACGCGCCTCATGATCCGCCATAACACCTTTAGGGGTCGATAAAATCGAAATACCCAAACCATTTGCGACCTGCGGAAGTGACTTAGCAGAAACATATACACGACGACCTGGCTTTGATACACGCGAAATTTCACGAATAGCAGCCAAACTTTCAAAATACTTCAATTCGATTTCAATTTCAGCTTTCCCATTACCTAAATCAACTTGATTATATCCACGAATATAACCTTCCGACTGAAGAACATCAAGAACATGAGCACGAAGCTTTGAAGCTGGAGTAATCACTGTGCTTTTTTTACGATCAAGAGCATTACGCATACGTGTTAACATATCACCAAGAGGATCTGATATAGACATTAAATAATCTCCTCTTACCAACTAGACTTTACAATACCAGGGATATGGCCTACAGAACCAAGTTCCCGCAATGCAATTCGCGACATCTTTAACTTACGATAATAAGCTCGCGGACGACCTGAAACCTCACAGCGATTACGAACACGAACTTTTGCAGAATTACGCGGCAATTTCGCCAATTGAACAGAAGCTTTAAAACGCTCCTCAAGAGAAAGCTTTTGATCCATCACTATTGCTTTCAAACGTGCACGACGTGCAGCATAACGCTTTACCATCACCTCACGACGTTTGTTTTTTTCGACGGCACTTACTTTGGCCATAATTTTACCTCTCTACATTTGCCGTTACGAACGAAAAGGAAAATTAAAAGCACGTAATAGCTCACGAGCTTCATCATCCGTTTTTGCTGTCGTACAAACGATGATATCCATGCCCCAAATTTGATCAACTTTATCATAGTTGACTTCTGGAAACACAATGTGCTCTTTAATACCCATAGCAAAATTGCCACGACCATCAAAGCTTTTGGGATTTAAACCACGAAAATCACGAACGCGCGGAAGAGCAATCGTAACAAGACGATCTAAAAACTCAAACATACGATCTTTACGCAACGTAACTTTAGCCCCAAGAGGCATTCCCTCACGAACCTTAAAAGTTGCAATAGAATTACGCGCACGTGTAACAACGGCCTTTTGGCCTGTTATTAGCCCTAAATCGTCAGCAGCAAGAGAAGGCTTCTTCGAATCAGCAGTCGCCTCACCTATCCCCATATTTACCACAATTTTATCAATCCGTGGAATTTGCATCATATTTTTGTAATTGAACTTTTCTTGAAGTGTTTTACGAATCACCTCAAAATAATGCGCCTTCATACGCGGCATTTGTCTTTCCTCAGCCATTAATCAACTCTCCCGAACGCTTGGCAAAACGCACTTTATTACCATCTGCATTCATACGAAAGCCCACACGTGTAGGTTTACCATCTTTAGGATCAGCAATCGCCAAATTAGACAGATGAATCGGAGACTCCTTAGAAATAATTCCAGCTTCTTGCTTCTGCGTTTGACGTTGATGACGTTTAATCATATTAATCCCACGAACAAACGCCTTATTTTCTTTTGGATTAACTTTAATTACTTCACCACTACATCCTTTATCCTTACCAGATAAAACAACAACCTTATCACCTTTTCGAATCTTCTGCATAACATCTACCCCTTATAGCACTTCAGGAGCGAGAGAGATAATTTTCATATGATTCCGACCACGCAATTCACGAGGAACAGGCCCAAAGATACGAGTTCCAATAGGCTCTTTTTTATTATCTACTAAAACTGCAGCATTACTATCAAAACGAATGACACTACCATCTGAACGACGAATATCCTTAGCGGTACGAACTACAACAGCTTTCATAACATCACCCTTTTTAACACGGCCACGAGGAATAGCATCTTTTACCGAAACAACAATAATGTCACCGACCGAAGCATATTTTCGCTTTGAACCGCCTAACACCTTGATGCACATGACACGACGAGCACCAGAATTATCAGCAACGTCGAGGTTTGTTTGCATCTGAATCATGACTGGCCACCTTTTCTTAATATTTATATCCGATCATGCCCTTAACACATCCGGATTTGCCTGCCAAATAACGATAAAGCTACTGTTTTCAAATCCATCAATAAGAAAAAACCACTGCTAAATTTTAAAACAATAAACTTAAACTAATTACGCTACATTATCCTTTAGAACAATCCAACATTTATCTCTCGAAATTGGTCTAGATTCCTGAATAGAAACTTGATCTCCAATTCTAAATTGGTTGTTTTCGTCATGCGCTTTATAATTTTTAGACTGCCGAACAGTCTTCTTAAGAAGCGGATGAGAATAACGACGCTCAACTTTAACAACAACAGTCTTATCGCTTTTGTCGCTAATAACAACACCCTGCAAAATGCGTTTAGGCATCTCTTAATTTCCTTAAACCTTACTTTCACTTAATCTCTGATGAAGAAAAGTTTTTACACGCGCAATATCGCGACGAACTTGCTTAACGCGTGCAGTCTTTTCTAATTGACCTGTTGCTTTTTGAAAGCGCAAATTAAATTGCTCCTTCTTCAACTTAGCCAATTCATCTTTCATTTGATCGAGCGTTTGCGCCCGTAATTCCGTGGACTTCATCGCTAAACCTCTTTACTCTGCAATACGCTGGATGAAACGTGTTTTTATAGGTAACTTTGCAGCACCTAATCTCAGTGCTTCACGCGCAATATCCTCAGAGACTCCATCAAGCTCAAACATGATGCGCCCAGGAGCAACACGTGCAGCCCAATAATCAACACTTCCCTTACCTTTACCCATACGAACTTCAGTCGGTTTAGATGTAACTGGAAGATCCGGAAAAACACGAATCCACACACGACCAGAACGTTTCATGTAACGTGTAATTGCACGACGTGCCGCTTCAATTTGACGAGCAGTAACCCGCTCCGGCTCAACAGCCTTTAAACCGTAAGCACCGAAATTCAAATCCGTACCACCCTTCGCAGCACCGTGAATACGGCCCTTGAACTGTTTACGGAACTTTGTGCGCTTTGGCTGCAACATTGTTCTCTACTCCAAATTTTAGTTCAATCTCAAAAACTAAGCATTTTCACGACGACGACTCGCTGAAGAACCAGACTGATCGACTTCCGTAGCACGACGCTCTGAAGCCATCGGATCATGCTCAAGAATCTCACCTTTAAAGACCCAAACTTTAATACCACAAATACCATAAGCGGTTTTAGCTTCTGCTGTACCGTAGTCAACATCAGAGCGCAAAGTATGAAGTGGAACACGACCTTCACGATACCATTCCATACGAGCAATTTCAGCACCACCAAGACGACCAGAACAGTTAATACGAATACCTTCCGCACCAAGACGCATAGCAGACTGAACAGCACGCTTCATTGCACGACGAAAAGCAACACGACGCTCTAATTGCTGAGCAATTGATTGCGCAATAATTGTAGCATCAATCTCCGGTTTACGAATCTCCACAATATTCAATGAAGTTTCAGCATTCGTCATTTCTGAAAGTTTACGACGAAGCTTTTCAATATCAGCACCCTTTTTACCAATAATCAAACCAGGACGCGCAGAATGAATCGTAACACGACATTTTTTATGAGGACGCTCAATAACAACCTTAGAAATAGCCGCCTGCTTAAGCTCTTCAAGTACATACGAACGAATTTTTAAATCTTCATGAAGAAGACGACCATATTCACCACTATCAGCATACCAGCGAGAATCCCAGGTACGATTAACACCAAGACGAAGCCCTATTGGATTGATCTTCTGACCCATTATGCGGCCTCCACTTTTTCGATAACTTCACGAACAATAACAGTAAGATGTGAAAATGGACGTTCAATTTTACTAGCACGCCCTCGACCACGAACATGAAAACGTTTCATCACTATCGACTTACCAACATAAGCCTCTGCTACAATAAGCGAATCAATATCAAGATCGTGGTTATTTTCTGCATTCGCAATCGCTGATTCAAGCGTTTTTTTCACAGTACCAGCAATACGCTTGCGTGAAAACATCAAATCAGCAAGTGCCACATTAACTCTTTTACCACGAATCATCGCAGCAACTAAATTAAGCTTTCGCGGACTAACACGAATTGTCCGTGTAACAGCTTTTGCTTCATTCTCTTTAAGCTGGCGCGGAATTTTAGCTTTTCCCATTCCTACTTCCTCTTCGCTTTTTTATCGGCACCATGACCATAATAAGTCCGGGTAGGAGCAAACTCACCAAACTTATGCCCAACCATCTCTTCAGAAACAGAAACAGGAATATGCTTATTACCGTTGTAAACACCAAAAGTTAAACCGACGAACTGCGGCAAAATAGTAGAGCGACGACTCCATATTTTTATAACTTCATTGCGCCCACTTGCACGTACCTTTTCTGCTTTACCAAGAAGATAGCCGTCAACAAACGGACCTTTCCAAACTGAACGAACCACTTTAGACTACCTTTCTCATTTCTTGCGTTGATGACGCGTACGCATAATAAACTTATCCGTAGCTTTATTGGAGCGCGTACGCTTACCTTTCGTAGGTTTACCCCAAGGAGAAACCGGATGACGTCCCCCTGATGTGCGACCTTCACCACCACCATGCGGATGATCAACAGGATTCATAGCAACGCCACGAACATGCGGACGTTTACCACGCCAACGTGACCGTCCCGCCTTACCATCATTAATATTCCCATGATCAGGATTTGAAACAGCACCAACAGTTGCAAAACAGCTGCTAGGCACCAAACGCTGTTCACCAGAATTTAAACGAAGAATAGCCATACCATGATCTCGTCCAACCAACTGCGCATAAGTACCTGCTGAACGTGCAATCTGCCCCCCCTTTCCTGGCCTCATTTCAACATTATGAATAATTGTGCCCACCGGCATATTACCAAGAGGCATAGCATTACCTGGCTTAATATCAACATTCAAACCAGCGATAACAGAATCACCAACACCAAGACGCTGTGGCGCAAGGATATAACTCAATTGCCCATCCTCATAGCGAATCAAAGCAATAAAAGCAGTACGATTGGGATCATATTCCAAACGCTCAACTTTCGCTGAAACATCACGCTTAAGACGCTTAAAATCGACAAAACGATAACTACGTTTATGGCCACCACCTTGAAAACGAGCAGTAACACGACCGCGATTATTACGTCCACCCCTTGAAGACAACCCCTCAGTTAGCATCTTCACAGGCTTTCCCTTATAAAGACAAGAACGCTCTACAATAACAAGCTGACGCTGCCCAGGTGTCGTTGGATTAAATTGCTTAAGTGCCATTATTCCTATCTCCGAGCCTCTTTAAAGACCTGTCGAAACGTCGATACTTTGACCACTGGTCAGAGTTACGATCGCTTTTTTGACATCACTTTGTCGACCAACAATACCTTTGAAACGCTTCAGTTTACCCTTACGAACTATCGTGTTAACCGCTTTAACTTTTACGTTAAAAAGCGCTTCAATAGCAGCCTTAATCTCAGACTTCGTTGCTTTCGGTGCGACATTAAAAGCAACTTGATTATATTCAGAAATCATAGTCGACTTTTCTGTAATAACTGGACTAATAATTATATCATAATGGCGAAGATATGTCATTTAAAACGCTCCTCAAGAGCCTCAACAGCTGCTTTAGACAAAACAAGCTTGCTGCGACGCAAAATATCATAAACATTAATTCCCTGAATAGGCAAAATATCGATATTAGGAATATTAGATGCTGCACGAAAAAAATTAATATCAATCTCTTTACCACCAATCAAGAGAGCATTATTCAATCCAAGCTTAGAAAAATGAGAAACAAGCACTTTTGTTTTAGCATCCTTAACAACTAACTCATCCACAATAATCAAATCTTTTGCTTTTAATTTTGCCGATAAAGCAAGACGCAACCCAAGAGAACGAATCTTTTTAGGAAGATCATGCGCATGGCTGCGGACCACCGGCCCATGTGCTTTACCTCCACCTCTAAACTGTGGTGCACGTGCAGATGAGTGCCGAGCACGCCCAGTTCCTTTTTGTTTAAACATTTTCGCCCCTGTTCGAGACACATCAGACCGCCCCTGGGATTGATGACTTCCCTGCTGACGACGCGCAAGCTGCCAACGAACAACACGTTGTAAAATATCTTCACGTGGAACAAGATCAAAAATAGCTTCAGAAACCTTCAATTTACCAGCTTCATTACCATAAAGAGTTTTAATTACAAGATCCATTATTAGGCTCCCTCAACTTCAGAGGTTTCCGTTCTCGGCGTAACCATTTCCGTTTTCTCTTTCACAAGACGGCGGATACCAGCAGGTCTCGGAGCATTATCAGGAAGACGCTTCTTTACAGCATCCCGCACCAAAATCCAAGAACCTTTAGAGCCAGAAACAGAACCACGTACTAAAATTAAACCACGCTCAACATCGGTAGCAATAACCTCAATATTCTGTGTTGTTACCCGCACTTGCCCCATATGGCCAGCCATTTTTTTACCTTTAAAAACTTTACCAGGATCTTGACACTGTCCCGTAGAACCATGAGCACGATGTGTGATCGAGTTACCATGGGAAGCACGATGCCCACCAAAGTTGTGCCGTTTCATAACACCAGCAAACCCCTTACCAATACTAGTACCCGTCACATCAACTCTTTGTCCTGGAACAAAATGTTCCACCGTAATCTCAGTACCGACATCAAGAAGATTATCGGGACTAACACGAAACTCCGCTATTTTAGCTTTAGGTTCAACAGAAGCCTTAGCAAAATGGCCACGAAGAGCTTGTGAAGTATTCTTAACTTTAGCAAAACCTACACCTAATTGAACAGCAGTATAACCATTCTTCTCGACTGTACGCTGAGCAACGACTTGACAATTCTCCAAACGGAGTACGGTCACTGGCACATGTTCACCAGCATCATTATAAATACGGGTCATGCCCAACTTCTGTGCTATTACACCTGAACGCATCGGGTCTGTTCCTTCTGTCTTCAAACCTCAGAGCTTAATTTCTACATCCACACCAGCAGAAAGATCGAGCTTCATAAGCGCATCCACTGTTTGTGGTGTTGGATCAACAATATCAAGAAGACGCTTATGTGTACGCATTTCAAACTGCTCACGACTCTTCTTATCAATATGCGGTCCACGATTGACCGTAAATTTCTCAATCCGCGTTGGAAGCGGAATAGGGCCACGGACATTTGCACCAGTACGCTTAGCAGTCGACACAATTTCACGCGTCGATGTATCAAGAATCCGATGATCAAACGCTTTCAAACGAATGCGAATATTTTGATTGTTCATGCTCTTTATTTCCCTGTTACACAAAGTGCCTTCAGTAATCAAGACACCCAACAAGCATTATTTATTCAATGATTTTAGAGACGATACCAGCACCAACGGTACGACCACCTTCACGAATAGCAAAACGAAGTTTCTCTTCCATCGCTATCGGAACAATCAAAGACACATCCATCGCAACATTATCTCCCGGCATAACCATTTCCGTTCCTTCCGGAAGCGTAACAATCCCTGTCACATCCGTAGTACGGAAATAAAACTGGGGACGATAATTCGTGAAAAATGGAGTATGACGCCCACCCTCATCTTTCGTCAAAATATAAGCCTCTGCTTTAAAGCGAGTGTGAGGTGTAACGGAACCTGGTTTAGCCAATACCTGACCACGCTCAACCCCTTCACGATCAACACCACGAAGAAGCGCCCCAATATTGTCACCCGCTTGACCTTGATCTAAAAGTTTGCGGAACATTTCAACACCTGTAACCGTCGTTTTGGAAGTTGGACGAATACCAATAATCTCAATTTCTTCACCAACCTTAATAACACCACGCTCAACACGACCGGTAACAACAGTTCCACGACCTGAAATCGAAAAAACATCTTCTATCGGCATCAAAAATGGCTGATCAACAGGTCGCTCAGGGGTCGGAATATAATTATCAACTTCACTCAGTAAAAGACGAACCGCATCTTCACCAATGCTTTTATCCTTATCCTCAAGCGCCGCCAACGCAGAACCCTTAACTATTGGTATATCATCACCTGGAAAATCATATTTGGATAAAAGTTCCCGAACCTCAAGCTCTACAAGCTCCAAAAGTTCTGCATCATCAACCTGATCAACTTTATTCAGAAAAACAACAATCGCTGGAACACCAACCTGACGCGCAAGCAAAATATGCTCGCGTGTTTGAGGCATAGGACCATCAGCCGCAGAAACAACCAAAATCGCACCATCCATCTGCGCAGCCCCTGTGATCATGTTCTTCACATAATCAGCGTGACCTGGACAATCAACGTGCGCATAGTGACGCTTTTCCGTTTCATACTCAACGTGTGCTGTAGAAATAGTAATTCCACGGGCGCGCTCTTCCGGTGCAGCATCAATTTGATCATATGCTTTAAACTCACCAAAAAACTTCGTAATCGCCGCTGTCAACGAGGTCTTCCCATGATCAACGTGACCAATCGTACCAATGTTAACATGCGGTTTTGTACGTTCAAATTTGCTCTTCGCCATTTGAGCTCTCCATTTTCTATCCAAGTCAAGGACTAAATTAAAAATTAATTACACAACCTGAAATTACGCGTATTCCTTTTGAATTTCTAAAGCAACAGCTGAAGGCACAGGCTCGTAATGATCAAATTGCATTGTATACTGCGCACGCCCCTGACTCATAGAGCGAAGGGTATTCACATAACCAAACATATTCGCCAAAGGAACCATAGCATTTACAACCGTTACAATACCGCGTGCCTCAGTTCCTGAAATCTGCCCTCGACGAGAATTGAGATCACCGATAACATCACCAACATAATCATCTGGCGTGACAACTTCCACTTTCATGATTGGCTCAAGAAGCTGTGCTCCAGCCTTCTTCGCTCCATCACGAAAAGCTGCACGAGCAGCAATTTCAAAAGCTAAGACGGAAGAATCAACATCGTGATAACCACCATCAATTAACGTCGCTTTTACACCAAGCATAGGGAATCCCGCAAGAGGCCCCGCCCCCATAACACTTTCAATTCCCTTTTGGACACCTGGAATATATTCTTTAGGAACAGCACCACCAACAATCTTCGACTCAAAAACAAAATCATCACCATCATGAGGCTCGAAAATAATTTTTACACGAGCAAATTGACCGGCGCCGCCCGATTGTTTCTTATGCGTATAATCAATTTCCGCAACTTTAGTAATTGACTCGCGATAAGCGACTTGAGGTTGACCAACATTCGCCTCAACCTTAAATTCACGCCGCATACGATCAACAATAATATCAAGATGAAGTTCACCCATTCCAGCGATAATAGTTTGACCTGACTCCACATCCGATTTAACACGAAATGAAGGATCTTCAGCTGCTAAACGATTAAGAGCAATTCCCATTTTCTCCTGATCTGCTTTTGTTTTTGGCTCAATTGCAATCTCAATAACAGGTTCTGGAAATTCCATCCGCTCCAAAATAACAGGCTTCAAAGGATCGCAAAGAGTATCACCTGTTGTCGTCTCCTTAAGTCCTGCCAGAGCAACAATATCACCAGCAAATGCTTCTTCAATATCCTCACGAGAATTCGAATGCATTTGAAGCATACGCCCCAACCGCTCTCTCTTCTTCTTTACAGTATTTTCAAGAGAAATGCCTTTTTGAACTTTACCAGAGTAAATACGACAGAAAGTCAACGATCCAACAAAAGGATCATTCATAATTTTAAAAGCAAGCATAGCTAGCGGAGCGTCATCAGAAGATTCACGCGTCGTTTCAGATTCAGTCTTCACATCGATACCACTAATTGCAGGGACATCAACAGGAGAAGGAAGATAAGAAATCACAGCATCCAAAAGTGGCTGAATCCCCTTATTTTTAAAAGCTGTGCCACAAAAAACAGGGTGAAACTGAACCCCCACTGTCCCTCGCCGAATGAGAGAAACAAGTTGCTCATTAGTTGGCATAACACCTTCTAAATAAGCCTCCGTAGCAGCCTCATCAACCTCCACAGCCATCTCAATTAATTTTTCGCGATATTCCTCAGCCTTTTCCTTTAAATCAGAGGGAATTTCGCTCTCCACCGCTGAGGCACCAATAGAACCATCCCACTTCAAAGCTTTCATTTCAACAAGGTCAACAACACCTTCAAAATCATTTTCAGCGCCAATTGGCAACTGCAAAACAAGCGCTTTAGCCCCCAACCGAGAACCAACCATTTCTACACTACGATAAAAATCAGCACCTATTTTATCCATTTTATTAACAAACACCATACGGGGCACACGATATTTCTCAGCCTGCCGCCAAACAGTCTCCGTCTGAGGTTCCACACCGGCATTCGCATCCAGCAACGCTATTGCACCATCAAGAACGCGCAAAGAGCGCTCAACCTCAATCGTAAAATCAACATGCCCCGGCGTATCAATAATATTAAAACGGCGCTTCCGACCATCACGCCCCTTCCAAAAGGTCGTTGTCGCAGCAGATGTAATCGTAATGCCACGCTCCTGCTCCTGCTCCATCCAGTCCATCGTGGAAGCACCATCATGAGTCTCACCAACTTTATGGTTCTTACCGGTATAAAACAAAATACGCTCAGTCATAGTAGTCTTACCGGCATCAATGTGCGCCATAATACCAAAATTACGATAATCTTCAATTTTATATTCGCGAGCCATTATATTTGCCTTAGTTCAAAACATCTACCAGCGATAATGAGAAAACGCACGATTAGCTTCAGCCATACGATGAACATCCTCACGTTTCTTCACGGCAGAACCGCGATTATTAGCCGCATCAACCAATTCACCAGATAAGCGCTCGATCATCGTTGTTTCATTTCTACCACGTGCCGCAGTAATCAACCAACGAATAGCAAGCGCCTGTCGACGATCAGGACGAACATCAATCGGAACTTGATAAGTAGCACCACCAACACGGCGTGAACGAACCTCAATATGAGGTGCAACATTCCCTAAAGCCCGATGAAATAGAGCCACAGGATCCGTTTTCATTTTTCTCTCTACAGAATCAAGTGCACCATAAACTATACGCTCTGCAACTGACTTTTTACCATCAAACATAATGGCATTCATAAATTTCATAATGACCAAATCACCAAATTTAGGATCTGGATTAATTTCACGCTTTTCTGCTCTATGACGACGGGACATTAGCTTTGTCTCTCAATATTATTTTTGAACGCTTCATTATTTTGGACGCTTCGCGCCATACTTTGAACGACGCTGCTTGCGATTCTTGACACCTTGTGTATCAAGCAAACCACGAATAACGTGATAACGAACCCCTGGCAAATCCTTCACACGACCACCACGGATCATCACAACAGAGTGCTCTTGAAGATTATGTCCCTCCCCCGGAATATAACCAATCACCTCAAATCCATTTGTCAAACGGATTTTAGCAACTTTACGAAGAGCAGAATTAGGTTTTTTCGGTGTCGTTGTATAAACACGTGTACAAACACCACGCTTCTGCGGATTCGACTGAAGAGCAGGAACCTTATTACGTTTAACTGGCGTTACACGCGGCTTGCGAATCAATTGGTTTACGGTAGGCATACAACCTTCCTCTTTATTAGATCTACATTTGTTTCACCCAATCGGGCTCTTCTATTTTATCCACCCTGATAGAATCAGAATAGATATCTGAGTTTACATATAAAACCGGGCACACCTGCAAAAACAGCTCACCCAACCAAAAGCAGAGAAGGCCATAGCCTTTTGCACTAGAATTTGCTTTTAATCTTCTTAACAGCCGCTTGGATGATTTTTGGAGCATATCCAAAACAACTGATCACTTCCACATCGGTTATGCTTGCTTCTAATAGCGAGAACACGTACATTCGTCAAGAACTAAACAGCAGAAAGTTTTTAAAAATGAAAATAAATTAAATTTTAAAACTTTAAATTTGCTTTTACCAGTATTCTTGATAAATCAATTTACCATAGTAACAGCCCTCTATAAATAAAAAAAGCAGCAAATTAAATTGTACATGTGATATTTAATGATGAGCGCCATGAAAATAGCAACGTGGAATATTGCCGGAATAAAAGCACGACATGAAACATTATATCAATGGCTAAAGCAAAACCAGCCTGACATAGTCTGTCTACAGGAAATTAAAAGTATTGATGAAAATTTTCCACGTGATGCGATTGAAAGTTTAGGCTACCATATAGAAACACACGGACAAAAAAGTTTTAATGGCGTTGCAATTCTTTCTAAAAAAACACCGGATGAAGTGATCCGTCGATTACCAGGCAACAATAATGATGAACAAACACGTTACATCGAAGCCGTTTATTCAACAAACAAGGGTGTTATTCGTGTTGCATCTCTCTATTTGCCAAATGGGAACCCTATTAAGAG
Organism: Bartonella rattimassiliensis 15908; assembly: GCF_000278215.1. Taxonomy (GTDB): domain Bacteria; phylum Pseudomonadota; class Alphaproteobacteria; order Rhizobiales; family Rhizobiaceae; genus Bartonella; species Bartonella rattimassiliensis. The sequence continues at coordinate 39,343 of NZ_JH725069.1, forward strand.
TGAAAAATACTCCTATAAGATAGAATGGATGGAAAGGTTATATGCACATGCAAAATTATTGCTCGCGTATGAAGAACCTCTTATTCTAGCGGGTGACTATAATGTCATCCCCACTCCATTAGATGCAAAAAATCCTCAAGAATGGTATCAAGATGCCTTATTTCTTCAACAAACGAGAAAAACATTCCAGCGTATTCTTTATTTAGGCCTTTACGACGCTATCCGAAATGTCACCGATACTCCCTCCTTCAGTTTTTGGGATTTCCAAGCTGGGGCATGGCTTAAAAATAATGGGATTCGTATTGATCATTTACTTTTATCACCAGAAGCTGTTGATCACCTTATTTGCGCTCATACTCAAACAGAATTAAGAGGATATCAAAAACCATCTGACCACGTTCCTGTTTGGATCCACCTTAATATCAATTAAGTAAAGTATAGCTCTCATTTCATTAAACAATAAAAAAATCCACTCAGAATAATAACTGTGCTATACCATGCAAACATTATATCTTAGACAACTAAAATAAATGAATGGAGGATATAAAATGAAGAAATCATTGTTAATATTTATTACGGCAACAGCCATTGGCCTCACAACTGTCGCACATGCTGAACATGATACCCTTGAAAAAATAAAACAAACAGGGGAAATTACTTTAGGTGTCCGTGAATCATCGGGGTTAGCCTACGTCCTTGGTAATAATAAATATGTAGGTTTTCATACAGAAATGGCAGAACGCATCATTGATGATATTTCAAAAAAAATTGGTAAACCAATTAAAATTCATTATCTTCCCATCACTTCTCAAAATAGAATTCCTCTCTTAAAAAATAAAACCTATGATTTTGAGTGCGGCTCAACAACAAATGATCTTTCTCGCAATAAAGAAGCAGCATTTGCTTATACAACATACGTTGAAGAAGTTCGGATTGCTGTAAAGAAAAACTCTAATATTCAATCTCTTGACGATTTAAATGGAAAAACAGTTGCAACGACCACCGGGACAACATCTGTTCAACTTATTCGTAAAAACAAACGTGCAAAAAACATTCATTTTAAAGTCGTCAAAGGAAAAGATCACGGAGATAGTTTCTTATTACTCGAATCTGGTCGTGCCGATGCATTTGTTATGGATGCTTCAATTCTTGCTGGACATATTGCAAAATCAAAAAATCCATCTGATTATGTCATTCTTGACACCGTACTATCAGTTGAACCCATCGCTTGCATGCTTAGATTACATGACAAAAACTTTGAACAAGCCATTAACGATAGCATCCTACGTCAGATTAAAGACGAATCACTTGAAAATCTTTATAATAAGTGGTTTATGAAACCGATTCCTCCTGCTAATACTGTTATGAACCTTCCCTTATCACAAAAAACAAAATATGCTTGGGATCATCCAAACAATAGGCCTCGGGAAAGCTATAAAGAAAAAGATTTATAGAATTTGAAAAGAAAAACCACACTCTTTTAAAATTGAGTGTGGTTTATATTTTAGTTCACTTTTTAATAAATTCCGCCTATGCAGATACGCTTGACTCATTGTCCTATTTGTGAATGACCAATTTGAAGGAGTATTAATGAATGGACTTTTCTTTCCTTTGTAGGGATGATCTGACTCAAACACTGGTAACAGGATGCTTAGGTACTTTCGGCGTGAGTCATACCTATTTAGACACACTTCTTGATGGCTTAAAAAATACGGTTATATTGTCCATTACTTCACTTCTATTAGCGGTATTGTGCGGTATTATTATAGGAACAATGCGCACTTTACCTAAAACATCCGTCACTAATTGTATATTTCGCATTATCGGGACTATCTGGGTAGAGATTATGCGTAACATTCCCCTCCTTGTACAGGTATTTTTATGGTATTTTGTTGTTCCTAAAATTTATCCACCAGCGATGAAATTTTCCCCTATTCTCTTAATAACATGTGCGTTGGGATTCTTTACATCTGCACGCATTGCAGAACAGATTCGTTCAGGAATTGAAGCTATTCCTTCTGGACAACGCTATGCTGCTATGGCAATGGGATTTACAACTTATCAAAGTTATCGTTATATTGTACTTCCGTATGCTATACGCACAATTATGCCCCCGCTTACTTCAGAAGCAATGGGGATTGTAAAAAACTCATCTATAGCATTCGCCGTTTCAATAAATGAGCTCATGCAATTTCAATACCAAGCAATTGAAGAGATAAGTCATGTTTACGAAAACTATTTGCTTGTTACGATTCTTTATATTCTTATAGCTTTAATCGTATTTGTTGTAATGACAGTTATTGAGAAAATGATCAAAATTCCTAGCTCTCAAACAAAGGTAAATTGAATATGATGAATTTCATAAGTTCTCAGTTTGGACTTTATTTCCCTTTCAATTTTTCTGACTTTGATTTTTCCTTTTTTACCTTTGATGTATTTCGTTCTTACATTTTATCAGGTTTACTCTTTAGCGTTTTTCTAACTCTTGTTGCAACAGTATTAGGATTTGTTTTCGGCACTCTTTTAGCCATGATCCGCCTTTCTTCTATAAAACTTCTTTCTTGGTTTGCAATCATTTACATAACAGCTATGCGTTCAATACCACTTGTGATGGTTATCTTATGGTTTTTCGTGCTCCTACCTTTTTTAACGGGTACATCTATCGGCGCCAATAAATCAGCACTCATTACCTTTACTGCATTTGAAACTGCTTATTTTGCTGAAATTATGCGTGCTGGTATAAATTCAGTTCCGCAAGGACAAAAATACGCGGGACAAGCTCTTGGAATGACCTATTGGCAAAGTATGTACATTGTCATTCTTCCTCAAGCCTTTAGAGATATGCTTCCAGTCTTTTTAACACAAGTCATTATTCTTTTTCAGGACACAACCCTTGTTTATGCCATCAGTGGCCATAGCCTTTTGAATGGTTTTGATATTGCTGCTAATAATTTTGGCGTAAAGCAAGAAGCTTATATCTTGGCAGCTATTTTCTATTTTGTTATCTGTTTTACACTATCACAAATCGTTTTGTATTTACAAAAAAAAGTATCTATCATTCGCTAACGAGAAAAAAATGTCTACTCATATGATCGAAATAAAAAATGTTTCTAACTGGTATGGCGAAATTCAAGTTCTTAAAAATTGTACAACCAATATTAATAAAGGAGAAGTCGTCGTCGTTTGTGGACCATCAGGATCAGGAAAGTCAACACTCATTAAAACCATTAACGCTCTCGTCCCTTTTCAAAAAGGTGAAATTTGGGTTAATGGAATACCAGTTCATTCAAAACAAACGAATTTGCCTAAATTACGGAGTCAGGTGGGAATGGTATTTCAACATTTCGAGCTTTTCCCACATTTATCTGTCACAGAAAATTTGATAATTGCACAAATCAAAGTTCTAAAACGAAGCAAAAAAGAAGCACTTGAACGTGGTTTATTGTATCTTGAACGCGTTGGACTCATTGAACATAAAGATAAATATCCTGGTCAACTTTCTGGAGGGCAACAGCAACGTGTTGCTATTGCGCGTGCTTTAACCATGGATCCACTTGTTATGCTTTTTGATGAACCAACCTCTGCTCTAGATCCTGAAATGGTAGGTGAAGTACTCGATGTCATGATCAATTTAGCAGAAGAAGGTATGACGATGATTTGTGTAACACACGAAATGGGTTTTGCACAAAAAGTTTCAAAACGTGTTATTTTCATAGATCAAGGAACAATTCTTGAAGACTGTTCATCTAAAGAATTCTTCTCTGATCCACAAGCGAGAGCACTAAGAACACAAGAATTTTTATCTAAAATTCTAAGTCATTAGCCATTATATCATAAAAAAATTATCTCTTCTATAAACTTGGACATAAGAAAACAAAGTTTAACAGATGGGAGAATGTAAAAAACATTAGAAATGAGTAAATTTCCTGTACATCTCTCAAATTCATTATAAAGAGCAAGAGCTCGCTCTTGCAACGAATGAATCCAGTTTCTGTCTTTGATGTTAGCTTTTTTATAGGCTGCAGTTAATATTGCTGTCCCGCAGATAATTTTCCCTTCTTGAAGCAACATGTTTCCAAGAATCCCTTATGGCGAAAGGATTTCTTTTCTTACTAAAAATTAAAACCATCGTGCTGCCTGTGTAGGATCCTACTCCCTTTCCTCTCCCTTTAAAAATATTTTTTCTAAATGATATTCAGCTTTAGAACTTTTGTAGTTCACTGCAACCTGTATACAAAAAGATGAGTAGCAAAAAAGGATTAGAATTACAGGTAATTGAGGGATATTTTTATATACACCCTAAGTTTAGCCAATGCATTAGAAACATAACTTTCATTTTCTGAATCAAGATTAGCATTTTTTTCAACGATCTATGCAAAAGAATGATATGTCTTGTAATCATCTTTAGAGATATCATCACCACCCTTTGCATAGATATAGCCCTATTTCCAATTCTTACCAACATGGCCACTCTTAACAGCACAACATAGCGCTGAAATAACCTGATTTATCTGCCCATTTTTATAAGCAGACACGCCACATTTCAAAAATAAAAGACAAATAAATCAACACTATCCAAAATGTTCAATAAAGTTAAACATCCATTTCATATACAACAAATTGATTTTTTTAATATAAATCACCAATCTATATTTTATAACACACCATTTAATATTCTAGAATTTATTTACCTTAAAAATTTATACGAAAGAGTAAGAATCATTCAATAAAATAACGTGTACATTGAATAGCAAGTTTGAGAGCCAAGAAAATACATGACGCATGGTAAGCGTTTAGATATCAAAACAATCCGAAAAGACAGATAAATATAATAATGATAGTTAACTTATAACTTCACGACTTTCGGCACCACCTTAAAAAAAAAGTTTCTCACTACCATTAATCTATAAATAATATTGATTTTTATCAAATGGATTCTACCTGATATCATTTTACATGAAGCTACTTTATAAGTTTTACACACGCCCCCTCCCTCAAAACACTTACCGCAATACATAAAAAAAAAATACCACATGTGTAATGTCATATCCCTTATAGCACTACCCTCAATGATGATATTTCACAAAATAATAGGACAAACACAAAGATGGACCTCAAGAAATATTTTATAATTACGTTCATGAAAAACTGACAAAAGAAAAGTTTTCTTTAAAGGAAACCTCTACCAAACCATAATAGCGTGAAATCATGCATCAAAAAAACAAAAAGTTGGCATCAACCTAACCTCTCTAAAGCAATATATATTTTCTTCTGCGCAGCACGTAACTCCACAACCCTATTCCGTTCGCTCTCAATAATTTCTGCTCTTGCATTTGCGATAAATTTTGGATTATTTAACTTAAGTGATATTTTTTCAATATCTTGTTCAATTTTAGTTACATCTTTTCTCAAACGGACACGTTCAGCTTCCAAATCAATCAACTCTCCTAATGGCAAACAAAAAACAGCCTCTCCCAAAATTATTTGTGCTGACACTTCCGGAACTTTATCAGAGAAATAAATGACTTCAATACGCGCTAACCTTTTAAGAAGCGTATCATAACGTTGCACACGCTCTCGCGTTATTTCCCCTCCTTCAACAACAACAAGAGGTGCTTGTGTAACCGCTGGAATATTCATTTCAAAACGCACAGACCGAATCCCAATAACAACATCAATAAGCCAATTAATATCAGCAGCAGCCTCTTCATCTGTAAATGTTCCCTCTGGCCATTTAGTCAATGCAAGCATATCCTTACGCTTGATTGCTTGCGTTTCTGTAAGAGACCACAACTCCTCTGTCAAATGAGGCATAAAAGGATGCAGAAGCTTATAAACTTCATCTAAAACCCAAGCAGTACAAGCTTGAGCCTCATTTTTAGCATCTTCATCTTCACCCTGAAAGAGTGGCTTGAGAAGTTCCAAATACCAGTCACATAGTGTATTCCAAATGAAACGATAAAGTGTGGCAGCAGACTCATTAAATTTATAGTGTTCAATACCAGTTGTCACTGCTGAAATCGTTTTAGATAACTCCGTTAAAATCCAACGATTAAGCGCTAATTTTGCTTGTTCTGGTTTAAAGGTTGGATCATGCTTCACACCATTCATCTGTGCAAATCGGGTAGCATTCCACAATTTCGTAGCAAAATTCCGATAACCAGCAATACGGGAAGTATCGAGTTTCACATCACGACCTTGCGCTGCCATAATAGCCAAAGTAAAACGTAATGCATCAGCACTATACTGATCAATAAGCTCTAAGGGATCAATAATATTTCCCTTTGATTTTGACATTTTTGCACCCTTTTGATCCCGTACAAGAGCGTGCACATAAACCGTTGGGAAAGGAACATCACCCATAAAGTGAAGCCCCATCATCATCATACGAGCAACCCAGAAAAAAATAATATCAAATCCTGTCACGGATAAAGATGTTGGATAAAAAGTAGATAACTCAGTCGTTTTATCTGGCCATCCTAATGTTGAAAAAGGCCAAAGAGCTGATGAAAACCAAGTATCTAAAACGTCTTGATCACGGATTAACTCAACAACTTTCCCATAGTGAGCAAAAGCCGAATCTAAAGCCTCTTTTTCGCTTTTTTCCACAAAAACCGTTCCATCAGGACCGTACCAAGCAGGAATCTGATGTCCCCACCATAATTGGCGAGAAATGCACCAAGGTTGAATATTTTGCATCCAATTGAAGTAGGTTTTTTTCCAGCTATCAGGAACAAACTGTGTTTTTCCTCGTTGAACAGCTTCTATTGCTGGCTTTGCTAATTCAGCAGCATGAACATACCATTGATCTGTTAAAAAAGGTTCGATAGGGACTCCACTGCGATCCCCATGAGGAACCATATGGGAATAATCATCAACAGAAGCTAAATATCCGCGTTCTTTCATCAAAGAAACAATCTTCTGGCGCGCAACAAAACGATCAGATCTATCGAGATTTTCTACTAACATTTTTAATTCATCTGATAAAGTCAAACCATCAAAAAACGCTTCATTCTCACGGAGATAAATCTCAGCTTTTGGGGTAAAAATATTGATCAAGCGTAAATGATTACGCTGCCCCACTTCAAAGTCATTAAAGTCATGAGCCGGCGTAATTTTGACAGCACCACTTCCAGCTTCAGGATCAGCATGGCTATCACTAACAATTAATAACCTACGACCAACAAGCGGCAAAAGAGCATTTTTATCTATAAGATTTTTATAACGTCCATCTTCGGGATTAACAGCAATTCCTGTATCACCAAGCATTGTTTCTGGTCGTGTTGTCGCCACCGTTATAAAAGTTGTAGCATCATTTGGATCGAAATTTTTCCCCTCAAGTGGATATCTAAAGTACCACAAATGTCCTTGAACTTCTTTTTGCTCAACCTCAAGATCCGAAATAGCCGTTAACAATTTAGGATCCCAATTGACGAGGCGCTTATCCCTATATATCAACCCTTGTTTATAAAGCGTAACAAAAACTTCATGAACAGCCTGCGATAACCCTTCATCCATTGTAAACCGTTCACGCGACCAATCACATGAAACGCCAAGGCGACGCAACTGGTTTGCAATAACGCCTCCAGTTTCATAACGCCATTCCCAAACACGCTCAATAAACTTCTCTCTTCCCATTTCTTGACGTGTTGGCTCTTGACGTTCTGCAAGCTGACGCTCTACAACCATTTGTGTAGCAATCCCAGCATGATCCATACCAGGCTGCCACAACACATTTCTACCACGCATCCGCTGAAATCTAACCATTATATCTTGAATTGTCGTATTAAGCGCATGCCCCATATGAAGTGAGCCTGTAACATTAGGAGGTGGAAGCATAACGCAAAAAGGCTCTGCACCACTTTTAGAATCCACTCCGGCTTTAAAAGCGCCACGAGTCTCCCATCTCTTTGCAACCCGTTGCTCTATGGAAGCAGCATCATAGTTTTTTTCTAACATTCCATCCATCCATAATGGCGCTAAAAAACACAATATATAAATATGATAAAAATCTAATCAAAATCCCGACATCTGACTCATTAGGAAATCGGTAAAACTGCAAACAAAGTTTTTATCAAATAAAAAACATAAAAAATAATGCCAAGGAAATAATCAAGATGATTTTTTAATTGCCTTCACAATCTCTTCACGTAAAATATCTTCTAGTAAAATAGGCAATTTAGACTGTAACCACTCTGCTATAGCCGGACGTAGCACATCTTTTGCAATTTTCTCTGCAGAAGAGATACAATATGCAGATAATTCCACTCGACCAGCTCCTCCTCCTTCTGACTGCAATTTTCTTATATCATCTTCATATTCTTTTGCTTTATAAACAGAATTCCGTTCTTCAGAAGAAAGCTTCATCTTTTGCACATCCATAACTGTATTATTTTCCGCCTCTGTACTCTCTTTCTCTTGTATTATTTTTTCCCCTTTATTTTCAGAAGAAAGACCAATACGATCAGCTAAAGCTTTCATAGCATCATCAACCGATAAGGTTGTATCATAAGCATCTCCGGATGCAACTTCTGAACGATCTTCGGAAGTATTTATTGCAACATTTTCATTAAAAAAGTGATCAGATTGAACCGCATTTTCTTCGATTATTTCACGAATAGATGTTAAAATTTCATCCATACTTGGCTCACGTAACACGCTTGAACTCTGTACCATACTTTACAACCTCTCAAAGACGCACAACAAACAGAATCATATTTTCAGTGTATGCAAAAGAATCATAAGATCAACACACCTTTCATGATATTTTCAAATATGCTTGTCATAAAGAGGGCGCTACACACAATTTTCTGCATTTAAAAATAATATATCACCGCTTTATTTTTCAACATATCCAACTATTGATTTACTTATCTTTTAAAAACTAAAATAATTTAAGATTAAAGAACTATTTTTATGCATTATCGGATTCTATTGCACTGTTTTTAAACCTAAATAACGTGCCGTCAATTTACCAATAGATGATTGCACACTATAGCTTGCCACAACAGCGTTCCGCTCTGCCATTGTAAGCGCAATCTGAGCATTAATCAATTGAGTACGAGAATTTAAAACATCCAATGTCGTTGCTTGTCCTACACGATTTTCTTGAACACGCCCTTTAAGAGCAATTTCAGCAGCACGCACACTTTCACGGTAAGCAATAACAGATGCGCGTGCGCTCTCCAATTGAAACCAAGCTGAAGTAAGTGCTTGTCTCGTATTACTATACGCCAAATCGAGCTGAAGCTGCGCCTGTCCGAGTTGTTCCCTCGATTGGCGAACCTGTGCAGACGTACGCCCTCCTTCAAAGATCGGAACACTCACTGATACCCCTATTGATTTAGAGACTCCATCTTCTCCAATACCACTATAAATTCGATTATAAGACGCCGTCGCAGAAAAATCAATTTTAGGAAGCAATGCCCCTTCTTTCACCTTTACATTATACATACACACATCGACTAAATATTTGGCATAAAGGATCGCTGGATGCATCACAGCACTCATCTGATAAGCTATATCAAGGTTGGCAGGAAAATCTTTAGCGACAGGTGGATGTTTTAACTTTTCAGGATCAGAACCAATAACTTGTCGATACACTGCCTCTGCTGCCTTTACATCAGCATGAGCTAGACTCAACTCTGAAACTGCCACAGAACGTGCTGCTTGGGCTTGAGCAAGATCAACACGTCCTCCCTCACCCACATCAAATTTTGCTTGATCGGAACGAACTTGCTCTTCAAGAGCTGCTAAATTTTCTCTCCGAAGATCAGCAACACGACGTGCTTGATAGACATTAGCATAAGCTATTGCCGTTTCCAAAAACGTATTTTGCTCAGCATTTCGAAGATATTCCCGTTGAGCTTGCAATTTAACTTGAGCTGAAGAAAAGATATTTTGTGTGATGAAACCGTCAAATAACCTTTGATTTAATCTCACACCTATAGATCCAGAAGTGATATAAGGGCCTGTAAAAGATTTATTCCGCCCATAGCTCCCAATCCCTTCAATTTGTGGTAATAGCCCTGACCGTGCAATGACAACATCATCACTGGATATACGCACAGCCGCACGTTCACTGTTCAATTTAGCATTGTGTTTATAAGCCTTAGAAAAGGCATCCATCAATGTTTCAGCACAAGTAGTCTTTGATAATAAAATACTCAACACCAGTAATAAACATACCTGAAACTTCTTGTTTACTTTAAACACAATACACCCCAAATAAATTGTAAAACTATCCTTTATCGATCAAATAAACAAGCACTAAAATACGAAACCAGATCTTTTTAAAAAACAAGGAAGAGGCTTCACAGCGAGATTAAAAGCACGACGTACCGAAATGATTCCATCTTCTTTTATATAGATTTGTGCAACAGCAGCATTTCCATATCCTTCAACCACAACAAGGCGTCCACTGTCTCTCATTTGATCAAAGATAGCTTGTGGAATAAAATCAACAGATCCCTCAAAAAAAATCACATCATAAGGTCCCTCAACGGCATATCCCTGCTCTAATGGACCATGAATCACAACCACATTATCACATTGATGACGTTTTAAAGCTTCAAGAGCACATTCAAAAAGAGCTTGATTACTTTCCAATGCAATCACAAACCCTGCAAGTTTTGAAAGCAAAGCCGCACAATAACCACTATTTGCACCAATATCTAAAACAATATCTGATGATTTTATAGCAGCAAGTTGTAGTAATTTCGCTAGAGATGCAGGCTTCATCAAATAGCGTGTAGGGATTTCATCTTGCACTGGACACAGAACAATATCAGTATCAAGATAGCTTAATGCTTTTATATCTTCGGATACAAAATTTTCACGAGACACCGTTAAAAACGCTTCAAGAACTGATAAATCCGTTACATCAACTGTACGAATTTGATTATCAACCATTTTGCGACGAAGCTCAGCAAAATCTGCAACCATAACGACTATTTTCTCCTAACCTACAAAAAACAAACAAAACAGCGACAATATAGAACAAAAACCTCTTAAATTATGGATGTCACAAAAAAGGATGCTACAGTCAACAATCAGATTCTACAGATTCTAACTGCACGATTTCTCATATAAAAAATGTCTTTACAATTATAAAGGGAAACGATCTATTTTTCTATACCTCATCTCCCCTAAAAGTTCCCTAAAGGCCGTTTTATTTAAAATCGGCTGGAGGCCTCGCCCGGAATCGAACCGGGATACAAGGATTTGCAGTCCTCTGCGTAACCATTCCGCCACGAGGCCTCGTCAACAATTATAAAAGTCTCAATAAGCGAAGGCACTGCATCCGTCAAGGTGTAGATATCTTCTCCAGTCTTTTTTCCTCTTATTTATCATATTTTTTAAAAAAAAGTAATTTTACTCTTTGCAAATCAGTATTGCTTTGCTATAGCCTCTTTAGTTAAATAATTAGGTGTTATTCCCCGGTAGCTCAGCGGTAGAGCAACCGGCTGTTAACCGGTTGGTCGCTGGTTCGAATCCGGCCCGGGGAGCCACTTCTTTTTTTATTAAGAATAGCTTATTGGTTTTTTTTAGTGTTTTTCCTATGAGGGATGATAAAGTTAAGGGAATAGGATTCTAGTACTCTCTTTTCTCAAATGTATTTCTTTATTAATTTTTTTTAGTGATTTTTTAAATTCTACTAAGTTTTCTTATGAAAAACACTTCAAATTTTTAACAAATATACCAATCATTTCATAACTCAACAGATCAGAAAATTTAAGGATGAAGCTCTTGCCAGTCGGTATCGATTTATCTTCTTAAATGAGCTGCTGTCTCTTAATTTAAAGTGTAGAATTTCATGATCTTTCCCCTTATCCAATCAGAACAGACTTTTTACCAATCTCTACGTCTAAAAAACGTTCTGAGTGATCAATACGAAATTACGTAAAGCTTTTCCAAATGGCGTAAACATTTAAAAAATCCTATTAGAAAAACTCACAAGTGATTCTAACATAAATTCTCAGGCTTTCGTTAACTGCTTTTTCACGATAAAAATCCTAATTTTTTAAAAACCGCTGTTTTTAATGTGCAAAACATTGTCAAATTTCTTAAAAGATCATGCTGTTGTTTTTGATAAGATCAAACACCTTATTTAAAGACGCATAAATCATTATAGATTACTTTCATAAAAATGCAAGATATTGATTTATAAATCATAATCTATCATTTTATATATTCAATCACAACCACAAATATTGTAAGCTTCTATTATTTTAAACCTAACTATGTTGAATCAACAAAAATTACTTTCTTGCACATCAAAAGTGGGGTTAGCAAGGAGGCAAAACACAACAAAAAGGGGTAAAAATGCCTCTCATAAACCATCTCAAGTTTAAGGGATTTTGCAAACTCAAAGACGTCGCACCACTCAAGATCTGAATAAACGAGTGTGATAGTAACAACTTGATCTTTGTATTATCCATAAAAAATAGGGAGAATCTATAAATTTTATATTATCATGGAGGGACTTTATCGTTAATTCTTTATAGGCAGCATCGCGAAATGAGTATGACGAGCAGATATATCTCTTTTTAAAAATCATACCAATGTGCAACACAATGGCATCCTGTCTTGTACAACATGAATCCCACGAAAAAACGCCAGACACAAAAGCATGAAACAACGCATCAAGCTTCACTTTTAAAAAAACATTGCCATGAATACTTTATATTAGACATAACTATTTTATTTTACTTGCTGTTTAAATCCATAAGCCGAATTAAAGGGAGATGGTCAAAATGAAAACTAACTTTCATCTTTGTATCTTCACGTTCTCCCTAAATAGGTTGTATTCCCACTCCAGAAATTATGCAAACAACGATACACAATACACTTATTCCTCATACAAAAACTAATATAGCCTGTAAAACACTTAAGCATCTCAATCTTTGTTTCAAATATGCCGCCCCCCTGGAATTAAATATTGTTTTACTGGCAAAATTACATGTGAATATATCTTATATCATCCATGAATGATTTTCATTATACTATTCACAAGTCAACGCTGTCAAATGAGCTCAAATATATCGAAAGATATCTTTTAAATACCTTGAATTAAGCTCAAGGCAAGTTTTTGCACTGACTCATTAAAAATTCTACGACAAGCCTTTATAAAAAAAACACTTTTAAAACCTTATATTCCTTCGCAAAAAATTATAGTTAAGAGGATTTGGCAAAATCTCCTCATAAGGGATGGTAAGAATAAAAAAGCATCTCATCCACTAAAAAAGACAACAATAAAAAGCCACCAATAAACAAAACGGCAATAACATACTTATAATGCATGCGAAGAGTGCTTGAACATATATAAAATTGTTTTTTAGATAAACTAGAAAAGCTTTATAAAAATTCCTTTTCCTATTTTATGGAAAGCAAAAGGTTACGATAATAACCGGATAAAACGTTGAACAGTATCATGCATTCCATACTCTAATGCATCAGCAATAAGCCCATGGCCAATAGAAACTTCATCAAGCCAAGGAATATTCTTGATAAGAACCGGAAGATTCATAACTGTCAGATCATGCCCAGCATTCATACCTAACCGTAACTCTTTAGCCCTTTTTGCTGCTAAAATAAGTTTATTTAACTCTTGCTCTTGTTTTGTTTTGTCCTGAAATGCACCACCATAAAGTCCAGTGTAAAATTCCACACGATCAGCCCCCATTGCTTTAGCAATATCAAGACCATCAACCGTAGGATTTGCAAAAAGCGATACACGAATCTTTCTTTTTCTCAAACGCTGAATAACAGGTGCTAAAAACTCTGCATCATGAGCAAAATTCCAACCATGATCAGACGTTGACTGATCTGGATCATCAGGAACAAGAGTAATCTGATCCGCATAGTTTTCAGCTATATCTAAAAACCGATCACTTGGATAACCTTCAATATTAAATTCAGCAGTAGGAAAAGTGTTCTTTATTAAACAGTATATATCTAACAAATCCGCAAAACGAATATGCCTTTCATCGGGGCGCGGATGAACCGTTAAACCTGCCGCCCCAGCGGCAAGCGCTATATGCCCAATATGTTTGATACTTGGCCATGGAAGATTACGTCGATTGCGCAAAACAGCAACAGCATTAAGATTAACCGAAAGTTTTACCGTCATACCCATTTCCATTTTTCTATAGTCTGTAATAAGATAGAAAAATGGCATCTTCCATCTGAAATTCAGATGATATACATATTTTTCTATCGAACAATCGTTAAATTCTCTGCTGCACGCGTAATTCCCGTATAAAGCCAGCGCGCATACATATCACGAAATGCAAAACTTTCATCAAACAAAATGACGTTATTCCATTGAGAACCTTGCGCTTTATGAACAGTTAACGCATAGCCGTAATCAAAATCATCATATCGCTTTCTTAATTGCCATGAAATTTCTTGATCAGGATTTTCAAACACTGCTTTTAAAACTTTAATTTTTGCTATCCCGCGCTCACTGTCTTCTGGTTTCACAAGAAGGTTAATGCTTGGTTTAACTGTCTCTTTTTGTGAAGTCATCACCTTCCATAAAGAGCCATTCAACAAACCTTTAGGAGGATCATTTCGCAAACATACAAGCTTATCTCCCGCTTGCGGATAATCTGCTGTAAATCCCTTTAACACACGCAAACGCTGATTATAAAGATGGCGAGTACGATTAATCCCTACCAATACCTGATCAGCATCCAAAACCAATTGTTGATTAACCTCTTTACGTGTAACAACGCGCGCTTTTCCGTAGTCGCCATAAGCAATCTCACGTCCTTCACGCACGTCCATAGCAAGCCGTATAATTGGGTTATCCCGCGCTTGTCGATGAATTTCTGAAAGAAGAAAATCTGGTTCTCCATTAGAAAAAAAGCCTCCCCCTGATATAGGAGGCAATTGATCTGGATCACCAAGAACAAGAATTGGTGTCCGAAAACTCATTAAATCACGCGCCAACTGTTCATCAACCATCGAGCACTCATCCACAATAATGAGTTTAGCTTGTGCAGCAGCACTTCTTCGATTCAATGTAAATGTTGGAGCAATAGATTTTTTTCCTGTGATTTCATCGGAGACTTCTTCTTCCCCACGCGGACAATAAATCAGAGAATGAATAGTACAAGCGTTGCTTGCACCTTTAGAACGCAAAACCTGCGCCGCCTTACCTGTAAAAGCAGCAAACTGAACAGAACCATCAACTGTCTCTGCGAAATAGCGTGCAAGCGTTGTCTTGCCCGTTCCCGCATAGCCAAAAAGACGAAAAAGAGGAGAACGCCCTTCTTTCAACCACGCGGCAACAGCCTTCAATGCATTATCCTGTTCCGGCGAAAACTGCATTATTTATCAAGATAAGATTCGCATAAAAAGAGCAAGCTTAAAAAAAATACGATCACAAACATTGTCGTTCAAAATTTCGGTTCATAGCATCTAATAACTTTCACAGTGCAATTACCAAGCATTATCAATAAGTTTCATAAGAAACATTTCAATAATCTAACTTTTAACTCCACATAAAATATGTATCACTTCTTTTGAAAAAAACTATTATATATTAGATAATATATTGATTTAAAATGATAATTTATTGTTTTGCATGTTGAATAAGAAACCTTCATATCGTAAGATTCTTTCATTTCAAACCCGTTTCATATTGAATCAATAAAACTATTCTCTTACCCGTCACAAGCGGAGCTTGCGTATAGGTAATATAATACAATGATAAAAGTGCCTCTTATGAACCATCTCAAGTGCCAAGATTTAGAACAAAAGGAGCCAACAAAAGTGTGTGATAGTGCCAGATTGCTCCTTCATAAGATAAAGACGGTAATCTACAATGTTATAATTGTTGTAGTTTACGAGGCTTTTACGTTACACTATTCACAGACATCATTACGAAGAGGACTTAGTGCATTAAGAGATATTTCTATAAAACAGCACGTAAATTGTAACTCCATGGCGTTCTGTTCTGCATGAAGACTCGCAATCAATAAGGCAAAATATCCTATTTTACAGTAAACATGAATATCCAGCTTAATACAGATGCTTCTATTACATTACATACAATTAGCATTTTAAAAATGATTAAAAAACAAAACCTGAAGTAAATAAAAATTCTTCACTCAAAATTTATCTTTAGATACCAAAGAGTACAATTTTACACGCTATATAGATTTCACGGAAAAATCACCTCACTTACACATAAAAATCAAGCCAACCACCGCAAAAAATAAACCAAATATATCAAAAAGATAAAGAATATTTTTTAACAAAAACAACAAATCGAATAAACAATCTCAATAAAATCCACCTACTCCAGGAAGTATCCCATAAACCCTTTCTTTTTCTCTTCAATCCTTTCAACAAATCAACAACAGACAAACTATATCTTAGTGGATTGAAAAGAAAATAATCACATCACGTCCTAGCGGAACACAGCCCATAAATGCGTTTTATCTTATATCTAAAATCGGTATCAGAATTTCAAAAATAGCTCTCAAACTAAACAAATTATGAATTTTTTAAAATATACATCAATGAAACTTTGCTTTCAAAAATGTAAAACGTGTATGCTTAAACCTCGCATCCCTCATCGTAGTTTCTAGAAAAAAACAAATTACCCCTTATTTTTATAAAAAAGCGTAAATCCATAGAGATCTATTTTATATAAAGAAATCAAAAAGAAACATGTCATAGCTTAACATAAAATAAAGCCATAAAAATATAAGAAAACACTCAAAACTTTTCTAAAAATCTTCGATAGTTCTTAAAGAAAGAATTACATAGAAACTTTAAAAAAATAATCTAACCTTATGAATCAAAAGAGTAGTTCTCAAAAAAATATTGTTTTCCAATTGAAATAGAAAAAACGTTGAAAATATTTATCAACAACAGGCTGTTCACAGCTATAAATAGATCTGAACAAACTGCAATTCTTCTATATATAGGCTTTGGGGTATAGTTTAGATCAATAAAAAAAGACGGATAAAATCACTCATTAAAAAACAGAAAAAACATAAATTTCAAATAAATATATCTTTCTTCTAATTTAAACTAAAAAATATGCAACAAACTTGAGTCCTAATCTCTATAACGCAAAACACCTTAGACTAAATAATGAACAATATGTCATTGCAAGCAAAAATTTTAACTTCCTCCCTGCCTGAACAGACAAAGATTTTTAATGCCACCGATCCTACAACAATCTAAATCCCCTTAAACAGCTTTCTCTTTCTAACTGCTTTATGTGCCTAAACTAATAGATAATATATTTATTAATAATAAATCAAAAGGTTATATCGTATTAATTAAAGTTATTTCTTTATATATCACAAGCAAAATTGTTGTAAAAAAACTATTAAAACAAGGAATAAAAATGTTTCTTATAAATAACCTGTGTGCAAACCTATCACAACATTGAGAGCTAGCAAACAATATGGTGATGTAGGCTTATCCTTTCATAAACTCTACAAATAAATCTTAAATTTTACAGCTAAACCTTGCTTTAGGAATATCCATCACGCCATCTTTTTAAAAATCATATGTGTAAGGTTTTATATGCCTTATACCACTATAAACAGTCTTTTTTCCAATACAACGAAATAAAAATAGTCTCTAAAAACGATAAAAAATATCTCCTCAAATGAGGGATAGAAGGACAATTGAAAAGCAGTAACGATCGTAAAATCCCTTCACGATTTAGTTAATATATTCATTTTATACAAGAAATTTCCCCTCAGAAGAAATAGCATTTGCAATAGATTCTTCGCTTGCTTCATCAGGTAACAACATCTCATTATGAGCGCATCCCGATGGGATCATGGGAAAACAATTTTCCAAATGATAAACACGACAATCGAAAAGAACAGGCTTATCACAATCAATCATTTTCTGAATTTTATCATCAAGTTCATCTGGTTTTGAACAATGAATCCCTACGGCTCCATAAGCTTTTGCTAATTTCACAAAGTCAGGCATAGATTCCGTATAAGAATGAGAAAGACGATTACCATGCAGCAATTGCTGCCACTGGCGGACCATTCCCATATACTGATTATTCAAAATAAAAATTTTCACTGCTGTATCATGCTGAATTGCTGTTGCAAGTTCTTGAATATTCATCTGAATGGAAGCATCACCAGAAATACACAAAACAAGCGCATCAGGATGTGCTATTTGAACACCTATAGCCGCAGGAAGACCATACCCCATAGTTCCAAGACCACCAGAAGTCATCCAATGTTTTGGTTCATCAAAATGATAATACTGCGCTGCCCACATCTGATGCTGTCCAACATCCGTTGTAATATAAGCGTGAACATCTTTGGTAAGAGCATACAGCCGTTCAAGAGCATATTGTGGCATAATAACATCTTTTTTTTTCATATATGCTAATGAATTACGCGCTTTCCAATGATTAATTTGTGTCCACCATGTTTTACGACTTTCTTTATCGAACTTTGCTTGATGCATATGCAAATGTTGCATTATATCTGCCAAAATATGTGCCACATCACCAATAATTGGAACTTCTGCTTTTACGATTTTATTAATTGAAGAAGGATCAATATCAATATGAATAATACGCGCATGAGGTGCAAATACATCAAGGCGTCCCGTAATACGGTCATCAAATCTTGCTCCAATAGCTAGCATGACATCACAATCATGCATAGCCATATTAGCCTCATAGGTTCCATGCATTCCCAGCATTCCCAGCCAATTTTTGCCAGAAGCAGGATAAGCACCAAGCCCCATGAGTGTTGAAGTAATCGGAAAATCTCCTAATTGCACTAAATTACGCAAAAGCTGTATAGCTTCCATCCCCGATGAAATAACTCCGCCACCAGAATAAATAACAGGACGTTTTGCCTCAACTAAAAGAGAAACAGCAGATCCAATAGCCTTAGTATTCCCTTTCAACGATAGAGAAGATGGCAAAGACTCCTGAACTTGAGGTGCTCTATAAAATCCTGAAGCAAATTGAACATCCTTAGGAATATCAATCAACACCGGTCCTGGACGCCCTAATTGAGCAAGAGAAAAAGCTTCATGAATAATTTCCGCAAGATCATTGACATTTTTAACCAGCCAATTACGCTTCGTACAAGGTTTTGTAATACCAACCGTATCAGCTTCTTGAAAGCCATTTGTTCCAATTATCGTTGTCGGTACCTGACCAGAAAAACAAACAAGAGGTATAGAATCCATGAGGGCATCTTGCAAAGGTGTAACAGCATTTGTTGCACCTGGACCAGAAGTTACAAGCATAACCCCTACTTTTCCAGTACTGCGCGCGTAACCTTCAGCCGCATGCCCTGCTGCTTGTTCATGGCGTACTAAAATATGTTGGAGTATATTTTGATGATAAAGAACATCAAAAATAGGTAAAACTGCCCCACCAGGATAACCAAAAATATGTTTAACCCCTTGATCTATAAGAGCCTGAACCACTATTTCAGCTCCTGACATTATTTTTCCATCTGTACTCTCTTGCTGGCTTGGATTATTTCTCATTTTCCCCACTTACCTATTTAATAAGACAATAAAAAAACTAACAGAGCCCACAAAAAAAGGCCCCGAAGGAGCCTATTACACAACGTATATTGTATGATTACCCCCCATTATTCCAATACATAAAATATATAAAAACACTCCTTATACCCCTTACAGAGGGATTTTTAATTCTAATGATATCATTCGTCAATAAAAAATTCCTTCTTTACGAATTATCTTGCACAACTTTTCTGCGAAACTCCAGTTTTTTTCATCAAGAAGTAAGCATCCATTCCTCATCAAATTGATGACGAAACCATGTCATTTGTCTTTTTGCATATCTCCTCGTTTGTGTTTTTACCGCTTCAAGAGCATTTTCGAAGCTTCTATATCCATCCAAATAAGCTATAAATTCAGGTATACCAATGGCCTTCATCGCTGGTAAAGAAGAAGAAAGCATAAGATTCTTCATGGCCACCACCTCTTCTAAAGCACCTCTTTCAATCATAGAATCCAAACGTTTATGAATGCGTTCATAAAGCAGAGAACGAGGTGGCATGAGAAGAATTTTTTCTGCAAAATTCGACGTAATGAGAGGCGTTGTTTTTTGCTTCTGCCACCAACTGAGCTTCTCACCGGTTGCATCATAAACTTCCAAAGCACGGACAATACGCTGTCCATCTTGCGAAGAAATCTTTTCAGCAACAACAGCATCAATCTGTAACAAGTGGCGATAAAGACTTTCAGATCCCTCTTTATTAAGCAGCAAACGCCATTTCTTGCGCACAACATCTGGAACATGAGGGATTTCAGAAATCCCCTCCAAAAGAGCACGAAAATAAAGCCCCGTTCCCCCCACAAAAATAACTGATCTCAAAGGAAACGTGGCCAATAATTGCTCAACATCACACAACCATTGTCCTACCGAATAATTCAAAGTAGGGCTCACATGACCATAAAGATAATGTGGAACAATTACGGTATCAATCTCCATCGGCCGTGCCGTTAAAATATTTAAAACGTCATAAACCTGCATTGAATCAGTGTTAATAATGAGAGCATTTCTTTCTTGAGCCATTTGCAAAGCAAGTTCTGATTTCCCACTTGCTGTGGGCCCTGCTATCAATGTAATAGTTCTCTGTGTCATGAATAGCAATTCCTACCAATCAGCAACTTATTGCAACATGCATGACTGGCTGCAAAGCTCCTTTATTTTCTCTCCATCATCATAAAGTAAAAACTTTAAACAAAAATATGAAAAAAATTTCTTTTTAAGACAAAGAAAATCCTATGAAAATTATAAAAAAGAAAAAATAAATTTAATAACAACATCAAAGAGTATTCAAAACATTTTTTGCTATCATAATTTGACAATACCCACAGCTATAATAATTCTGTCCGTTAAGCCATTAAAAAACACTCTTTGTCATTATTTATGAAAATAATACTGAGTTTAACTTATAAAATCAAATATCTTTATTTTTTCTATAAAAACAGCATGTTACTCTGATTTATAATAAGATCATCAGAAATTATCTTCTTCATGCTC
The DNA here is from genome assembly GCF_000278215.1 of Bartonella rattimassiliensis 15908. Taxonomy (GTDB): domain Bacteria; phylum Pseudomonadota; class Alphaproteobacteria; order Rhizobiales; family Rhizobiaceae; genus Bartonella; species Bartonella rattimassiliensis. The sequence continues at coordinate 60,383 of NZ_JH725069.1, forward strand.
TTGTTTTTATCACTGTTTTTTCATTCATCACTAAGAAAGGTATAAATATATAACTTATTGAGGGATAATATGATTCTTTTTTCAGGATGACTTTTTCAAACTGAAGTAAAAAAACGTTGTCTATAGCACGATGTTGAAAATCCCATTGGGTAACACATTATTATAATGGCATTTTGCAATTTAATTGAGAGTCACCAATTTCCTATGATTTCTTTATTTTTTCCTTCTCATAAAATATCATATCAATACCATTGATTTGCACATCAAAAACAAAGAGGAAAATCGACTGAAGAAAGGTGTACAAATATCTCTTATACAGCATTTAAAAGCCTAAGCTGTTGGCAAGATTGAGAAATGGCAAATACTGTACAGTGCCAATACTATAGCGGTGCCAACTTTTCTTTTTATTCAGCGTAAAAATACAATAGTTTCCAATGGATTTTATGTTACACAATCCATATTCTATTGTGAAATGATCCTAAATATTAGAGATTACATGCCTGAATTGCAAAATACCCATATATTAAGCCTGATAAAAAATAAAAATCTAATTTTCAAACATCAATCCATTAGGATCGTTACGAATCGTAACTCTCCATCTGGACGCGCTACGATAAATAGAGCATTTTTGCGTCCAGCTTCACGTAATTTATGAATACGTTTTTTAACCTCATCAATTGTTGTGACAGAACTTTGATTGATATCAACAATCACTTCACCAACGCGAATACGCTTTTTATCCGCTGCACTATTTTGTGTAACAGATGTCACCACCAATCCTTGAAGCTTATCTGAAATTGAATAACGATGCCGCAAATCCTCTGTGAGTTCAGATAAGGTCATTCCCACAAATTGCATTGTCATGTTTTTCGACAGATCATTGTTTTTTTTATTATCAACACCTTCTTCTGTATCTTCATTTGCATCTGTTTCAATCAAACGTCCAAGCTTCACTTGTACTGTTTTTTCTTGCCCATTTCGTAAAATAGTAACTTCCATCACCTTTCCTTCTGAGCTCTCTGCAACTAAACGCGGCAAATCACGCGCATGCTTAATTTTAGAATTCCCAAAAGAAAGAATAACATCTCCAGTTTGCAACTGGCTATTATCGACATTATTTTCTTCCGTATGCTCTATTTTACCAGCCACCAATGCTCCTACAGCATTATTCAGTTTTAAACTTTTTGCAATATCCTCTGTCACTGGCTGAATACGAATAGCTAACCAACCACGCCTTATTTCTCCAAAATCACGCAATTGATTAATAACAGAAAGAGCCATATCTGATGGAATAGCAAACCCAATACCTATAGATCCTCCAGAAGGTGAAACAATTGCTGTATTAATGCCAATAACTTCACCATTTCTATCAAATAACGGACCACCAGAATTGCCCCGATTAATCGCTGCATCTGTTTGAATAAAATTATCATAGGGACCAGCATTAAGATCACGGTTACGTGCAGAAATAATGCCAACCGTCACACTCCCACCAAAACCATAAGGGTTACCAATAGCCATCACCCAATCACCAATACGCGCCTTTTTTGAGTCACCAAAACGCACAGCTTTCAATTTTTTATTTCCTGCATCAACTTGAAGCAATGCCAAATCAGTTTTGCTATCCTTACCAAGAAGCTTTGCCTTTAATTTTGTACCATCCGTAAAATTAACTTCAATATCATCAGCATCAACGATAACATGATAATTTGTAACAATAATCCCTTTTTGTGCATCAATTACAAAACCAGATCCCAAAGAACGCACCTTTTGGAATTGGCCATCTTTCTGACCATCTTTTGGTGTAAAAAAGTCGCTAAAATATTCCTCCAACAATGAATTTTTTGGGATAACGGGTACGGAAGCATTTTCATCCTGTTCTGTTCCTTCAACAGTCTGTGCCGTAGAAATATTTACAACAGTCTCCAAAAGCTCAGAAGCTAAATCAGGAATAGAAAGCAGTACCTTACTTGTTTCTGCACCCCAAGAAAAACTCGCTGATCCTGATAGAAAAAAAATCCCACAAAAAACAACTTTTGTAATAAAAGACTTTAAAAACGTATTTTTACTCACGACACTTCTATCCATGACATGCATTTAATCAAAGCCGTAAAAAGCCTTACTCAATTTATTATATAAATTATTATACAAAATCAGTATGACTTAGCATATTCTTACATTCATCATAAAAATAAGCAGCTATAGAACATACTCCTTATACGAAATAGTATCCTCAATATATCGGTTTCATCTATTCCCCAGCGGATTTTGAATCAGTTTTGCTCAAACTAGGACTCATTGTTGATGAAAGTTTTTCCTTTGCTTGCAAGGAATTTCGAAAATAGAAAAAGAAATCTTCATTTGGCGAAATGACCATCGGCATTTTTTCTAAATTCTTATACTGTTCCATTGCTAACCAAAAGTCATAAAAAGATGGATTAGCTTCCCGTGCATTCAATAAAATACGAATGCTTTCAGCCTGTCCTTCACCCCGAGTAATTTCAGCATCACGCTTTGCAGCTGCCACAATCTCTTCATATTCACGATTTGCTTCTGCTACGATACGATCTCGTTCTTGTTGCCCACGCGCCCGAATATTTTCTGCAGCAGCTTCCCGTTCAGCAGCCATTTGTCGATAAACATCTTCTGAAACAGCATCGGTTAAATCAGTTTTTCGAATACGTACATCAACAATAGTAATACCCAGGGAACCTGCATCTATCGAAAATTGCCGTTGCACCTCAGCCATCATCGCACCTCGCTCATCTGATAAGGCTGCTTTAAATTCTCGCTTACCATAAACAGCGCGCAAAGCATCAATAAAACGGGGAGCAAGATTTTCACGTGCTGCAATTTGTGGACGCCCTGATGCAATACGTTGTAAAAACATTTTTGGATCCGTAATACGATAAATAAAGAACGCATCCACCTCATAATAAGCACCACCACTAACTTGCACAGATTGCGTAGGAACATCGTAACGCAACAACCGATTATCCACTACAATCATCTTATCCACAAAGGGCATTTTCACATAAATTCCAGGGTTAGACTCTACCTTAACGATTTGTCCAAAACGCTTAATTGCCACTTGTTGACGAGGATAAACAATAAAAAGTGACGTCCATAAAATGATTAAAAGAACCGTTAGGCTACTAAAAATAAACAAAAAACGAGACTGCTGCATTATTAGCGACCTCCAGAAATATGAGAATCCAAGAACGATGTAGAACGTGCTGATGGTTTTTTTACTTTTTCTGATAAATTGTTATGCAGCAATTCGTTCAAAGGAAGATACGGCACCATTGGAGAATTAATTTGATCGAGAAGCAATTTATTTGGTGAAGAGAAGATACGCCCCATCGTCTCCATATAAAGGCGATAACGTGCAGCCTCTGGGGAAATAGCAGCCTCACGTGCTATAGCTTGAAAACGTTCAGCACGACCTGTTGCCTCTTCAACCATTTGTGCTTTTTCACCTTTTGCGATTTCCCGTGTACGGGAAGCTTCACCATTTGCTAAACCAATTTTCGTAAAACGCACACGATTTCCTTCTTCAATCATTCTCCCGCGTTCTTGTTCTGCCTGCTGAACAGAATTAAACGCAGCAGCAACCTTAGTCGGAGGAGCAGCTTCACTGATCGATACACGACTTATTTCGACACCGAGCTGATATTTATCGACAGTCAACTGGGTAATCTTTCTCACATCGTTAGCAACTTCTTCTTTTTTATCGCGTAAAACATCATCAACAGGTCTTGAACCAATGACCTCTCGCATTGCACTTTCAGCAACCTGACGAACCGTTCCTTCTTGATCATTCACATTAAATAAAAATTGTCCTGGATGTGAAATGCGATAGTAAACAGAAAAATTGACATTAACAATATTTTGATCACTAGACAGCATTAAACCTTCACTTTGCTGTCTTTGTCCAGGTTGCCCACCAATCGCGATTGTTTTTTCAGTCAAAGGCACCTTCATATAGGTCTCAATTGGCCAAAAGTGAAAATGCAACCCATCACCGATAACTTCCTCCTTAGGCACACCGAAACGCAATTCTACTGCTTGCTCATTTTGTTGGACAATATAAAGTGACTGATAGAGAAAAAAACACACAACAAGCAGAAGGAACAAAACAAAAAATCCCTCTCTACTAAATTGTTTAAATTGTTGCTGCCCTTTACGCAAAATATCATCAAGATTGGGACCATTTTCCCCCCCAGAACCAAAAAGATTCTTAGGAGATGTTTTTTTGTCACCACTGTTTTTATTTTTATCGCCACTCCAAGGGCCACCACCATTTTGATTTGTCCAGGGCATTACCACCTCTTTAACTCATTACCATTCATCAAATATTAACCATTCATTTAAATCTTATAGGGTTTCTTTATCTCGCTACTATGCAACTGATAAACTCTTACACTTTAAATATCACAAAAAATCATTTCCGCTCATAAACAACAAAACGTGTTTGATGATTATCTTTATCCCCTTTTGGAATATCTTGTGTTTGCACAATAGTCCATTTTTCTTTATCAAAAACAGGAAAAAAACTATCACCTTTCATAGAAGTTAAAACTTCTGTAAGGAATATTTTATCAGCCATATGCAATCCTTGCTGAAAAATTTCACCACCACCAATAATAAAAATTTCCTCTACATCATTTTGGGAAGCAATGCTTGTTGCAAGAGAACAAGCCTCCGGCAAAGAGTGAGCAACAATAGCCTCTTCAACCTTGAAGGTATAATTACGTGTAATGACGATATTTGTACGCCCTGGTAAAGGTTTTCCAAGAGAATCCCAAGTTTTCCGCCCCATAATAATAGGCTTACCCAACGTCAAAGCTTTAAAGCGTTTCAAATCTGTTGATAAATACCAAGGCATAGCACCTTCACGACCGATAACACCATTTTCTGCAACAGCAGCAATTAAACAAATGGAAATCGTCATATCGCTACCGGCGCTTTAATATGGGGATGTGCTTCATAATTAAGCAATTCAAAATCCTTAAATTGAAAAGAAAAAAGATCTTTTACTGTCGGATTTATGCGCATATATGGCAAAGAATTTGGTATACGTGACAATTGACATTTTGCCTGTTCAAAATGATTAGAATAAAGGTGAGCATCCCCTAGAGTATGAATAAACTCACCTGCTTTAAGGCCACTTACTTGCGCAACCATCATCGTTAACAATGCGTAGGACGCAATATTGAATGGAACACCTAAAAAAATATCTGCCGAACGCTGATAAAGCTGACAGGATAATTTACCCTCAGCAATGTAAAATTGGAAAAAACAATGGCAAGGAGGCAAAGCCATTTCCTCTATTAATGCAGGATTCCAAGCTGCTACAATCAAGCGACGAGAATTTGGCGTTTTCTTAATCATCGTTAAAAGATTTTCAATCTGATCGATATGACGTCCATCAGGAGCAGGCCAAGAACGCCATTGATAACCATAAATAGGACCAAGATCTCCTTCTTCATCAGCCCATTCATCCCAAATCGATACATTATGCTCCTTCAACCACGCGATATTTGTTTCACCTCTAAGAAACCACAAAAGTTCATAAATAATTGAACGTAAATGCAATTTCTTTGTTGTCAACAATGGAAATCCCATTTGTAAATCAAAGCGCATCTGATACCCGAAAATAGACCGAGTTCCAACGCCCGTTCGATCTGTACGATCAATACCTTGGTTTAAAACATGGGATAAAAGAGTCAAATACGATTTCATATGGCCATTATGTCTGATTCTTCTAATTATAGAAAATAAAAACTGTAAAGCTATATAAATATAACTCAAATCTTTTTCCGTAAACATATTACACAAGAAATTATCATGATCTGATTAAAATTTTGATACAAAAGATAAAATACTATAGACAGCTTCTTAAGAAAAGAACATAGAGGAATAATGAATAAAGATGGATGAACGTAAAAAAGGGATTAACTATGGAAAAACAAGAATCTTTAGCACCACATGATACAAGAAAACGTGTTCTTTCGATCATATCGAGTGCATCAGGTAATCTGGTGGAATGGTATGATTTTTATGTTTATTCTTTTACATCTATTTATTTTTCCTCACAGTTTTTTCCTTCTGATGGAGATGTTGTTACCGAACTTTTAAAATCTTCCATTGCCTTTTTTATTGGCTTTCTTATGCGTCCAATTGGTGGCTGGCTTTTTGGTTTTATTGCGGATCGTTATGGACGTAAACGCTCTTTACTGATTTCTGTTTTTATGATGTGTAGCGGTTCTTTCCTTATTGCCCTCCTTCCTACCTATGAAACAATTGGAACGACAGCAGCAGTTTTACTCGTTTTACTTCGTATGATTCAAGGACTTTCCGTTGGTGGTGAATATGGCACCACAGCAACTTATATGAGTGAAATTGCTCTTAAAAAACGTCGTGGTTTTTTTAGCTCCTTCCAATACGCTACACTTATTGGTGGTCAACTTCTTGCAAGTCTGGTTATGTTTATTCTTGCCCTCTATCTCACAGAAAATCAGTTAAAGGCATGGGGATGGCGTATTCCTTTTGTGATTGGTGGATGTGGCGCAATTGTGGCAATTTATTTGCGTCGTTCTCTGCATGAAACAACCACAAAAGAGAGCCGCTCTCAACAACATACTGGTAATCTTAAAGAGCTTCTACGTAATCATGGAAAAGCATTCTTTTTGGTTATAGGTTTTACGGCTGGAGGATCACTTATATTTTATACCAGCACCACCTATATGCAAAAATATCTGATCACGACGACCCAATTTGATAAACCCACTGCCAATACAATAATGACTGCTGCACTATTTGTTTTTATGTTACTTCAACCCCTCTTTGGTTCTCTAGCAGATAAAATTGGCACAAAAACTCCACTGCTTATTTGGAGTACCCTCTCCATCATCTTTATCGTTCCAGGACTCAGAATCATTGGTAGTACCGATAACACTTGGATTGCACTCTTAATCATTATTGGAATGCTGTGTATTTTGAGTTTTTATACATCTATTTCTGGTATCGTAAAAGCAGAAATGTTTCCTGCTTCAGTACGCGCTATGGGAGTTGGGCTTTCTTATGCTATCGCAAATGCACTCTTCGGCGGCTCTGCTGAAACTGTAGCACTTCAATTTAAAAAACATGGATATGAATCTCTGTTCCATTTTTACATAATCGGCATAATGATCATTGCTTTCATCGCAATTCTCTTAATGCCAGATGCTCGTAAAAAGGGATATTTACAAGGAGACGATATTCATTAACTTTTGATATTAACAAAAAAGCCCAGAATACTGGGCTTTTTTATATTCACCCTATAGAGTTTTAAAGCAACAATTCTTTTTATTTCCTCAAACACTTTAAAGAAAAAATTTTCTCTCCTGCATATACCGTTTATAAAAATTAAACGGCTTTAAATTATTATATAATAAATGCTTCTTTTGCTGAATCTGGTGTACTGAAAATAGAAAACTTTTGATTCACTTTAGTACTTCCATTCCTCATCGAAATAGAAGCAAAACGATTATCTTTCAAGAAATTTTATCAATAATAGAAAATTACAGACTACTTCATTCTTTATTTAATACATTCTTCAATGGACCCCTTATACAAAACAAAAAACACTCTCATGATATGAATTCTCTCACTTTTTCTAAGATATTTCTCAATACATCAAATCCATTTCACAACAATGCCCGTGAATGACATAACGTAAAAATTCCGTAAAGTATAAACATTGTGCATTACCATCTTTATGCTTAATCTAAAGTGCAAACTGTTACCATGATAGTATTTGATGAGCTCTTAATGTTGCCTTCCTCCTTAACATTTAAGATGGTTCATAAAAAGTATTTTGACTCACAGATAAACCTCATATGTAATATACAATAATATCAAATATATAAACTAAAGAGTATCCTATCTTTATAAACACGCTCAGAAGATGAAGATATCATTACACAATTGTTAAAAACAGCAGGAATCTTTATTATTAGCTTTCTGATACGTCCAATTGGAGAATGGCTCTTTGGCTTTATTGCTGCTCGCTATGGACGTAAACGCTCAATGCTTATTTTTGTCTTTATGATGTGTGATAGCTCTTTTCTCGTTACCACAATTCACACTTACAAAACCTTGGAAATAACAGCAGCATTTCTTCTCCTTTTGGTCCGTCTGTTTTAAGAACTTTCCGTTGGTAATGAATATGGTATAGAGTAGCCACTTATATGAATGAAGTTGAGCCTAAAAATCGTCGTGGACTCTTTTCTTTACTTCTTTTCGATATGCAACAACAATCTCAGGTCAACTTATCGCAAATTTTATAATATTTATTTTAGCCATTTACCTTACGGAAGATCAGTTAAAAACGTGGGAATAGCGTATACCTATTGTCATTAATGGTTTTGAGCAATCGTTTCAATTTATCTGCATAGTTTGCTCCACGAAACAACAACCTCTAAAAAGCCGTTCTAAACAACATGTTGGTAGTCTAAGAGAACTTCTCACCAAACATACAAAAGCCGTTGTTGTAATTGCTTGCTTTGCATCAGAATGATCATTCACATTTTACACCTTTACGACCTATATGCAGAAATATCTGGTCACAACCACCGGCTTTAATAAACATACCGCAACAACAATTATGACAACTGCCCTGTTTATTTTCATCCTATTTCAACCCGCAGCAGGTATCATCGTCGATAAAATTAGGACAAAAACTTTCCTCATCATTTGGAGTATACTCTCTACTATCTTTACATTTCCTAAACTCCAAAAAATCTGATAACATCCATAGTATATGGATTGCCTTATTCGTCATCATTGGCTTGCTCTTAATTATGAGCATGTATACATTTATCTACGATGTAGCAAAATCAGCCCTGTTTCTCTCTTCCATACGCACATTCAGTTTAGAATTTCTCATGCTATTGGTAACGCTTTATTAGGTGGTTCTGCTGAATACATTGCACTTAGATTTAAAAAATATAGGTATGAATCACTCTTTTATTTTTCCATGATCATCGTGATTATCACGGCATTCATTGCGCTTCTCTGCGTCCCAAATATGCGCAAAGGAAGATACCTCTAAGATGATGAAAAACATTACCCCCCCTCTATAAACGAAAAAGCCCAATAAATCAGGCTTTTTTATCATTATCACAAATTTAATATTGTTTAAATTTTATGGAGTGCATTAAGCTGTTTAGCAACTAAATAATAAAAAGTCAAACGACTTTTTCTACGCTCTCCAGACATCATCTCTGCAACTTTTGCAACAGCCATTTTAGTATTTTGCTCATCTGTTTCTAAAACATCTTGAACCCATTTTTCAACACGCTCTAACTCTTTTGGATCCGATGTAGCAACAAGCGCTGCATCCTGCTTCTTCATCACCAAAGCTAAACGACGACTAAGTCTCTCTACTGCTGCTTCATCGGGGTTTGAGTCATATAATTTAATATCTGTTAAATTACTTGTCATTTTGCATCATCTCCTCTCCAAAAATGAACGGTCTATACTTTACAACCGCGTCACATAGCTCCATAAATAATTAGAGGACTAAAAATATTAACAACCCCCCTTTTCTTAAGACTATTCTTCATCTATATTTAGAAGGCTGGCTTACCAGCTATGGTAATAAATGGACGATGAAATAAACCTATTGGACCCGGGGGCGGTACCCGGCGCCTCCACCAAAATATAAACCATCAAAATTATATTTTGGTGGGGGCGAAACAGGATCGACAAAGGTGTAAAGATCGCTCTTTTACTCGGTATTGTACCACCGTTATCGGACTAAATGAATAGTTGCAAATGACAACTATGCGGAAGCACGTCTCGCCGCGTAAGGTGGTGTGAATGTTTCAAATTGACTCTTAAACCGTCGCAGGTTTAAGCGGGGTTCGAAGGCACCTGGCAACAGAAGCCTTCACTTTTTTAATGTTATTGATTGATCTTTCAGACATTATCAGACATTATCTGTAATAGAATTTTGTGTTTTTTCGATTCATTGAGGTATATCATCATAAAATACTGCTCATTTTGAAATGCATTCTATTACACAATATCAATACGACCCATTCTGCTACGTGAAATATAAAGGAATAAGCTTCAATGGTTAAAGATCAAATCCGTTACGATATTCTCGTTCAGGATGCGCTTCGTGGAGTTATCCGTAAAGTTTTATTGGAAGTTGCCAAAGCCGGTCTTCCAGGAAATCATCATTTTTTTATAACTTTTTTAACGAATAGCCCAGGCGTTAAAATGTCTCCTCGGCTAAAAAATCGCTATCCCGAGCAAATGACTATCGTCTTGCAACATCAGTTTAGAGATCTCAGTGTTTCAGAAACTGCCTTCGAAGTAACCCTCTCTTTCAAGGAAATAACTGAAAAGCTTGTGATTCCTTTTACATCCATCCAAGTCTTTTATGATCCTGTAGCAGCATTTGAAGCAGCATTTGATCTCCCCTCAAATCTTACCTCTGGAGAAAGTGAAAATTTAGAAAGTAACTCATCTACGCCCATTACTCTATCCAATAAACAAAAAAAAGAAAATACGCTTACAAAAGAACAAAACCTCAGTACAAATAAAGGGTCTTCGAATAACGATACAAAGCAAAGTGCTGATGTTGTCTCTTTAGATTCTTTTCGGAAAAAATAAACTTACTCATGACTGAATTGATTAATCTTCGCCAATTTCGAAAACGAAAAAAGCTTTCAGAAAAAGCTCTTCGAGCTGAGCAAAATCGGTATCGTTTTGGACGAACAAAAACTGAAAAACTTTTTGAGCAACAAAAATTTTTAAAAACGCAAAAATTTCTTGAGCAAAATCGTTTACAAAACGATGAATAAGGGGGAAGAAATGCACGACAATAATCCTATTGATTGGTCAAGAGTTATTCCACAAAAGATATCTGTCCGCATTGATGGACACGCAACAAGCATCTCTTTAGAACCACCATTTTTAGATATTCTAAAAGATATAGCCCGCAAAAAAGAACAATCTTTAGCCTTTATTATCACCGATATTGATAGCAAAAGACCACAAGGAGTCAATCTTTCATCCTCATTACGCGTGTATGCACTTCAAAATATTCTCACTCAACGTTTTTAATATTTGCTTTTACTTTAGCCTATCTCTCGTTCAATCAAAACTGTTATGGCTTTTAAAAGAAAAGCTTTTTAAGCTAGAACTTCAATGAAAAAAAGATTAAAAAAAAGGTATAATGAGTAATTTTTCTGACCATATCCCTTTCTTTGAAGAAGATTCCGCCACAGCCCATGATGAGAAGAGCTCTGTTTTTTTTTCCCATACACTAAAAGAACAAAAGTCATATAAAGCTGACTATTTAGAACAGCTAAATCCAGAACAGCAACAAGCTGTTATGAATACCGAAGGACCTCTTTTAGTTCTTGCTGGTGCAGGTACTGGAAAAACACGCGTTTTAACAACCCGTATTTCTCACATTTTACGCTCTGGACTTGCCTCTCCTCAGCAAATACTTTCTGTCACTTTCACCAACAAAGCAGCACGTGAAATGAAAATACGTATTGGTGAACTTATTGGTGAAGTTGTTGAAGGAATGCCTTGGCTTGGAACTTTTCATTCTATCGGTGCTAAAATTTTACGCCGTCACGCAGAGCTTGTTGATTTAAAAAGAAATTTTACAATTCTCGATAGTGATGATGTCCTTCGACTCTTAAAACAGCTTATTCAAGCTGAAGGATTAGATGATAAGCGTTGGCCCGCACGAAACCTTGCCATGATGATTGATTCTTGGAAAAATCAAGGACTTTCACCCGAACATATTTCAAAAAGTGATGCTCACTCCTTTGGCAACGGCATGGGACGGGAACTTTATCGCAGTTACCAAAATCGATTAAAAGATCTTAATGCTTGTGATTTTGGCGATCTTTTGCTTCACTCTATCTCCATTTTCCAATATAATCCAGATATTCTTCGCGAATATCATTCTCAATTTCGCTATATTCTTGTCGATGAATATCAAGATACAAATACAGCACAATATCTTTGGCTTCGTCTTTTGGCACAACATCCTCCAGGTCAACATGTTAATCTTTGTTGTGTAGGTGATGATGATCAATCCATTTATAGATGGCGTGGTGCAAAAATTGAAAACATCTTACGTTTTGAAAAAGATTTTCCTTCTGCTCAAATTATTCGTCTAGAATGCAATTATCGTTCAACATCTCATATTCTTAAAGCCGCCTCCCATCTCATTGCTCATAATGAAGAGAGACTGGGAAAAGTTCTTTTTTCTGCTCAAATAAAAAGTGACGAAGAAAAAGTAAAAATTCATTCAGCATGGGATTCGGCAGAAGAAGCACGAGCAATCGGAGAAGAAATCGAACGCGCACAACAAACCGGTCATGCATTAAATCATATGGCTATATTGGTACGGGCATCATTTCAAATGCGTGAATTTGAAGATCGCTTTGTAACACTTGGCCTTAACTACCGCGTCATCGGAGGTCCTCGTTTTTATGAGCGAATGGAAATACGTGATGCCATGGCTTATTTACGCGTTGTTATCCAACCAGCTGATGATTTGGCTTTTGAACGTATTATTAATACACCCAAACGTGGCATAGGAGATGCAACTCTGCGCATTCTTTATGAAAGTGCACGTGCACGTGCTGTTTCTCTCTTTTCTGCTGCTGCTGACATCATTGAAACAGATGAGCTAAAGCCTAAGACACGGAGTGCTTTACGAAGCCTCATTGAAAACTTTCGACGCTGGCAGAATATGCTTCAAGATACTCCCCATAGAGAGCTTGCCGAAATCATCCTTGATGATTCTGGTTATACAGCCATGTGGTTAGAAGATCGCGCACCAGAAGCTTCTACACGACTAGAAAATCTTAAAGAAATGATTCGTTCCATGGAACAATTTGAAAATCTTCAAAGCTTTTTGGAACATGTTGCACTCGTCATGGAAACGGAAAATAATGAAAATATGGATGCCGTCAATATTATGACCCTTCATTCAGCCAAAGGACTTGAATTTGAAACAGTTTTTCTTCCAGGTTGGGAAGAGGGACTCTTTCCTCATCAACGCTCATTAGACGAAGGAGGACGTTCAGGATTAGAAGAAGAACGACGCCTCGCTTATGTAGGACTCACAAGAGCAAAAAAATATCTGCATATATGGTTTGTATCCAACCGCAGAGTACACGGACTTTGGCAATCTGCTTCTCCCTCCCGTTTTCTAGATGAATTACCAGCAAAACATATAGAAGCCGTAGCCATAGAAACATCTTATGGCAGTTATGGAAAATCTTCCTTTCAACATCAGGATTCCTTTTATCATAACTATGCAACACCAAACCAAAGGCATGCACAAAAAAATAAGAATATTGAAGGAAAAATTATCGCTCAATCAATCACTCATGCACAATCAGATTTTTCTGTCAATGACCGAATTTTTCACATAAAATTTGGTTATGGTCATATTACAGCAATAGACGATCATAAATTAACAATCATGTTTGAAAAAGCCGGAGAAAAGCGTGTCTTGGACAATTTTGTAAACAAAGCTTAACAAAAAGCAAACCACAATCAGTTTTTTCAAAAAGCCAGTTTATTTGATTATGAATATCATTTTCATTTGCAAACAAAGGCTTTGATGGGTGAATTTTGCATATCAAGCAACGTGTTATAAATTTTATCAAGCAATCGATCCCACCAAGCCATATCTAAAAGACATTCTATCATAGTACTGGGAAAATGCATCCACAACCATTTAGCAAGAACACCAACAGCGATCGTATAAGGCATAACATATTTTGTTACTACAGCACTTGCTCCAATTAATTGCCCCATGTCCAACTGCCACCCCAAGCATAATAACCGCCCCATATCCAATCCACACACCATGCCCAATAAGAACACGTTTTATACAACATCTTTCATGCAAAGAATGATCTAGTGCTTTATAACGAAAATATTCATTTGAACAATGAATTATTTCATGCGCTGAAATGCGCTCCACGGGATGCTCTAACGCCCTCACCTATACATGAAATGCAATAGAATAAAAACAACCGATATCGCTCTCAATAAATCTCACTGTTCCGTTCTAAATAAGCAAAATCCCCCCCCTTATATCACACAAAATCACCCACTCATTAATCTCTACACAGCATCCCAATTTACAACCATGCGTCCGCACATCGGATGGATACGTGTTTACTTTCATAAAATCGAAGATCATTCCTAATATTCAATTACTTTCCATCAATTCTTTCATAAATAGCTATGAAAAATATATTAACCAAACCAATAAAATTAACTGCAAAACAAATATTGCAAAAAAAAACAGCCAATGCTAGAATTTTCTAACACTTTTAAAGAGACAAGCTATGAAAAATGTAATTCGTATTTTAGGGCTAACGGTTGTATTCCTTACAGGCGTTTTTATTTATGATACACTTATCAATAAGCCTTTAGGTGAAAACTTTACTCTCATCAATTCAAATGGGGAAATTATTACCGAAGCTGATATTCGAAGCAAGCCTTCAATAATTTTTTTCGGCTTCACCATGTGCCCTGAAAGCTGTCCTAACACACTGATCAATCTTGATCAATGGCTTACAGCTCTTGGACCTAAAGCTGATAAATTAGGAAAATGGTTTGTGACTGTTGATCCTGAACGTGATACTCCAGAAATGCTTCATGAATATCTTAGTAATTTTACGAATAAAATTGTTGGCATTAGTGGCGATCCTGAAAAAGTTCATAAAATGGTCAATTCTTTCAACATCGTTGCTGAAAAAATTCCTGGGGAAAATGGAAACTATACTTATAATCATACGGCAGCAATTTTTTTACTCAAAAAAGGCGGAAAATTAGCAGGTGTTATCCCCTATGATACGAAAGAAAACGATAGCGAATTAAAAGATGAAATCGCCATTGAACGGCTAAAAAAACTCATCTCAAACTAAAAAAATTGATCAAAAGAAAGAAGCGTATGTCGCAACAAATTCGCCTCTTTTATAGTGCTTTTAAAAGTGAAGCAGAACAGTTTTATACCCTGCTAGAAACAGCTTTTGACGAAGAAGGATACCCCCTTGCTCTTGCAGAGATAGATGAAAAGAATTCTATATATGAACTTTCACTTTATGTTGATCAAGACAATCAAAAAAACGTAATAAAACGTTTCGCAAACGTTCTTTCTATAGATTCTGATAAAATTAATATAGAAGTTTTACCCAATATTGATTGGGTACAAAAAAGTCTAGAGGGACTAAAACCTGTACATGCCGGTCCCTTTTTCCTTCATGGAAGTCACAACCGAAATGCTATCCCAACAAATGTTCTCCCTATTGAAATTGAAGCAAATCAAGCTTTCGGCACAGGGCATCATGGAACAACAGCCGGTTGTTTAGAAATGATTGCCAAAGTAATGGAAAATGAAAATCCACAAAATGCGCTTGATCTTGGTACGGGTAGTGGGGTTCTCGCCATTGGCATCGCAATGCTCAAACCTATTACCATACTTGCCTCGGACATTGATCCAATTGCTATTCAAGTCACACAACATAATATACAACTCAATGGCGTAAAAGAATATATCACAGCTGTCACAGCAACAGGCTTTTCCCACGAGCAAATTGCTTCACGTGCGCCCTTTGATCTTATTGTTGCCAATATTCTTGCCAATCCTCTTATCGAACTTTCCCAAGAGATGGTAAAAGCGCTTCAAAAAGGCGGATCACTCATACTCTCTGGAATCCTTGAAGAACAACATGCCGATATTCTAAAAGCCTATGTAAAACAAAAGCTGAAACCTATTGAAACATACCACCGTCAAGGATGGGTTACAATACATCTAAAATAATAAGGAAAGGATGTTGTGATGTATCAATCTTTTGAAACAACAACAAACCCAGCCCATGCTCTAGAACGCATTGCCTCCCTTCATAAAGAACTTGATAATCTTGGACTCGATGGCTTTCTTGTTCCACATGCTGATGAACATCAAGGAGAATATATTCCCCCTCATGCGCAACGTCTTAGCTGGTTAACAGGTTTTACTGGCTCAGCTGGTATCGCACTCATTTTAAAAAACAAAGCCATTATCTTTACAGATGGACGCTATAAGCTTCAAGTTCGCCAACAAACTAATTCGCATATTTTCGATTATGAAGATCTAATCACCTGTCCTCCTTCACAATGGCTTGAAACAAATGGAAAAAAACTTTCTATTGGCTTTGACCCCTGGCTTCACACCATTGCTGCTACCGATACATTGAGAAACGCATTAGAAATTAAAGCAGGTGGAAAACTTATAGCAATTCAATCCAATCCCATTGATCTTCTTTGGCATAATCAACCACAATTACCACAATCCATCTTATCAATTCATCCATTCAAATATGCTGGATGCGATCCGGATGAAAAACTCACATTGATTTGCAAAGATATACAAGAAGCCAATGCAGATGCCTTTATTTTTACAGATCCCTCCTCTATTGCATGGACATTCAATATACGGGGCAAAGATGTTTCCAATACGCCTTTTTCCCTTTGTTTTGCTCTCATTCCCCTCCAAGAAACACCAGCCTTATTCATTGACAACAGAAAACTTGGTGAAGAACAAAAACAATATCTAGAACGTTATGCAAGATTATATGAACCAAAACAGCTTATTCCCACAATCAAAGAATATGTGCAAAAAGGAGCATCTTTTGCCTTAGATCCACAACACACATGCGAAAAGTTACGAATTGTTATTGAAGAAGAAAACAGCTCTTTCATTGCACTTACTGATCCCGCGGCTCTACCTCGTGCCATTAAGAATGACACAGAACTCAATGGCGCACGTAAAGCACATCTGCGCGACGGTGTCGCCTTAATCCGTTTTTTTTCTTGGTTAGATAAACAAATACTAGGAACAATAAATGAAATTTCTGCTGCTCAAAAATTGGAAGAATTTCGCATAATGACAGCAAAAGAAATGGGCGAACAACTTGAAGATCTGTCTTTTGATACAATCTCAGCAGCAGGGGAAAATGGTGCTATTGTTCATTATCGTGTAACGACACAAACAAATAAATACTTGAATGCCGGTGAACTTTACCTTGTTGATTCAGGAGGACAATATCGTGATGGCACAACAGACGTCACACGCACAATAGCAATTGGGAATATTGCGCAAGAAGAAAAACGCTGTTTTACTCTTGTTCTCAAAGGCATGATTGCACTTTCAACCGCAAGATTTCCAAAAGGTACACGCGGACAAGATATTGATGTTCTAGCGCGCATTGCATTATGGAAGGCTGGTTTTGATTATGCTCATGGTACAGGGCATGGGGTTGGATCTTATCTCTCTGTTCATGAAGGTCCACAAAATATTTCTCGCAAAGGATACCAAGAACTCATCCCTGGTATGATTCTTTCAAACGAACCAGGATATTACCGCGAAAGCGCTTTTGGTATCCGTCTTGAAAATTTGATGATTGTGAAGCCAGCACAAAAAATTGATGGTGGAGATATAGAAATGCTCTCGTTCGAAACACTCACACATTGCCCCATTGATCGACAGTTAATCCTTCCAGAACTTTTGACACAAGACGAACGGCAATGGCTCAATGATTACCATACACGTGTTTATCAAATGAGTGCACCTTACCTTAATGAAGAAGATAAAAAATGGGTAAAAGAAGCAACTATGCCTATTTAAATCAATCACCGTATAACTTTTACTCTTTCTACAAAACACAAAAACTTCTCTTTTTAAGGGAAAAATATGTATCTACGTCAGGAAATATAAAAAATATTTCTAAAAGATGCTTCAAGTTTTTCGCTAATACGGCAAACACTAACCTAGATAGAATAGCATGGAATACGCTTACACGTCGTCATGCTTATCTTGTCAACTATAATTGCCTTAATTATGGTATTTTTATTCTCAATTGTGACCTTTTTAATTTAGATTCAAAATTTCTGCATATCGCTTTGCAATAATAATCTATATCTTCTTTAAATTTTTGAACCATTTCCAATAACAGAGAATCCTTAATAACACGTATTGATACAATTAAATAGAATCAGCTATGAAAAGAGGGTTAACTTATTAAAATTTAAGGGGAGTATGATAATAATTATATTATGTTAAAGGACTTTACTTTATTTTCAATATTCAGCAGGACAGTGTTATTTCCTGAGTTGTATCTCCTAAAAAACGATTGCGTGATAATATGAATAGTCTCCATTTATCGCTCTATCAAACGAGCAGATATAGGAGTGTATTTTACGCAAAACGTATTTTTACCTAAAGGAAGTGGTAAAAATGACATAGAAATTAGGGGATTTGCAAAAATGCAGAACATATATCACTACTTCTGCCATTATTTATTTTGGAAGTAATATTTATAATTTTATACTGTTCCCTTATCCGTCATTTTAGCAATTAAATAGTTATTACAATGCGTATCATCTTATTTTGTTCCTTAATATTATTATGCGGATATTATATTGGAACTTTTGTACTGAAAGAAACTTCTGGATTTAAACCGGTTCCTATTTCTGCATTTTCTAAAAGTCAAGTAATCACTTCAGAAGAATACGATAAACTTTATGAACAGTATGTGAATGAGCAATATCACTATGATCTATACAATAAACGTTTAGAAATTGCAAAAGTATATGTAGAATCGAAGGAATATGGCGTATATCATGTTATTAATAGAGATCTAATAGTACTTGTCCCTGAAAATATAAAACACATTCATGCAAAAATTGTTTGGTGCGCATGTCTTGCGGACTTATTGCAGAATATTTATAATGAGAGATTTCCAGCGCTATCTCTATCTACTTACGTACAGGTGCTACGTTCTAACTATAATTGGAAAGAAAACGATTTCATTTGGGCAAAAAATTTAGTTATAAACTCTAAAGATCCAATGCTTAAGTACGCTCAAATGCTGTTTGATTATGAAATTTTCTCATACCAAATACTAGCTTTAATAAATGAGATTTCCCGTGCTGAGAAATTGGAGAGAGATAAAAGTAATAAGGAAAAAAATTACGGTGCTAGACGCCTTAGAGAATATCCAAAATTTTGTAATGAAATTGGTCATGTATACCATATAATGATGCCTGATCAGTATAGATAAAATCATGAGATATAGCCGCAACTTTATCGCTATTTGTTATATATAATTATCAATAGTCTTTTATGAACTAAACACATCAATAATAAACAACTAAACAATCATATCTCTTATTTTATATGAAAACCTTCGTTATATCACCATCCTGAAGAATGATATTTTATAACACTAAAAAATAATGATGAGATTCCTGAAGAATCACACATTAACTTTTAATATCAGCAAATTACACCCGATGAATCATGAGAACCACGAGTGTATGTTTGTTCTTGAAGAAGCCCCATCTTTAAGCATTATATCCCTCAATCAAGCGTATCCAAGCCTCTTCATCGATAACCTCAACACCTAATTTTTCAGCTTTAGTCAATTTTGATCCGGCTCCAACCCCTGCAACCAAAAGATCTGTTTTTTTAGAAAGTGAACCAGATGTTTTAGCTCCTAATCGCTCTGCCAATGCTTTTGCTTCATCGCGCGACATACGCGTCAAAGTTCCTGTAAAGACAATAATCTTCTCCGCTATTGGTGAAGAAGCTATCATGATAGGCGCCTCATCAAGAGGTGTCACTTCTTCAAGCAAAACAGACAAAACCTCATGGTTATGCGCTTCTTTATAAAAATCAACAATTGCGCTGCCTACCTGTGGTCCAATTCCTTCAATATTGATAAGCTCCAACCAAGCTTCATTGCCTTCTTTATTTTCCTTCTCACATGGCATAAGTGCTTCCAAAGCTGCTCTTTCAAAAGCTGTATAAGTTTGATAAGCTCGTGCAAGACGCCGCGCATTCACCTCACCAACATGCCGAATTCCCAATGCAAACAAAAAACGGCTTAAAGGAATTTCGCGGCGTGCATTAATGGCATCGTACAATTTCCGAACTGAAACAGTACCAAACCCTTCCATATTTTCCAAACGTATCAAAGATTTTTCTTGGCGCCGTTGTAAAGTAAAAATATCAGCTGGTGTATGAATCCAAAGTGCCTCATCTTGAGTATGGAAAAAAAACTCTACCTGTTTTTTACCCAAGCCCTCAATATCAAAGGCATTTCGCGCAACAAAATGACGAATACGCTCAATCGCCTGAGCAGGACAAATAAGCCCCCCAGTACAGCGACGCACTGTTTCTCCATCTTCACGAACAGCATGACTCCCACAAGCTGGACACAAATGAGGAAAAATAAAAATAGCAGCATCTTTTGGACGCTTTTCAACAATAACATCAATAACTTGAGGAATTACATCGCCAGCACGTTGCACAATCACAGTATCTCCTACACGAATATCGCGACCTTCACGAATGGGTTCTCCTTTATAGCCAATTCCCTTAATATAATCCTCATTATGCAAACTAGCATTAGTCACTACCACCCCACCAACAGTAATAGGTGTAAGACGTGCAACAGGCGTCAGAGCTCCCGTTCGACCGACTTGAACATCAATATCTTCCAAAAGCGTCATCGCTTTTTCTGCTGGAAATTTATGCGCTATTGCCCAACGCGGCGAACGAGAAACAAACCCCAAACGCTTTTGGAGCATCAAATCATTAACCTTATAAACAATTCCATCAATATCATAGCTTAAAGAATAACGGCGTTCTTCTATATCACGATAATAGGAAATAATTTCTTCTAGTGTCTTAAAAAGTTTTGTTAATGGATTGATAAAAAAGCCATATTTCTTTAGCTTTTTCATCATCTCTACTTGACTTTCTGCAAATATTTCACTCACCTCACCACAAGCATAAGCAAAAAACTGAAGCTTTCTGCTGGCAGTTATCCGTGAATCAAGCTGACGAAGCGCACCAGCTGCTGCATTTCGAGGATTAGCAAAGGTTAATTTTCCCTTCTTTTGTTGTCTTCTATTAAGAGCTTGAAAATCTTCCCGCCCCATATAAACTTCACCGCGAACCTCGATTATCTCAGGAAAGTTACCTTTCAAAACTTGTGGAATATCAGCAATTGTTCGGGCATTTTCCGTCACATTTTCACCAACAGTTCCATCACCACGCGTTGCCGCACGCACAAGTCGCCCCTTTTCGTAACGCAAAGACAACGATAAACCATCAATTTTTGGCTCCGCTGTTATTTCCAACACTTGTGTTTCTGGAAGCCGTAAAAAACGACGAATACGCTCAACAAATTCAGTCACATCTTCAAAGCTAAATGCATTATCAAGTGAAAGCATAGGTTGCGCATGAACAGATTTTTCAAATTTTTCAGAAACCGGTGCTCCAATTTTATGTGAAGGAGAATCCAAACGAATAAGCTCTGGAAAGAGAGCTTCAAGTTCTGCATTACGCCGGCGTAAAGCATCATATTCTGCATCAGAAATCTCAGGTTGATCATCACGATTATAAAGCACATCATGACGTGCAATTTCTTTTGCCAACCACTCTAATTCACTTTGTGCTTCAACAGCTGTAAGATTTTTAACTGCATCTTTGTTCATAAAATCTATTCCAAACTACGAGCTACTACCCTAAGGATTTTCAAGTTTTGTCATAAAAGTGAATCACAATAAATATTTCCAGTATTTTTATTGCTGATCTATTACCTTTATGCTAAAAGCTTTTGAGCTGCTGCACGTGCTTCTTCAGTAATTTGTTCTCCTGCCAACATACGAGCAATTTCTTCTGCACGTTCCTGCTCTTCTATTTTATGAATAGCCGTCACAAAGCGCCCTTTATCATGACTCTCAATTTTCGAAATAAGAAAATGACTATGTGCTTTGGATGCAACTTGCGGTGCATGCGTAATTGCAAAAACCTGAATATGTTCTGATAAACGTTGCAACCGTTGCCCAATAGCCGCTGCAACAGCACCCCCAACGCCTGTATCAACTTCATCAAAAATCAGTGTTGGAGCGGATCCTCGATCGGATAAAACAACTTTTAATGCCAACAAAAAACGAGATAATTCACCACCAGAAGCTACACTAAGCATGGGTCCCGCACGTGTTCCAGGATTTGTTTGAACCCAATATTCAATACGATCATATCCCTCTGCACTGCGCCTTTCAGCATCACTTTGCATTTCAATAATAAATTGCGCTCTCTCTAATTTCAGTGCCGGCAATTCAGCCATCACACTTTCAGACAAGTGCTGCGCAACTTCTTGACGTTTTATTGACAAAGCTTGTGCTAACAAATCATAGTTTTTTTGTGCTTGTTTTGCCTCATCTTCAAAACGTGTTAATATGATCTGAGCCTCTTCAAAATCAGCCAGTTCAGCCTCCATTTTATCACGTAACTGAACCAATTCATCGGCAGAAACTTGATATTTACGAGAAAAATCTCGAAGAGCAAAAAGACGCTCTTCTATCCTTTCCAATTCATCAGGTTCAAATTCCAATGCTCGTATTGCCGCCTCAATACCTTCTTGTGCTGTTGCAAGTGCATGCAATGCCTCATCAATAGATTTTACTACTGGTGCAATAAGCTCTTGTGCTTCAGGAATTTTCCGCTCCAAACGCCTCACCAAATTAGAAAGCATAGGGATAGGCGATTTTTGTCCCATTAAAAGATCATCGGCTTCTTTAATATCGGTCGCTATTTTTTCTAATTTAAGCATATCGGCACGACGACAAGAAAGAGCAACCTCTTCACCAACTTGAAAATCAAGTTTTTCAAGCTCCTCTACACATGCACGAAGATAATCAACCTCACGTACAGTGCTCTCTACTTTAAGACGCTGCTGTTGCAAACGCTCTTCAAATTCACGCCATGTATGATAACACTGGCGCAAATTTTCTACTTCTACCTCAAGCCCACCAAACGCATCTAATAATTGGCGATGTGTAGCAACATCAACAAGCGCACGATCATCATGTTGTCCATGGATTTCGACCAGCAGACGGCCAACACTCCGCATCAATGCAACACTAGAAACCTGATCATTAATAAAGACACGGCTACGTCCATCACTTGCTTGTACACGTCGTAAAATAATATCGCCCTCATCATCAAGACCATTTTCGCGAATAAGTTGACGTGCAGGATGTGAAATAGGAACATCAAAAACAGCCGTAACCTGCCCACGATCAGCACCATGACGCACAAGTGAAGCATCACCTCGTCCTCCCAAAGCAAGCGATAAAGCATCAAGGAGTATAGACTTCCCGGCGCCTGTTTCTCCAGTTAAAACTGTCAACCCCGCTGTAAAATGAATATCGAGCGTTTCGATCAAAACAATATTATGAATCGAAAGCTGTACCAGCATAGAGAATCAACGCGCCCTATTCTTATCATCACCTAAAGCATGTGAGATCCAAGAAGATTTATGCTCCTGTGGCGATATTTTATTCTTTTGTAATAAATCATAAGAAAATTTATACCACTCACTTTTTGGATAATTACGTCCTAAAATAGCTGCGGCCGTTTGTGCTTCTGCCATCAAGCCAAGAGCAAGATTAACTTCTGTTAAGCGGAAAAGCGCTTCTTCAATTTGATTTGTATCAGAATACTCTTCCACCACAGTCCGAAACCGTCTACTTGCTGCAAGATAGCGCCGTCCCTCTTCATAATAACGACCAATTTGCATTTCTTTACCCGCCAGCTGTTCACGCCCAAAACGTATTTTATCCTTAGCATCTTTGATATATTCAGAATCTGGATAGCGCTCTATAAGGAGTTGCATAGCAGCAATAGCGCGCTTCGTGTCACGTTGATCACGCGTCACATCAGGAATCCGACGGAAAGAAGAAAGACCAATAATATAATACGCATAAGCAGAGTCAGTCGAACCAGGATAAAGAGTAATATAGCGTTGAGCCATACTAATTGAATCATCATATTTTCCAAGCCGATAATTTGTAAAAGCACCCATGACTAAAGATTTACGTCCCCAATCTGTATACGCATACTGTTTTTCAATTTTCAAAAACTTCTTTGATGCATCTGCAAGCCGCCCACTCTCAAGACTAGCAAGCGCCTGATTATATAAAACATCTGGTGGATCTATTTTCAACACATAAGCAGATGGGTCAAGGGTATTTTTCTCCTTAAAGAGGCATCCTGCTAACATACAGGTACTTCCCAAAAGTACTACCCCCAATATCCTGCGTACAATGTTCCATTTTCGATATCTAATATTTCCAATGCACACATAAGATTTTTTCATAGTTTTTCCAGCCTCCAGAGAGAGTATCACCTTGTAGTAAAAACAATTCATTAAAGTTTTTATACCATATCACTTAAAATGCACATAAACAATTTAGCAGTTTAGGTCAATCATCCCCTTAAAAATCAAATCAACGATTTAAAAAATCTTGTCAATTTTCTTTTATTCTTCTTCTAAAAATCTTTTTTCGTAATATGATTCGTCTTCCAAAACAGCTTTCACCAATTGGGCATTAATTTTATGTCCACTACAATAAGAACGAAATAATCCAATAAAAGGCGCCCCAAGCAAAGCAGTATCCCCAATCGCATCAAGCATCTTGTGTCGAACACATTCATTCTCCCAATAAGGACCAGCAGGATTTAAAACTTTGTCGTTAAGGCCAATCACAAGAGAATTTTCCAAAGAAGCGCCTCTCGCTTTCCCAGAAAGCCGTAATTTTTCCACGTCTTTGATAAAACCAAAAGTGCGCGCACGAGACAAATCATCTCGAAATTTTTGTGTGGTAAGATCAAAACTGAAATGTTGCTTACCAATAGCAGAAGAAGAAAAAGAGATCGTTACATCAAAACGACGTCCATCAAATGGCAAAAACTCTGCAACACCATGATCTCCCTCAACCCGCAACGGCTTTTTTATAATGAAATAGGAACGGTATGCATTCTGCTGTACAATGCCAACATTTTCAAAAGCTTGGCAATATAGCCACGCTGAACCATCTAAAATAGGGATTTCATTCTGTGATACTTCAATAACAAGATTATCCAAATTATAAGCAGCAATTGCTGCCATCAAATGTTCAATTGTTTCAACTCTTACATCACCATCTCCAAGCACGGTTGATAACTGAGTTTCCCCCGTTTGCGACGCATGGGCTTGAAATATTTTCTCTGTTCCATCTAATCCACAACGCTTAAAAATAATACCACACCCAATATCTGCTGGACAGACCTTTACCACTGACAAACAGCCACTGTGAACCCCTATACCCTTAAATGTTACTGCTTTTTTTAGAGTATACTGATATTTTGGCATCAAATTCATCATATCATTTTATTGAATTTTTTTTACATATTTTGATAAAATTTATAAAATCATAAAAATAATATTCATAGCAAATAATAAAAAACCCGCTTAATTATCAAGCGGGCTTTTAAAAACAAATTACCTTCCCCCAAACAGCAATATATTTTACTGTATAATTTTTTATACATTATCAAAGAGATAATATTTTTTACTTTTCCTCATTTTTTATCAATTAATTTGCCTGACGACGTAAAAATGCTGGTATTTCCAACTGATCTTCTTCACTAATAAAAGTACGCTGCTCTTGCGGCACCTGAGGATGCAACTCACCAGAACGACGTGAAATATAAACAGAAGCATCTTGAGAAAGTGTCTGAGAATTTTTATTGTAAACACGAGAATCTTGCTGCTGAGACGATTTCACAGCAGGCTCCAGCCTTGCTTCTGGTTCTATTTCTTCACGATGTGTCAAACTCTGTTTCAAACGCTGCCAAAGATTACGAGGCCCTTGATCGGTCGCGGAGATTCTTTGAGTTTGTCCATGAGCAACAGGAGGAAAATCCTTTAACTCAGGCATACGCATTGGTGGACGTGTTTGCACTTGTTGTACTTGCTTTTGCTGTGCTTGCTTTTCTTTTTGCTTCACCACCCCTGTCATTTCATCAAGAACATGCGCTGTTGCTCCCATGCTCACGGGCGCCACCACAGCCTGTTGAGAACTACGATTTCCTTGCATACGTGGCACATTTGATATCTGCTCCTGCCCAATATTTGAACCAAAAGCAACAGCTTTAGCTGTACTTCGTGTTGCAATTGCTTCTGCAGGTTGTGCAAAAATTTGACTTTTAGGACGGAACGGTTCTCCTGCTGGTTTACCCTTTTCTACATCAAGCGATTCGATTACTTCTACCATCGACTCAGAACGCAAGGGTGATGACTGAACATGAAAAGAACTGTGTGACGTTCCAGGATCACTTTTACGCACTGAAGAGGTAGGCCTTTGAAACTGAGGATGAGAGGATTGAACCATATCATTAACCTCGCGATCAATACCTGTAGCAACCACAGAAACACGAATAACCCCTTCTAATGACTCATCATCAATGGCCCCAAAGATCACATTCGCATCAGCATCCACTTCTTCACGAATACGATTAGCAGCTTCATCAACTTCAAAGAGAGTCATATCACGACCACCGGTAATAGAAATCAGTAAACCACGCGCCCCACGCATAGAGGTATCATCCAACAATGGGTTCGCAATAGCAGCTTCAGCAGCAGCCAAAGCACGCCCTTCACCAGATGCCTCACCAGTTCCCATCATGGCCCGCCCCATCTCATGCATAACAGAACGAACATCAGCAAAATCAAGGTTAATTAAGCCCTCTTTAATCATCAAATCCGTAATGGAAGCAACACCAGAGTAAAGCACTTGGTCAGCCATAGCAAAAGCATCAGCAAACGTTGTCTTATCATTTGCAATGCGGAAAAGATTTTGATTGGGAATAACAATCAATGTATCAACGGACTTTTGCAGCTCTTCAATACCAGCCTCTGCCGTTTTCATACGACGTGCTCCTTCAAACTGAAATGGCTTTGTCACAACACCAACGGTTAAAATACCTTTTTCACGCGCCGCGCGAGCCACAACGGGAGCCGCTCCTGTTCCTGTTCCTCCACCCATACCAGCAGTAATAAAGACCATATGGGAGTCTGCAAGATGATCGATAATTTCATCAATACATTCCTCTGCAGCTGCTTGTCCAACTTCCGGTAAAGCACCAGCTCCCAAACCTTCTGTCACAGCTGCACCAAGCTGGATAACACGTTCAGCCTTTGACATAGCCAAAGCTTGTGCATCCGTATTTGCAACAACAAAGTCAACTCCCTGAAGGCCAGCATTAATCATATTATTCACGGCATTCCCGCCACCACCTCCAACACCAAAAACGGTAATGCGTGGCTTCAATTCCGCGATATCTGGCCGATGCAGATTAATCGTCATTTTCTTTTCCTTCTCATAAGACACCGCAAGCCAAAGCGATGAAATTTTATCTAACTAGACCTAACTAAAAACTCTCACGCAACCACTGACCAACACGCTGAAAATACCCACGCGTGCCCATCGATAAATGATTTCCTGCTATTTGCATTGTTTTTTCTTCAAAACCCACTAATTGCGGATAAATTAACAACCCAACAGCAGATGTAAACGCCGCTCCTTTTGCAAGAGCAGGAAGCCTCGAAATACCTAAAGGCCGCCCGATACGAACATTTCTTCCTAATAGAGTACGTGCCATTTCTGGCAATCCTGTTAACTGGCTTGCACCTCCAGTCAAAATGACACGCTTACCAATGATATGACCCAAACCAGAACGATTTAAACAATCACGCACCATCTCTAAAATTTCTTCAACACGCGCACGAATGATACGCCCAAGAACAGCACGAGGATATTGAGTTTCACGCTGTTCACTCCCAATCTCTGCTACATTAATCATTTGCCGCTCATCTGCACTTGTTAAAAGTGCTGAACCATAAACAACTTTTAAACGCTCCGCTTCTGTAAGTGACATAGAGAATCCACGCGCAACATCAAGAGTGACATGATGCCCGCCCACAGCAACAGCATCGGCATAAATAAATTTTCCCTCAAAAAACACTGAAAATGTTGTTGTTCCACCACCAAAGTCAATACATGCAGCACCTAAATGCGCCTCATCATTCATCAAGACAGCAAGACCACTTGCAAAGGGAGTAGCAACCATTGCTTCAACACTCAAATGTGCGCGGTTAATACAAGTTTCCAAATTACGCAAAGAAGCTGTTTCGGCTGTGACCACATGCACATCAACACCAAATATTTCCCCTGCCATTCCGACAGGATCAGAAATTCCTTTATCTCCATCCAATACATAAGAAACCGGAATCGTATGCATCACATGACGTTCAGCATCAAAAGCTTTACGCGAAACATCTGAAAAGGCCATACGTATATCACGCTTGGTGACTTCACGACCATTCAAATGAACCATTCCATTAATCAAAGCACTTTGTAATCGACTTGAGGAAAAGTTCACAATCACTGAATCCACAATCAAACCAGCCATTTTTTCTGCTGCATCAACAGCCAAGCGTATTGATTGTTCTGCCGCAAACATATCCATGATAACGCCAGATTTAATACCGCGTGAACGCTGCACTCCAAAGCCTAGAATTTCCATAGAATGAGTACGACCATGTAAATAGTGTGTACGCTTCAAAGGACGCAAACAAGCAATAAGACAAACAATCTTACTTGAACCGACATCAAGAACCGTTAAAAAACGTGTTTTTCGCCCTCCCCGATGATGTGATCTGAGTAACATCATAGGTTTCCTGCCTTTCGCGCTTTTAAAACACGCTCTTCTTCTGCTACACGAGCATAATAACGCTCCAACGTTTCATCTGATAAAGAAATAGTAATCCGATCAGCAAGACGTAAATCAACACTGAGAATATCGCGAGATAAAAGGTCTTGCATTGTACCGGATGCAATAAGAGAGGAAAGCCTTTCAAGTGCACCATTTTCAGGCAACATAACGCGCACGCCATTATCCAAAACAAGATCCCAACGCCGATCACCTACCCGCACAAAAGCACGAATACGATCATACACTTCTGGATAAACTGACAGCGCTTGAATAAACACTTTTGCAGCATTTTGCGCACCCTGCCCAACCACAAGCGGCAAATTCCGAATATTTTCTCCTTTAAAGGGCACAATGACACGACCTGTATTATCAATAATATCTACCAAGCCATTATGTTGCCAAATAGCATAAGGTTCACGTTCCGCAATAGAAATGCGCATTCTATTAGGATAAATTTTCTGAACATTAACCGATTGAACCCAAGCTTGTTTTTCCAAAAGAGAGCGAGCTCTTTCGACATCAAAAGTGAATATAGAGGGAGCAACATCAAGTTCTAAAACTTTCAAAATATCCTGCCTTGCCAGGCGTTTATTACCACTTATATCGACATTCACGACCACAAAACCAATATCCGACACTATCGTTTTTACAATTACGGACATCTGACCACTGGATGACAGCCCATAAAAGGCTGTAATAAAGAAAAGCCATACAACAGCAAAAGAGCCAAAGTGGCGCGGAATATGAATATTGGTAAAAACAAACTCAAACATAAACCGAAGAAAACGACGATAAAGACGTGGCAAAACCGGCACTAAAAGCACCTCCATCGGAATATTTGTTTTATTAACACTCAACGCATACATGATGCGTCCTCCACTATCCACTGAACAATATCGCCATAAGTACGGCCGCTCGCTTTTGCAATATCAGGAAGAAGAGACGTCGATGTCATACCGGGCTGTGTATTAATTTCAAGCCAAACCAATTCTCCTGTTTTTTCATCAAAACGAAAATCAGAACGGCTAATACCTCGACACCCTATCGCCTGATGTGCTGCTAAAGACATTCTTTGCACACTTTGGTAAATATTTAGTGAAAGTTGTGCAGGACAAATGTGAAGAGAACCACCAGTTTTATATTTTGAGTCATAATCGTAAAATGGAAAAGACTGACTGGGAAGAATTTCACACACATCCAGCACTTCATCCCCCAAAACAGCACAAGTCAATTCACGACCAGGAATATATTTTTCAACCATCACCTCATCAGCATACCCCCACTCAACCCCACTAATATTATGCAGTAACGCAGATTCATGTCCCTGTACAATAACAACACCAAAACTTGATCCTTCACACACAGGTTTAATCACATAAGGGGGAACCATAGGATGCGCTTGCCCAACAGCAAAACGGCTCATGATGCGAGAAGGAGCAACACAAACACCAACACTTGCAACGATAATTTTTGCACGCCCTTTATCCATTGCCAAAGCGGATGCCATCACACCAGAATGGGTATAAGGAATTTTTAAATATTCAAGAATCCCCTGAATGCGACCATCTTCACCAAATGGGCCATGCAATGCATTGAAGGCGATATCTGGCTGCAACTGCTCGAGAACAGAAGCAATATGAACATCAACATCCACGCGGCTTACACGATACCCCAGTTTTTCAAGAACATCAGCACAAGCCGCCCCTGAAGATAAACTTACAGACCGTTCAGAAGAAAAGCCTCCCATTAACACAGCTATATGTTTATCTTTCATAACAAATCACCCTCTTTTACATACTATATTTAGTTCATATAGAACACACCAACACCACATACAGAAAAAAACAAAGTTTATCATTGCGAATCAATAACCTAGCACTTTGCATAATGAATCAGACTCAAAAGCTTGATGCAAGAGATTCTTTGTTAATTTATTGATTCTTAATAGATTTTTTTTATTATCTCTTTGAAATGACTCAATTTTTTACTTGCATTTTTTTAGTGCACAATAAGTCAATGAAATGGATCAAAAAAAGAAACGCTTCGACCGCGCTCAAATTGACCGATACGCTCTATTTCCCATTGCAAAAAATGGGCTGAATGTGCAAAAACACGAGCGCGCACTGTTTCTCCCAATGTTTCGAGATCATATCCTGTTGCTTGCCCTGTATTAATCATAAAATTACAGTGCATTTCACTTATTTGAGCACCACCAATTTGTAAACCACGACACCCTGCCTCATCAATCACGCGCCATGCAGAGCTATTCTCAGGATTTTTGAAAGTTGATCCCCCTGTCTTTTCACGAATAGGTTGCACTGTTTCCCTATGGAGGGCAACTTCATTCATAGCAGCACGAATATCATCTTTATTACCAGGTTTTCCTTCCAACAAAGCAGCAGTAAAGATAAAACCTTCAGGAATATCACAATGGCGATAGGAATAATGCATATCTTTCAAACTCAAAATATGGCGTTTTCCTTTACGATCCAGCGCATAAACCTCAACAACACGTGCTGCGGTTTCAACACCATTTGCCCCCGCGTTCATTTTGAGTGCCCCTCCAAGACCACCAGGAATACCATGATAAAAATGAAAACCTGCAATTTCTGCCTTTAAGGCAGCAGCAGCTAAATGTTTATCTGCCGCACCTGCACCAACTAAAAAACGTTTTGGAGAAACTTGTTGCACATGCCCAAAATTTTTTGGTGAAAGACGAATCACAACACCAGGAACACCTCCATCACGCACCAGCAGATTAGAACCGATTCCTACAATTGTTACAGGAATAAATTCAGGCAAATTATGAAGAAAGAGGGCCAAATCTTCTTCATCAGCAGGCTGATAAAAAAGCTCTGCCAACCCGCCAGTGCGAAACCACGTCACCTTACGCATTTCAACATTAGGTGTAAGCTTACCTCTTATATTATCCAAGAGTGGTTGCAATTGCGCTAATAGCGCCTCACCATCAATGTGCTGAAAATTCATCATGACCATCAAGCCCCGACAACTGGTGAGGCAATGCACACGCCCATTGTGTGATATTGCCAGCACCAAGAAAAACAACATAATCCCCTGCCTGGGCAAATGTCGAAACAACAGACGCAACATCTTCCAGACTATATATCAAACGCACATCACGATGACCAGCCATTTTAATATGCTCGACCAACTCTTGAGAACCAAATCCTACGATAGGTTCTTCACCAGCCGCATAAACCGGTGTAATCAGTACTGTATCTGCATCATTAAAACAAGCAGCAAAATCATCAAATAAATGATACAAACGTGAATAACGATGGGGTTGTGCAATTGCAATGACACGTCCTTTTGCACTCTCACGGACTGCACGCAAAACAGCCTTTATTTCAACAGGATGATGCCCATAATCATCAAATATTTCAATGCCACGCCAACTTCCTGTTCGTGTAAAACGCCGTTTTACTCCGCCAAATCCTGCTAAGCCCTTCTTTATCAATTCATTTGAAATACCAAGTTCATGTGCAATGGCTATCGCTGCCGTTGCATTAGCAACATTATGCTGTCCTGCCATAGGCAGGAGCAAATTTTTCAACTCAATCTTTCGTCCTGTTTTGCGTGAACGAATAAGAACATCAAAATATGTTTTTTGACCTTCCATTGAAAGATTCAGAAAACGAACATCCGCTTGTGGATTTGCACCATAAGTGATCACCCAACGATCATCAATACGGCTCGCCAATGACTGAACCTCTGGATGATCCAGACACAAAACAGCAAAACCATAAAAAGGAACATTTTCCACGAATTGTCGAAAAGCCTCACGCACAGCATCAAAACTTCCATAATGATCCAAATGCTCAGCGTCAATATTGGTAACAACAGCAATATCAGCAGGCAGCTTCAAAAATGTACCATCACTTTCATCAGCTTCAACAATCATCCAATCGCCATCTCCTGTACGAGAATTCGTACCATAAGCATTAATAATACCACCATTAATCACCACCGGATCAAAACGACCAGCATCAAGAAGTGCTGCAACCATTGATGTAGTCGTTGTTTTACCATGTGTACCACCCACCGCAATTGCACGCCTAAATCGCATGAGCTCTGCTAACATTTCAGCCCGTCTGACAAGTGGCAAATGTCTTTCTTTTGCAGCAATATACTCAGGATTTGTTTTTTTAACGGCAGTAGAAAAAACAACAACCTCTGCATTTCCTAAATTTTCAGCACGATGATCTATATAAATGTTAATTCCTTTTCTCCGCAAACGCTCAACATTTGCACTCTCAACTTGATCTGACCCTTGAACTTTATAGCCAAGATTATAAAAAACCTCTGCAATTCCACTCATGCCGATCCCCCCGATCCCGATAAAATGGATAACGCCTATATCAAGCGGCATTTTCATCAAAAAGCTCCTCTTTTATATCTGACAACAATCGCCCTGCAATTAAGGATTCAGCCATATCAGCAAGGCAACGAGTTGCATGAGGCTGCCCAACTTTTTTTGCAGCAAGCGCTTGTTTTTCCAATAAATGGGGTTCACAACAAGCCTGCGTTAAAAGAGAAGAAAGCCTTTGTGCATTTAAATCTTTTTCTAATACAATTTGCGCGCCACCCACACGAGTAAGCAAAGCGGCATTTTCTACCTGATCATGATCCAAAGCATAAGGATAAGGAATCAGCAAAGCAGGTCTACCAATTACTGCTATTTCACAAACGGATGATGCCCCTGCGCGCGACAAAATAAAATGGGCATGTGCCATACGTTCAGCCATATCATCAAAGAAAGGAGCAACCTCTGCTTGTACCCCCATATCACGATAGATTTTGATCAACTCTCCAGCATCACCCCGAACTTGCTGCATAATTCGCAAACGTTTACGATTTTTATCATCGAGTAAAGCAATAGCTTCTGGAACAATTTGTGAAAAAACAGAAGCCCCTTGGCTACCACCAAAAATCAAAAAATAAAACGGCATTTCCCCTTCTGAAGAATGATAAGGAATTTCAGCCACCTTCAGCACAGCCTCACGGACAGGGTTCCCTGTCAAAAGCGTTTTATGAGCATAAGCACCATTTGGCGATAACAAACCACCAGCGATCGCACGCACAAAAATTGCCAACACCCGATTGGCACGCCCCATAACAGCATTTTGTTCATGAATAAATGTTACACGCCTCGTTAAGGCCGCGATAAAAAGAGGAGGGAAGCTTGGATATCCCCCAAAACCACCGACAAGCACAGGGCGTAATTTATAAAATAACACCAACGATTGCCCCATTCCTCTTAACAAAGTCCAAAGTGTTTTTACCAAAGCAAACGGATGGCGTCGTGTAAATGTTGCCGATGAAACAATATGTGTATGTTCTTCATCATAGCTCCGTACAAAAGATCGCGCTCTTTCATCTGTTATCAAATGGACATCATATCCACGCTGCCTTAATTCAACAGAAAGCGCTTCAGCAGGAAAAAGATGTCCACCTGTACCACCCGCCACCAAAACAATAACTTTTTTATCATTCATAAGGCGTATCCAAGACAGAAGAGGAAGAAAAAGCTGAAAGGCGTGCTTCTGGCCAACGACGTGTTAAACTGAGCAAAATGCCCATTGAAAACGAAATTGCCAGCATCGATGAACCACCATAAGAAATAAAAGGCAACGTCATACCTTTGGGAGGAATTAAGTGAAGATTAACAGCCATATTAATAGCTGATTGAAAACCAATCATCATTGCTATGCCTGTAATACCAAGACGTATAAAAGAATCACGTGTATTCATTGCGATATACAATGAACGCATAACGATAAAGCCAAAAAGCATCATAATTAACAAACAAAGAACAATACCATATTCTTCAGCAGCAACGGAAAATACAAAATCTGTATGGCTATCAGGAATGATACGTTTTACTGTTCCCTCTCCGGGACCTTGCCCAAACCAACCACCATTCAAAATAGCCTCACGTCCTACATCCACTTGAAAGGTATCTCCTTCACCTGTCAAAAAACCATTGATACGCTCGCGCACATGATGCAAAAAAAGATAAGCAAAAACAATTCCTACAACGCCTAAAATGAGAAAGAGAAAAATAACGGTAAGCGGCATACCAGCAATAAAAAACAAACCACCCCATGTTGCACTTATTAAAAGTGTTTGTCCAATATCAGGTTGCAAAACCAAAAGCACACAACAAATGACATAAAGTACAATTGCTAACATATAACCCGAAATTCCCCTCCGCCGTATCTGTTCTGAAAAAAGCCAAGCAGACATAACCATAAAAGCTGGTTTCATAAACTCTGAAGCCTGTACAGAAAAACCAAAGAGCATAATCCACCGCCGTGCTCCCTTTAATTCTGGTCCCCAAAATAAGGTTGCAACCATAAGAGCGAGTATTACAATGAGAAAAAAAGCACATAAACGACGAATATTAGGCAGTGAAAAAAAAGAAATTGTAACCATCGTAAAAAATGCTGCAATGCTAAAAATGATATGCCACCGAACAAAATAAAAACTATCGGCAATGCCGATTTTTTTTGCAATAGTAGGACTAGCAGCAAAAGATAGCATAATACCAATCCCCATTAAAATTAAACAAGCTGCAAAGATAGAGCGATCAATCGTCCACCACCAATTAGCGATTGGGTCTCTATCTGCACGCGTAACCATAATATCCACCTATCTGTTTTATAAATTGTCTCAAAGTGAGATGATTCCCCATCCTGTTCAAAAAACACTTTAAAAACTAAATTACATAACAAAAGATTCTGGAGTCTTAATGCAAAAACATTTTTTTATAATTGATGCTTTTTTTATTGTAACTGCATCACAAAAGAGACAAATGCTTCGCCTCGCACTTCATAATTTTTAAACTGATCATAACTTGCACAAGCAGGTGACAAAAGAACCACCGCCTCTTTTGCCTTACAACTCATTGCGTCAAAAGCTGCTTCACGCACTGCATTTTCCAAAGTTAAGCTCATAGAAAAAGGAAAAGAAGATCCAATAACGTTAGCAAATTCTTGCGCTGCGCTCCCAATCAAATAAGCTTTACGAATTTTAGGAAAAAATTCTCTAAGAGACTCAATTCCTCCCTTTTTTGCCTGTCCCCCAACAATCCAAAAAATATCATTAAAAGCGCCCAGTGCAGGAGCTGTTGCATCTGCGTTAGTTGCCTTGCTATCATTGATAAACAAAACCGCTCCCATTTGACGCACTTGCTGCATACGATGATCCAACCCTTTATAACTTTCTAAATGCTTGTCCATAGAGAGATCGGTGATTTTTAAAGCCTGCAACGTTGCCAATGCCATAAGAGCGTTTTGCGCATTATGACGTCCGCGCAAAGCAGCCATAGATGCAAGATCTGCAAGCATATAACGCTGTCCTTGACGAACAGAAAAAAGCTTTGTCCCATCTGCATAAAAACCATTTTCAACAAAATGATCCTTGGAAATTCCTTCAATTTTCTTCCCCTCATGAAGCAACTGTTGATACAAAATCTGACAAGCCGTATCATCAACTGAAATAAAAGCCTGAGAAGCCTGAGCAATCAGACGCCTTTTGGCTTGCACATAACAGGAAAAACTCCCATGTCGATCAATATGATCAGGTGCTAAATTCAATAAAAGTCCAATGGTTGGATGAAGAGAGGGCGTAAGATCAATTTGAAATGATGAACATTCAATCACATAAATACGTTTTTTAACAAACGGCTTAAGCGTCAATATTGCCTTTCCAATATTTCCCCCCATCTGCACATCATAACCCATTTTTTCCAACAAATGCGCAAGCAAAGCTGTTGTTGTCGACTTTCCATTCGTCCCCGTAATCGCAATGAAAGGCACATCTCGGTCACAAAGACCATAATGCTGTAAAAAATGATGTCGCGCCCGAACAAATAATTCAATATCACCGATAATTTCTATATTATTTTTACGTGCTTTTTCAATAACCCAATGCGGTTGAGGATAATTTAAAGGAACGCCAGGAGCAAGAATCAATGCAACAAATTCTGACCAATCTTCATCGTGAAGATCTCTTGTTGGAATATTTTGCTGAAAAGCTGCTTGCACGCTCATAGGATTGTCATCCCACGCCACCACTTCCGCATTACCACTGATCAAAGCTTGTGCCGCTGCTAATCCAGACTTCCCTAATCCAAATAGAGCAACTTTTTGTCCTTTATAACACGCAACAGAAATCAAAATATCACCGCAATTTAAGTGTTGAAAGACCAATGAGGGCAAGAACAATTGAAATAATCCAGAAGCGTATCACCACTTGGCTTTCAGTCCAGCCTTTTTTCTCAAAATGATGGTGTATCGGCGCCATAAGAAATACTCGTTTTCTTGTTAGTTTGAAATAACCAACCTGAATAACAACGGAAAAAGCTTCCACAACAAAAAGTCCACCAATAAGAACCAAAACAATTTCATGCTTCGTAGCAACCGCAACAGTCCCTAAGAGTCCTCCAAGAGCCAACGAACCAGTATCCCCCATAAAAATAGCTGCAGGTGGTGCATTAAACCACAAAAAACCAAGACCTGCCCCAACAACGGCTCCCAATAAAACAGCCAAGTCACCTGCTCCCGATACGTAATGGATTTGGAGATAATCAGCAAAATTCATATTACCAGAAAGATAAGCAATGAGAGCAAAAGATAAAGCTGCAACCATCACAGGAACAATAGCAAGCCCATCAAGTCCATCCGTCAAATTTACTGCATTACCCGTCGCAACAATAACAAAAGCAGAAAAAGGAATAAAAAACCATCCCAAGTTAATCAAGTAATCTTTCAAAAAAGGCAATGCTAATCCCGATGAGCCAATTTTCAGAATGGCAAAAGCAGCGATTGCCGCGACCAAAAACTCTAAGCTTAACCGCGCTTTCCCAGAAAATCCTTTATCTGTTTGTTTTGTGACCTTAAGATAATCATCATAAAATCCAATAGCTCCAAAAGAAAGCATAACCGATAGCGACACCCAAAAATAAATATTCGATAAATTACCCCACAACAATGCCGATACCACAATGCCGGTTAAAATCATTAATCCACCCATTGTAGGTGTTCCAGCTTTTTTAAAATGTGTTTGAGGACCATCAGCACGAATCGGTTGCCCTTTGCCTTGCCGCAATTTAAGAGAAGCAATGATGCTAGGTCCAAATAAAAAAACAATGAGCCCCGAGGTCAGCATAGCTGCTATCGTGCGAAAAGTAATATAACGGAAAACATTCACACCTGGAAGCCAATCACTAAACAAAGAAAAAAATAGCATCATGGTACAAAAAACCTCTTAAAACTATGAAGAAACTGCTTTATAGCGATCCAACAATGCAGTCACAATATTTGATGAACAAAGGCTATTAGATGATTTAATCATCAGCAGATCCCCAGGCGAAATTTCTGTCAAAAGAAGCGGTAAAATTTTCTCAATATTTTCAGCATAATAAACCTTAACATAAACAGACAACTCACTGACTAAAGATTTCATCGCCTCACCAAACAAAAAAACGGGATTAGCGTCCGACAAACGTATTGGCCCTATTAAATCGCGATGAAGCTTTTCACTATATACCCCTAACTCTAGCATATCCCCTAAAATAGCAATTCGCCGCCCTTCCTCTCCTACTGGTCCTGTAGCAAGAAGCTCAAGAGCAGCACGCATAGAAGCAGGATTAGCATTATAACTTTCATCAATGAGATGAAATTCACTGCCATTTGATAAAAACAATTGATAACGAATCCCCCGTCCCTTTTGAAGAGAAAAATAATTAAAAGAAAGAAAAATAGGCTCTAGCTCAACAGCCATAGCATCACAAGCAGCAATCACCCCTAAACTATTTTGCACAATATGGCGCCCGGGAGCACCAATTTGGACCTCCCTATCTCGCTGTCCAATCCGCACAATCATAGAAGAACTATCGGTGAAAAGACGTATATCACGCGCTTGATAATCAGCATTTTCAGCCTCACCAAAGCTTAAGATCTTTTTTACACCGCATAGCTTTGCTTTTTGAACGAGATAAGAAAAAAAATCACTATCCGCATTTAAAATAGCAATGCCTTCCTCATCCAATCCTTCAAAAATTTCAGCTTTTGCCTCTGCTACTGCTTCAAGATCTTTAAAAAAACCCATATGCCCTGCACCAATATGGGTAATAAGAGCAACATGTGGGCAAACTAGCTTGACCAGAGGGCGAATTTCATCTTTATGATTCATGCCAATTTCAAAGATACCATAATCACTCTCCATAGGCATCCGCGCCAAAGTAAGCGGAACCCCCCAGCAATTATTTAAAGAAGCAAGATTCGCATGAACTTTACCAGCCGTTTCAAGGACTTGTTTCAAAGCTTCTTTTGTTGTTGTTTTTCCCACCGATCCTGTTATCGCGATAATCTGAGCTTTTGAACGTTTGCGTGCGGCTTTCCCGAGTTTTTCTAGAGCTTGCAAAACATCAGGAACAACAATGAGTGGAGCCGATATCTTTTCCATATCCTTCAAACGGTGTTCCGCAACGATAAGAACGCCTGCACCTCGTGCATAAGCTTGCGCAACAAAATCATGACCATCAAAACGATGCCCCTTAATGCAGAAAAAGATATCGCCTTTTACAAGAGTACGGCTATCAATGGAAATCCCAGAAAAAGTTTCTGGCACATGCCCAATGACAACACCATCAATTGCAGTGACAAGTTCTTGTTTATCCCATAAAGCTGTCATCTCTTGCGATCCTCTAGAGCTTCTATCACTTTCAAACGATCTGAAAAAGGATAGGTAGTCTGTCCTATAATTTGGCCATCCTCATGACCTTTTCCTGCAATGATGAGTGTATCACCCGCTTTCAAAAGCTCCACCGCATAAGAAATAGCCTCACCACGATCTGCTATCTCTATTGCTGTTGGCACCACCTGTAAAATATCTTTGCGTATTTTTTCTGGTATTTCTGTGCGCGGATTATCATCCGTTACAATAACAATATCCGCTTTATCCGCTGCAATTTTTCCCATCAAAGGTCTTTTTCCTTGATCACGATCCCCTCCACAACCAAAAACAACAACCAAACGCCCTTGCGTAAAGGGACGAACAGAAAGTAAAACCTGCTCCAAAGCCTCTGGTTTATGAGCATAATCAATATACACAGAAGCATTATTCTCTGTTTTTCCAACGAACTCTAACCGTCCAGGTGCCCCCTTCAAAGTTTCAAGAGCAGAAAAAACCTTATGAGGTGCAACACCTGTTGCAATTGCTAACCCCGCTGCCATAAGCGCATTAGCCACCTGAAAATCTCCAGCTAAAGGCAAATCAAATGTATAAATATTGTTTTCCAAACGACACTCAATACACTGTTTTGAGCGTTGATGTTCAACACGATTAATAGTGATAAATTGCCCCTTACGTCCAATCGTCAAAACACGGCGCCGTGCTTGTGTAACAGTATCAATAACCTTTTGTGAATAAACATCATCGGCAAAAATCAAAGCAGGAGCAGATGCAGGCAAAAGTGTATCAAACAACCTCATTTTAGCCCGCAGATAATCTTCTACCCCCGCGTGATAATCCATGTGATCACGCCCTAAATTAGTAAAGGCAGCAGCCATTAAATGAACTCCATCAAGTCGTCCTTGATCAAGACCATGTGAAGAAGCTTCAAGAGCTGCATGGGTCACACCTTCATGAGAAATTTCGCAAAGAAGGTGGTGCAAGACGACCGGATCAGGTGTTGTGAGAGATCCATAAACATTTCGTTTAGGGGAAACAAGACCAACCGTTCCTATACTTGCAGCACAAAATCCAACATGAGTCCAAATTTGCCGAATAAAAGAGACAACAGATGTTTTACCACTTGTCCCTGTCACAGCAACAACCGTTTCAGGCTGAGAACCGTAAAAACGTGCTGCTGCCAACGCTAAACTATGACGAACATTCGAAACACGCAAAATTGGAACAGGTAAATCCTCAAGAACAGCATTATAATCTGTCACGATTGCTCGTGCCCCACGCTGTATTGCATCATTGATATAGTGTCTTCCATCACCTTTTTTTCCTTGAATAGCGACAAAAACATAGCCCGGCAAGACTTGTCGAGAATCTGCACTGATTCCTGTTATTTCCATTGAAGAAAGCTTTTGATCTTCAAAACATTCTGTAAAAACTGTTCCAAACAACATAACGATGCACCTTATATATTTATTTTACCGTTGCTTAACGAAACTTGGAGGACGGCTCTTTTTACTTAAAAAAGGTTCATATTCTTTTTTAAAATCAGGTTTTACACCAAGAAAACTAGCCGAGCGACGAACAATATTAGCGAGCATTGGTCCAGCATTCATCCCCGCTGTTGCTGAATGTTTTCCCTCTTCTGGTTTTGGTTCATCAATAATTGTTAAAACAATATAAGCAGGATCATCAATAGGAAAAGCAGCAAGAAAACTATTGAAATTTTTTGTTTTAGAATATTTTCCATTTTCAACTTTCTCAGCTGTTCCTGTCTTACCACCTACACGATAACCTTCCACTTTTGCATTACGTCCAGAACCAATATCACTATTTAATTTATAAAGGTAACGCATACTTTGACTTGTTTTAGCCTGCAAAACTTGTTTTGCATAGGGTAAAGTTTGTTCTTTTGTACGTTTTAAAAATGTCGGTGAAATTAACCAACCACCATTCATTAAAGCAGCAGCCCCAACTGCTGTTTGCAAGGGGGTTGTTGCCATACCATGCCCAAAAGAAATGGTCATAGAATGGATATCTTTCCAATGATGTGGCACAATAGGATGGGCAACTTCAGGCAACTCTGTTGAAAGTCGATCCAAGAGTCCAAGTTTTTGCAAAAAATTACGATGTTTATCAATCCCTATCGCCAATGCTTCTTTAGCAGAACCAATATTGGAAGAATAAATAAAAACCTCCCATAATGTTAAGGGCCGATTTTTACCGTGAAAGTCATGAATAGCATATCCACTACTTGCTTTTATTGGCTTTGAAGCATCAATAATACTGTTTAAATGAAAAATATTGGAATCAAGTGCCATAGCGGTCGTAAAACTTTTAATGATCGATCCCATTTCAAAAGCACCAGCCGTCATCCGATTCAAACGATCACTTTTTAAAGCTTCAATAGGATTTCCAGGATCAAAATCTGGTAATGATGCTAAAGCCAAAATTTCCCCTGTATATATATTTAAAATAACTGCTCCTGCAGCAATAGCCTTATAACGCTTCATAGCCTGAATAAGCTCATCATGAACAATTTCTTGAACACGCACATCAATCGAAAGCTGAACTTGTTTTAATGATTCTTCTATGGCAAGACCAGCAGCACGCAAAACACTCAACCCCGCATCATCAATATATTTTTCCATACCTGCAATGCCCTGATTATCAACATTCACCATGCCGAGAATATGGGAAGTTACAGGTCCCTCGGGATAAAAACGACGAATTTCAGTCCGAAAACCAATTCCTGGAATACCAAGAGCCATAATTTGCGTCTTCTGCATTGGTGTTAACCCACGCTGTATCCAAGAAAAACCTGTTTTTCTTTTTAAGCGTTTATAAGTTTCCTGCCAATTAAGATCAGGCAAAACGCTTGAAAGCAATTCAATTGTTTCATCTACATCAATAATACGTCGTGGCTCAGCAAAAAGTGAATAAGTTTTAATATCTGTTGCCAATAAACGACCATTACGATCAACAATATTAGGTCGTGCTATCAATTGAATTGCTCCTGGCCCCTTTGCTTCTTCAATCTGCCCACCTTCCAACCCATAAGAAATAAGGCAAACCCCCATGATGCCATATAAAATTAAAAAGCAGAACAACGAAAAAAGCAAACGTAGACGACTAGAATATAAACGACGAACAGAA
The DNA here is from genome assembly GCF_000278215.1 of Bartonella rattimassiliensis 15908. Classification (GTDB taxonomy): domain Bacteria; phylum Pseudomonadota; class Alphaproteobacteria; order Rhizobiales; family Rhizobiaceae; genus Bartonella; species Bartonella rattimassiliensis. Next base: position 102,951 of record NZ_JH725069.1, read on the forward strand.
AAATTATGATTATTCAACGAACTTTTTAAACGTTTTTTCTTTTGAGAGAATAAAAAAATTGATTTCATCACTGGGCGCCTTTTTGGACAACACCATTCATTTGTAAAGCTCGATTATTTGCCAAAACATCCTGTTTATTTTCCAAGATATTTTGTTTAATCATTTCTTTAATTGGATCGTGTTCGCGTCCCGGAATGTCTTTAAACTCCACAATTTGACGCGGCTGTATAACCTCTAGCTTAAGTTCTTTTTGATAACGTTTCGCAAGTTTTTGCATGCGTGAAGGCTTTATCATCACAGCCCACTCAGCATGAAGCAAACTCACCGTATTTTTCGCTGCAGCGATTTCATGCTCAAGATGACGAACTTCATTCATTCGTTTTTGAACATCATATTTTACCTTATAAGTAAGACCCGCCATACAAATCATAATCATCACTAAAATCATATCAAATGTACGAAAAACTGTCATTTCTTGCTGCCTTCAAAACTGGCAATCTCTGCTAAACCAAATAATTTCATATCTGCTGCAAGAGCCTCTGCTTCAGTCCGTACACCAATCCGCAACCGTGCAGAACGTGCACGAGGATTTTTCTGTAATTCCTCTTCAGTTGCTGTTATCCCACCTTTAAACAAAGGAACAAATGTTGCTGGAGCATTTTTTATTTCAGGCAAATAGCGTGATCTCATACATTCTCCAGAACGAGCCGAAAAAAATCTTTTGACTATCCGATCTTCAAGAGAATGAAAACTTACAACACCCAAACGGCCCCCGGTTTTTAAAATGCGTTCAGCAGCAAATAAACCACGCGCCAATTCACCAATTTCATCATTCACATATATACGAAGAGCTTGAAATATACGTGTTGCAGGATGAATACGATCTCCCGGCCTACGCCCTACCAACGCTTCGATAGCACACGCCAAATCACCTGTACGCAAAAAAGGCTGAATAACACGACGCTTTTCAATCATCTGTGCAATTCGCCCCGCATAACGCTCTTCTCCTAATATCTTAAAAATACGCGCTAAATCTTTTACTTTTAAATGATTGACAACATCACTTGCTGTAAAACCAGCCTGAGCCATTCGCATATCTAATGGACCATCTTTTTGAAAAGAAAAGCCTCTTTCTGCTTCATCAAGCTGCATTGAAGAAACACCAATATCCAAAATAACAGCATCTACCTTCTCTTCAACGACACGATCGAGCTGTGAAAATTCCATATGAATCAAACGAAGCCGTGGAAAAAATTCATCAACAAGCGATTGCCCCGCACCAATAGCATAAGGATCACGATCAAGAGCAATCACCTGTGCGCCTGCCTTTAACAAAGCGCGCGTATAACCACCAGCACCAAAGGTACCATCAATCACTTTTGCTCCAACCAATGGCATAAGCCCAGCCAAAACTGGTTGCAACAGCACTGGAATATGGCGTTCAGCTCTTTGATCCTGTTTTGTCAAAATAATCCGTCTTGAAGTTATGCTATTTCAAATCAACAGCGCTCTCATGGCAACCGATATCAGAATAACTCCACCTTCAACTTTCATATCAATCACAATGAAAAAAAGAGCTGCAGTTATTCAAATACACATCCTAATGCATCATACTTAAAGAAATGTTATAATTTTTTAAAAATACTTTGGGTTCAAGTATACATTTCAAAAACACCGACCCATAAAAGTCTATATGTAATCGATCTTATAAAATATCGCTTATAATCATGGAATATCAGTCGGCCTATAAGCCGGGTTCTGTATAATAAAGCTTACGCTTTACATGGCAACCATTCATCTAGGACGGATGTTACCATCCGCCTCGTGCAACCTACCCGAATGACTCGCCCGGAAATCGGCTGCAAATTAAATTTTGCACGTCATTTCTATTTGGTCTTGCTCCCGGTGGGGTTTACCTTGCCACATTCATTACTGAATGTGCGGTGGGCTCTTACTCCACCCTTTCACCCTTACCTATAAAAATAGGCGGTTTACTTTCTGTGGCACTTTCCCTAGGGTCACCCCCGCCGGGTGTTACCCGGCACCGTCTTTCCATGGAGCCCGGACTTTCCTCACCTGCCGCCTTTAGGCATTAGACAAGCGCGGCTGCCCAGCCGACTGACGTATCAATTTGTAAAACATTTTTTGCGCAATGAAAATAGCATCTTAAAATATTTTATAGTAAACTTCTCTCAAAAAATGTTATTATTTTAATGAAGCCAGATAGGTTTTTACTTTCGCGCAATATTTCGCTGAAACGGAATTCATTTTGGTTGCAGCATGGCCTGCGTTATATTTAAGAACTGTACCACACGTACTTCCACCACTGAGTTTATATGCCCGCGCCAAATAACGCATACCATATTCAAGATTGATCGCAGGATCGTACAAATCTTGTACAGAACCACTAAAACCTAACCCTCGTGCAGTAGAAGGTTTAATTTGCATCAAACCTATTTCGCCAGCAGCACCCTTTATATCAGCCTTATAATTACTTTCAACTTTTACAACAGCATGTGCTAAATTAACGGGAACATTATACTTATTCGCAAGTTTCCGAATAAGAAACTCATAAGGACGAGCAGAAATCTGAGAAGCAACAATCGCTGAACTTTCTTTTGATTCTGCAGCATTTAAAACATTATGAGCCCAACTTATATCAAATACAAAAAATACAGCACACGCTGTATTGAACAAGATTTTCAAAAATTGCATTTTCTTTCTCTTTACTCAAAAGTTCTCAAATTCTAACCGCAAATAATTTGCGAATGTATTGTACAAAAAAAGAAAGCAAAAGAACGTCTTTAAAAGGGAAATATTAAGACTATTTCAAGATAAAATCCCGCAGTAAAAGAAAATCTCTTTATGCATAAATTATAGATTTCTCTATATCATAAAATAAAAAATAAAGATACTATAGTTAAACTTATATCATATTAAACAAATATGATATACTATTAATTCATGCTGTAGCTATTATAATATTCAATTTTTATATTACAAAATTAGAACTTTAAATAGATATAACAGTCTTTCATATACAGTATGAAATTTTTGATTGAGATTAGCTCTGCATAGGAGACATAACTACTTTTATCGAAGATCCCTCGATATCGCAAAAGCTTCACAAAAAATAAAAACTGTTCTTAATGCTTCCCGCTAGTCAATAAATACCTGCAGTACTCTTTATGCCCAATAAATCACCGACCAAAACCGATCGTAAATCCCATATACCCTACTTCATCATTATGCATAAGAAATTTACAAATATACCAAAACTATTCCATTCTCTATGAATTCAAAATATTGCGCAAACCCTTTGAGGGTTTTCTATCCGCCCATATCAAACGAAAAAAGTAACCGGCCTATAAAATGCGTTAACCCATTTCATTACAGAAAATTCTGCTTTCGCTTTTCTGCAAATTAGCACACTCAGATTATCTTCAATCTTTTATAAAATACTATATTGATTTAAAGTGTTTTTTATTGCTTTTGTTGTTATAGAAATAATAATGCAGTTAGCCTAACGAATGCCCTTAGATGAACTCGCTATTGTTCTTGTAAATTACAACGTTATCTTTATACTCTGATTTCTTATCTTTTTGTAAAATAAGTTTTCTGATTATCTTACGCATTCATTATCTTCCTAATACGCCTTTCAAAAACTCATGAAAAGCTTGCCCCCCCCCAATCAAAAATGCGATTTTAAAAACGGCTAAAAATAAGCATTCGCAATAGAGGGATGAGAAACCGCTTTTGAGAGAACCATAGCAACGGTTTTACCAAACTCTTGAGCTTTCTCATTCCCATAACCATTTTCACAAGCAAATGAAACTACATCACGACGAACCTTTTCAATAAACAGCTCCTGCTGCTGAGGATTCATCTTAGAAAGGCGCATGATAATATCTGGAAAAGACACAGACAACCTCTCTAGCAATGCCTCCTCTGTTACATCAATCTGCTGAGAAGAAAAAGAAGAACGACCGGGAAGAAACTGAGAAATAGTACCGCTCCGTAAAGCAAAAAGACCAGCACCAAAAATAGAAAACATAAATAAAATAAGAACAATACGATGTCCGAAAGATCCCATCATCTCTCTTACCTAAAGATTACAGAACAAAAACACAGATTCGCTTTATAGCATTTAACGATACTTCAATAAAGAAAAATTCTCATCACTTGAATAAATATGAACACTAACCAATCCATAACCGCTATCCACTACAGGCTCAATAATAGCAGATCTTATATCTTTTACCCCCTCCTGATAACACCTTACAAAACTATAACAAAAACAAAAAAACCTGACTGAGGAAATCCTCAGTCAGGCCAGACAATCTAAGGGATCCACGCGGGGGGGGGGGGGAGGAGGTTCCCCGATTGTCTTCCCGCATCAACCACTAAGGTAGCCGATGCAATATTATTGCTATGGAACAAAATGCTTTAAACAACAAGAAATTCTTATCATCTTATACGCAAAAAAGCATAAAAGAATTATAAATCGTTTAAAAATGGTGATATTTAGGCAAAAAAAATTCAAATTGACCCAATTTGAAGCAATTTTATTTCTAAAAAATTCAATAAAAATTTCCGACCATAATAATTTTTTTCATCACTCCGATAATCATAATTAACAAACTAGGTAATTTGTATGCTTCACCCTATAAAAAGCAAATTCCAGAAAGGCAGAATCAGAAGAATCACTTATCCAACAGCGATCACCACAAAAAGAAAAACATCTGCTCAAAGGAGGATATGAGTCACTTAAAATAAAAACAATAACTTAGGTAAATAGAATCTTATCTATCTTCATAAAAATTTCTGCAAATGATCTTTTAAACTATTATCAAACCACTTACGCATTACGCAAACAACATCAATGAAAAATTTAAACAACTTAATTTTACAAAAAATAAGAGCTCTGAAAATATTTATTCCGAATCGTGTCCCATAATCATGCTAAATAACAATAAACTATTCTACACTAGCCAAAAGACTCCACTGCATTTTAATATAACGAGCAAAGATCAGTGCAGGCATTTTCTCTTAATCTCTATCACTTAACTTAACCCATAAAAACACGGCAGTTTTCATACTCAAAAATTATTCCACTTTGTTCTTTTAACGTAAATAATTCATTGAATTACAAATCATAATTCATCATTTTACAACTTACTGTAAAAATCTAAACAGTGTAAGATCCTCTTATTCCAAATCTCCTTATATCAAATCCATAAAAAACATTCATTTGCACATCACAAGCAAAACGAGGCATATGAATAGAAACCATTAAAAGGCGTAGAATACCTCTGATGAATCATTTTAAAGCGGAGAGTGACAACAAACATAAAAAAATGATAACGCCAGCTTAAACTAAAAATGGTGATATTCTGTAAATTTTACGCCATACCATCCACAATCCATATCATAGATAAGCGCACAAATATGAAAAGAAAGAAGAAAATCACTTTTGAAAAAATAACAAGCACATTCAATTTTAATAACCTTCATTGTTTCTAATGATAAAGATACACAAAATTATACATTTTTCTTTCATATCTTCTCCAAAGCCCATCTCAATTTGATTTTATAAAGATAACGTAAAAGACTTAGACAAATACCTGTACAAATCAGAATCATAAAGCCAAATGTATTACAATTATTATGAATAAAATATTTCATAAAATCCAAAATATCTCTCCAATCCATTTGGCTGGTCTATAAGTATTTTCATGGCCTTATTTGCTAAATTCTTGCTGTAACTTATTATCAATAACCCGTTCTTAATACATCAGCATATTTAAAATAAAAATTAAAACGAATTTTCTCCTGCAAATCATTTTAGCTTTTATAGACCAATTAGAGTACAAATATTTATGCCATTGAAGAATCTTTAAAAAGGGAAAACCATCATTCATTTGGGAAAAAATATAAAAGCTTAAAGATAAAAACCCATTGGCCATCTTTACTCCCTTTTCATTTGGCTTTACAGCTTTTAAAAATTCTCTGAACATTGCATTTTAAATAACAAAAGTTGCATTTTGCCTCACGCTTTTATTTTTTTGTTCTCTTTAGCATCTTTTCCCCCCTCACGAAAAACTCTCAGATACTTTTCATCTAGGAATTTGTTAAAAAAGAAATACCTCGCCCCATTTCACCCCATTTCACCACATCTCTCTATATAGCTTAAAATCTATTAAAACCACCATTTTTGACATTCATGAAGATACGAACCATCAGCCCATTATTATATTGCAGTAGCTCCTAGAAAGTACATGAGAGGTATATTTGCTTCTCTAAACGATATTATTTACACAAAAATTTGCTCTTGTAAGATACCAACAAAGTACGTTTGGATTTTGAAACAGAAGATTGGAAATGCAAAAACATTTTTGCATTAGATCTTCTTATTGGAATAATATAAAAAATAACTACTCTTCAATGATTGAATAAAATTTTATATCTAGGTTATTTCTTGAAAAAATCAGAGAATAAAGCACATCAACAGACACTATTTATGCAAACTCTACTTGTTTATCTTTGATATCATCAACCAATAAACGCGGATCGCGAGCAAGCCAAAGTGTAACCATACCCTCCTCATTATTTTCATTTTGGGTAAGATCGAGACAAGAAGTTCGTTCTAAAATAAGTCCCGCATTTTTAAACCATTGTTCTATTTGTAAAGACGAAAATCCAAAATGCATAGATGCTTGATAAGAATGTGAAGACTCAACTTTATGATAACCAAAATCTATAATCAATAAACGCCCATGAGGACGCAAAACACCTGATATCTCCTGAAGAAACATTTCAGGATTTTCAAGAAAATGTAAAACCCAATGAAGAATTACAAAATCAAAAGTTATATTTCCCACAGACAAGTGCAAAACATTGCTATCAAGCACGATTTCAACCGCATGCGTATAAAGATCAGAAAATAATTTTAAAACAGAATCCCCACCCCTTCCAATATTAAGAATTGTCTCAAATGGTTTATCGCCAACGATTTCAAGTAAAGCATTTTCCACAACATGATCTGCCATATAGGATGATCGTAATACATCCCATTGCGATGTATTTTGTAAAAAATGCTTCTTTTCCATCTTTTGACGCTGCTTTTTAACGTCCTTCAAACGTTCTAAATCATGCGCTAATATCATATCATGCTTTGGCAAAGCCGAAAGAACACCCATCACAATATCTTTCCCCCAAAAGTCATGACAAAGCTTAAAATAAAGGCAATCTCCCTTCTGATAACGCTCAATCAATCGTGCTTCGTATAATAAACGTAAATATCGCGCTATACATACTTGCGACTGCTCAAGAATAAAAATAAAATCAGGAATTGTTAAATCTTCATGATGCAAAAGTGTAAGAACACGTAAATGGCTTACTTCTGCTACCGCTTTCAGCAGCATAATCATTGCATCTAAACTTTCATTTTTTTTCATAATTATCCCTTACGTACTCATATAAACATTTGTTTATAAGAAAAAAAGTCAAGCATCAGATGCATATTCTTATTTATTTTGTTCCAGCCATTGTATCATAATATGAAAAAAATAGGCTACTATAAAAAAGAACGAATTTTGTCTAACTGCCTTTTACTATAATTTTAATATATTGATTTATAATAATAATTATTCATTTCTAACTTGAATAAAAAATCATATAAATAAATGAAAACATCTCTTACGGCCATCTCAAAATAAGAACGATCAAACATCGAGAGAAAGTCAATAACATGATGCTTCTAACTTGCATCTTTATTCAGTAAAAATGATAATACTCAATGGCCAGAACATTTATAGAATAGTCCTTACACTTTCTATAAAAACTCCCCTCTTCATATGAATTTTACAAATAATAATCAGTTATATCTCATAAGTAAAATAGTCTTATTTATGTCATGATCTTATAAAGATTTACGCTGTAGTCTCCTAAGATATCCTACTCTTTTCAACAAACAAAAACTTCCATGGAGTACACGCTTTAATTTATGAAATAACAAATACCCAAATATGCTATTTTTTCAACCAAGTCCCAATAAGATAGGAAACTCTAGCGTGTAAGAGGCTTATAATTTACATGCTTAAGATTAAGGGACTCTGCACCAAGACGGCGAACTTTATCAGCCTCATATTCAGCGAAATTACCTTCAAACCATTCCACATGACCATTACCTTCAAAAGCTAAAATATGCGTTGCCAATCGATCAAGAAACATACGATCGTGCGATATGATAACCGCACAACCAGCAAAATTTTCCAATGCATCTTCTAGCGCTCCCAATGTTTCAGTATCGAGATCATTTGTCGGTTCATCAAGAAGAAGCACATTCCCTCCCTCTTTTAAAAGTTTCGCTAGATGTACGCGATTACGCTGCCCCCCCGATAAATTTGCCACCTTCTGCTGCTGATCTGCACCCTTGAAATTAAAAGCCCCGCAATAAGCACGGCTATTCATCTCGTATTTTCCTAACTTAATAATATCGTTTTCACCAGAAATTTCTTCCCAAACAGTTTTATTACCCGCTAAGGAATCGCGGCTTTGATCCACATAACTCATGTGAACCGTCTCACCGATGCGTATTTGACCTGAATCGGGCTGTTCCTGTCCAGTCAACATTTTAAACAAGGTAGACTTTCCCATCCCATTAGCTCCAATAACGCCAACAATACCACCAGCCGGAAGTTTAAAAGAGAGAGAATCAATCAACACACGTTCACCATACACTTTAGAGAGGTTATCAACTTCAATGACAACCTGCCCTAATCTTTCTCCAATAGGGATAATGATTTGCGCTTCTCCAGGACGGCGTTCACGTGCGGCTTGAACCAACGCATCATAAGCTTTAATTCGAGCTTTTGACTTTACTTGTCGCCCTTTTGGACTAGAAGCAATCCATTCTTGCTCACGCGATAAAGCGCGTTGACGTGCAGCTTCTTCACGGCCTTCTTGAGCCAAACGTTTGGCCTTAGCCCCTAAATAAGCAGAATAGTTTCCCTCATAAGGAATACCTCTCCCCCGATCTAACTCCAAAATCCAACTGGTAACATTGTCAAGAAAATAACGATCATGAGTTATCAAAAGCACGGCCCCTGGATATTCACGCAGATGCCTTTCAAGCCAAGCAGTCGTTTCAGCATCTAAATGGTTTGTCGGTTCATCTAAAAGTAACAAATCAGGCTTTGACAACAGCAATTTACAAAGCGCTACACGCCGCTTCTCACCACCGGAAAGCTTTGTCACATCACCATTGGCTGGCGGACAACCAAGAGCAGCCATCGCCATTTCCACTTGACTATCTAAATCCCAAAGATTCTGACTATCAATAATATCCTGAAGCCGTGCACTTTCATCCGCCGTTTCCTCGCTATAATTCATCATCAATTCGTTATAACGCTCAAGAATTGCCTGTTTATCTGCAACACCTTCCATTACATTGCCACGCACATCTTTGCTTTCATCAAGCAAAGGCTCTTGTGGTAAATAGCCACAGCGTGCTCCTTCAGAAAGCCATGCTTCTCCCGTATATTCCTTATCTAGCCCAGCCATAATACGTAAAATAGTTGATTTACCTGCACCATTTGGCCCTAAAATACCAATCTTTGCATCTGGATAAAAAGACAAATGAATATTTTCTAAAATTTTTTTATTGCCATAAGCCTTGTTGAGCCCAGCCATATGATAGATAAATTGACGTGCCATAAATTTCTCTTTAATATTGTGCGATATTAATAATGAGGATTTTGCAAAAACTGCTTTCGCTTTTTGAAACTGTACAGTAAAGAGCGCTTGTATCGTATCAAAAGCTTTCCACTTTATATTGGTACATTTTTTCTAATCTCACAAGCCCCAGTATGGTTCTGAATGCAAAAAAATATCCTCTTAAAAAGAAAAAAGCAAATCTTTTTAGCTGTCCCTGAAACATGTTATCAAACCTTACCTCTCTTTTCTATACCAGATATCACGTTGTATTTGTATCGCATTAAACCAACTTATCAATGTAATATGGTACCAAAAAGAAAAGTAATTCTCTATGCACCTTCCTTTTTTGCTTTATGGGCTTTATATTACGCAGTCCAAAACCCTTCCCTTTTTTCTTCGATTTTTTGTTACGAAAAACAGTGGACTTCACCCCTTGCCTTGATGTGGCTTAAATTACGTTTGCAAAACGACCGCCGCCTGATGGGCTCTGACGTCCCAAGCCCAATGATCATGAAGGCTTTGCATCAACACGTAGCAAAAAATGATTACAGTGCACTTCCCATTGGCACGTGGTTACAATTCGTAAAAAACTATAAAATGAATTGTAAAAACTTATCCATTCCCCTTTTTTGGCTTGATAATTATAAAAATAATAACAATATCCAACAAATCATTTCAAAACTTCAAGACGAAATATAGCTTTTTAAAAGTACGATAAAAGCTCATCCCCTAAGGAAATATATTTATGGAAAAAAAAGCCTTAATCGTCATTGATATTCAAAATGACTTCTTACCAGGTGGAACACTTGCAGTACCACAAGGCGATGCTATTTTACCCGCCGTCAATAATCTCATAAATCATTTTGACCACATTATCTTAACTCAAGACTGGCATCCTAAAAACCATTGCAGCTTTGCGTCCTGCTATCCTGCAAAAAAGCCTTATGATACCATCAATCTTGACTATGGTCCTCAAATACTTTGGCCTGATCATTGCATACGAGGAACACAAGGAGCAGAATTTCATACATCTCTTAGAGTGGAAAAGGCACAACTTATCCTTAGAAAAGGCTATAATCAAAAAATGGATAGCTATTCTGCTTTTTTTGAAAATGATCAAAAAACACCAACAGGTTTACAAGTTTATCTCAAAGAACACGGTTTTACCAAACTTATTATGTGCGGCTTAGCAACTGATTTTTGTGTCGGATTTTCCGCTCTCCACGCCATACAATGCGGTTTTAAAGTCAGCGTTTCATTAAATGCCTGTGCTGGTATTGATGTAAACGGATCACTAAACACCATGCTTAAAACTATGAACGAAGCTGGTATAGAATTGTTAATGGTCTCATGAAATATTCTTTTATAATCTACGATTATAACACACTGATTTATAAGAAATAAATTATTTTTATATATTTAAGTGAAAGACCCAAATATCGTAAAGTTCTCTCATTTCAAAGCTATTTTAAAACCATTCTCTTGCGCGTCACAAAGAGGATCAGCATATGAATAAAAATCATTCAAGAAAACAGCAAAAATGCTTTCTACGAACCGTTAAATGCAAAAATTTTATAGAACTGCAAACAAGTAAAAAGTATAGTGCTAACCTGCACCTTCATATTTAAGTTAAAAGATGTCCAAGAGATTGTACATTATTCCTTCATATTCAAGATATTGATTTATAATAATAAATAATTGTTTTACATGTTAAACGAGAGCCCAGAATATCGTAAGATTCTCTCATTCCAAAGCTGGTTATATTGAATCAATTAAAATCACTTACTTGCACATCACAAGCGAGGCTGACGTGAAGAAAAAGGGGTAAAAATGCCTCCTATGAATGCTCTTAAGTGCCAAGAACTTTACCTCCCCCAAAGCTGGCAAATGGTGTGAGAGTGCCAGCTCGTAACTTAACAAACGTAAAGATGGTAATGGTAGTGTTCAATAGCTTTATAATTATACCCTTCATGGATTCCGTTGCGAAATGGGTATGACGAGCTTTGCGACATATCTTTTAAAAAAAGCACGCAAATTAACACCACATCAGAAACAAAAGCGTGAAGCAATGCGCAGTCTTCATTATTAAAGACATTGTTTGAGAGACTCTTGAAAGCTATAAAGCTAAACTAATGATAGTAAAGATGGAAACTAATTTTTACCTTTGCGTCTTTATATCTTCCCTATCATAGGGAGAATTCATGCAATAGACTCACCTTAAAAAAATGAAAATAAGCAATAAAATGGCATTTTTTTCATGAAAGATATTTCTCTTCAAAGACATGCTATAAACAAAAGCGTGAGAAAATATAAAGTTTCCATTACTTAAGACACACCATGTTTATCCAATTGAGAACGCTTAAAACGAATCGAAGAATACAACGCCATTCCAATAATACAGACTCCCCCAAGCCCTGTTAACACTTCAGGAACAGATATAATTGTTTGCAGATACATAATCACTGCCAGAACGACAATAGCATAAAAAGCACCGTGCTCCAAATAACGATAATGCAATAATGTCCCTGATTCAACCAACATAACCGTCATAGAACGAACGTAAAATGCACCGATACCAAGACCAATTGCGATAACAAAAAGATTGTGTGAAAATGCAAAGGCACTAACCACACCATCGAAAGAAAAACTAGCATCAAGAACTTCTAAATAAAGAAACGCTCCTACTCCCCCTTGGGTCACTGTTGTTAAAGTCTTTTTAGGAGCATCCAGAAAATGACCAACAGCTTCAACACCTATAAAAGTCAAAAGTCCATAAAGGGCCGCCAATAAAAAAGTTACTTTATCTTCTGGATCAATCTGTCCTAAAACAAATAATATTAAGATCAAAACAACTGCAACATCACTCCCAATAAGCCCGCCAAATTTTTGAGCAGGTCTCTCTATAATATTAATCCAATGTACCTCTTTTTCAAAATCAAAAAAATATTTTAAGCCAACCATCATAAGGAAAGTTCCTCCAAAAGCGGCAATCCCCATATGCGCATTGGTTAAAACTTCAGCATATCGATATGGTTCCCATACTGCTAACTTGACTGCAGCAATTGGATTAATCCCAACAGCAATAACCACCACCAGTAACGGAAAAACAATCCGCATCCCAAATACAGCGATCAAAATGCCCCATATAAGAAAACGACGACGCCATAACGGATCCATTCTACCAAGAATACGGGCATTGATAATAGAATTATCAAAAGATAAAGAAATTTCCAAAATCCCTAAAACACAGCAAATAAAAAAATATTTAAGAAAACCAGTAATGCTTCCCGTTTCAAACCAACCAATAGCCCCTCCTAAAAAGACACCAATAATCGTGAAAAAAAAAGCACACCCAAAATAGCGTAATAGGGCCATGATCATTCCTCAAAGTTTATTTTCTATTCATAGACAGCATGCAATATAAATCCAAAGATTTCATCTCTTTAAAGTTGCATCTATTAATGCAGAGGTGTATAGAATATATATGATAAGGTTACATGAAAATTTTCTCAAAAAAACAAGAGACAAAGTGCGGTAAACACAGAATTTTGTTTTGAAATGAATATTTGTCTTCAATACTCTATATAAAAGAGAGTTTTTTATTTGTTGAAAAAATAAAGAGAAATTAACACTATAATATTGACATTATATCATAGAATATTAATACATAGTGTGCTTTTATTATTCAAAATTTATACCATGATGATTTACTGAGGGAGATAATTCGTGGCACGTCCTGAAACTGAATCAAAAACTATATTTGGAAAACGTTTACGTTATGTACGTCTTGCTTTAGGTGATCCATCACGTGAAACCTTAGCCAAAAATTTTAGCATGACGAAAAACTCTATTGCTTTTTATGAACGTGGAGAAAGAGAACCCAATCTTAGTGTCTTACAAACATACCGCACATTATATGGTGTCAATATTAATTGGCTTTTAACTGGACAAGGAAAAATGTTTGACACCGAATACGCAAAAGGTGATTTTGACTGGAATTATTTTATTAAAAAAATTGAAGGACTTGAAGAAACACTTGCAAATAGTGATCGTAATGAGAAATTAAATCAAGAAAAAATCGATAGTTCTTATGAAAAATTGCAACAATATTTATCAAGGCAAGGTTTATCAAATGGCTTTAATCCTAAAACTGCAACCTCTTTGATCGATATGAAGGCTAAAATGGCCAATTCTTACACCCTTAGCTTATTTATTGATCTGCTCATTCGAAGTGCATCCCAAAAAGAGGTTATAGCAAACCAATAAACCTCTATTTCAAAAAAAGAATAATTAAACTCTACCAGTATGGAAAAAAGTACATTTACTTTGCCTATACTGGTGAAGTTTTGTATGTTCTGTAAAGTTTTTTATCTGTAACGATAATAAAAATATTTGTATTGTACATAAAAATATATTTGCTATTAGACTAGTAAAAAATAATTATATAGTATAAAATTCTTATTCATATCTTATTGACAAGAAAATTTTTCTTGTTAAAACAGTAATAGCTCTCATAGAAATTATTATTTAAGGTCAGAAAATTTAAAGGGAATATATTGACGACTTCCTATGGAGACATACATTAGTGTTTACAAACGGGTTAGTTGAGTATTTATCCTGAAAATTATGAGATATTTTATGAGGTGGGAAACATGTATTTTGAGGTGTTTCAAGGCGTTCACAATCAATGGTACTGGCGTTTAATGTCAAGAGATGCACAAAAGATTGCTTTCTCTAGTAAAGGTTATCCAACAAAACAAGATATTTTAATGAATATTGAGCAAATAAAAGAAATTACACAAAAAGCCCTTATTAGAGAATTGCAATTTTAACATTCTAAACCATTGAGACAAACGTTTATTTTTTTATAATGAAGTTTTAGATTACTTCTCTGGTGAGTAAAAAGCGACTGATTTTCTCTTAATGAGAAAAAGGTTTTTTTGTTATTTCTAACCCTCACAAATAACACTTAAACTTTTTACAGGTTATGTATTTGTTTTCAAATGCAGTCAATTTTCTACAGTCTCTATTAAGCAGCAAATCTCTCAAATCTTGTATTTTTCATAAAAAACATACATAAAAAAAGATAAATCATAAACTGGAATATAATTCCTCTACTGAGATCAAATACCTTTTACGTTCATCCTCCTATTCTGTACCCGATAACCATAACGCATTTATCCATTTCATCTTCATAACAAGTCAATATCCCTTTCCATTATCACATAATTTTTTATATTCATTAGTTAAAGCTATTGTAACATTTCATACCTTACATCTAAAAGAAGCATGCAAAATTGTTTTCAGCAATAATATAACGTCACCACAACAATTTCTGAATCTTATATACGGGGTTTTAATAATCTAGCATATCTAAAAACGGTAGCATCATCATAAACTTTTATTTTATCAACGACGCTCTATCTTATAAAATTCAATCTTTTCATAAATTAAAGTAAGCTTGAATTCTAGCGAGTACAATTTCCCCACAGCACTGTAATTTGCTTAATTAAAATTTATCTCTCTCGCCATTCTAAACTTTCTAACATATTTCTCACCCCTTTAATGCATAAATTTGATGAAAAATATGAATATAATTACTTATTATCATCTTCAGGTTTAAGCATTTTTTGATATTTCTTTTCATTTTCTTCATATTGTTTAATTTGTTTTTTCAATTCTTCGATCGTTTTATCGCGCCTTTTAATCATCATATTTTGCTCTCTAACGGCTCTATCTCGTTCTTCAGTCATTTTCATAGAATTCTTCAAAAACTTATGCCTTATCCTTCTAGTTTCCTCTTTTATGGTTTTAACTTGACTACGATAATATAAAGAAAATCGAAATATAACCCCGCTGAACAACAAAACAACAACCACTGCTCCCAATAAAATCTCATTTACATCCATCTGGATCTCCTTTAATTGCCGCTCAAGTAATCATCTTGACTAATTTTTTTTTCCACCTTCAATCAAAAAAATGCAATAAACTGCATGTTCCAAGTGCGAACAATCACTCTCAGCATTCTTATTTTCTCCATTAAAAAGATTGATCTATGACACGAAAAAGCACTCTGAAATAAGCTAAATCCACACGCTCACACCAATTATTCGCAACATATTTATTGATCCAAAATATAAACAATAAGGAACTTCCAATAGAAAGAACAACATGAGAAGGTTAATACCCACCTTCCCTGAAACAATCCTATTTTCCTCTTTTACGCCCTATGAAATACGGCTACATGTGGAAGCTTTTTTATTCTTACAAAAATCTTCAGTGCCACAAAGCACCACTTTTCTATAAAGTTTTACCTTCCCACAAATCTTTAACATCACCACAAACAAAAGCACTATTATAAAACATGAACCTTTCTATAATCACGAGTATCACTAGAAACTTTAATTATTTAGCCTTCAAAATTTAACCCAAAACGACTACATTAGTGTAAACACATATATCTCTACTCATACTTGAATGATTATAACTTTCTCCCCTTTCACAAACATGCAAATTCCTGCAAACCTCTATATGACCATATATTAACGCATTGTTATAAATAACAATACCATTGTAAACACAAACTTTATTATAAACCACAACATCTAAAAAACACATCCCTCCTCATAGAAGCATTGACCGAGTATACACATACTACCAAACAAGCACCTTTGTGAATCAAGTTATCTTCATGTTCAATAAAATCATCAAAGTTATTTTTTTTGATATTTCCCCAATCTTTTAATAAACGCATGCGATATAGCACCTGAGAGTGATCTAATTTATTACAATAAAGGAGAAATTAGTACTTTTTACCTATGAATTTACATTTTTTCTACAGCCATTATTCTACCTCTTCAGGCTCTAAAGCTTCATTATGCTCACATACCGCCTTAACGAACAATTTTTTACAAATACGGATGTTGGGGTATATCTTGATTTATAATATCGCTGCGTATACTATTATGGTAAAATCTCATAAATATATGAGAGTGTATTGCCGCTCCTGGTATACGCACTAACTTCGTCACAACCGTGGAACTAAGCAACCATTTTTTATTGATTCGAATCTGAAAGTGTATGGGGACATTTTGTTATTAGTTAAAAACAACTCTATATGCTTCATAAGCGAAGAGCTATGCATGGATATTTTAATCCTCCTTGTACCATATATTTCGGATTCGCAACTCAATATTAACGCTATAGCGTAAATATGTAAAGGTCTAAAAATGACAAAGACTGAAAAAGATTGGTTCCAACGCTTAGTTGAATTGATAAAAAGTGACGGGCGAACAATGATTGAAATCAGCAGAGCTGCAGGTTGCGGACAAAATTACGTACAACAAATGATAAACGGAGGAAAAAGGCCTTCAGTTGATAAACTTATGGCTATTTTGAACACGCTAGGAAATGCTAGTGCCATATATGTCATAACTGGTTTTAACATCTCCGATGAAGACCTAAAGCTCATAACTCTGATTTCGTCTGGAGATAAAAAGAAGATTGAGGCCTTAAATGTTCTGTTGAATGAGCAGAATCTGTAGAATTTTCTACTCTATCTAAGATCGCTTGCTTTTGAGACGTCGATAAAGACTCCCATTTCACAATAATATCAGATAAAGTTGTCTCATTTTTTTTATCATTCTTCATAGTTACACTCCATGTAGTCAAACTATATAACGCTAAAGCGTTTAAATATACTTCATACCTTAGAAAAAAATATTTGCAATAGGCAGTATGGAAGCAATTGTGTATAAACTTATTTTATAAAATCAGATGAAGTTCTATGAATCATATACCATAGTGAAACAGAAAGCCTCGCATGATCTAGGCCTTCTTATGAAAATTGATATGATCACTTTTATCAACAACGCAAATAATTTTACGCAAATCTTATGATTCGAACCAATGATAAATTATGTGAAACTATCTCTGAAAACACTCTTGAATTCTTAATATAAGAGAACACAAAAAATCTTATTTTGAAAGAGATAATATATCACTATTTGATTCTACATAGTGCCATCTATGTTTTTAAAGTCATATTTGCAAAACAAGACTATAAAAGCGTTATATAAGAACAAATTCTTATAAATAGCTGCACTCCTTAAAACTCTGTAACTTGTTCGCTCCCTCTAAATGCACCTTGTAAACACTGATATAATTATCTATCATCAGTAAAAATGGTAATATAAAAAATAAAATGAATCATTCCGCGTGATCTCTTTATGTAAATTGTATAGAAATTTACAACGAGGAATAAATTTTTTTGTGTAAATAAGAGATTACACTTTACAAAGCATGATCTTGAAAAAGAAGTGTACTTCTTCCAACAAAAAATTTGCCCTGCCAATAATTTTTCACAAGAGTAAAAAAGCATAACAAAGATAAAATTCTCTTCACAAGAGATACGGAAAAAAATTTTAGCAATACAATAAAATAGCTAGATTTACCGAAATACTGCCAATACCTTATAAAAATAAAATCAAAAAAGACTTTCTGCTCTTCAATAACAATTCACATTACATGAGAATTCTAGAATTCGACCATTAAGCAGAAAATACACAAAGGAAAAAAGGACATTAGAACGAATTTTTTAATACTATAGAAAACATTTTTTACAGAATAATAAAACAGCTTATTCCAATACAATTTAATGATGTAAGATAACATAAACAATCACTCAATTAACTTTTCAAAAAACAATTGATTAAATTCTTTTTAGAGAACACACCATCACCCCTATAAACACTATCTTTCAAAAATCAGAAAGAGCTTTTTTCGTGGGAAAATAAGCTATTAACCAATATTATCACCGTTACCCCCATGCTATCTATGAATGTCTATAAATCACATTCTTTTATAGGCAGCTTTTCTTCATAATTAAAGCTGTTCGAACGTCTAAAAAACCTTAATATCATTTAAGGAAGTAAACAGCGACACATATCAGCTAACCTCAATGCTGTAAATGAAAGCATTTTTTTGATGAGACTAAAGAAGTATGCCATTCGTTTAATACTAAAATAACTGATAGAAAAAACTGCAACAAAAAAACGACAGAATAGAATCCTAAAACCTTTGTATAAGCTATCCGTTTTCCTACTGGTGGGCCCGGAGGGACTCGAACCCCCAACCAAGCGGTTATGAGCCGCTGGCTCTAACCAATTGAGCTACAGGCCCCACATAGGTCGTTTCTCTCTAAACTAAAATTCTCCATGATACAAGAGCTGACCTGAATTATAACCTATCTTTTTCTCTTTTCTATTGGTTTTTTTTCTAATGCTCTAACTTCTTTACAAGAACTCTCAAAAATGAGAAGGTAGTAAACTAATAAATTAAAGGAATAGATATGATAAAAAAGAAAATTCAAGCAATGCAAAATTCTTTGGTTAAAATAGCGATATTAACATTTACACTTTTAGCCGTTTTATCGAGTGTCCATGCCTACGCTGAAGAAAATAAAAGAGATGCAACGATTACAGTGACTGCAATCGGAGAAAGTCAAGCTGCACCGGATATGGCAATTATTAATCTCGCCGTTGTTACTGATGATAAAACTGCTCAAAAAGCATTAGCAGCGAATAATAAATCTATGAATGATATTATAAATGCCTTTAAAAACAATGGTATAAAAGCAACTGATTTACAAACATCAGGCTTATCTATTTATCAGTTATCCCACGAAAAAAAGAATCATGAAAAACTCTATCACGTTTCAAATTCTTTAACTGTACGCATCCGTGATCTCAACAATGCTGGTAAAATCTTTGATCAAGCAATGGCACTAGGGATTAATTCAGTGAATGGCATTACTTTTACCAATGCAGATACGAAGCCATTTTATCAAGAAGCGCGTAAAAAAGCCATTACTGAAGCCATTGAAAAAGCACAAACAATAGCACAAGCTGCTAACTTAAAATTAGGTAAAATTATTGAAATCAATGAAAAAGATGATTACTATCGCCCAACACCACGTCTTATGAGTAGAGCAGCAGAAGCAAGCTATGCAGATACAAATTTTTCGGGAGGTGAATTAAATTATAATGTAACTGTCACTGTCGTCTTTGCGATCGATTAAATCACCCACCATTGTATAAAACACTCATATCATTGGCCTTTACATAAAAGACCAGTAATATGAGTGAGATAATCTTCTTCAGATGATAATTCATCTTCGTAGATCTCTATATAACTGCGTGCAGAAATGTGTGCTTTATGCACCATCTGATAATCTCCTGATACCAATGGGTGCCACCATGGGAGATCTTTTCCTTCATAAATTAATTTATAAGCACAACTTTCTGGAAGCCAACGCACCGTTTTAACGGTTGTAACATCTAACGATATACAATCTGGTACAATTGATTGACGATGAATATAATCTCGACATCGGCAAGTTTTCCCATCTAAAAGACGACAAGCAATACTGGTTGCATACAGATCACCCGTATCATCATCCTCAACTTTATGGAGACAACAACGACCACAGCCATCACAAAGGCTTTCCCACTCAGAGAAGGAAAGGTCTTCTAATTTTTTTACTTTCCAAAAAGGAAGTTCTCTACTCATAAACTCAGACATACCTTTTTTAATTAAGATGATCGATAAAAAAATTAAAAGTTTAATTTCTATAATTTCATCTATTTCTGTCTCTTAAAAAGATTCAACTCTCAAAGCATACTTCATACAATTTTCTTAAAATTTATATGAAGGAAAAGGAAATCTTCAAAAAATAGCGCATATAAATGAACATAACCTATTAGAAACATCTATTTTTTGTAAACTGACAAAGAATGAAACACGCTATCTAACATTATAGAATAATCCCAAAAAGCATACACCTTTCTCATCACAAAGTCAGTATGCTATCATTGTGAGTTTATTCTAATATATTTCCCTCTTAAGAAACGAATCGCTATACGCAAATAGTATTTTATCGTTCATTTTTTGAAAGACTATCACACCACTCTTTGCCCTATTCAGAAAGAAAAGAACAAAATCACAAAGCTAAGAACAACATTAAACATTGTAAACTTTCTAGATTATCAAAGTCTTCCCACATTTTTCTCAAAAAAGCATTCAAATAAAGTACATAGTCCCCCCCTTCCCTCGATGAAGAAGAAAGGGAGAATGATTAAAATGTACCAACTCCTTTAATTAAGAATCGAGAAAACTACGTAATTTCCGTGAACGACTAGGATGTTTCAATTTACGAAGCGCCTTTGCTTCAATCTGGCGAATACGCTCTCTTGTAACCGAGAACTGTTGTCCAACTTCTTCTAATGTGTGGTCAGTATTCATCCCTATTCCAAAACGCATCCGCAAGACACGCTCTTCTCTCGGTGTAAGGGAAGCAAGAACACGCGTTGTCGTATCTCGAAGATTCGCCTGAATAGCTGCATCAATGGGTAATAACGCATTCCTATCCTCAATAAAATCCCCCAAATGGGAATCATCTTCATCACCAACAGGCGTTTCAAGTGAAATAGGCTCTTTTGCAATTTTAAGGACCTTTCGCACTTTTTCCAACGGCATAGAAAGCTTGCTCGATAATTCCTCTGGTGTTGGTTCTCGTCCAATTTCATGAAGAATCTGACGCGAAGTACGAACGATTTTGTTAATTGTTTCAATCATATGAACAGGGATACGAATAGTACGTGCCTGATCAGCAATTGAACGTGTAATGGCCTGCCGAATCCACCATGTGGCGTAAGTTGAAAACTTGTAACCGCGCCTATATTCAAATTTATCCACAGCCTTCATCAAACCGATATTTCCCTCTTGAATAAGATCAAGGAACTGCAAACCACGATTGGTGTATTTTTTTGCAATTGAAATTACAAGACGTAAGTTAGATTCCACCATTTCCTTTTTCGCAATTGTTGATTCGCGTTCACCTTTCTGCACCTGCATAACGATCCGGCGAAACTCACCAATCGAAATAGCCGTTTCTTGCGCAAGATTTTGTATTTCACTCCGCAATTTTTGAATTTCTTTTGCTTCACGTAATGAAAATTCTTTCCAACCAGGTGTAGGCAAAGTGGCAATATAATTCACCCAATCTGCATCCAATTCACGTCCTTGGTATTCTTTTAAAAAATCCTCATGACCAATGCCATAGCTATTGGCAATCCGTTTCAGTTTACCTTCATTATGAATTAATCTCTTATTGATGTCATAAAGCTGTTCAACCAACGCTTCGATACGATTTTGGTTCAAAGAAAGAGACTTTACTGCTTGAATCAACTCACCCTTTAATTGAATATATTTTTTCTTCTGAGAAGATGTAAGAGCTCCCTCTTTACGCTCTGCTAAACTGCTTTCAACATGTTGATCTTGTAGTTTTCGTAATTTTACATAGGTTTGAGCAATAAAGTCCAATGTTTCCATAACTTGAGGACAAAGTTCATTTTCCATTGCCGCCAGCGATAAATTAACATCATCATCGTCATCTTCATCGTCGTCTTCAATGCCTCTCTCTTCTGCATTTTCCCCCATATCATGTATACCGGAAGACATCTTTTCTTCTTTAGTTTTATCAATTTCACTTCGCTCGATAACAGGAGTCTGCTTTGCTTCTGGCCCTGCATAAGTTGTTTCAAGATCAATAATTTCTCGAAGAAGAATACGCTGTTCTTTTAATTCGTCGCGCCAGATAATAAGGGCCTGAAAAGTTAAAGGACTCTCGCACAATCCTGCAATCATTGTCTCACGTCCTGCTTCAATACGCTTAGCAATGGCAATTTCACCTTCTCGTGAAAGAAGTTCAACAGCTCCCATCTCACGCAAATACATACGCACTGGATCATCAGTACGATCTGTTACTTCGCGTTTATTCGTCGTTGTTGCAATTGCGTGGCTAGAGGCCTCTATTAAGTCACCACCTTCTACAGTAACTTCTTCGTCATAATTTTCAGTCTCAACTTCATCCTCATCATCCACAACATTAACCCCCATCTCAGAGAACATCGCCAAGATATCTTCAATTTGTTCGGATGTCACTTCGTCGGAAGGAAGAACTGCATTGAGTTCATCCATCGTTACGTAACCATTTTTTTTGGCAAGCCTAATCATTTTCTTGATGGCATCATCAGAAAAATCAAGAAGAGGACCATCCAAATTCGCTTGGCTTGTTACTTCCGCATTATCTTTCTGTTTAACCTTTGTTGCCATACCATAACTCCACTTGATCACTCATATTCCATGTGACCAGCTTTTTGTTCTCACCCAAATCTACCAATAGTTTCTCATATATACTTCCTTTAAAGAGATTACTATTGGAAAGAATACATTTTGTACACACGTTGTCATTCAGACAAAAACGCGGGAAAACTCCAGAAGTTTCCCCGACACCTCTCAGCCCTTCTGAGACAATTTCTGTACCCTATCGTAAGAACCAATTTCCCGCTTTTCCTAAAATTTAAGTATTATCTTTATGAAAATGTCACTCCACATAAACTTCCTCATCTAAAAATTTAAGTGACTGATTCGCATTAAAAAAGCGAATCATTTTATCGTATCTTGTGTATTCCCGTCTATTTTTTTATCTAACCAACTCCCAACCCCTTCAATTAGCGCTCCTATTTCCTGCATCTGCTGCAGTTCATTTTTTACCTCACGAAGCAGATCAAAAACCTCACTCTTAGGATTTTCTACAAGTTGCTCTTCAATATCCTGTAACCTTTTATGTAGGTGGTGTTCTTGAAGATGCAAGTAGACAGCTTGTTTTAATATAGCGCGTACATCTTCTATAGGAGCTCTACCAAAGATAATACGCATACCAATATTTTGCACAAGATGTTTCATACGCTCTAACAGAGTCTTTTGCCCTTTTTTTTCTAAAAAAGCAACCATCGTTTCTTTATCATGGAGCTGTTGATTCCCAAGAATTTCCAACATGGCTTGATGAAAACACATCAATTGAGTATTTTTTAATTCTAACTCAGCAAGAATCTCAAAATTTTCATACCACAACTCAGGATAATAAGCTAAAGTGAGTAAAATTACTGCTTCACGCAACGGAATAGCTTGCGAAGAATTTCGTACTATTTCAGAATTTTCTAACAGAGAAAAGGATTTATTTTTAAAGATCTTATTTGACGAAAACTGATCATATTGCCCTCCCTCTTTCTTTTTCGAAAAAGAAGGTCGAAAAAAATCAAAGAGGCGTTTTTTTACATCTTGCAAATAATAACGACGGACATCTTCATCCTTAATTGTAAAAATTTGCTGTTTTAGTTGTTTTTCGAGCATTGCTCGTTCTTCTGGCGTTTCAAAATGCTTTCCATAAGTAGCACGCCACCATAAAAGCTCAATTAAAGGAATTGCTTTTTGCAAAAAAGAAGAAAAAAGTTTCGCCCCCCCAGCACAAATAATTTCATCGGGATCTTTTCCTTGCGGCAACAAAACAAAGCGCACCCCCCCTCCAGCCTTTAAAAGAGGCAACACACGATCAGCAACACGAAAAGCAGCTTTTAAACCAGCATCATCACCATCAAAACATAAAATGGGTTCCTTACCCATCTGCCATATAAGCTCAATTTGCGCTTCCGTTAATGCTGTACCCAAGGGCGCTACAACTCCTTCAAAACCAGCTTTAGTCAATGCAATGACATCCATATACCCTTCAACAACAAGGAGGAAATGATTTTTTTCGTCATCAACAAAGCGGCTATTTTTGCGAGCCATTGCCGCATTATAAAGTATATTTCCTTTATGAAATAGTACTGTTTCAGGGCTATTGAGATATTTTGCTCGTGTCTCTTTCTCTAATGCACGCCCTCCGAAAGCCACCACACGTCCGCGCAAATCTTCAATAGGAAACATAATGCGATTTCTAAAACGGTCACAAGAATCAGTATTCTCCTCATGCATTGTAAGAAGTCCACATTCTTCCATTTGTTTTATTGAAATACCTCGAGCACTTAAAGCTTCTTTCAAAGCTGTACGCCTCACCGGTGCAAAACCAATTCGAAAACGTTCTATAAGCTTTGGCGTAACACCACGTGCATCCAAATAACGCCGTGCCTGTGCACCTCCTTTATCGCGTAAATGATCTTGAAAAAAATCTGTAGCAATTTTCATCACATCATAAAGGTCAGCTTTTTCCATTTGACGTTGATGACTTTGTGGATCCCAAACGGGTAATTTCATTCCTACAAAATCAGCCAAACGCTCAACACTTTCTGAAAAATGCAATCCATCAAGTTCGCACAGGAAGGTAAAAATATCTCCGCTTACACCACAACCAAAACAATAATAACGCCCTTTACGATCATCACAATGAAAACTGGGCGTTTTCTCTCCATGAAATGGACAACAACACCAAAAATCTCCCCGTGAAGGCTTACTTTTTCGAGGATCAAAATCCACCCGTTTGCCAATCACTGTTGAAATTGGGAGTCTGGTACGCAGTTCATTCAGGAAATCAGGCGGAAAACGCATTCTCTCTCACAAAGTTTGAAAATTCTTTTTTGCATATTTAACGACTTTAGAGCATAATTCCAATACTTCCTCTTAAGCAGTTGTAAAATTTTAAACTCTCAACTGCCTATAATCTTAGAAATGGAGAGTAAAAGTGACCGAATTTGTTGTTCAAAATCCGTGGTTAGAGGCTGTTTCTTGGCTTATTATTTTGACTATAACTGCCCTTTTAGTCAACTTTTTTATAGGACGAAAATTACTCATTCACGGAGCAAAAAAACTCTCTCCTTTTCTTCCGAAGAATACAACGATCGATATTAAAAATACTATTCAATACCTAGCGAATATCATTTCAGCTTTTATTCTTTCAATCGGTATTAATCTTATACCAACATTGCCCGATGCATTCAGCACTGTCATCAATAATGTTGCCAACGCCTTTATTATCTTTTTTGTTGTTCTGACAATTTCTGCCTGTCTCAATATCATTAATATTCTTTACGAACAACGACCAACAGCACGTCTAAAACCAATAAAAGGTTATATTCAAATTGCTAAAATTGCACTTTTTGCGATTGCAGCAGTTTTAATGGTGGCCACATTAATTGACCGCTCCCCTCTTATTCTTTTCTCCGGTCTTGGTGCAATGGCCGCGGTTCTCATGTTAATTTTTCAAGACACACTTCTTTCTCTCGTTGCCGGTATTCAAATTTCATCCACCGATATGGTTCGTGTTGGTGATTGGATTGAAATTCCCAATCTCGGTGCTGATGGTAATGTTATTGAAATTGCTCTTCATACTGTTAAAGTTCAAAATTTCGACAACACCATTACCTCAGTCCCTATCCGTAAACTTGTAACCGATCCTTTTAAAAATTGGCGTGGAATGCAAGAATCAGGTGGAAGACGCATCAAACGCTCACTTTTTATTGATCAATCAAGTATCCGTTTTCTTACAGAAGAAGAACAAAAACATCTTTCCCGATTTAATTTATTAGAAAATTATTTCACACAAAAAATAGCAGAAATTAACCAATGGAACGCTCAATTAGATAAAAATCATGATGTTTTAGCCAACACGCGCCGTTTAACCAACATTGGGACTTTTCGTGCTTATATTTTTGCTTATCTACAACAGCATCTAAACATCAACCCTAATATGACCTTTATGGCCCGACAGTTACCTCCTACAGAAAATGGTTTACCCTTGGAAATCTATTGCTTTACGAATACCACCGTTTGGCTAAACTATGAACAAATTCAAGGCGATATCTTTGATCACCTTTATTCCATTCTTCCCTGTTTTGGTCTAAAGGTTTTTCAAAATCCAAGCGGCGATGATTTTCATCAACTATTAAAAGCAAAAGCTAAATAAAAATAATAAGCTTTAATTTATTAATTTTGAGGCAACCACTTTCATAATAACAAAGAAAGAATAAAGTATCATGAAGGTTTATTGGTACTCCTTCATCTTGACAATCCTGTTTCTTTACTTCTCTAGGCCACCCCGCATAGCGCGCAAAAGAATTGAGCGTACCTATGGTGATAAACTTAAATATAAAATGTACCATGTCATTTCAGATTCATTGTTTACTGTAAGTTTTGGTTTCTTTACAGCAATGATTTTACAAAGCCCTACAGCAATAACATTCCTTGTTGGTTCTTTTATTGAATCTGGTTTTGTTTTTAGATTAGCGAAACTTAAGCTGTAAACGCAGAAGAATTAAGATCAGCAATCGTTGTTAAAATTCTCACCTATAATCTCACTCTTGTGGTACCCTTTTATCTTTTAATTGGCACCTGTGTATTCTGATAACAAAAAAACGTGAATGACGTCAAATAGGACATATTGTCATTGGCATTGATCTCTTGATTTTGTCTTTACAGATGACAAGTACCGCAATATAGCCTCGACGTGATAGCAAAATTTTACCGAGCATCATTCATTATCTTTCAAGCACCCCTGTCCACTTTTTTATTGGCCTCTGCCTTAACCTACCTCTTACATTCATCCATTGCAAGAATCATTTTACTGGT
Organism: Bartonella rattimassiliensis 15908; assembly: GCF_000278215.1. GTDB lineage: Bacteria > Pseudomonadota > Alphaproteobacteria > Rhizobiales > Rhizobiaceae > Bartonella > Bartonella rattimassiliensis. The sequence continues at coordinate 130,128 of NZ_JH725069.1, forward strand.
CAATTTTGTCAACTACGACCTTATCCATACGCAACTCTGCATTATTATAGTTCTTGGTGTCAACTTTGGTTTTTCTCTTATAGCACCACTTTTAACACACAACGCTTCCCCTAACACCTACCTCGTTCCCTTAGAAAATTTACTCATGCGTAGGACCGATTCAATCCTTGTCCTTATCTTCTTTCTCTCCTTTCAATCACTAATCTCATGGATTCGCAACTCAAGATATTGATTTATAAATATAATCTATTGTTATTCATATTGAATTATAAACTCGCATACCGTAAGATTCTCTCATTTCAAACCCGTTTATCTTAAATCAATCAAAATCACTCGTTTGCACGTTCCAAGCGGGATTAGCGTGTGGATAAAATTTGTATAAGAAAGGACTAAAAATGGCTCTTATGAAACGTCTTAATGCAAGAGCTGTCGGCAACATTTGAGGGATGACAAATATAATGATGATGCCGACTTGCTTCTTCACAAACGTAAAGATAGAAATGCTCAATGGATTTACCGTTAGAACGCCCCTACTCAAGTGATTAATGCCCAAATTATTTTTAATGTTTTCATTCTCTTTGCTGGAATACTGCTTTCAAAATGGGTTTTAAAATTAACCACCCAAATTGTTCATGTAAGTGCAAAAAAATGCAAGCCTATAAAACCCTCAATTTATCTTATCAAACGACTCTTGATGATAGCGTTCTTTAACGCCAAACTCTCCCCTCTCGAATGACATGCGTGAAATTATTCATATTTATGATCTTATAGACATCACGCTAGAAAAAATCATGGAACTTTATGAAAAAACTGATCCCAATATTATTCATTAGTTCAACCAACTAAATACCATATTGGACAACAACCATATCGCTACCAAACTTTATCTTGCATGATTAGCAGGATAAAAATCACCTGATAAAGAAGCTCTTCAAACGCAAGAACTTCTAGCTCCCTGTATAAAATCAAACCAAGCAGGGGACATTATTACTTATAATATGCTAATGCTGATTAACAAGAAACAACAAAGAGATCCACAATTCAGCAACGAAAGCTGGAGTGATCACCTTCATTTCCATGACCTTGTTCCGTCCAACACACACATAACATTTAACGTTCTCATCTCACATGCCACGCACACAACCCATTTATTGGTACAAAAAAAGATCAACTACGAAACTTAGAAAAAAAGATGAGTTTAAAACATTTTAAACGCTTACGTGAAGGGAATCTCAAAAATATAGAATCAACCAATCTTCATCTCGGCCCAGACCATGATCTCAAACAAATTAACTCCCTTTTGATCTCAATGATCTATCCCATTTTAGAAAAACAAGGACTTCTTCAAAATTCTCGCCTACGCAATCCTGATGAAAAACAGACAGAAAAACCTTAAACGTTTTAAATAATTTGAATAAGAAACTTATCATATCAATTATTAAGATTTGAACATTCAAATATCTTGTTTAAGATATTGATTTAATAAAATATTGTATTATTTTCAAATGAGTTCTCTTCATCGTAAATTTCTTTCATTTCAAATCTATACATAATGAATGCCTCAAAATCATTTTCTTGCATACTACAAGCAAAGCGACATATTGAAGTAAAAACATGCCTACCCATCTCCAAGCCAAAACTGTTAGCAACATAAAGAGATGGTAAAAAGTATGATGATTCTGATCTAAATCCACTGTAAAAATGGCACAAGTGTACAGCTATAGCAAAATATAAATACTCTATAAGAAATGAAACTCTCAACTCAATTGCAACATTTATGGCAGTAAACGTTTAGATCAATATCGATAGGGCTTCATACCTACATAGCATTTTATAACGCATTAACAAAACAGTTTTAATTTCATTGCAAACGTTATTGATATCAATAGGCAAGCTCAAAAACTTTAAATATCCATTTTACTTATTGCTTTAACCACAATTTTTTCTTTAACTTGTTTTATAAAAAGTATTAATAAATCTTATAATAAATATAATTTATACATTATAAAAATATTTTTACAGATATTTTCTATTTTATATTTGTATAATTTAATATTTTGTTAAAAAATAATTTATATTATATTATTATTAAATGTAATAGTGTCCAATAATATATAAATGATTTAAAAAATAACGAAATAAGCATTGTAACAAATTTTTTAACAATAACATCCTTCTTCATGGGACAAAATAAATAAACCTTGATCTTTACACTCCTAACCCTAGTTACAGTTTAAGTTCAGGCAAAGGAGAGTATAATGGAAAATGCAAACATTGGTTGGCTTGCAGCTATTATTATCGGTGGGCTTGCAGGTTGGGCTGCACAATATATTATGAAAAGCCAAACAGGAATATTGTTAAATATTATCTTAGGGATTATTGGCGCTGCATTAGCGAGCTTTCTTTTTAGTCTTTTAGGCGTAAGTTTTGCTGGTTGGCTTGGTTATCTTATCTCAGGTTTTATAGGAGCCTGTATTCTTCTATGGATAGGACGAAAAATTCGATCGTAGAGTATATTTTAAGCACCTTTTTGGGGAAATAAAACAATTGGAATACAACAGGAATATTTCCCTCTTCATTCGTTACTACAAGTTGTGATATGATGGCGAGATGCTTAAGCTATGATTTTTGGCATACACCGTCATTATATCATAAAACGCAACACAGAAAATTTTGTAACCCACCATTCCATACCTCTACAAGCGTCCGCATATCAGAAAAGATATGTGGTTATTTTAATGCAATAAAAACTTATTTCTGTAATACGCACATAAATCTGGCCCAGCGCCCTATAAATAACAATCCATAAGATTACAAAAATCAATTACGATAATTAAAGATCTCAGCCCATAACATCTAACATCTCTATACTTCATCAACAAATGCATTTTTACTGAAAAATTTGAATAACTCTATTCTTAAGAGATAAAGGCATGGAGTAAGCATAAAATTATAAAGAGAATTTTTCCAATACACGAAATAAAAAATATATGCTCCAAAGCCGATACGTCCCGCTTTTCTTTCCTATATTCATCACCCTTTATTAATTCACGGACATTTTAAATAATGAATATAAAGTTTAAATAATAATGTATTATTTTAAACTTTATTGTTAAACAATGAAGTTATATTAACATACTATATTTATATACAGTTTATTTATATTTTATTTAACTTTAAAATGTATATAAATATACTACGATATGATTTTTTATAATGAATTTTTTTCTACTCTCAAACTTTCCCCCTTATATCAGCTGATATAGATGAATTCTTCATCCCTTTTATCGGCGTTACATATGAACTTTAAAGCACAAAATACTTTACCTATTTCCCTAATACTATCAAGAAAATCCCCTCACGCATTGTGTGCAAGCACTTTAGAGAAATTATAACACATTTTTAAATGAAAATGCCCCTATAATACATTTTCCATATATCTTCTTTTAAAGATCTCTGCTTTCAATTTTCTTTGATATCTTCCTGTTAAAATCTTGCTTGCTTTTATACTCCTGTATTACAATAATCATCATTTATTTCACCCAATATAACATACTCAATCGGATTTTAGATCTGGAGTAAAACGATGACTGATCTTGTAGATTCCATCTTACCACCTGTGAAGTGGCTTTCTGATCAACATCTTCCCCTACCAGAAAACATTCGCGATTGGCTCATGGAGTTGGGCTCGATGACACTTCGATTAAAAAAATATTGCACCTGTCTCCAAGTTCGACCACAACACGAATGTTTTATTACGCGAGATAAATTAAAAGAAGAGGCAGAACATCTACCCGAAAATGCGCGTTATTGGCTACGCGAAGTTATATTGACAGGAGATAGTAAACCTTGGATCCTTGGACGCACTGTAATCCCACAAGAAACCCTCCTACACAATCAAGACTTGATGCATTTAGGAACCGTACCGCTTGGTCACTATTTATTTAACAGTGGAAAATTAACCCGCGATTATATCCATATTGGTCAACAAGGTGTGCTATGGGCACGACGTTCTCGTTTGCGGCTAACTGGTAAACCATTGTTACTAACCGAGCTGTTTTTAACAGATTCACCACTATACCGCCATAAATAGAGGATGCTCATTTTATTCTGCATAACTTAAGATTCTGTATAGCTTTAGGAGATTTACTAGAGAAAGAGATTTTCAAAATTATCTCAAAACAGATTACAAACCAAGACTTCTTTTCGAAATAGCTTTCCATTTCAGCTTTAAAATATTCCCCCCTTAAACCCATTAAAAAAGCGTTTTGAAGTTCTGCTTTCCTTATCACAATCATTAAAATTAGCTCTTGCATTATACATATACACCCTTATCCAAAAACAATTCTTCATAAATGAACGAATCTGCTTTTGGACTCATAGAGTAATAAAATACCTCTCTTATATTACATCTTTCTGTGATTCTATAACGCTTTAATTTATAATAATAATTCATCGTTTTGTATGTTGAATAGGCATCTCGAATACCGTAAAATTTTCTCATTTTAAACCTGTTTATACTGAAACGACCAGAACTATTCACTTGTACGTTACAAGCAGGATTAGCGTGTGAATAAAAACTGTATAAGAAAAGACTAAAAATGACTCTTATGAACCATCTTAATGCAAGGACTATCACAACACCTAAGAGCTGGCAAATATAATGATAGTGCTGGCTTGTTACAAAGGATATCACGATCCCTAACGGCCGCATTCATTAAACGAAGTATAACAAGACGCGCATCACCTTTCATTTTTAAAGCAGCCCTAAGAGCCACATCAATCTGATCTCGCAACATAAATTTATCCAATTTCATTCAAGAAGAACGTGCTTTCTAACCAATCTTTATACATCTTGCAATGATCATTATTCATCCTACACTGTAGGATAAAAAGTAATTAAAGACTCGATTTTAGAAAAGATAAAAACAAGACTTTACCTCTTCATGGAATGTACTTATACTCTCTATTTCAAGCGAAACATTACCCAGAATAACATACACAGTATCGGTTAGAGGTATGATTCTTGTGTAAAGTTGATCATTATACCTTTCAGAGAATAAATCGTGGATACACACTATGATACAAACAACTTCATCGAGCAACCCTTGGAGTATCAACAAACCTACAGCTCTCTTAGTATTAGCGGATGGAACTGTTATTGAAGGGAAAGGAACAGGTGCTATAGGTATTGCTGAAGCTGAAGTGTGTTTTAATACCGCCATCACAGGCTATGAAGAAATCCTCACAGATCCATCATACACACAACAAATCGTTAATTTTACATTTCCTCATATAGGAAATGTAGGGGTAAATAGTGAGGATATTGAGGATCTTACTCCTCTCCACTGTCATGGTGCTGTTGGCGCTATTTTTAAGGCAGATATTACACATCCCTCAAATTATCGTTCCAACGATAGCTTCGATCAATGGCTTAAAGCGCGTAAAATTATTGCAATTTGTGGTATTGATACACGTGCGCTCACAATTCTTATTCGTGAAAAGGGTGCGCAAAATGCTGTTATTGCGCATGATTCTGACGGGATTTTTGATATCCCTTCTTTAAAGAAACGTGCGCAAAAATGGCACGGCCTTGTCAATCTTGACCTTACAAAAGAAGTAACATCTCAATCATCAATGCAATGGAATGAAGAACCGTGGAGTTGGAATAAAGGATACGGTACAAATAATGTACACAACCTTCATATCATTGCAATTGATTATGGTGTTAAGCGCAATATTCTTCGCCTTATGGCAACACAAAAAGTACGCATTACTGTTGTACCGGCCCACACAACTGCAAAAGAAATTCTAGCAATGAACCCTGATGGCGTTTTTCTTTCTAATGGACCAGGAGATCCTGCAGCTACTGCTCAACATGCCATTCCAACAATCAAAACATTAATTGATCATAATTTACCGATTTTTGGAATATGTCTTGGCCATCAACTTCTTGCTCTTACAGTTGGTGCAAAAACCGTAAAAATGCACCAAGGACATCACGGCGCCAACCATCCAGTTAAAGACCTAAACACTGGAAAAGTTGAGATTGTATCGATGAATCATGGTTTTACCATAGATGCATCTTCTTTACCACAATATGTTAAAGAAACACATATTTCTCTCTTTGATGGCTCAAACTGTGGTATTCGAATCATTGGAAAACCAGTTTTTTCTGTTCAATATCATCCTGAAGCTTCTCCTGGACCACAAGATAGTCACTACCTCTTTCAAAATTTCTGTGATCTCATCATGAATTATAAAAAAATATCTTAAAATGAAATACTTTACCGTCCAGTTTCTCTTCTTAAAATTATATTGCCTTCCCATGTATAACTATATTATTTTTATATCTACAACTTATTGAATAATATTTATTATTCATCATTTCATAATTTAAATAAAAGCCTAAATATTGTAAATTTTTCTCATTCCCCTCCTCTTAGGATCACATCAATCAAAATCATTAGCCTACATAGCAAAAGCAAGATGAGTATATCATTCTCAAAGCATAAAAGTTATTTTTACAGTATACGAACAAAGATTCATGCGAATAAATTATGAATAAAATCTCTATGAATATAAAACATTTGCAATAGTTTTAGAGCTATTGTGATCAATTGTATCAGACATATTTCCCCTTCTCATCTTACCGCTTTCAAGAATCTCAATTCTATTTGATACATCACATACTCCATAATAATTGAAATCTTTTAAAGATTAAGTTCTTAAAAACTTTTTTCATTCTCAGAATATACTATAAGGTTAAAGCAGCTTAACAACGTAAAAAACTTATCATATTTTGAATATAATGAAAAATTTTATAAAAAATATTTATTCAAAATAATTTTTTATTTAAAAATAAGTATATTGTAGCATATAAGGTTTTTTTATTCTATAATTAAAAAAGTATTCATACAATTGTATTTTTTATAACCTAAAAAGTCATGATCATGTCTATTGATTCTATTCATAGTTATAAATTATTATTAGATCCAATAATGATATAAGAAGCATGAGAAAATAACACTTTTAGTAATCATTGACCATAAGCTGTTAATTCAAAAGCGGTATATAAAATGCGAAAAACATTTCAATTAATTCTCATTTTAATATTGGTTACAGGATGTGATGTGCAGAATTCTGATTCACAAAAGGATATTTTAGAAAATAAAATAGAAACACAACAAACAGCCAGCATCAACCTCGATCCATATACTTTCAATAAATTAAACGCTCTTCTCAAAAAACGTTCAGAAACAAATTATCACGAAAAAGAAGCACTGATTGACTCTCTTTCTAAAGCTTTTTTAGGAACGCCTTACCAAGCCAATATGTTACATGGCTCAAAGAATACACCAGAAAAACTGATCATTGATTTTAGAGGCTTAGATTGCTTCACTTATTTGGACTATGTTGAAGCATTGCGCAAATCAACATCCCAAACAGAATTCATCAATAACATCATAAAAACACGTTATATTAATGGTAATATTCATTTTTTAAATCGGAAACATTTTTTTACCGACTGGGCTTATAGAGAATATAAACTTGCCACTGATATTACCGCACAAATAAGTCCTTATGCAATGAAGACAGAAAAATATCTCAATCAAAAAGCTGATAGTGGAAACTATCTTCCTGGACTGCCAGTTGTAAAACGTACTATAACATATATTCCAAGTAAATTCATTAATGAAGAGGTTGTAAGTCGTCTAAAATCTGGCGATTTTATTGGTATTTATACGAAACTTGCTGGATTGGATGTAACACATGTGGGGTTCTTCATCATGACAGATAAAGGACCAATGTTACGAAATGCTTCTTCAAAAAAAGCAAATGAAAAAGTCGTTGATTCTCCTTTTATGGATTATGTTAAAAAAACACCGGGAATTATTGTTTTAAGAGCTCTTTAATAGCACCATAGTGAGACGAATATCTTCTCTATTCTTAAAATTACACTGAAGCTATTCAGATAAACATCTAGCTTCATTCAAGCTATAAGGATACAATATATTTGTTTCCTTGAAGAGAAAAATAAAGCCGTTTTGATTTAACTTTGTTTATCGATATAATAAATTCATTTTTAAAGCAATTACGGATTTGTAATCAATTTTTACGAATCAAAGGTAAAGACAGACAAAACTCTATTGTAGGACTATACTTTCCTTTCATATTCTCAGCAGGAATAGCCCATATATCGCTATCAACTTGATCTTCATGAATATGACGCAAAAGATTTGCGCAAAACGTCGATCAGGATAAGCAAACACAAAGCTAGTTGTGTTATGGTTATTGTTTTGCAGAGAAATTAGTAAAAACCCGACACATCCCTTCAATCCATACCCGGTCTATCGACGGTTTTATACCACTGTTAACCTAAGAGAGCACGTGCTTTTATTATTGCATGTAAATCAACATCTAAACTTAGAGCAGCCGCATGCTTGAGACAAATATTAAGACGGTTCAGTGCTTTCTCTGCTGTTGCAGCTTTTGTATGCCAAATAGGGGCAAGGGTATGGCGTATCTCTATTTGGATAATTTATGAAACCGGCAAACAACCTAATTTTAGGAGAATATTAAAGACGTAAAGGTAAAACCAATCCCCAGCCTTTCCATCATCTTTTAGTTCAGCTTTCCGACTTTCAAAAGCATCTAAAGTAATGCCTTTTAAATAATGGAGATTACGCATTGCTTCACGCTTTTGTTTATTGCGTTCTTTAATGGGGTCACGCCCTTCACGTAAAACAAAACGCCATTAGGTTACTCATTCATGTGCTTTTTTTAAAGAGACATCTCTTAAGGAACCCAAGCCCATTTCACGACAGCGTCCGTGAAGAATATAACGATAAATCCATTGAGCACCTCCATCTTTATGCTTATGGAGAAGCAAGCCGGCACCATCGTTATATTTGCCAGCTCCCAATGTTGCGACATCCCTTGCATTAAGCCGATTCCATAAGAATCATTTTTAGCTCTTTCTTTTACAGTTTTCACCCACACACCTCTCGCTTGTGATGTGCAAGGGTATGGTTTTGTTTGAAGATAAGCAAATTTGAAATGAGAGAATTTTACGGTATTCGAGGTTCTAATTTAAGTTGAATAACGCTATATTATCATCATAAATCAAAATCTTGCCTTTAATATTCTCAACCAAGAATTATCGATAGATTAACCTCAATCTTATCTTTACAAATCCAAAGCAAAAGACAGATACAACTGTTTATAAAAATAAGTAAACTTAAAGATAAATATATTATAATCGTTGTCTCATAAAATCTTTTATAAAAACTCGATCGATCTCTACAATTTATTGCGTATAAATTCTTGACTTTATAGCATCGTTTGTCTCACAAAGTCTTCATTTTTTCTTATTGTCTATAAAGTAAAATCACCCTAAAGCAGCAGCACATTTGAAATAAAAATTCAAATGCACCGTACTGTACAAGAAGTTGTAAAATTTTTATAATAGATTTGGGTGTAATATTGCATAATCTATTTGAAATAATCTTCAAAATTATAAAACAGTCCCATTGAAAGACGATATGAAGGCATAAATATCGGCTTCTATCTTTATCATCATTCTTTAATGCAGCTTTGTGACATTTTCTAAAGCTACCACCGCAATATCCTTTAAAGAGTAGAGGCATGAGTATTATTTTATACTTTTATTTCTTTAATGAGAGCCCTACCCTTCACACAAAATAGAGTGCTCAAAACAAAAGACATTACATTGTTAATTCAGCATTTATTTCAAAGCAATATTACCTTCTCACCCATTCCACAATATCCTCAGAGAAGAGTATAATGATAAAATTTCCTATAAAAAATATAGGATCCATTATATACTAGCATTTTTACTTCTTTCTTCTACAATTTCGTCCACCTTACCCTAACTGCGCTTATAACATGGTCTATAACATACAGATTAATGATTTTGATTAATTCATCCCAAACAACTTTAGAATGAGAAAATTTTGCTGTCTTCATATTTCTTTTTCAACATACAAAACAATAAATTATTATTAAGCTAATGCATTATATTGATAAAATAACTCATTTGTCAGCAATAGTAATAATGATTAATTGATGATCACAAACTTAAGAATTCTGTTCATAACTTTTATATAAAACTGACCTTTAAACTTCATTAACTTATGACAAAAGCTTAAATTCCTCTTCATCCTAAGAAATAATATATCTACTCCCGACAATCTGTAAACAATTCTTCCTCTTAAGTGAATTTAAGCGGCTAATTATTTCATGTAATTCGCATACAACAAGGATACACCAGCAAACCGTACTTTGAATATTCACCTCTCACTCTTAAAGTCACTTAATGTATCAAATTTACATTGCTTATATCAGCGTACCTTTAATTACGGTATTTTACGACAACAAGAGAAATCTCACCTTCAATACTCTGTTTAACCTTCTGTGCTTGATTGATGCAAAAATAAAATCAACGAAAGATTATGTTTTTATTTACAAGAGATATAGCGTTCCCATCATAAGAAATAATATTTATAATCTGTGAGGATTTGAAAAAATCTTTTCATATAAAAGGTATCATCGTTGTACCAGGCGGCAACTTTGCTTCATCTTCAGGTTCAACATGAATAGAAATACGCACATTATCAAATTCTTTTTGAAGAACAGCTTCGATTTTATCACAAATTTTATGTGCTTCTCCAACCTGCATTACAGCTGGCACAACCAAATGGAACTCTATAAAAGTAACTCTACCAGCAACACGCGTCCGTAAATCATGTACTTCAAGTGCCCCATCTGCATTTGCAGAAATCAGCTCTCGAATCTTCATGGTTTCAGTTAATTCAACACCAACATCCATTAATCCTTGAGCAGCATTCCTAATCACCTTCCAGCCCTGGAAGAGAATATTAACAGCAACGATTATCGCTAAAATTGGATCTAAAACTCCCCATCCTCCTACAAAACCAGCAATTAAACCGATTAAAATCGCAAGCGACGTAAAAACATCCGTTATGAAATGCACTCCATCAGCTTTTAGAGCCGGTGAGCGATAGCGTTTTCCCTGCCAAATAAGAACCATTCCCCACATACAATTTATGACCGTTGCAACTAAATGAATAACAAGCCATATTCCCGGTTTCTGCAATAATTTAACGGTGGAAAGAGCTATCCATGCCTCTCTTAAAATAACAATTGCCGCAATAATAATGAGTAGCCCTTCAAGAATTGCAGAAAAATATTCCGCTTTATGATGCCCAAAGGGATGATCATAATCTGCTGGCTTCATACTTACTTTAACAGCCCACCATGCTGCCAATGACGCAAGGATATTGACAATTGATTCCAATGCATCAGAATAAAGTGCAACCGAACCTGTAATGTAATATGCCCAATATTTCAAAGCAAAAACAATCCACGCAATAAAAATGGAGTATAAAGTCAAGCTTTGTATATTGATTTTTACATCCATGAACACCATCCTTTTCTTCACGAAATAAGGAATAATACTTTTAACCATATAATGATATTTTTGGCATATCGCTAATATCTCCTCAATATTAAAAAAACTTCATCACACAATAAGTGCCTCAACTCACCATTATTATCGCAAGAACTGTCCAGCTATATGAACATCGCTCATAAAGATTGAAAGGAAACAAACAATAAACAAAGAGCTCTCCCTAGAGCAATCAAATAGATTACCTTTATTATCAATAGTTTTCTGAATAACTTAAAGCTCTCTATGTTTCATGAACGCAAAACTTTTTTGCTTATATATATCATGATCATACATTATTCTTCCGCTTTACGATGTGCATCATAACCAATTTATAAGCATCGGTGCATACTAGAAAAAATGAATCAGCATTCTTTAATAATCCTGCAGCTCAATTAGATTTTAAAATGATTTGCTAAAAAATTTAGAAACAAAAAAGAAGAGCAATTATTATACTCAAAAAGAATCTGGGCATTGGGGACCCAGATTCCTTTCCCTTAAAAATTAAGGACCTACAACGCTTGGGAAATAGCGGGGACCCAAGACATCGTACCCGATACAAAAACAAACGATATTATCCTGCATCAGTGTTTTTATATTATACTTATAGTTGTGTAATGTCAATAAAAATTCTACTATAAGTTTTAAAATAGTGTTTTTTTATCTCTCTTAAAAAATAAAATAAATTCTACATCTGGAAATTAAAAGAAAATTACTAAAAATCTCGCATGCATTTGCATATCCAACAACCAACAAAACAAATGTTCCGGCCCTAAAAGCCTATCATAATATCCGCGAAAAAAAATCCTGCTGAACGACAAGATAAATTTATTGTTGAAAGCAAAATAACATTGTCCGCATCACTACATTCGAAGGAATTTTCTGCCATCTTACTGGTCATAGTAACAAAACGACTTCCTGAACTTCTACTGCTTTGAGCAAAAAACACAGCTTTTATATTTCCATCTATCTATATGTTTCATTTATTGCGTTATACAAAAGTTCATTGGGTAATATAACCGATTTCCTATATTCATGGTAGTACTCCCGGCATTGGTAAACGCAAAATGTTACCATCATTACAAAATTCTTTACAAAATCTGCCTGAAAAGGCTGTGATTCTGATTTTATATTGTATCTCGAATCACGATAATATGAGATCAATTTTTTGCAAGAGCGGCATTATTGTCGAAAAAGTCTCATGCACTCCACTTTATCGTAGATCAATCAGAGTTTCTTGCAACACTACTCTAAAAGTACTCTATACATAAAACGTTAATATACTTAATACGCAAAACGCTAATATAGCTGATATAAATGACATTATAGCAGCCCTAAACGATAAAAATTTCATCTTCATACGCCTTCCCTTTCGCTTCACACACCTCAATAAAGCCAACAAAATCATAAAAATGGCACTTATTTTTGAAACGGAGGACGATAATATACCCCTGTATACTACAACAATTAAAATCTTTACATATTCCCATGACCGATAGCTTTCATAGCCTCAATGTCGTTAAAGATGCAGATATTGCACTCGCCCATTTTACCAACTTGGACCACTCAAGATAATAACACTTTAAAGTGATAAATAATCTCCGATGATGTGTGTTATCTACCATCCCCTAATGTTCTTATCCCTTATCATTTAAACGCATTGATAAGAAACATTTTTACATTTTCCTTTTTTCATCACCTTTCTCCCCCCCACTAGTGATATATCAAAAACATGATTTTGATGAATCACTCATAAAAACAAATTTGTAATGAGAAAATATCACGGAAATTTCTCATTCAAGTTAAAGATTATAAATTATCATTACAAATTAATTTACGCTCTTTTTATGAAACCGTTGCTTCAAGTTCAGAGGAAACAGAATCTGTTTTTTCGAGGTTGTACAAAATACGCTTCAACATCATTTCAGTACCAGCGGCACGTTCTGAATGCGTTACGAATCCTCCCCCAAGAATACGCGCCTCATGACCATTTCCATCGTAAAGAACGCAAGCTTGCCCTGGAGCCACACCATTTTCACATTCCAACAGATCAACAAAAAAAACACCTTCTTTATAATGTAAACGTGCACGATGAGGAGGACGTGTTGAACGAACCTTTACAGCCATCTCAATGCCTTGAGACGGGAAGTTATCCAAGGACTCATCACCAAGCCAATTCACATCACGTAAAAAAAGCTTATGCGTTTCCAGCATTTCACGTGGCCCAACAATAACACGCGCATTTTCTACATCGAGATAAATCACATACAGCGCTTCACCCGTTGAAACCCCAATACCACGACGTTGACCAACAGTATAATTAACAATTCCCGAATGTTTGCCTAAAATTTTTCCATCGATATGGACAATAACACCAGGATTAGCTGCTTCTGGTCGCAGTTTTGCAATAACATCTGAATATTTTCCTTGCGGAACAAAACAAATATCCTGACTATCATGCTTATTAGCCACCACAAAGCCCATTTCTGCTGCCATTTCACGAACGCGTGCTTTTGGAAGGTCACCAAGTGGAAAGCGCAAATAATCAATCTGTTCTTGTGTTGTTGCAAAGAGAAAATAGCTCTGATCACGTTCGTTATCGAGAGGACGAAAGAGTGCTCGATGTGCTCCATTGGAACGCGAACGAATATAATGCCCGGTAGCCAAAGCATCTGCCCCCAATTGGCGTGCAGTTGCTAATAAATCAGCAAACTTAACCGTCTGATTGCATGCAATACACGGCACTGGTGTCTCTCCATGAGCATAGCTTTCTGCAAAAGGATCCATAACAGCTTCGCGAAAGCGCTTTTCATAATCAAGAACATAATGTGGTATTCCTAATGTTTCTGCAACACGACGAGCATCTTCAATATCTTGTCCTGCACAACAAGCCCCCACTCGATGCGTAGCAGCCCCATGATCATAAAGCTGCAAGGTAATGCCAATAACATTATACCCTTCCTTTTTCAAAAGACCTGCAACAACTGATGAATCAACCCCTCCCGACATTGCCACAACAATGCGAGAATCCTTAGGTTGTCCTGGTAAATCAAGACTGTTTAAAAACATGTATTCATTCTCTATTTAACGCTCTATTTAATGGATACTCATATATTATTAACATTCTGATGCAAGCTGTTCAGCACTCTATTGATTGTTCTTTATATTGTTTTTTTATCCTTTCCACAACCATAGCATTACTTTCTTACAAGTTGCTGCAAACAAAAAAGAGTGATAGAAATAAGGCACAATAAAAATTGTTTAGAAGAAACCTTTTAGAAATTTTTTTGCTCTTTTTTAAAATTTGATCAAATATTGCAAAAAACTCTTCTACACACTTCACTTTTTACATACTCAATCACTTTATTAACTTTTTCTTTCAGCGCATTTAGTTCTTTTTTAAATTTCATGCTCTATAAACGAATCAAATCCTTGACGAAAGGTAGAGGATACGAATGACCAATTTGATAAAAACACAAATAAAATATGTTATTGGGCCAGATGGAAGTCCACTTACAATTGCCGACTTGCCGCCGCAAACAACACGGCGCTGGGTGATTCGTCGCAAAGCTGAAGTTGTTGCAGCTGTCAGGGGTGGATTATTAAGTCTTGATGAGGCGTGTCAACGTTATACTTTAACTGTAGAAGAATTTCTTTCATGGCAAAGTTTAATCGATAAACACGGTTTAGCGGGATTACGAACAACTAAGATTCAACACTACAGGTATTAAATTGCTATTGATAATGATTCGATAACAGCTCAAAAGCACTCTATAAAAACAGCCAAAACTGATAAAAGTTTGGCTGTTTTTATATTATATTCAAAAATTAAATCTAAAAGAATTGATCTTTCAAGAATTGCTTTTATCACCTAGTCATTGACTTAGATTGCATCAAAATATCTTCATCATCCGCGGTAGTTTTCTTTTCTCTTGCTTCCAAAAGCTGTACACGTTGCAATTCTTTATTCGCTTCATGAAGAGCGATTTCAGCATTTGTTTTTTGAAACTTTAAATCACAAATTGAATTGATCAGATTATCACGTCTTTGCCGAGCTGCACGCGCAAAAGAAGAATATGCAAAATGGTGAACATCATTATTTCCAGATTTACGTTCTTCATTCGTAATCTGTGCTTCCAGCTCTAGCACCATCCGCTCAAATTCTGCGATCATCATATCAAGCTGTGCAATTTCACGGTGCTTTCCACGCACTTGAAACATTCTCAATCGCACCATATTTTTCTGTGGCTTCATACTCACTACTCCTTGACTAGCGGCAACTCAAAATTAGCTTGAAACTATAATAATTTTGCCTTTCCTTAAAGCATATGCAACTATACCCATCTTTAAAAAGCAATAACGATTTTTATCCTTTTCTCTTCCCTCCCTCCCCCCACTATAAAATGAAGAGATTTAAAGCTGAGTAAACAAACACTAAAATTGTAAAAAAGTAATTTACAATGCTCTTTTACAAGATTTTTTTAGATTAAAGTTTATAGAAAAAAACTTCATTTTTTATTATGTTAAAAAATATGGATTTTTCTGAAATAATTTTGTAGCCTCTTTCAAAAATAAAAATATTTTGTTAACCACTATCATGGATAGTGAGGAATTTAGTAGTGATTGTTACGCGTACTACTGAATGTTCATAAATGCTTTATTATAAGTATTTGATTTCATAGTTTTTTATAACAGTAATTTTATCAGCTGTTATAAAATAGGAATGCTCCTTTTGATTCGTAAAGGAGCGAAGTGAGGGATCTAAAATGCGCGTATTATTAATTGAAGATGATAGAGCAATTACTCAAAGTATTGAGTTGATGCTAAAGTCAGCCAATTTTAATGTTTATATTACTGATCTGGGTGAAGAAGGTATCGATTTAGGCAAACTTTATGATTATGATATCATTTTGCTTGATCTGAATCTTCCTGACATGTCAGGGTATGATGTTTTGCGGACTCTAAGGTTAGCAAAAATAAAAACTCCTGTTCTTATTCTTTCTGGTATGAATGCTATTGAAGATAAGGTTCGTGGCTTTGGCTTTGGAGCAGACGATTATATGACGAAGCCTTTCCACAAGGATGAGCTCATTGCGCGTATCCATGCAGTTGTTCGTCGTTCTAAAGGGCATGCGCAATCGGTTATTGTTACCGGTGATCTCACCGTTAACCTTGATGCAAAAACTGTCGAAGTTGCAGGACGCCCTGTTCATTTAACTGGTAAAGAGTACCAAATGCTAGAGCTTTTGTCTTTACGCAAAGGCACAACACTTACCAAAGAAATGTTTCTCAATCACCTCTATGGTGGAATGGATGAACCAGAGCTGAAAATTATCGATGTTTTTATCTGTAAATTGCGGAAAAAATTGGAAGCGGTGTCTTCTAATGTAAATTACATTGATACAGTTTGGGGACGTGGTTATGTGTTACGTGATCCAGTTGAAGAAAATGTACGAAAAACCGCTTAAGCAGTGAAAATAAACATTGTAAAATCTCGGGGTATAGCGGACCGAGATTTTTTCTCTGTTAAAAATAAAAGCTTGCACACGAAAAATCTTATATAGAAAGCGCTTAAAGCTTAAGAAGTAAGCAGACCTTATTTCAAATATAATCTTATCGCTTGTAACTTCAATCGAAGCCATTTTTCCCTAACACGGCTTAAGCGCTTCTCTCTTATTCAAAGCTTTTTGATACTTTCTAAAACAATCCTACAATCTCTTTCATCAATATTTATTTTCATCTCTGTCATCTGAGCTAGTAACATTGTGTAATAAAATTGGATGACATGTGCGTCAATAAGCTCTTCTTGAGCTTCTCCATGGTATAACGCAAGAAAATGTGGAGGAATGTGTAAGGTTTTACCAAAAATCTCGAATCGAAAAGAACGTTTATTTTCCGCTTGCAGAATCATAACAACAATTTCACCACCACGAGAAACTGTTGCATTTGCAATCAATAACAAATTAAGCAAAAGTTTAATTTCATCTTTTTGTAGCAAAAAAGAAGGGGCTTGCCATTTTAAAGTTGCTTTTTCTTCTTTCATGTATTGTTGAGCAACCTGTTCTGCAGCCCGTGTATCTATTTGTCCTCCACTTGCACCAGCAAAACCAAAAGCTAATCGCGCAAACTGTAGACGTGCAGAAGCACTTGCAACAGATAAACGCACTAATTGTAAAACATCTTCTTCGTCTCCTCCATCATCATAAAGCTCCATTGCATTTTGAATAGCCCCTACAGGTGAAATCAAATCATGGCAAATACGACTACAAAGCAAAGCAGCAAGATCCATAGGCTTCAAAGAAATATCTAACGTCATAATGATTGAAAACTCCTAGATTCAAAAAAACAAACTTTATTTTAAAGAAAAACTCTTAATATCTGATGCATAATAGGAAACATTACCAATCATGCTAAAAAATTTTCAGAAATAAATTCAAGAATTTAAATAACCTTACATTTTATTTTTTTATTTGAATAGAATGAAAATCCTAATATTATCTTTTTATTTGTCACGAATGAAAGGAGAAAACTTTATGGCTCTCTCTCTTCTAAAATACTGGTACAAAAATATTATATCTTTAATTTTCCTTTTATTGATCACCATAAACACTGCATATGCTCAACTAAAACCGATAGAACAAAACGAACCTCATTATTCACTCCAAGAAATTATTGATTCTGGTCATATTTTTTTTGGCAAAACAACCAGCGGTCTAGCAGTTGCCATTCAAAATATTTTTTCACAATACGGTTATCCCAATGCCTATATTTTAGGGCAAGAAGCTTCCGGTGCCTTTTTTGCAGGCTTAACCTATGGCGAAGGAACGGTTTTTAGCAAAAGCTATGGCCAGCATAAAGTTTTTTGGCAAGGTCCCTCAGTAGGATGGGATTTTGGTGGCCAAGGCTCGCGTTTAATGATCTTAGTTTACGATCTTAATAGTATAAATAATTTATGGGGACGCTATGGTGGTATTTCAGGTTCGGCCTATTTAATTGCAGGTGTTGGTTTTCATGTTCTCAAATACCATAATACTTTGTTAATTCCAATACGTACAGGAATCGGTGCACGCCTTGGTATCAATATAGGGTATTTAAAATTAACACCTAAACCGACATGGAATCCGTTCTAAACGGTTTCTTATTTGCAATAGGGATATTATGTTTATTCAATCGTTTCTTTTTTTTATTCTTGGAGTTGCCACTACTTCTTGGTTACTGGTGCTTTTGTCTCCTCTTATTTGGCGTAAAGCCGTTCATTTTGCGTATAAAGATGTTTGTGCGAAAATTCCATTATCACTTGCGGAAATAGAAGCAAACCACGATTTTCTTCGTGCACAACATGCTGTAGAATTAGCAAACAACCAACAAAAATACGAATCTTTGCAAAAAAAATATGCCCAACAGAAAATACAACTAAGCCAAGTGACAGAACAGCTTTATCGTCTATACCTCCCCACACAAGACACGCCCACCAAAGAAGCTATAGCAATCAAACAAAATATTGCCACAACAAACACTTTCAAGGAAAAGCAAAATGATGCGTGAAAAAATTGCCCACTATCAGCGACGTTTACAAGAAATCCAAACTTATGAGCTTGACACAAGGGATAACCGCCAACTGGTGGAGGAACTACGTGAAGAAACAAAAGAACTCGCAGCAACATTAGCAGCTCACATAGCGTTACAAGAGGGTAATACATCACCCATCAACACACTCATTCAAAACTCTACAAGCAAAAATGACCTAGCATCACGTATTCGCGAAAAAATAAATTTTCTCTCCTCCTCCCCCTGAACTAATCCCCAAATCTCCTTAAATAAGTTATCTTTTAGAACATCTTAAATGAGGAGTAAAATCAACAAAGGTTCATTGTAAGTCTCATAACCTAAATACTTTTTATTTAAGCATAATTTTCTCGCTAAGCTAAAAGACAGAGTTTCTGCCCCCACACCGTTTTATAAAAAATCTATCTTTTTTAAGCATATTCACCTTCCTTTTCATATCACAGTCTTAAAAAACAGCATTTCATAAGCCCTAAGAAGAATATACTTTTAAAATACCTGTCACACGCTCTAACAAAAAACCTCTTTTAAGATGGAACATCAATAAAGCTTTTACATAGTTTTAAAGATAAAAGCATTCTCTCAAGAGTGATAAAAATCTTTTATTTTCTGGATAATCATATCTTGATCCGTTTGTGTCAAATAAGGATGCATTGGTAAACTTAACACACTCTCTCCTAAAGACTCTGATACAGAAAGAGAATCTTTTACATAAGGAAAATGTTTATAAGCTGACTGCTGATGTAAAGGAGTTTTATAATAAATCATTGTAGGGATAGAGTTTTTTTGTAAAAAATCTTTTAATTTATCACGCTCTTTTACCTTAATCGTATATTGTGCATAAGCAGAACGAATATTTTCTCCTATTTCTGGAACTGTAACAATATCTCTTAAACCATTGGAATAGCGTTGAGCAATTTCTACACGCTTTTCCATTTCATCTTCAAAAATCACAAACTTTTCCAGTAAAATTGCAGCCTGAATGCTATCAAGACGTGAATTCATACCAATCCGTACATTATCATATTGTGTTTCACCTTTACCATGAAATAAAATAGAACGTAAAAGTTCTGCTAAATGGTCATCATTGGTCATCATAGCGCCTCCATCGCCATAACATCCTAATGGTTTTGCGGGATAAAAACTTGTTGCTGCCACCTCACCAAAAGCACCGCACATAGTCCTCCCGCTTTTTCCCCCCATAGATTGGGCTGCATCTTCAATTACAAAAAGGTTTTCTTTTGCTGCCACTTGAGCAATTTTCACATAGTCAGCAGGAAGTCCAAACAAATCAACAGCAATAATAGCCTTTGGCTTTAGCCGCCCCTCTTTTTTAACCATTTTTATTGCCTGAGAAAGTTTTTCAACATCAATATTGAATGTATCAGGTAAAACATCGACAAAAACGGGCTCTGCCCCTACCAAAGCAACTACTTCGGCCGTTGCAGAAAACGTAAAACTAGGACAAAACACAGCATCACCTTGACCGATATTTTTAGCCATGAGAGGCATCTTCAAAGCATCTGTTCCATTAGCACATGCAATCACATGTTTAACCCCAAGATACTCTGCTAATTTCTCTTCAAATTCTGTTACTTTTGGCCCCAAAATATACTTACCACTAGCAATCACCTGCACAATTGCAGAATTAATTTTATCTTCAATACGCGCACGCTGCGCCCCAAGGTCGATGAATTGCATATTAACTCCATTGATCATCACAAGAGTGCAAAAGCGCCCCCTCTCTTTTTTATCTATAATATTTTATTTATAATGATTGACACCAGCAGCTGTTAAAATTCGTAAAACTGCAATAGCATCATCACCATTTGTACGAGGTGATTGACGCGTTTTAATACAATGCAAAAAGTGCTGTAATTCGCGAGTAAGCGGCAAATCTTCACCAACATCAATGTAATTCAGCTCATCCATACTAAAATCCTGTTCTTGCTTCTCTTTCCAAATTGCAAAATTGTGCATTGCCAATTTACGGTTCCATGGTTCCATATCATCAAAAACGAGCATAGCCTTTGTGCCAATAACGATTAAACGCCTTTCACGATAAGGGCAAAGCCGTGAAGTAAAAAGATGACTACGCACACCATTTGGAAAAGTCATATGAACATGAGAAAAATCAGAAATCTGATCAACGACAGCAGCTCCCTCCCCCTGAATTTTGCAAGGTTCACATTCTGTCAACGTCAAAATCATTGAAAGATCATGAGGGGCAAGATCCCATAAAGCATCACTGTGTGTATGAAATTTTCCAAAGCCTAATCTATGAGAATAAATATATCGTACATCCCCCAATTCTCCTTTTTTCACCAATTCACACATTTTTTCAAAAGCCGGATGAAATCGCAAAATATGGCCCACCATAAAAATCCGCTTATAAGCATCAGCCTCCTGAACTTGGCGTTTAGCATCAGCAACATTTAGGGCTATTGGTTTTTCCACCAAAACATCCTTCCCATTTTTAACAGCACGCAGCACATTTTGTGTATGAAATTGTGGAGGCAACGCTAATACCAGTGCATCAATATCTCGATGAGCAAAAAGATCATCTGGTGTCATGACTTCTACACCATACATCTTTGCAAAACGAACAGCACGATCACTATCAATATCAGAAACTGCTGCTAAAACTCCAAGAGAGTAGAGTGTTTTTATATGATTTCCACCCCAATGACCGCATCCTAAAACCGCTACACGTGGCACCATTTTCACGCCTTACCTTACTTTATCCTCTAAAATCACATTTTTACATATCGAGGATAAAATAGAATGACAAGAAAAAAGCTTAAAAACGATGCTTGACATCTTACTATTCTACCCCTTATATCCGCAGAAGGTGGAATATTGTAGTAATTTTTTTGTTTTGGCGGAGTAGCTCAGTAGGTTAGAGCAGAGGAATCATAATCCTTGTGTCGGGGGTTCAAATCCCTCCTCCGCTACCATTTTTTCAAAATAGTTTTCATAATATCTCTTTTGTATAATAACTGTAGCTTGTCAGCAGGTTTTACATAATTTTACAGCAAGTTTTGCATTAATTTATTTTTTTCAAAGTTTTTTTAAGATCTCAGAGAACCTTCAGAGCTCTATCAAAACCTTCCCTTATTTTTACCATGAAAACGCACTTTTTTCTAATTTTCGGTAATTTTTGCAATTTTAGATGTCAAAATCCATTAAAAAAACACGCATTTAATGCTAAATTTTATACATAAAAACAATAAATTACTACCTATTCTACCCTCATCCTTTCTTTTCTCATCCAGTACAAAACACACTGTCAAACGACATATAAAAAGGCTTATTCTTTATTGGCTCTAAAATGATAGAATCCCTCCCTTTTCAGAAAAGATACAACAACCGACAAACATGTGTTGTTTTTGGTACACTCCCTTGCTTTGATGTCACAAATCATACATGAATGGACAACCAATGCACAAATACCCTTGTGTTTTTTTTAACACTGCTTTTCTCATTTCTAGCGCCTTTTCTATTCCGTATTTCTTAGCCATACCCCATTGAATATTGGCATCAAAGAATATCTGCCCTGAATAAAAACCTCATAAACGCAACGCCCCACCTCTCATAATATGATCCTAAATATTAAAAACTCATTTTTTAAATATACTTAACTAAAAATACATTATACTAAATTAAATATTCCACAGTTTAATATACATTTAAATTTAAATTTGATAAACAAAGAAAAAAATTATCGAAATTGCGCTTTATTAGACACAAAGAAATATCTATTTTCTGTTCTTCTTTTAAAGAATGCGGGGAAATAAATATTGGGAGCTTTAAAAGGAGAGTATTCGTGTATAAAAAATTCCTTCTGTCATCTATAGCAACAGCAGCAATGATGCTATTTAACATCCAAATCAATGCGCATGCTGAATCTCTTGAAGTTTCTGGGAGTAAAAAAGAAGTCAGCGATGGCACCTATGAGACACTTCATACCCTAAAAGATGGTCAAATCTTCGGAAACCATTTAACAGTAATTGGTAATAAAGAAACAAATATAAATTTCCTCCACGGCTCTAAAAACTATGTTGTGATCGCTGAAGGCTCTAATAGTACAATTGAATTACTGAATGGTTCAATCATCAAGGGAATTGATTCTGCTATCCGCTTCGGTCTTGAAACAAAAAATGGTGGCACAATCAAAATGACTGGTGGATCTATTACCGTTTCCAACACTGGCGCAGAATTTATTGATAGTAAAGGCAACAAACTGGATAGTATCACAATATCGAGTGATAAAAACGATGCACCACTGGTAGTTGGAGTAGCAGCGCATGACAGCAGTCAAGTCACTTTAGAAAATGTAAAAATTACTCAAGCGAGAACTGCTATCATTGCAACTAACGATTCTAAAATAACAATTTCTAAAGGATCATTTGATGGAACTGTAGCTTCTCAGAACCATGGCACAATCAAAATGACTGGTGGGAAAATAACCTCAAAAAAAACAGCATTATCGGCAAACACAGGTGGACATATTGACACCACGAATGTTTTTCTAACAACAAATGGCAAAGGAAGCGGTGCAATTGCACATGGTACTGACAGCACAATTAAATTACATGGCAATACAGAAATTAACAATACTTTGGACGGTCTTGGAGCCTTTAGTGGTGGTAAAATCATTAGCGAAAATTTAACGATAAGCTTTAATAAAGCAATTGATCAAAACTCCGAGGAAGATCGCTCTGGTGTATCGGTAACAGGATCTAGTAGTATAATTGAGTTAACAGGCAAAACAATTATTAAAAATGTTGATGAAGGTTTCTATGTAGACGATGGGGGTAAAATCATTAGCGGAGATTTAACAATGATCGGTGATGAATCCAAAAAAATGACTGTTGGTGTAAACGTTGCAGAGCTTGGTAGTCTGATCGAATTAAATGGTAAAACAACCATTCAAAACTTTGATATGGGTCTTACTGCAGGAAATAACAGCACGATTAAGATGATTAATGGTAATGTAGAAAATGAAATAAAAGCAAAAACAATGGCGCTATCAGTAATATCGGGTGGACATATTGATCTTACAAATGTCTCTGTAGCAGCAGAAATCAGTGGCTTGCAGTTTATAGATTTCCTTGAAACCAAACCAAATGATCCACCAAAACATCAAAGTAATGAAATCAATTTAACCAATGCAGATATTCACATTGACAATGGCACAGGAATTCTCATTGGAGCTATTGCTAAAAAGAGTACTGAAGATATTCAAAACTTATCAATCGGTACACTTAATCTTAACAACTCAGAAATCCATACCGATGTATTATTAGATGATGGTATTTTTTGGAACAAAACTTCTTGGAATGATAAAATTGTGTGGAATGATAAAGAAGTTGAAGAAATATCAAATGGCAACTTCACATTAAATGCTGATCATTCTACTTTAGAGGGCAGAGCAAACATTGCACAAGAAAGAAACGTACGCTTTGATCTGAAAAATAATACAAAATGGACGTTGAAGATCAGCAATAATGAAAAAGATGCTGATGGCAATCTGCTTGATATTGCCCAAAGATCTCGTTCTGATATTTCCACGCTTAATCTCGATAACAGCTCCATTATTTTTAATAAGCAAGAAGATCATTACCAAACATTGCATATAGGATCTGGTAAACCAGATACGCAAACCGTCTACACTGCAGTCAATAATGCAAAGATTTACTTCAACGCAAAATGGAATGATGGCGCAGCAATAGCTAATCAAAAAACCGATAGACTTTTGATCAATGGAAACATCTCGGGCAACACATCAGTTTATGTTAATTTAGAAAAAAACAATGTTAAAGCAAATACCTCTGCCGCTCCTAATGTACGTGGTCTTTCACTCATTCAAGTTTCTGGAAAAGCAACCGAATCCTCTTTCAAACTAGTAAATGGCTATATGACAATAGATGGTTCTCCAGATATGTATACACTACGTGCCTATGGACCAGAGTCAAGCCAAGGTAAAGCCAACATTGAGCAAAACCTATTTGATAAAAAGAATGAAAACTTCTGGGATTTCCGTTTACAACCCGTGCTACTTGGCTCCAATCCTGATTCAAATCCTGATCCTAATTCAAATATGTATACCCCTGTACCACAAACAGCTAGTTACTTAGTCATGCCAAACGTTCTCTTCTATACGGGATTAACTGATATAGCCAAACAAAATGCGCTTTTAGCCGATATGAGAACATCTGTTTTGAGAAAAGAAGAAGATAAACAGACCAATTTCTTCCTCTACACTTATGGAAACACAGGAACCTTAGCTTCTGAACGTGGACCTCTCAAATACGGTTATGGCGCTGATATTCGTTATGCGGCTCTGCAAGCTGGCATTACATTGATGGAAAATGAGGGACAAAACACCACCACGCGTTTTGGCCTTGTAAGCAGCTATGGGCAACTATCATTCACACCGAAAGATATAGCAGATGCCGGTAAGAGCATACTGGATAAATGGTCACTAACAGCCTACGGCAACATACACCATAACAATAGTCTCTATATTGATACACTCTTATCCTATGGGATGATAAAAGGAAATATCACCAATGCTCTCATTGGTGAAACCGCAAAGTTGAACGATACTAAAATGTTGAGTATCTCCACCACTGTTGGCAAAGAATTTGCAATCGGAATGGAAGGTTTAACCTTCGAACCGCAGGCACAACTTGCCTATCAACATTTGATATTTAAGACCATTCACGATGCCGATAATCTTATCATTGATATGAAAAATCCTTCTCAATGGTTGTTCCGTGTTGGTGGGTGCTTGACACAAACGATTTCTACTAAAACCAACCGTGCGGTATCTTTCTATGGAAAAGTCAATTTACTCAAAACCTTTGGTGATGATAGCAGCATTCATATTGGCAGAGACTTTGACCTTGAACCTACAGATACTTCTCTTGAAGGGGGCATTGGCATCAACGCGCAACTGTCTCGCAATCTCTCTCTTCATGGTGATGTGAATTATCAACAAAAGCTTCAAAAAACTGGTATCTCTGGAGCAAGCTTTTCAGGCGGTCTACGCTATCAATTTTAAAACAAAGCCATAAAAAAATAATTCTGTAAAAACAAATGTATTTATTCTGTAAGCATTAACGAAAAAGGCAGAACATTATACTGCCTTTTCAATTTATACATCTAAATTTCTTTTTCTAAAAATCTTTCTCTTTTGACTGAAAATAGCCAAAAGATTCTAACAATTGTTATTTACAATTGAAAAAACCCTTACTCTTCCTTTTTCAAGAAACAAAGCTCTGTATTTTTGAAGAAATAAAACCTATTTCATAGAAAATCAGAAAATTTATTAATTAAATTATGAGGTTCTCAAGTACTATTGCTATTTTACCATTCTCATTAGAAAACTATCACAGAAAATATTTTTAAAAACAAAACTAAATAAATTCTAATCATATAGAAACAATTCATCTTATGAATTATATTTACATATATTATAAAGCAGAACGCATGATATAATAAAAATATTATATTTAGATATAACAATAAAAAATGAAAACCTCTATATTACAGTTAAAGAAGCCTCAAACAAAAAAGTCTATTTTTCTTTCTAACCAAACCTATCACACTCTCTCTTCTCTATGAACGATAGGCTCAATACTTGCTTCAAAAAACTCCTTTGTATAACCATGTTGCGCATGTAGATTACGCAATTCATCATTGCTAAGCTCTTCCAAAATAATCCCTTTATGCATAATTCCAACGCGTTCACAAATATGTGCAATAACAGCAAGATCATGGGATACCATCAAATAAGTAAGATTTTTTTTCTCTCTCAATGATTTCAATAAGTTTAAAATTTCAGCTTGTACCGACACATCCAATGCAGATGTTGGTTCATCAAGCAACAAAACCTCTGGTTCAATAATTAAAGCACGTGCAAGAGCAATACGTTGACGCTGTCCTCCAGACAACTCATGAGGATAACGATAAAGAAATGAAGAATCTAAACCAACAGCATCCAAAGCCTCCTCTACCCGCTGCTTTTGATTATCCATACCATAGATTTTGAGAGATTCAGAAAGAACCGTATGAACCATTTTTCTGGGATGAAGCGAAGCATAAGGGTCTTGAAAAACCATTTGAATACAGCGTAAAAAATTTTTACTTCTTTTTTTCTCGACTTTTTGTCCAGCAAAAAGGAACTCTCCACTATAATCTGGAATAAGCCCCACCAACGTGTTCAAGATCGTTGATTTTCCACATCCAGATTCACCAATCAACCCATAAGCCTCACCACGTTTAATATGAAAGTTAACATTTTTAACAACTGTTACTGCCTTATGCCTATGACCAAAAGTTACAGATAAATTAGAAACATTAATAATATTCTCACAACTTGTCATGAGGCACCTTCTCAACACCATTAACAATCGTAGGATTATACAACCAATCAGGATCACGCTCAGGCACAGCCAAGACATCAACAGGCTTATCAAGCCGTGGCAAACTGGCAAGCAAAGCCTTCGTATAAGGATGACAAGCGCAAGACAAATCAGAAGCAGACAACTCTTCTAACACACGTCCCGCATACATCACTAAAATACGATCACAAAAATCAGCAATCATATTCAAATCATGACTAATGAAAATCAGTCCCGCTCCAAACTTTATCACAAGTTCATCTAATACAGATAAGACTTGTCGTCTTACTGTAATATCAAGAGCAGATGTTGGCTCATCAGCAATAATTAAATCAGGCTTCGGAATAAGCATCATTGCAATCATCACACGCTGCCCCATCCCACCTGATATCTCATGAGGAAATAATCGCATCACATGTTCAGGATCACGAATATGAACAGACTCTAACATAGATATAGTTCGCTTTCGCGCTTCAGCTTTTGAAACACGGTAATGTATACGGTAAGCCTCCATAATCTGCTCCCCAATCCGTATTAATGGATTAAGTGAATATTTAGGATCTTGTAGAATCATTGAAATATGCTTCCCTCGGATTTTTCGCATCTGAGATTCACTTGCGGTCAATAAATTGACATCTCCAAAGCGCATTTTTTTGGCTTCAACAATTGCTGAAATTGGCCTCAACTTTAGTATTGCGCGTCCCGTCATTGATTTTCCAGATCCGGATTCACCAACAATTCCAATTTTTTCTTTTCCAACAGAAAAGCTAACACCACGCACAACTTCTGAAATGCCGCATGTTGTAGGAAAAGAAATACGTAAATCTTCTACTTCTAATAATTTATTACCCATTGCGTGGATCCAATACATCACGAAGACCGTCACCTAAAAGATTGAAAGCAAGGCTTGCAAATAATATTGCACAACCTGGTATTGCCGCCAACCACCAATTTGTCATCATAAATTCTCGCCCTGAAGAAAGCATCGCCCCCCATTCAGGACTTGGAAGTTGAGCTCCCAAGCCTAAGAATCCCAGACCCGCAGCCGTTAAAATAATTCCAGACATATCTAAAGTTAATCGTACAATCACTGAAGGAATACACATGGGCGCAATATGAAACAAAATAATCCTCCAAGCAGAAGCCCCCTGCAAACGAACGACAGCAACATAATCAGAAGAACGTATCGTTAAAGTTTCAGCTCGTGCTAAACGTGCGATTGATGGCCATGCTGCAATTGAAATTGCAATAGAAGCATTTTCGATCCCTGGACCCAATGCAGCTGAAAATGCAAGAGCTAAAATCAAACCTGGAAAAGCAAGAAAAATATCGACAATGCGCATGAGAACAATATCAACCCATCCCCCCATATAACCAGATACAGTTCCAACGATAAGCCCTATTGGACCTACAATAACTGTTGTGAGAAAAACAACATAAAGCGTAATACGGGAACCAAAAACAATGCGACTAAAAATATCACGCCCTAATTCATCTGTCCCAAAATAATGTGCCATAGATGGTGGTTGCAACCGATTTCCCAAATCATTGCTAAGAAAATCATGAGTAGCAATCCAAGGAGCAAAAAAGGCACATATGATAATAATACAAATAATAAGCAAACCGAATACAGCCGAAAAGTTATGAAAAAACTTAACCAATGCGTGATAAATTCTTTGTATGTTCGCTTGAATTACGGAATTTGGAACAGGAGCATTTAACCAATTCCCCCAAGAAAATGATGATGGCGATTTATGATGATTACTTACTGTCATATTCAACGTGTCCTTGGATCAAAAATGCGATAAAGAAAATCAGAAAATAAATTAATAGCGACAAAGATAAATCCTATAAATAAAGTACATCCTACAACTGCATTCATATCGCCAGCTAAAAGAGTATTTGTCAAATAACGCCCAAAACCAGGCCAAGCAAAAACTGTTTCCGTCAAAACAGCCCCTTCTAATAAAAAAACATAAGAAAGCGCAACAACAGTACTAACCTGAACAGCCACATTTCTAAAGGCATGTCCCCAGACCGTTCTAATCCACGATAATCCCTTTACACGTGCAGTAATGATATATTCCTGATTGAGCTGCTCAATCATAAACCCACGCGTCATACGGCTAATATAAGCCATAGCACCAAAAGCTAAAATCAAAGCAGGCATAATAATGTGACTAAAGACATTACCAAAAGCCTCCCATTGTCCTTGGCTCGCCGTATCCCAAAGAAAAAATCCTGTTTTAGGTTCAAAAGAATATTCATAAAGAAAATCGATACGTCCTGGACCACCAACCCAGCCGAGTTTGGCGTAAAATATTAACAACGCCATGAGCCCAAGCCAAAATTTCGGAGTAGAATAACTTAAAAGTGTAAAAATACGAACGATATAATCAATAAATGAATCGCGATACATTGCTGCAAAAACACCAAACGGAATTCCAAGACTTGTGCCAATAACGATAGCAACGGTTGCAAGTTCTAATGTTGCAGGAAATACATGCATAATATCCGCTAAAACAGGACGACCAGAAGTTAAAGCATCTCCAAAGTCAAATAAGAACACATTATGAATGTACTTCCAATATTGGATAATCAACGGCTTATCAAGACCCAACTTATAATACATTGTCTCATAAGCTTCCTGACTGATATTATCACCAAGAATAGACAAAACGGGATCGAGGGGAAGAAGATGACCAAGAAAAAAAGTAATTGTTACCAACCCAAGTAATGTGATAAAAACTGAAATAAGGAGTTTAAATCCCCTGAACAAAAAATCCCATAAAAACAATTTTTTTTTCTTTTCTGATACAGCTCTTTCAGTCTCTGAAAGTGGCAAAGCCATTATAAAAATCCCCTCCGTAGCAACAAAACATAAAGCGAATACTTTTAACAAAACAACTTTTTATTAAGCATGTTCTACAATCCTCCTCTCTAACATGCTCCTTTTTATTTTTCTGCATCATTGTTTTTCTATATCATTGTAGAAAACCCCAAAACCATTCCAAGCCCACTTTTTCACTGCAGGTCCCATACCAACGGTGTAATACGTCTGAAACAAATAAACCATAGGACCATGCTCAAACACATAATGCTGTAAAGCACGATACAGCGCAATACGCTTATTTTGATCTTTTTCAAACAAAGCATCTGTCACCATTTTATTGATATTCTCATCATAATAACCGGCACGCCAAGCCAAATACCCCTTGTACTTTTTTGTAAATGTTGGATCAGGATTAAAAACATTATTTAATGAAGTAGGATGCCCGTCAGGATCACCGCTTGCCCACGACAGAATAGCAGTATCATAATTTCCATCACGTACACGGCTTAACAATTGATTTTTCGCCATTGTTTCAATTGTGAGATCAACCCCAATTTTACGGGCATTCGCTTGAATAGACTGAGCAACAGATCTCATATAACTAAGGCTACCAACTAAAATATTTGCCTTAAAACCATCAGGATAACCTGCTTCGCTGATCAACTGTTTTGCCTTTTCTAAATCTAACTTAAACGGCATCCCCTCTTTTTCATCCAAAGATCCTGGAATACCCATTGGTATATAAGCCGCCCGTGGAATTGCAAGACCTTTTAAAACAGTTTTTCCAAGATTTTCATAATCAACCAAATAACGCAATGCCAAACGCACTTTTTCCTTAGCAAAAATTGCATTTTTGTTATTCAATGCTAAATACACCATTTGTGGCCGTAAAATACGACCAATTTTGATTGGACCTCCTTTTTTTTCAAGATCTAAAATATCCTCTGAAGAGAGGTCACGAGCTATATCCACATCACCTTTTTCCAAAAGAAATCTTTGACTTAACGAATCCGCTACGTGCTGCACAATAATCTGCTTAATTTTAGGCACATCGCCCCAATAATGCTGTGTAGCCTCTAACACAATTTTATCCCCTGGAAACCAACTCACTAATTTATAAGGTCCAACACAAGCCGAATGTGTTGCTAAATATTTATTCCCCATATCACCATTAATACTGTGCGCTTCAATTGTTTTCCGATCAAGTAAAGAAGAAGTATAAGATTGCCCAACAACAGCCAGTATAAGCTGAGTAGGATAGGGTTTATCTAATTTCAATTGTAAAGTCTTATCATCAAGAGCCAGAATATTTGTATCAACATTATCCTTAGTAAACCCGTAATTCACTAAAAATTGAGCATAGCCCAATCCTAATTTTACAATCCGTTGCATTGACCAAGCGAGATCTTGCGCCGTCGCCTTTCTTCCATCATCAAACTTCAAATTATCACGAAGATGAAAAACTATTTTCTTTCCATCATCCGAAACATCCCAAGATTTTGCCATCACAGGACGAATTTTTGTGGAACCATACTGATCATAAACCACTAATCCACTGCAAATATTGGTCAATAATTCGCTAGTAATAACCTCAACAGTTTGTGCTGGATCAAAACTACTAATTGAATCAATATTCCATGCCATCACCAATCTATCTTTAGACGAAACACTGAGTGCAGATGTTACAGCCCCATTTAAAAAAGCTGTTGCACTTAATAAAATAAAAAGTTTTTTCAACATTCTTCTTTCCCCATGTTATCTCTTCCTGTTATATTCTTTACATTTTTTCACACAGAGTGATTATGATTTGGCTCTTTCATCTTTTAAACAGCATAGCATCAAACATCAACTTTATTTAATAAACCCAACATCTATAAAATAGTTCTCTTGATACCACCCCCATTCATTATCCATGATACCCCCTTGTTATTCATGAACTTTGACGTATCGTAAAATTTTTAAACCCTATGCAATACGCTGAATATGTTATGATAATGCTTTTTATCTATTTGATAGCATTTAAGACATCCTTATTTTTCAATTTTACTATAAAAAATACGCGGCGCACTATTCCAAACCCATTTCTTAATATTGGATGTCATCGCTATAACATCATATTTTTGATAGATAAATGCATAAGGTCCTTTTTGCATCAGTTCGCGTTGTAAATCAGCATACATTTGCGCCCGTTTTTGCAGATCTTTTTGAAATAAGGCTTCTTCAACCTTTTGATTCATTTTGGCATCAAAATACCCATGCCTCCAACTAGGATAGGCTGTATTTCTAGCCTCAAGCCTATTATCTGGATTATAAACAAGACGTGAAGCCATAGTATGAGGATCTGTAGAACCGCTATTCCACCCCACAAAAGCCGTATCGAAAGCCCGTGCATTCACTTTTGAAAACAATTGTGTACCTGCCACATGTTCAATTTTAAGACGTACTCCCGCTTGTGCGGCACTATCTTGAAGCGATTGAGCAAGTAACAAAGTGTAAGGAGCGTTTGATACGAGAAAACTTACCTCAAATCCGTTCGGATAACCGGCTTCGGTTAAAAGTTGTTTGGCTTTTTGAATATCAAGTTTAAAGGGTTGTCCTTCTTTTTCATCCAAAGCCCCAAAGTTGCCAAGAGGAACAAAACTTGCTCGTGGAACACCAATCCCTTTGAGAAGTTTCTTACCAAGACCTTCATAATCTATAAGGTAGCGCATCGCCAAGCGTACTTTTTCCTTAGCAAAAATAGGATTTGTCGTATTAAATCCCCAGTATGTCATGCTTGGCGCCAACACTTTTTCAATTTTAATATCTGTTGTTTTTTGCAGATCTGCAAGATCTTCAGATGTCAAGTCACGAGCAATATCAATATCATGCTTTTGTAACAATAAGCGTTGTGTTCCTGGTTCTGAAACATGGCGAATGAGAATCTGCTTCAATTTAGGGGGAGGGCCCCAATAGTTGGAACTGGCATGCAACAAAATAGCTTCTCCAGGACGCCAACTTTTTAATTGATAAGGACCAACACAAGCAGCATGTGTTTTCAAATAATGATTTCCTAGATCACCATCTTTTTCATGCTTCATAATTGTTTTACGGTCAAGCAAAGCAGTTACATGATTTGCAACAATATTATTAAGAATGAGTTCTGCTGGATATGGCTTATCAAATTTCATCACCACTGTTTTCTCATCGGGGGCTTGCAAAGCATCATCAATATTTTGTGCTACAATTCCGTATTCATTAAAAGTTGCAGCAGCAGCCATCTTTAATTTGACAATCCGCTTAATACCCCAAATAAGATCATTGGCATTAGCTGGTCTACCATCATTAAACTTCAAGCCATCGCGCAAATGAAAAGTAATCACCGTACTGTGATCATCTCCTGAAACATCCCAATGTGTTGCTAAAGCAGGAACTATTTTCGTTGGGTCATCTGTTGCAGTACTCACCAAATTATCACAAACATTGTAAATAATTTCACTGCTATAAATATCATTGATTTGTGCGGGATCAAATGTACTGATTGCATCGAGATTCCAAGCCATTACAAGGATATCAGCGGGTGGTTTCGCTGAAATTTGTTGTGTAACTATCCCCAGCGTTATAAGAGTAGAAATAAGAGCACTGCCACTTTTCAATGTCTTTTTTTTCAAGTTCATAAACTTTTCCTTTTAACGTTATTGTATAAATTTCCCCTGCAGCAAAACGTGTGGAATAAATAAGTTTATACGAACCATAGGTCCTTAAAAACAAAGTATTAAAATTAAACAATAATACTTATTAACTACTCCTCCTGCCTATACTTACAAGCCAACCCCTAATATACATGGAAAAATAATTTAATATTTGATATTTTAATAAAACAGGAAAACCGCCTATCAGTCAAGATGCACCTACCTTTACTATTTCTGCAAGAAAAAATTTGAATTTTTCCATAATGCCCCGTCAAATAATAAGATATCTTATTTCCAAATAAAAGGAGTATGGGCACTATAACCATTGACATTCCCTTACGCGCTCGTACAAAATAAGATTAAGACTTTTTTTCAGCTTCTCCTCACAATGCTCAATTCATTGCTTGCATTTTTTCAGGAAAGAATATTTTTTCCATGATTTATTAATGAATTGCAAAGTGGCTTTTATATATCAATACATTGATTTATAATGATAATTAACTGTTTTGTATGTTGAATGAGAGTCCCGAATATCGTAGGATTCTCTCATTTCAAACCGGTTTATCTTGAATCAATCAAAACCACTCATTTGCACATAACAAGTGGGATGAGTGTGTGGATCAAATTTATATAAGAAAGGAATAAAAATGGCTCTTATGAACCGTCTTAATGCAAGATCTGTCGCAACATTGGGGGCCGGCAAATATAATGATGGTGCAGACTTGCTTCTTCACAAGCGTAAAGATGGAGGTGCTCAATGGATTTTACGGTATACCATTCACGGGCGCCGTCGTGAAATGGGTTTGGGGGCGTTGCGAAACGTTTCTTTAAAAAAAGCACGTGAATTGGCAAATCAATGGCGTTCTGTTTTACATGAAGGTCGTGACCCTATTAAAGAAAGTGAGAAACAAAAACGTGAAGCAATAAGCAATCTTCATTATTTAAAAGATATTGCTTTAGATGCTTTTGAAAGTAGGAAAGCTGAATTAAAAGATGATGGCAAGGCTTGTGATTGGTTTTCACCTTTACGTCTTTATATTCTCCCCAAATTAGGCTGTTTACCCGTTTCTGAGATTACCCAAACAGAGATACGCAATACACTTGCTCCTATCTGGCATACAAAAGCAGGAACAGCTAATAGAGCTCTTATTCGTCTCAATCTTTGTCTCAAACATGCGGCTGCTTTGGGTTTGGATGTTGATTTACAAGCTGTAGAAAAAGCACGCGCTCTCTTAGGCAAACAACTCCATAAAACACAAAATAGACCAGCCATGAATTGGAAAGATGTACCCACTTTTTATAAAACACTTTGCCAAAAAACAACCATAACACAACTGGCTTTGCGTTTGCTTATTCTGACAGGGGTTCGTACAAATCCTATACGCCATATTCATAAAGATCAAATTGATGGGGATATATGGACTATTCCTGCTGAAAATATGAAAGGAAGGCGTGATGCTACAACAGAATTTCGCGTCCCTTTATCAACAGAAGCATTGAAAATTTTAAAACAAGCGCGCAGGCTTTCTCGCAATGATTTCTTCTTCTCTGCAACCGGTCGCGGTCCCCTTGCTGCACGCTGTATGTCACACTATATGCAACAGACTGGACTTAAAGCCTGCCCCCATGGTTTTCGTTCTAGTTTACGTGATTGGCTCGCTGAAA
This sequence comes from Bartonella rattimassiliensis 15908, assembly GCF_000278215.1. Classification (GTDB taxonomy): domain Bacteria; phylum Pseudomonadota; class Alphaproteobacteria; order Rhizobiales; family Rhizobiaceae; genus Bartonella; species Bartonella rattimassiliensis. The sequence continues at coordinate 165,762 of NZ_JH725069.1, forward strand.
CAACCGATGCCCCCTATGAGGTCGCTGAAACTATTTTAGCGCATACGGTGGGGGGTAAAGTAGAACGTGCCTATCGTCGGACTGACTATTTAGACCAGCGTCGTGTTTTTATGGATAGATGGGCTTCTTATGTCACTGGTCAAAACAATAAAAGGTGTGGATCGCTCTATGTCTCCGTTCTTTTCATTTCATCCATAATGGAAAAAGTACGCTTGGTGATGCGCTACCTTATAGATTATGAAGGTCTTGGTAAGAAACTTCTCAAAGGGATTGGTGTTCCACGAGCAAGTTTTGTTCCTCTTGGCAACTTTGGGGCTTTGGATGAAAAAGAAGGACAACCCTTTAAACTTGATATTCAAAAAGCCAAACAACTTTTAACCGAGGCCGGTTATCCGAACGGATTTGAGGTAAGTTTTCTCGTATCAAACGCTCCTTACACTTTGTTACTTGCTCAATCGCTTCAAGATAGTACCGCACAAGCGGGAAGTACGTCTTAAAATTGAACATGTGGCAGGTACACAATTGTTTTCAAAAGTGAATGCACGGGCTTTCGATACGGCTTTTGTGGGGTGGAATAGCGGTTCTACAGATCCTCATACTATGGCTTCACGTCTTGTTTATAATCCAGATAATAGGCTTGAGGCTAGAAATACAGCCTATCCTAGTTGGAGGCATGGGTATTTTGATGCCAAAATGAATCAAAAGGTTGAAGAAGCCTTATTTCAAAAAGATCTGCAAAAACGGGCGCAAATGTATGCTGATTTACAACGCGAACTGATGCAAAAAGGACCTTATGCATTTATCTATCAAAAATATGATGTTATAGCGATGACATCCAATATTAAGAAATGGGTTTGGAATAGTGCGCCGCGTATTTTTTATAGTAAAATTGAAAAATAAGGATGTCTTAAATGCTATCAAATAGATAAAAAGCATTATCATAACATATTCAGCGTATTGCATAGGGTTTAAAAATTTTACGATACGTCAAAGTTCATGAATAACAAGGGGGTATCATGGATAATGAATGGATCTGTTGTAGAAAAAATGTACTTTTAAGACATTCTATTTTAAAGAGCTCTTTTATTTTCATTAAAGACGTGTTTATGTATATGTAGATATTAAGACTGAATGTTTCAACTTCCGTGAAGTGAAAATGATCAATTTATTTGGTGAAAAAACAAATGCAACGAATGTTGCGGAATTTACTGTTTCCGAAATAGCAGGAGCTTTAAAGCGCGTTGTTGAAGAAAAGTTTGGTTATGTACGGGTACGTGGAGAAGTATCAGGTTACCGTGGTGCTCATGCTTCAGGACATGCTTATTTTGCTTTAAAAGATGATAAGGCGCGGTTAGAAGCTGTTATCTGGCGTGGAGTGATGGAAAAGCTTAAATTTCCTCCTGAAGAAGGGATGGAAGTAATTGCTGTTGGTAAACTTACGACTTATCCAGGATCATCGAGATATCAAATTGTCATTGAGGCTCTTGAACCAACAGGGGTTGGTGCTTTGATGACACTTCTTGAAAATCGTAAGAAACAGTTTATAGAAGAAGGTTTATTTGATGAAGAAAAGAAAAAATCTTTACCTTACATGCCTCAAATTATAGGCGTTGTAACATCACCAACGGGTGCTGTTATTCGTGATATTATTCATCGTATATCCGATCGTTTTCCGTTGCATGTTTTGGTTTGGCCGGTACGTGTTCAAGGCGAAACAAGTGGGAAAGAAGTCGCTACTGCTATTAAAGGTTTTAATGCTCTTGCTCCAGGAGGCCTTATTCCAAAACCTGATCTTATTATTGTTGCACGCGGAGGAGGAAGTTTAGAAGATTTGTGGGGATTTAATGACGAGGCCGTTGTTCGTGCTGTTTATACCTCAGCCCTTCCTATCATTTCTGCTGTTGGGCATGAAACGGATTGGACCTTGATTGATTATGTTGCTGATTGGCGTGCACCAACCCCTACAGGAGCCGCAGAAAAAGCTGTTCCCGTCAAACTTGATCTTGAAGTGTGCGTTGCGTCACTTGGGGCACGTTTGCGCAAGGGTCTTGCGCGTTCTTTTGATTTTCATCAACAAAAATTGCGTGCAGCTAGACGTGGTCTTCCCACTGTCGATCAACTTTTCGCCCTATCACGACGTGGTTTTGATGAAATTTCAAGTCGATTACAGCGTGCTCTCTGTGTGAGTTATGATAAAAAACGTTTTTCTTTTCATACTCTTCGTCTACGTCTTTCGCTACGTTTATTAAATAGTGAAAAAGCCCAACACAATACAAGAGAATATACAGCGCGTCTTAATCGTGCTTTTGTACGTAGTGTGGAAAAACAACGTGCCCAAATGGAGGTAGCATTTAGGCTTTTAAAAAGCACTTCTTATCAGAATATTTTAGAGCGTGGTTTTGTTTTGGCTTTAGGGCAAAATAATAAGCCCATTAAACGCTTGGCCCAATTTCCTGGAACAGGGCAAATAAACTTACGCTTTTTTGATGGTGATATCAATGTTGCAACACAAGAGCCTGTTTCCACTAAACGTTTAAAACACAAACAAATAAAGTCACCAGATGATAACCAAGGAACTCTCTTTTAGTACAGTTAATTCTACGCTTGCAGAAGGTCTTCTCAAGGGAGTAGATGGGAAAGTTCGTTGTGCATGGGCAGGAACAGATCCGCTTTATTGTGCTTATCATGATAACGAATGGGGAAAACCGGTTTTTGAGGATATCGGTTTGTTTGAAAAAATTTGTCTTGAAGGTTTCCAAGCAGGGCTTTCTTGGTTTACAATTTTAAAAAAACGCTCTTCTTTTCGCCTTGCATTTGATCACTTTGACTTCGAAAAAATTGCTCATTATGATGAGTTAAAAGTGCAAATGTTGATGCAAAACAAAGACATTGTTCGCCATCAAGGAAAAATTCGATCAGTACTTAATAATGCACTTAAAGCACAGGAAATTATAGTAGAATGGGGAAGCTTGTCCCATTATTTTTGGTCTTTTCAGCCACTACAATCAGAGCATTATGAAAAGATAGACTTTCAAACATTATCGGCTCATCCTATAATCCCTGCATCTCTTCGTCTTGCTCACGATTTGAAGAAACGTGGTTGGACATTTATTGGTCCCACGATTTGTTATGCTTTTATGCAATCTGTAGGGATTGTTAATGATCATCTTGAAGGATGTTTTTTCCGATAAATTGGCAAAATTTCTTTCGTAAGGATAATGATCAACAGAATAATAATTGAATTATTTAATAAATCTACAGATTATGCAACTCCACTGTATAAGATCATTGAAGTATACAGACTATACACTCTTGATAATTTTCTACTATTGTTGACAATCAAAATGATAAAAATATAACTTTGAGAATGCAAAAACAGAGGTAAAAAAGGGTGATATCTTAAATGTTATGTATTTGCAGTTGGATAATGGTGATGTCTATGCAAACAAACTATCGCAAGATTATTATTAATATGATCAAAGTATTTTTTATTTCCCATTAAAATAGTGGGTTATAGAATCACTTTTAGATTGAAGAGTAGTCAATCTACAAGATATATTATACAAACATAGCTTAGAAAGTTCCAAATGAAAAACAATATCTTGTCAAGAAAATTGTCCATACTTTTTCTTAGTTAAAAATTAAAGTTACATAATATTATTAAGGAATAACGCTGCGCCTTATTTTAGAAGTTTTTGATAGAATATATTTAAACATGTATGATAAAAAAGTGAGATTGATTTTTAAAAAGCTTTTGTAGACAGTATATTGATTTATAACGGTAATTTAGCGTTATTCAACTTGAATTAGAACTCTGAATACCGTAAGATTCTCTCATTTCAAATCTGTCTATATTGAAGCAATAAAAATCATATTCTGCCATGTCATAAGTGGAGCTGAAATGTAGAGGTAAAACACAACAAAAAAAGTTTAAAATTTTTCTTATAAACGCTCTCAAGTGCTAAGGGCTATCACAAAAACCAAAGAGTTAGTAAAGTGTATGAGGGTGCTGACTTGCTCTTTTATCAGCGCAAAGATAGAAGTAATCTACAAATTTTATCTTCTTCATCAAGAGCTTTATCGTTATACTATTCACAAACACTTTCGCGAAATGGATGTGATGAACTTGAAGACATGTCTTTTTAAAGCGAGTGCACAAATGAATACCCCAATGGCGTTCGTTTTACGTAAAGGACATAAATTCAAAACATGAGACAACACGTAGACAAGTTTAATTAATTATAATATATATCACAAAACAGAGTTTCTATAATTCATATACATAGCTAACATTGCAATGGTCTATGAATTATTAAGATGAGTAAAACCCCTACTCTATTTATGGTTAACGATTTATATTCAAAAGGGCTTAGAATTAAAAATCCTTCTCGATATGGAAAGAAACCATAGAGTAGAATGCTTATTGTATACAAAAATTAGATTTTATGAAAATATGTATACGAAAATGAATTTTGTTAATCTTTCACTTGAATGATGTGATCTGAATAGTATATCCTCTGTAAGGAGGTAACTAAATATTTTATATAGTTCACCTATTTATTTTTAAAAGCAAGTAATCTCTAAAGAGCAAAAGCAGACTTTTAATCATTGAAGGTATTTGTGATTGCATTATTGCGTTTAGATGGAATGGTGTTGTGTAGCATGATTATGGGATCCAAATTCTCTCCAAAATAGAATATTATTTTATTGTTCATTCACGTGTTTTTTAAGAAGCATTTCTTAATACTCTATTTTACGATGGTGTTTGTGAATGCTATAAAATCGATTGTTCACCATCGTCTTGACTTTACAAAGATGTAAGTGTTCCTTTACTATTCATCAGTTCTCAATATTGCAAAAGTTCTTAGTATTTTAAATGACTCAGAAGAGGTATTTTTCTTTCCGTTAAGTCCATTGTAGCGATAATCAGTAATGAATATTTATTCATGTACTCCCCAATATATATAATATTTATGGAAACACACCGTTAGCAAAATACGTAGTCTTTTTTAAGTAAACTATCCTGAAATATTATTTCTATATATAACAATAATAAGTTCATTACAAAATCTTCAATGTACTAGAACCCTTACCCTGATGCGAAATATCGAAACGTTATAAAAATTCCCCTACAAATTCTCAAAAATGAAAGGATACTACCGCATTTTAATAAAAGAAGCACTATTGAAATATTACGAATAAAATACGAGTATATTTCAAAAGCCAGTCCTGATAACACCAAAGGTAGTAAAATCGAAAAAAGTCAGAAAAAATAAAAAAACATTTCCCCTTTATGATAAAGATGATAAAGACATCACTGTACCATGATGATATAATAAAAAACGAGACATTTGAAAGTATACTAAAATGAACCGAAAGAAAAAATTATCAAATTCTTTTTATACATTTCTTGGAGGAACATTAAGCCGTATTAGCATACAATTGCTCCTCCTTTCATTCTTCATGGGCATCGTAATGAGTTTTTTTGGATGGACACCCCGAAATTTCATACAGAAAATAATAGATTTTTTTCAATATTTATGGAAAACAGGGCTTATAATACTTACAAACTTCTTTCATATAGCTATGATGGGAGCAATTGTTGTTGTGCCTATTTTTCTTATCTTACGCATTTTTCATAAAAAATAGAATCCTTCAGACCTTCTTTGCGTTAATCTTTTCGAAAGATCAAACGACATAAAAATCCTGTGATCACAGCAGTAATCACCGCAACAATACCATATAAGAAACGATATTGATGCGCCGCATTAAAAATTGTATAAGCGATGTGTGCTTTAACAATTTCAAGAGTTGTTGTTATACTATCAATAAATTGGCCATCACGAAAAAGATAAGCACGTACTTTATAATGTCCAACAGGAATATTTGCTGGCAAACGAAAATGTGCTGTAAAAAGTGTGTCAGAACCAAAACGAACTCCACCGACTTCCTCATAATAAAAGTTTTTAGCTTTTTGCAACTTTATAAGTTCATCGCGAAAAACTTGTACTTTTTTCTGATCTTGTTCATTCGTTTGCAATGGCAAATAGAGTAATCCTAATCCCAACCGTTTATAATCTTCAATGCTCGTAATATCGTCAATTTCACGCGTTGTGACCATAGCATAAAAAAAAGGAACCTTTTTAAAAATAAGGGAATCTGTATTAACCCATACCCCAGCATTGCGTTTTTTTTCTCGCATTACCATTGTCCGGTCTTGTCCCTCCAAGCTTACCACAACATCATAACGGTTCTGGCGAGAATATAATGGATCAATATTTTCCAAAACACCAGCAATATAAAGATCACAACCAGCAAAATTTGCATCCACAGTAATCGTATTCGTTGTTACGATAATTTGAATAGTTTCGTGATCAACTTGATCAATGAATGTAGCTGTCATCTCAACATGTGACCATGTCGAAAAAGAAACAAAACAAAAGCAACCTGCAATGATACATAAAGAAAATAACCTACCCATTTTTATCTCATCAGAATATCCAGCGAGAAAAGATTATCGGGGCGTATAAACAATTGAAAAATAAGACGCATACATACAATTAACACTAAAAATGCAAGTGCCATACGCAATTGCTCAGCTTTTAATTTTCGTCCAGCCCGTGTTCCATATTGCGCACCAATACTTCCTCCAAGCATTAATAAAAAAGCCAAAACAATATCAACGGATTGATTAGTTATACTTTGCAAAACCGTCGTGAAAGAAGATACAAATGTAATCTGAAAAAGTGAAGTCCCAATCACCACACTAGTTGGAACCCGCAGAAGATAAATCAATGCTGGTATCATAAAGAACCCGCCACCAATTCCCATAATAGAAGACAGCAACCCTACAATGAGACCAATTCCTAAAACTGGAATAATGCTGACATATATCATAGATGTCCGAAAACGCATTTTAAATGGTAAACGATGAATCCAATTATGTCGACCAGCAAGACGCATATTGACTTTTCCTGCCTCCCGCTTGCGTATCATATCATACCAACTTTCAACAATCATCAAGCTTCCTATACTTCCAAGAAGAATCACATAGAGAAGTGAAATCATTAAATCTAATTGACCTAACTTTTTCAAAACAGAAAAAATCTGAATCCCAATCAAAGAACCAATCCCTCCCCCAACTGCCAAAAGAATACCAAGCTTGATATCAAGCGTACGCCTTCTAAAATGTGTAATAGCCCCTGTTACAGATGACGCAATCATCTGGTTAGCACCTGTTCCAACAGCAATAGCAGGAGGAATATTATAGAAAATCAATAAAGGTGTGATAAGAAAACCACCACCAATTCCAAAAAGACCGGAAAAAAAACCAGCAATGACTCCCATACCAATCAAGATCAGCATATTGAGTGACATTTCAGCAATTGGTAAATAAATACTCACTTATAGAACTTTCAAGATAGTTTGAAGTTTTTTAACAATTATAGATCTTTCTCCAATTATCCTCTTTTTCAATAATCTTTTTGCATGTTTAAAAGGATAATTCTAGTTGCTATATAGCTTTCGCATAATTACGAATGCATAATACATTTCACATCTATTAACCTCAACATCATAAAAACTAAAAAAAACGAGCTCCCTTTAAAAAGCTGTAAAGACATAGCGTTATCGCTATTATAAATGCAACGGTTAAACAACAAAGAACACTTTTTTTAGCCAATAAGATAGAAATGAGGCTCTCCCCCGAGACTGCACCTTTAAAGAAGAACAATCATTCTCAATGCAAGGATTAGATTCCGGCCCCCTCATTTCATTTTTTTCTATCCCAACACGCTCCACTGCTCCCTCAACCTTTTTTTTGCAAGAAGACTTCATAGCATCACTTGGCAAAGAGCTTTTATTTTCTTGTTTCAACGCATTTTCAACATTTGTTTGGAGTGGAATTATACCGTTTTGTCTCGAAAAACCTTGTACCTTTTGAAGTAATAAGCGTTCTTGATTTTCCTCACATTCCATATGAGCAAGTTTTTGTACAACAGAATCAGGGCATTTTGAACGAAACATACGTCGTGTTACCGCTGCTTCTTCTAAGCTTTTTTTTTCGTTCTGCAAACTTTGAACAATTGCTTTAATCTGCTCTAAAGATTCAAAAAGCTTTTTTTCCCTTTGACAACGAATATAATGTTCAGCCAAAATAGCTCGACTAATATCATCTAAGTAAGATTTAAAATGCTCTTCTACAGAATCCTGCCGGTTCAAAGGACGGGTCGAATGTTTCATTTGCATTTGCGTATAAACAGTACGTAATTTTTGAGCAATGTCCGACATCGTTACTTCCATAGGCGTATCCATTTTCTCCTTCTGCTCAACAAAAAAAGAGAATTTATCGTTCCTAACCTGATTGGTTTCTTGGTCGATCGTATGACCTTTCGTATTCACAAACGCCTACCCCTCATTAACTTTCTGAAAAGAATCGCACAAATGCACAGAAAATATGCTCTATTTTAGTAAATAGAGCTTTAAGAACTCTAATTTTTTCCCCTAATATTCATCTAAAATATTTGAACGAAAGATTTTTAATTTTTCTGACCTCAAGATTTGAAGAAAAAAGTAATCCCCCCTTTTTATTTTTTTCACTTATTCATTGCATGAAGTGTCTATCGCACCATTATTAAGAAACTAAAAAAAGGATATTTTCGCAAGGAATATTGATTTTTTTAATTTTTATTCAATCAAATAAAGCAATTATGGCAATGCAAAAGATATGAAGATTAAAAATGACGACAAGAAATTACAAGTAAACATAAAAAAAGCTTATATGAAAGAAAACACAAGTTATAAATAAGACTTCATTTTAAACAATTTGGTTTATTATGCATATTGCTATAAACTTGCGATCATAAACGAAGAGGATCATCATGAAGATAATTGTCGCTGTCAAACGTGTTGTTGATTATAATATCAAGATACGCGTCAAACCCGATAGCACAGGCGTTGATCTGTCTCACGTAAAAATGTCTATGAATCCTTTTGATGAAATAGCCGTGGAGGAGGCAATTCGCCAAAAAGAATCCGGTAAAGTTTCAGAAGTTGTCCTTGTTTCAATTGGACCAGAAGCAACCCAAGAAACTCTACGAACAGGACTTGCGATGGGAGCTGATCGCGCACTTCTTATCACAACAGATCAAACACTTGAACCCTTAGCAATTGCTAAGGTTCTCAAAATCATTGTTGATGACGAAAAACCCGATATGGTCTTTTTAGGAAAACAAGCGATTGATGATGATAGCAACCAAACAGGACAAATGCTCGCTGCTCTTCTTGGTTGGGGACAAGCAACTTTTGCCTCACATCTTAACATAGAAGATGGGCATGCTATAGTTACTCGTGAAATCGATCATGGTACACAAACCCTTTGTTTTGCTCTTCCCATGATTATGACCACTGATCTAAGGCTCAATGAACCGCGTTACACCTCTCTCCCCAATATCATGAGAGCAAAGAGGAAAGTCATTGAACAAAAAGCTCTTGCTGATCTCGGCATTGACACGAAAGCACGCTTAACAATTTTAAGCGTTGAAGAACCAAAACCCCGTCAATCCGGTATTAAAGTAGCGAATGTAGTAGAGCTTGTCAGCGCTCTAAAACAAAAAAACTGCATTTAATATCCCCACCACAAGAGTAAAAACAACACGTATATAAAAAGGCAAAAACTTATGGCAATTCTTTTATTGGCCGATCATAATACAAAAGAAACTGCAAAAACACTTACCGCTGCGCGCGCACTCAATAATGATATCGATATTTTGATTTGCGGAGAAAAAATTCAAACGATCGCGGAAGATGTCTCTAAACTTAATGGTGTGCGGCAAATTCTTATTGCCGAAGCAGATTACTTAACCCATCAACTCGCCGAACCTATAGCAGATACAATCATTAAGTTAGCCAATGATTACGATGTAATCATGGCTGCATCCAACAGCACTGGGAAAAATGTAATGCCACGCGTAGCAGCTCTTCTTGATCTTATGCAAATTTCAAATATTACGGCCATTCTTTCACCCGATACCTTCAAACGTCCAATTTATGCAGGCAATGCAATTGAAACTGTACGTACCAATGATCACAAAAAGATTATAACAGTTCGAACAGCTTCTTTCACACCAACGTCTTCCCAAAATAATTCTGCTCCCATTAAAACAATCACACCAGCTCCCAATCCCAATCTTTCTTCTTTCGTAACAGCAGCAACGAACAAAAGTGATCGTCCTGACCTAACCTCGGCCCGCGTTATTATATCAGGTGGACGAGGTCTTGGTTCTCAAGAAAAATTTATGGAACTTCTTCTTCCCCTTGCAAACAAATTAGATGCGGCTTTAGGAGCCAGCCGCGCAGCAGTAGATGCAGGCTATGCTCCCAATGATTGGCAAATTGGACAAACAGGCAAAATCGTTGCTCCTGAACTCTATATAGCTGTTGGCATTTCCGGGGCAATCCAACATTTAGCCGGCATAATGGATGCACAAATTATTGTTGCCATTAATAAAGATGAAGAAGCGCCCATTATGCAAATTGCCGATTACACCCTTGTAGGTGATCTCCACCAAATTCTTCCAGCATTGGAGAAAGCTTTATAAACTATGAATTCACCTCTACATCATCAACGCGTAAATATGAAATTTAACAAAGTCATTTTTAAAGAAAAAACAAGAGAACTTTTCGCCATGCAAATCGTTGCTTCATCTCTTGTGAGCAACCCACACCAAACTATTCCAATATTGGAGAAAAATTTATAAATCATGAAAGCACCTCTGCATGACCAGCGTGAAAGTATGGAGTTTGACATAGTTATTGTCGGAGCAGGACCTGCAGGGCTTTCTGCCGCAATTCGTTTAAAACAAATTAACCCAGAGCTTTCTGTCACAATTGTTGAAAAAGGGACCGAAGTTGGAGCACATATTCTCTCTGGCGCAATTGTTGATCCCATTGGTATCGATACACTCTTACCAGAATGGAGAAGTGACAACGAGCATCCCTTCATAACCCCTGTTACTCGTGACCAGTTTTTTTTTCTAAAGCCTCGAAAAGCTACAATATTTCCTAATATTTTGCATCCCAAAATCTTATCAAATGATGGATGTTATATTGTTTCGCTAGGGAACGTTTGCCGTTGGCTAAGCAAAAAAGCTGAAGCGTTGGGTGTTGAAATCTATCCTGGTTTTGCCGTAACAAAAACCATCCAAAATGATAACGGAGCAATTATTGGTGTTCTCACCGGTGATATGGGACTTAACAAAGATGGAACCCCCGGAAAAAATTATATGCCTGGTATGGCTTTATTGGCAAAATACACTCTAATTGCAGAAGGTGCACGCGGCTCAATTGCAAAACAACTGATACAACATTTCAACCTTAGCAAAAATCGTGAACCACAAAAGTTTGGTCTTGGTCTTAAAGAACTCTGGGAAATTGATCCTCACAAACACCAACGTGGTTTAGTGCAACATTTCATCGGTTGGCCGTTAGACAATAATACTGGTGGTGGTGGCTTTATTTATCACCAAGAAAACAATGTTATTTCTGTCGGTTTTGTTGTACACTTAGATTACAAAAATCCTTATCTTTCTCCCTTTGAAGAATTTCAACGTTTTAAAACACATCCAAAACTCTATGAAATCTTCAAAGGTGCAAAACGTCTTTCCTATGGTGCACGTGTTATCAGCGAAGGAGGTTGGCAATCCGTACCAAAACTCACTTTTCCTGGTGGTGCACTTATTGGCTGCTCTGCGGGCTTTGTTAATGTTCCTCGTATCAAAGGATCACACAATGCCATCTTATCAGGCATATTAGCTGCCGATAAAATAGCTACTTCTCTTGCGCAAGGACGTGCCCATGATGAGGTTAAAGAAATTGAAGAACAGTGGCGAAAAGGGCTCATTGGTAAAGATCTCTATAAAGTACGTAATACCAAACCGCTCTGGGCAAAATATGGAACAAAATATGGAATTAAACTTGCCGGTTTGGATATGTGGTGGCAACAGTTATTCGGATTTTCCTTATTTAAAACACTCTCCCACGAAAAGGAGGATTCTGCATGTCTCGAACCAGCAAAAAAATTTCAACCCATTGCTTACCCCAAACCAGATGGTGTTGTAACCTTCGATCGCCTTTCAAGTGTTGCCCTTTCCAATACGAACCATGAAGAAAATCAACCTTGCCATTTAAAAATAGCCTCCCTAAAAAAACAAAAGGACTCTGAATATGCAATCTATGGAGGACCATCCATACGCTATTGCCCCGCCGCTGTTTACGAATGGCTAGAGCATAATGATCATCTAACTTATATTATCAACGCTTCAAATTGCATCCATTGTAAAACGTGTGATATCAAAGATCCGAACCAAAACATCACTTGGATTTGTCCACAAGGCAATGAGGGCCCCTTCTATCCCAATATGTAACCCTCCAATCTATAATTATTTCTCATTCTCCTAAAATTAAAATATAAAAAGGCAATGCATAAAAATATTTCCCTCAGATCAAAAATCTATCGATCACCTTCTTACACATGTTCTTTCACAATATAAAACGGACTCTCCTCTTATTTATAGGTTGAGCTATATTTATGGATTGTGTTGTGAAATACTAACATATTGAAGTATCGTGTTTTTTTATTTTTTCTTATTAAAAAAATATTATAATTACTAGAATGAATAATATATAAGTTTTATGTAAAATAACTTATTGTATTTATAAATCTTTTTCACTATGGGGGAGATATAAATAAAAGTTTGGGAATAGGATTTTGCAATATGTCTCTTAATTATTGCGAATCAGAAGTTCTTTTCGGGGTGTTTTTTTTGCCATACCTGCTGTCCAAAGCGTCTCAACTTCTAAAAAATCAAAATCCTTAAAGATCTCTCTAACCGCATCACAATCATTCAGACTCAAAACAAACTTCCCTTGAATACCCTTGAGAACTTTTGCCATACTTACAAAATCCTCTTCAACAAAATTCCCAGAGCTATAATACTTCTTCTTTACAAGATAAGGCGGATCTAAATAAAATAAACTATCAGGTGCATCAAAAAGTGCGACAACCCGTTCCCACGGCAAATTTAATATGGTCGTATCAAGCAATTTTTGCCTAACACGTCTCATCCTGGCTAAAAGCTTCTCGGGATTAAACCCTGCTGGGCGCTTTCTTCCAAAACTAAAAGAGGTATAATCATTTTTCCCATAAAGGACACAACGTTGGAGAAACAAAAAACGAGCGGCTCTTTCAACTTCGGTAAGGTTCTCTGGGGAAATTGCCGCAAAGTCAAAAAACAACTGTCTCGAACAAACAAACCATTCAAGTCGGTTGGCTAAAGCATCAAAATGGTTTTGAACGCATTGAAACAGATTCGTGATCTCTCCATTCAAATCATTAATCACGGAATATTTTGCTGGTCTTTTATTTAGGAAAATAACACCTGAACCTAAAAACGGTTCAACATAGGTTTTATGGTCAATACTATTTAAAATCGGTATAATTGTCTTACGCAGATGGTGTTTTCCACCCATCCACGCAAACAGTGTTTGGGTAAATTCTTGTTTCGTCATATTTTTAAAGAAAAGATTTTGTGAGTTCTAACTCTTGGTTAGCCACTTTTTGAGATGTGAGAAAATATTATCTAGCGCGTCCATAAGGCGAGCAAAATCCATCACTAAAATAAAAACAATGAAAGCTATCCACTTCATAATACGCGACATCATCTTCAAGCCTTGATAGGTTTCTATCATCTCATGAAGTAACTGTCGTTCGGTTTCCGATAGATCTTGCTCCTCCTTACTTCTTCTACTCATTTTGCCAACCACATAAGCGTGCTCCCTGTTGGTTATGTTTCAAAATATCTCTTGCTAAATGTGAGCTGATGACATCAACATCTTGAGTATCCAAGTAAATCGGCAACCAACCTTCACAAGTAACACTCCTACTTGCCCCGCAGCCAACGAGTAAGGGAAGAACGAACACCACTATCACTTTTTTGATTAACTTCATTTTCAACCTCAAAACGCGTCGTTGCTATCTTTAAAGAAGTCTCTATTTGCTTTTGACGTTCTGACCTCTGACCAAGACGAAAAGCTTTAGCTAAAGCCATTAAAAAAACGGCTAAAGCCGTGAACATCAGAGTTAAATTTCTTTTGAACCAAAAAATCACAACCGCTGCTCCCGAAACCGTTTTGCTACAAAGAAAAGGCCAACACAGGCGGCTAAAACCATAAGGGTTGCTAAAGCCCATTGGATCGGGCCATTGCCCACCAAAAAACCTCCAAACCCTGAACAAGATCCTATAATCGGCGCTAAAGCTTCTACCTTAAAAACACCTCTTGCCTCCTTCGTTTCCACTCTTTGATAGTTGGAAGAAACATAAGACCCCTTAGCCCACAAACCTGCTTCAGCTGCTCGACGGTTGGCTAAACCAGCAAGAAGCCTCCCTCCTACCTTATTCCATTTCTGTAATTCGACGGGTACAGCTTCATAATCCCCTTGATTAAGCTTCTTCAACAAACTCGACTTGCAAAAAGCTTTCGTGCCTACATTATAACAAAAAGAAACCAAGGCCGCGAATTGGCAATCCGTTAAGGAAACCTTCACAGATTCCGAAACAGCTTGCTCAAATTGCTTTAAATCCTTACAAAGAATTTCTTCTGCTTGCTTGTGCGTAATACGCATGCCTTTTTTGACAAAGGGGTGACCAGCATGGCTCGTATGACCATACCCTATCGTCCAAATATTCGGTATAATATCAAAAAACACAATAAAGTCAATAGTTTTTATGCCATTATTTTATATACACCCCCTTCAGAATCCACATTTTTATACGTGATTCATTTGACTATTTTTTATACAGGATTGCCATGTATGAATAGACCATAAAAAGAAAATCATGATGTAAATATTATAACGCATGGGGGCATTCAAATGAAATGAAAAGCAGATATCATTCATAACAGTTTATAAATTTTATGATACGTTTTTATCATAGCACAAATCACATTGTTTAAAAATTTAGTTGTTTGAAATTATAGATAACATAAATTGTATACGTTTAAAGAATGGTATGAGTTTTGCTCTTTTTTGAGCGAAACCTTCAAAGGAATAATCGTTTGAAACGGTCATAAGCTTATGGGTTTATTCGTAAAGATTGCACAAAGGATTTAAAGAGAAGATTGATTTTATAACCACGGTATTTTTTTACTGAGGTAGGAAATAAAGGTAATGAAGTTCAAAACGTTATATCTTATGAAATGAAAAGCCTTTTAATGAATATAGTGCATAGCTAGTTTTGAAGAACGGAACTATTCGCTTCCATAAAAAAATGGAGGCGGCTAATACATAGCAGTAAAAGACTATTTTACCTTAGATATGATACTAAAAAACGTTTTAAAAGTTACCATTTAAAAGCACAGAGCACAAATATAGAACGATTAATTTGCAAAGAAGTTATGTTTGAGTACAAAATAAAAAGATGCTTATGAAAACCTCTCTAAATGGACGTTTAAACGTTTGAAACATAAATGAGATCTTTATAAGAAACGTTTGAAACGAATGTTAATCATAATTTTTAAAACCTTCCATTTGATAAAAGC
>NZ_JH725070.1:0-37471 GCF_000278215.1 Bartonella rattimassiliensis 15908
GCTTGATTGAGACGGTTTGCCTCATGATCAATTTCCCCATCAAAGTAGCTAATCGGGCGCGCTGTCCCTAAAATACCTTTCACTTCTTGGTTGGAGAAAGCAAGCTTACATTTTGTTTTTTGAATTTATAAATTAGACACATAAAAAAGAAATGGAACTATATAAATCTATTACTATAAAATATAGCAACAAACTTAATATAGAACCATTCACAAAAAACACTTATTAACTCCAAAAATTGTAAAAAAACAATACCTTGAAGCTATAATAATATAAAAGAAAAACAATTTCTCCCATAGAAAAACTATCGAGAATAAAATTCAACGACTAAATTAGGCTCCATTTGCACAGCATAAGGAACATCTGCAAAAGCAGGAATACGTGTAAAAGTTGCTTTCATCTGTTTATGATCTGCTTCAATATAATCAGGGACATCACGTTCTGCTAATTGTACTGACTCTAAAACCAAAACAAGTTGCTTTGATTTCTCTCGAACCTCAATAACATCGCCTGGTTTACAGCGATACGATTGAATATTTGTGCGCCGCCCATTTACATTAACATGACCGTGATTAATAAATTGGCGAGAAGCAAAAATCGTAGGCACAAATTTTGCCCGATACACAACAGCATCCAAACGAGATTCTAACAGACCGATAAGATTCTCACCCGTATCACCCCGCCGACGAGAAGCTTCCATATAAGTTTTATGAAATTGCTTTTCTGAAATATCTCCATAAAAGCCTTTCAACTTCTGTTTAGCGCGCAATTGCACCCCATAGTCAGAAAGTTTTCCTTTACGACGCTGCCCATGCTGACCTGGACCATAATCACGCCGGTTGACAGGAGATTTCGGACGACCCCAAATATTTTCTCCCATACGACGGTCAATTTTATACTTTGTTGTTTCGCGTTTACTCATCGCATTTCCTTTAAAATAAAACACGAGATCTTAAGACCCCAAGGAAACGCGCCCTCCTCTGCCTTTAGATACTAAAAACTGACAGAATAGCTTAACATTAATGCTAAGTTATCCACGGGACACGTTAAATAATGCCATTTTCTTGAACGAAAAAGCTGAGGTAACTTTATTAATTTAGTATCCCAAAGTCAACTCCTTTCATAAGTTTTAAGCCAAATTCTTTTAACAAATACTCTGTTGAAGAAGTAATATTTTTTGATGTTAGCAAGGCAAAATCTTGATATTTTTTTATGGGTTGTTGATATATTTTTCCCGACAATGGCAATAATGATTTGGTATGTTTGGCGATAGCTTTCGCTGGATTAATCCACTCAACAGACCATAAAGCTTGTTCACGAAAGAAGTTAATCAAAAAAGGATAATGTGTGCAGGCTAATACAATAATATCAGTATATTTTCCATCTTTTTCCACAAAACATGGCAGAATTTCTTTCCTTAATTCTTCTAAATCGATAGATTTTCCCCGCAAATAATCTTCAGCAAATCTAGCAAGTTTTTCGCTTGCTACAAGCTTGACATGACACTGTCTAGCAAAAGAGTTAATTAATTCATTTGTATAAGCACGTTTAACTGTTCCAGGGGTTGCTAATACAGAAATAAGACCAGACTTCGTTTGTTCAGCAGCTAATTTAATTGCAGGAACGGTTCCTACAAAAGGAACATGAGGAAAATTTTGTCGTAAATCTTTCATCATTAGTGTAGAAACGGTATTGCAAGCAATTACACATAAGGTGGGTTCATAGCGTGTTAAAAGATTTGTAAAAATTGTTGAAATACGTTTTTTTAAAACATTTTCTTCCCAATTACCATAAGGAAATCCCGCGTCATCAGCTACATAAATAAATTGCATTTCAGGGATAAGAACACGTACTTCCCTTAATATAGTTAAACCACCAATACCACTATCAAAAAAAAGAACAGGCCGCTCATCCATCAGTTTTCACATTTGTTTTTAATTTTTTGCGATCGCGCTCTTCAGGTGCTCCACTTCCTCGTGGGTATTGTGGTGAAAAATAATCCAATGAAGATACAACGCCTCGCAATAAGCGAATCTCGGATTCGCTAAAGTTAGCGCGCGTAAAAACAGAGCGCAAATTTGCAAGCATTACTCCTTTGCGTTCTGAAGGTCTAAAATACCCACGGATATCTAAAGCCTCTTCTAATTGCGATAAAAAACCATGAAACGTTGTTTTATTCGCAGGTTTCATTTTCTTGGCACGAAATGCTGTATCGCTCACATTCTCTAGACTTGTTTTCATCCATTCATAAGACATTAAAAGAACCGCTTGTGCAATATTAAGTGATGCAAAAGCAGGATTAACTGGAAAAGTAATGATTTCATCGACAAGGCTAATTTCATCATTTTCTAGTCCCCATCTTTCTCTTCCAAAGACAATAGCTGTTTTATGTCCGATACTTTCACGTTGACGCAGTATGCTTGCTGCTTCGACAGCACTTTTTACAGTTTTAAATCCACATCTTTCACGTGCTGTTGTGGCAAAAACATAGTGCAAATCTGCAATTGAATCACGCAATGTATCAAAAATTACAGTGTTATTAATGACATGATCAGCTTTACTTGCAACAGCTCTGGCTTTTTCATTCGGAAATATTTCTCGAGGTTTGACTAATCGAAGCTCAGCAAGCCCAAAATTTGCCATTGCTCTTGCGACCATACCAATATTTTCAGGAAGCTGCGGTTCAACTAAAATAATAATGGGACCATTCGTTAAATTTTTACGATTTTTATTTGTTCCAGCCATCAATACTACCTAGCTTTACTTCTTATGCTCTTAATCCGTTGTTTTTTTTAACGCAATCTTCTTCAAAATACTCTAATGCTTTTTAATAATAAATTTTAAAAGCTATTAAAATGAGTTATAGAATTTACAACAATTTATATAATATATCATAACGTTTTTTACATCAATTTTATCTTATTTAGGAGGTAACAGCCCCTATAAGTCATAATCTCAGTTGAATTATAAAATTATAAATCCTAAAAAAGAAATATGTACTTTATTCCCAAACTTTTTCCTGCGAAACTTATCTGTCGTTATAAACGTTTTCTTGCAGATGTTACACAAGATGATCAACATGTCTTCACCGTATCAGTACCTAATACAGGATCAATGCTTGGATTAACAGCTTTCAATTCTAATATTTGGCTTTCATATCATAACAACACCAAGCGAAAATATGCCTATCAATTAGAAATTGTTGAAGCCGATAATACTTTGATTGGCATAAATACCACTTTACCAAATAAACTTGCATTAGAAGCATTTCAAAACGGATTACTACCAGAATTAAGTGGATATAAAACAATATTAAAAGAACAACGCTATGGAACAAAATCACGAATTGACTTTCTTTTACATGATGACATCCTTCCTGATTGTTACCTAGAAGTCAAAAATGTTCATTTTATTCGTAAAAAAGGATTAGCAGAATTTCCTGATACCGAAACAAAACGTGGTGCACGTCACCTTGAAGAACTCATGCAAATCGTACAACAAGGAAAACGAGCTGCTATGCTTTATATTATTCAACGAGAAGATTGTACAGCTTTTACAATTTGTCATGATCTTGATCCACTCTATGGACGTAAGTTTGATTTAGCATTAAAATCAGGGGTAGAATGTTATGCTTTAAAGTGTCATGTAAGTGTAGAAGGCATTTTTCCGATTCAAAGAGTAAAAATAGAAAACAGAAGAAACAATGACTGAGTATATTGAATATAATACAATTCCTTTAAAATTTAATGGAAAAATCCGCATTTTCGATGAGTATGCTTTTGCTAAAATGCGTGAAGTTGGTCGTATTGCTGCAGAATGCCTTGATGCGCTTACGGATATTATTAAACCGGGTATTACTACGCAAGAAATTGATGATTTTGTATTCATTTTTGGTATTAAGCGAGGGGCTTTTCCTGCCGATCTAAATTATCATGGATACAGCCATTCATGTTGTACATCTATCAATCACGTTGTCTGTCATGGTATTCCCAATAAAAGACCTTTGCAAGAAGGCGATATTGTGAATGTTGATGTAACTTTTATCCTTGATGGTTGGCATGGAGATTCAAGCCGAATGTATCCTGTTGGAAAAATCAGACGTGCTGCAGAACGCCTGCTTAAAATAACTTATGAAAGTCTTATGAAAGGAATCGCTGTTGTTAAGCCTGGAGCAACGACAGGTGATATTGGTGCAGCCATTCAACAGTATGCAGAATCTGAACGATGCTCAATTGTAAGGGATTTTTGCGGGCATGGAATTGGTCAGCTTTTTCATGATGCACCTAATATCCTCCATTATGGAATCCCTGGCGAAGGAATCGAGTTAAAACAAGGTATGATGTTTACTATCGAACCTATGATTAATCTTGGTAAACCACAAGTTAAAATTTTATCTGACGGTTGGACTGCCGTTACCCGTGATCGCTCTTTGTCAGCACAATATGAACATACAATTGGTGTCACAAATGAAGGATATGAAATATTTACACAATCTCCTAAAAATATTTTTTATATTCCCAATTCGCATATCTAATACAATGTAGAGATGTTATGGCTAAAAAATTAGATCAAAAGGAAGATACCCAAAGTAATCACTTTGCGTTAACATCGAGTTCTCCACTCACCCCAGTATCAGAAAGAAAAAGTGAAGAGCTGAAGAAAAATGTACTGCTCCATAAACATTATCAAGGACATCGTGAACGCCTCCGGAAACGCTATTTAAAATCAAAAGGAAATGCAATTGAAGATTATGAATATCTTGAATTATTGCTTTTTCGCACAATACCTCGCGCAAACACAAAACCTATAGCTAAAAATTTAATAGCACGTTTTGGTTCATTAGCTGATGTATTGGGCGCCGATATTCACAGACTTCAAGAAGTTCAAGGATGTGGTCCAGCAACTGCAATTGATTTAAAAATTATTTCAGATGTTGCTGGACGTCTTGCTCGTGCACAATTATTTAAACGCGATATTTTCTCATCATGGGATAAAGTATTAGCTTATTGTAAAGCTGTTATGGCTCACGAAACACGTGAACAATTTCGTATTTTATTTCTCGATAAGAAAAACGGTTTACTTGCTGATGAAGTACAACAAACTGGAACCATTGATCATACCCCTGTTTATCCTCGTGAAGTTATTTCTCGAGCTTTAGAGTTATCCGCATCTGGACTTATCTTAGTCCACAATCACCCTTCTGGCGATTCCACTCCCTCTGATGCAGATATAACCATGACATACAGATTAAAAGATGCAGCAAACGCATTAGGCATTACTATCCATGATCATCTTATTATTGCACGAAATAATCATACGAGCTTTAAGGCATTGAAACTTATATAAACTTTATAGAATGAAAAAAGACTTCATTAAACTATAAATAACGAATCAATTTTCTAAATCAATATCTAATATAGCCATTGAAAAGTTATAGGATAACTCATTCTCATCTTCATCTCGATAGATAATGCCTAAAAACTCATCCCCCATATACACTTCACAAGAATCATCCTTTTTAGGTCGTGCTTTAACTTGCAATGCTGAGTTTTGGAATGTATTTTTTAAATAATTATCAAGTTTTTTTATTTCATCAGCATTCACTATGCTCTCCTATTTTTTTGAGACGATTAAAAAAATTATGTGTCGTGGGAATAAAACACTCCTATGATTCTGTAAAGACAGTAAAAAACTTATTCCGAATATTCACTTAATTTTACATATATTTACAATGCTCTCTTTATACATCTATAAAGAGCTTTTACAAAAGGAGTCTATCCTTATTAAATATACTTGTATAAATTAAAGAATGGTAGAGAACTGTATATTTTTAATAATTTTACTTTATCTCCAATTTTAGCATTTACATTTATGATGTATATTCGGGAGAAAAATTTAAATAGCAATACTTGTTTATTTAAACCTACATTTTTTAGTAAAAAATATTATTATATCATTCAAAAATAACTCTTTTTAACGGTCTTTAAAATATAATCTTCTACACTTTTAAAAATTACATCTCTAAAAAATATACAAAATAAGCTAATAAGAGCTTATTTCTCTCCCTATTTTTTATAAAAACTTATGTTACAATAGAGTTTTTTTAAATAAGCTTTCAGTTTCTATAAAATAAAAATATTTCTAAAAAAATATTAGATATTTTTTAATGCTAAAATCTATGAAGAGTTCTTATCTTATAGGATAACGCGAAAGAAAATCGATAACAGCTTTTTTATAAACTTTATCGCCGACAGCAAGCATATGATCTCGATCAGGAATTGATAAAGCTTCACCACAAGGTAATAAAGCTGCTAATGGCTCTGCAGCACCACCAATTTCATCTAATGAGCCAACGGCAACAAGTGTAGGTTGTTTAATTTTATAAACTTCAGATGCTGTTAATTCCTGTTTTGATGTGATAATACAAGCAGCTAAAGCACGCCTATCGCTTTTTGTTTGATCTGCAAATTTACGAAACATTAAACCACGCGTATTGGTAATGGTAGAAATATCTTTCGCTAGAAGAGCCTCAGCGACAGGCTCCCAATTTCCAGCTCCTGTTACCATACCAATACCCAAACCACCAAAAATAACGCTGTTCACATATGTTGGATGCAAAAGAGCCATAAAAGCACTAATACGAGCTCCCATAGAATATCCCATAACATGGGCTTTAGTTAACTCTAAATGCTGTAGTAACTTTACCGCATCGCCAGCCATAGCTTGAGGTGTATAAAAAGAAGGATCATAACTTTTAACTGAATCTCCGTGACCACGATTATCAAGAGCAATAACACGATATCCTGCTTCAGTGAGAATGCGAAACCAACCCGTTGCATACCAATTCATCCACGCAGAAGATCCAAAACCATGAATTAATAAAATAGGTACGCCTTGTCCTTCTTCTCGATAAGCAAATCGCAAACCATCATATTCAAAAAAACGAATATTTTCAGCTGTCATTTTTTATTGCACTTTCTACAAAGTACGGAATGAATAATACGTTATCCTTTTTGTATCTTTTTTTCAGAAACTTCACCAGCATTAATTTCAAGTGCAAAAGCAGCAAGAACCCCTGATGAAATGGTGTTTGTTGAAAATGGAGAAGTGTTTTCAATAATTGACACAATAACTCCCCAGAATTTAAAAAAATCACACCTAATGGTAAAGGCATATTTGCCATCCACATAAAAAATACCTGTTCATCTTCCGATTGATACCTTTTTTGCTACTTCAAAGTACATTGCACAATTGCGTGGAAAATCAATCCGATACATTAACCAGCTGCCACTTGAGATGGCGTCAAAACAATTTCTACATTATAGGAAATTGTACCTTGCTTTGTATGTATTTCTAAGGAAATTGGACGGACAGGAATCTCCACGGCTTTTTTTGTTACAACAACGTATATTTTAACATAAACAGTATTATCGATGAAACAATATGCCCCTTTTTAAAAGGCTTTAACATTCTCACACTCCATCACAGAAAAGTCTTAAATTTTGTTTTTAAAATAAAAAAGTTAAGAGTTGTTCTTTACTTTTCCGATTCTTCAATGCAATACGCGCAATTCTTTTTATTTAGTTTATAGATTCATTCTGAATGATTTACTTCGTATAGCTATTTATGCAATAATCATCAAAAAAATACAGAAAACACACCGATCTTACGAATGAAATTTGGTGCGTAGCAATTTTAATGTGTAGAAAAAGGAATACCTATATCGGGATAAATCTCTGCTGTCATTAAACCTTTTTTCCCTTTACCAAAACGTACAAGAACAACTTGGCCTGAGCGAAGCTCAGCTAAACCAAAACGGCGCAATGTTTCCATATGAATAAAAATATCTTCTGTTCCTTGGCCACGACTAAGAAAACCGAAACCTTTATCACGATTAAACCATTTAACAATTGCACGTTCTAAGCCACTTTCTGGAGTAACAACAACATGGGTACGGGCTGGAACTTCTGATGGATGAACTGCTGAAGAACAATCTATAGACTTCACTTGGACACACTTTAATCCTCGTTCAGTTTTCTCCACAGCACAAACAACTTTAGCTCCTTCCAAAGCTGTTTGAAAACCATCCCTTCGCATTACCGTAACATGCAATAATATATCGGGGAAATGAGGTAAATCAGGTACAATAAATCCATACCCCTTACTACCATCAAACCACTTAATGACACCACTTATTTCAATAATTTCCCCACAAGTACTTATACTATTTTCAGATAGGGAACAATCCTTTACTGTATCCTTACTCGTCATAATAACGTGATCCTGTAGCTTATAAATTGTACGATATTGATTCTCTGAATTTAAGTAAACATTGCTCTTGTACCAACACGCAAGCCCCAAGATAAGATTTCCCCATATTGTCATATCTTCTATGTTAACATCAGAGAATATCAACATGAACTTATAAAACTGTTTGATTGTACGCTTTACATATCTTACAAATGGTATCCTACAAAAGAGGTCATATAAAATAAAAGTTTTTTACGCAATGATATTTTCATTAATGTGTAACTTGCATGATAAAGAAGTTCAATATAAGGTGCAAAGACAACAATTCAATTAAGGAAAATGCGCAATGCAATTAAAGAGAATCCTTACCACAATTATGGCATTCATAGCATTTACAATAAATGTTTGTGCAAATGAACCTATTAAAATTGGTGTTTATCTTCCATTAAGTGGTCAAAATTCCTTTGGCGGTCAGCTTGAAATCAGAGGTATAGAATTAGCCCATAAAAAATTCCCAGAAATTTTAGGCCGTAAAGTGGAGCTTGTTATTATTGATAATAAGTCTGATAAAGTAGAAGCAGCTAATGCTGTTATGCGTTTAACAGCAAGTGAGAAAGTGAGTGGAATCATTGGTAGCTATGGTTCTTCACTCTCATTGGCGGGTGGTGAAATATCTGAAAAAGCGAAGACTCCAACCATCACAACTTCTTCAACGAATCCTCTTGTTACACAGGGTAAAAAATATTACTTTCGCGCTTGCTTTATTGATCCCTATCAAGGGATAGGAATTGCAACTTATGTAAAGCAAACTTTACATGCGAAAAAAGTTGCTATTCTTAAAGATATTTCAAGCGACTATGCTATTGGTCTTTCAAGTTATTTTACGCGTGCTTTCAAAAAATTAGGTGGTGAAGTTATCTCAAATTTAAACTATAATTCTGGAGATCAAGATTTTTCAGCTGTTCTCACACAAATTATTGCACAAAAACCTGATGTTTTATTCATTCCATCTTATTTTTCTGAAGGTGCCATTATCATGAAACAAGCGCGAGAATTAGGGGCGAAATTTCAAATTATGGGTGGAGATGCTATGGATAATCCAGAAACTATTACGATTGCAGGAAAAGCTGCAGAAGGTTTTTTACATACGACACTTCCCTACAGTGAGGATATGCCAAATATGTCAATAGCTGCGCAAGAATTTACAAAAGAATGGAAAGAAGCCTATCCTGACAAAAAACCAAATATCAATTCTGTTTTAGGATACACGAGTTATATGATGTTTATGAAAGCTATTGAAAGTGCTGGTAGTGCTGATCGTGAGAAAATTACTATCGCGCTTAGCGAATTAAAGGATTTTCCAACCCCTTTTGGTGATATGTCAATGGATGAAAATCATAACCCTAGAATTCCTATTGGCATCATAAAAATACAAGATGGAAAACGTGTTTATTTAGAAGAAGTTAAGCCTGCTTTTTAATTTAAGGTTTGTACTTATTAAAATGTGAAAATTGGTTGAGAGATTTTTTCTCAACCAAAGACTTAGAAAATTTTTATTATTCTATGTAAATTAACAAATGTGGGAAGGATGAGAGATGAGCACTGAAATGTTCATCCAGTATTTTTTTAATGCATTAGCATTGGGATCTCTTTATGGTCTTATCGCTATTGGTTACACTATGGTCTACGGTATACTGAGACTCATTAATTTTGCTCACGGTGACATCTTTATGTTGGGAGCATATTTTGTTTTCTTTTCCACAATTAGTTTTATGCCTGCTTGGGCTGCAATTCTTCTTTTATTCCTTGCTGTTCTTATTTATTACTCAGTCTTTATAGGATTTAAAAAACGCCCTACAATTTATTGGATTGCTGCTTTTTTAATTTTTGTATTAGGATTTGTTTATTATTTTAAAATTTCTCCACAAGATTTTACACCGATTTGGGTTTTAGCTCTTTGTTTTGCCGTTTTTATTACAAGCGCAGTAGGTATTACTGTTGATCAACTTGCTTATAAACCCCTCCGCCATGCTCCACGTATCTCGGCACTTATCGGTGCAATCGGTGTTTCTTTTTTTATTGAAAATCTTGCTACTGTACTCTTTAGTGGTGTTCCTAAAGGTGTAAAACAGCCAGATTTTCTTGTAACACCATTTTTATGGCGTTTAGGATCAGAAGCAGAGGGTATTATTAGAATTGCCCCTATGTCTCTGATTGTTCCCGTTGTATCGTTGATTCTTATCGTATTATTGTTATGGATTATCCATAAAACAAAGCCGGGGCTTGCCATGCGTGCAATCTCCCATGATATTGAAACAACGCGTTTGATGGGTGTGTCTGTCAATAAAGTCATTGCATTTACATTTGGAATAGGCTCAGCACTTGCTGCTATAGCAGGTATTATGTGGTCTTTACGCTATCCTCAAATTCAGCCTTATATGGGAGTTCTTCCTGGTCTTAAAGCATTTATAGCTGCCGTTATCGGAGGTATTGGTTCTATACCAGGAGCGATGTTGGGAGGACTATTATTAGGGTTTATTGAAATTATGATTATTGCATTTTTTCCCGCGCTATCTGGATATCGAGATGCCTTCGCTTTCATTTTATTGATTCTGATTTTATTGGTATTGCCCACGGGATTAATGGGTAAAAAAAGTCAGGAGAAAATCTAATGACAAAGTCAGTGACAACTTTTTTATCGTGTATCAGTATTTTAGTTTTTGTAGGTTTTTTATTTTATGCTGATAAGCAGTTTAATGACTATACACTTCGTATCATAAATCTGATTGCTATTAATGCGATATTAGCAATTTCGCTCAATTTGATTTACGGTTTTACAGGCATGTTTTCTCTTGGACATGCAGGTTTTATGGCCATTGGTGCTTATGTCTGCGCAGTTTTACTTCTTTCTCCTGAACAAAAAGAGATGATGTGGATTCTTGAGCCTATCGCTGAACCATTATATCATCTGCAGTTACCTTTTTTTGTCGCTGTTGTTGTTAGTGGTTTGTGTGCTGCAGTTATCGGTTTATTGATTGCTTTGCCAATATTACGTCTTGGTGGTGATTATCTTGGAATTGCAACATTGGGTTTTGCAGAAATTATTCGCATTATCATTACGAACGCAACATCGCTCACAAATGGCTCTTTGGGAATAAAAGGAATACCTCAAAATGCAACATTATGGTGGAACTATGGTTGGTTAGCATTTACGGTTCTCTTTATTGTCCTCTTACTGCGAAGCAATACTGGTAATGTATTACGTGCTATTCGTGATGACGAAATAGCTGCAAAAACTATGGGAATTAACGCTTTTTTCTACCGTAGTTTTTCATTTACTATTGGAGCATTTTTTGCAGGTATAGGTGGAGCATTAACAGCTGCTCTTATTTCAACTATTGATCCAAAAATGTTTAATTTTCTTATGACTTTTAATATTTTGATGATTGTTGTTGCTGGTGGTCTTGGTTCAATTACCGGAAGCATTATTGGCAGCATTATTATTACAGTCATGCTTGAATGGCTTCGTATTATTGAAAGTCCATTTGACTTAGGTTTTATACATATTCCAGAAACACCAGGACTTCGTATGGTTGTTTTTTCTCTTTTACTACTAGTCATTATCTTGTTTTGGAGAAAAGGATTGATGGGACAACATGAATTCTCATGGGATGGAATTTATAGCTTTTTGACACGCAAAAAGCTTTCTAATACTGAGGGAAAGCTATGAACGACACCATCCTTTCACTCAATGAGATCGTAATGCGTTTTGGCGGATTAGTTGCTGTCAATAATATTAACATGGCCATTAAACGAGGAAGTATTACTGGATTAATTGGTCCCAATGGTGCTGGGAAAACAACAGTTTTCAATATGATTTCTGGATTTTATACCCCTACAAGTGGCACCATTCTTTTTGATGAGAAAAAAATTTCTGGAGCACCTCCTTATATTATCTGCAGACGCCATATTGCTCGGACATTTCAAAATATCCGTCTTTTCTCAGGATTAACGGTTTTGCAAAATGTTATGGTAGGAGCGCATGTTCGGCAAAAATATCCTTGGTTTTCTTCCACTTTATTTTTTTCAAATGCATTGAAAGAAAAAAAGGAAGTTTATAGAAATTCCATGGAGCTTCTTGAACAACTACAACTCGACCATCTTGCCAGTCAATTAGCAACGGCTTTACCTTATGGTGTGCAGAGACGTCTAGAAATTGCACGTGCTTTAGCCACAAAACCAAAATTGCTTCTTCTTGATGAGCCTGTTGCAGGTATGAATCCACAAGAAAGTGAAGACCTTAGAAAATTCATAGAAAAAGTGCAAAAAGACTTTGATCTTACAATTCTTCTTATTGAACACGATATGAAAGTAGTTATGGGGCTTTGCCAACATATTTTGGTTATGGAATATGGTCGTTGCATTGCCAATGGCACACCTGATGAAATTCGCAATAACCCTAAAGTTATTGAAGCTTATCTTGGCGGAGATGTTTATGAATATTCTTAAAATAAAAAATCTTCACGTTCACTATGGTGCCATTAAAGCTGTCCAAAATCTTTCTATGTCCATAAAAAAGGGAAGTATTGTTACTTTAATTGGAGCCAATGGTGCAGGAAAAAGTAGTATTGTACGTTCTATTACAGGACTAAATCGCTCTGTTTATGGAGAAATTACCTATAATGGCAAATCAATTATAAAAAAAACACCAGAAGAGATTTTGCGATTAGGTATAGCTCTAAGTCCTGAAGGACGACGTATCATGCCCCATCTCACTGTTTTAGAGAATCTCCACCTAGGGGCTTATATCCGTCACGATAAACAGGGAGTTTCCCGTGATATTGAATGGATATTTGAGCTTTTTCCACGTCTACGTGAAAGATCAAAACAGTTGGGAGGCACTATGTCAGGTGGAGAACAGCAAATGATTGCTGTAGGTCGCGCACTTATGAGTAATCCTGATATGGTTATATTAGACGAGCCCTCGTTGGGATTAGCCCCCCTTCTCGTTCGGGAAATTTTTTCGATTATTCAAAAAATTAATGATATGGGAAAAACTGTTCTTCTTATTGAACAAAATGCATTTGCTGCACTTTCCATAGCTGATTATGCTTATATTTTAGAAGTAGGACGTATTTTATTTCACGGTGAAGGAAAAACTATGCTTTCTGATCCGCGTGTTAAAGAAGCCTATCTTGGCGGCTAAAGGCTACGAATTAAGTCAATATAACTTTTCCCCTTCTCTTTTTTAAAAGCATCTCTCTATTTAATGAGAAATGTTTTTTTGTGAAATTTGATGATTATATCCACCACTTTTCTGCACAAAACACACCTGCTTCCTGTTCAATAATGTGCGCTATCTGAAAAATAACTTCTTCAGAAAAAGGTTTACCAATTAATTGCAATCCTAGGGGTAAACCATTGGATGATAGACCAGCAGGAACAGAGATTGCTGGTAACCCAGCCATATTAACCGGTACAGTAAAAATATCATTAAGATACATTGCTACATCATCATTTTTTATTTTTTCATCAGCAATACCAAAAGCAGATGTTGGTGTTGCTGGTGTAAGAATAGCATCAATACCTGCATCAAAACACTGATCAAAATCATGTTTTACGAGTGTTCTTACTTTTTGAGCTTTCATGTAATAGGCATCATAGTAACCAGAAGAAAGAACATAAGTACCAAGCAAAATACGTTGCTTGACTTCATCACCAAAACCGACAGAACGCGTATTTTCATACATCTCAATGATGTCTTTTCCAGGTACGCGCAAACCAAAACGCACACCATCATAACGCGCTAAGTTAGATGATGCCTCCGCAGGAGCTATAATATAATAAGAAGGTAAAGCATATTTTGTATGAGGTAAAGAAATATCCTTAATCTCAGCTCCTGCTTCTTTGAGCCAATTTATTCCCTTTTGCCAAAGCTCAATAATTTCTTGAGACATTTCATCTAGGTAATATTCTTTTGGAATACCAATTTTCATTCCTTTGATTGATTTTCCAAGATAACTTTCATAATCAAGAACTGGTAAATTCACGGAAGTAGAATCTTTTTCATCAAAAGAGGCCATTGATCTGAGTAAGATAGCACAATCCCGAACATCTCTAGCAATAGGGCCTGCTTGATCAAGCGATGAAGCAAATGCGACAACACCCCACCGTGAACAACGACCATAAGTTGGTTTTATCCCTACAGTCCCCGTAAAAGCCGCTGGTTGACGTATTGATCCCCCTGTATCTGTTGCTGTTGCACCAGCACAAATTTGTGCAGCAACAGCAGCAGCTGATCCTCCTGAAGAACCACCGGGAACGAGTTTTTCATTGGAGCCTTTTTTTCTCCATGGATTAATAACAGGACCATAATATGATGTTTTGTTGGAGGAGCCCATAGCAAACTCATCCATATTAAGCTTTCCTAACATTACCGCACCATCTTGCCATAAATTAGCAGTGACAGTTGATTCATAGTGCGGTTTAAAACCATCAAGGATATGTGAACAAGCTTGCGTATGAACACCATAGGTTGCAAAAAGATCTTTAATCCCCAAGGGAATTCCTTCCAAAAGCCTTCCCTGCCCTTTTGCCAAACGGCACTCTGATTCAGCAGCCATTTTTCTTGCCTGTTCTGCTGTTATTGTTACATAAGCATTCAAAGTTGGATTAGCCAATTCTATTGCTTGTAAATAAGCTTCTGTTAATTCCGTTGCTTTGAGCTTTTTCTTTACTAAAGCACCACGAGCTTGTGCAATTGTAAGGGTTGTTAAATCAGTCATATTGGTTCTCAAATTTCAAAAATATAAAAGTTACTCAATAATTTTTGAGACAAGAAAGAAATTTTCTTCTGCAACAGGTGCATTGGCGACAATATCTGCTGCTTTATTGCCATCTGTAACATTATCTTCACGCGCCCTTAGAGTCATCGGTATCACAGATGTTAATGGTTCAACTCCAGTGACATCAACTTCATTCAATTGCTTTACAAAACCTAAAATAGCGTTGAATCTTTTTGTCATATGTTCCATCTCGTCATCGTGGATGGCAATTCTTGCCAAATGTGCTACCCGTTTGACGGTTTCTTGATCAACAGACATACTCTTTACGCCTTTCTGTTTTTTTGTTTATTTATTGATTTTTATTTTAGCTATACAAGTCTACGCTTGCAAGCGCAAGAATATTAGATAACATGAATAAAGAAGATAACTATAGATCTAAAACGTTAAAAAATGCATTATAATCCCTATGACTGTTATTAATATAAATGAAGTGATGACACATCTTTTGCCTGGACAAACCATAGCGGGCTTAGATTTAGGGACAAAAACAATTGGAATTGCGATTTCTGATATGGGACTAATGATTTCAAATCCACGTCCTGTACTACAGCGGAAAAAATTTATAGAAGATGCGCATACACTTATTAAAATTTTAAACCGTGAAAATGTGGGAGTTATTATCATTGGCTTACCTCTTAATATGAATGGAAGCAGTGGTTCGCGTGTTCAAGCAACCAGAGCTTTTGTAAGCAATATGAGAGCTTATACAAAAATTCCATTTGTTTTTTGGGACGAACGCTTATCAACAATTGCCGCAGAACGCTTTCTTTTAGAAATGAATGTCTCACGCGCTAAAAGAGCAAGCAGAATTGATTCAGCAGCTGCTGCTTTTATATTGCAAAGCGCTCTCAATAGAATTGAAAATTTTCATCATATGGAAGGATAGAGGACATTGAGCAAATGCCCGGCATTATATCGAGCAATAAGCATCCCGTATGAAGATCTCCACTGTCCTCCAAGGCGGCTTTCCATATAGGCATTTGCAACATGTTCTATATCCGTAGAACATAATGATGCGGCGGCGGCGGCATAGGCTACTTGTTCAACAAAAAACCTTCCTGCTCCCTCATTTGCTGATGCCATATCACCTGCAGACTTAATAATTTCAATTGCTCTTGGCCCCGCTGGTCCGATATCAAGAGCAATTCTTTCTAATAGTTTCTGAAATAAACTCGGTGCTTTTTCTGCAATAAGAATGGTATCCCTGACCAATTGATTGGCAGAACTATTTCTCACAGTCCGCGCAGGCGCATTATGCAACATTTGCGATAATGGATTATTCTCTATAAAGCTTTCAATACCAAGTTGTGCAATAATTTCGCCAATAATAGGCACAACCAATTGACTAACGTGATAAGCAATAATAGGTGTCATAATGCGGGCAAAAGCTGCTTCAGAACGGTCATTTGCTGCATTATCAAATGCTCGTGCTAAACGCAAAACCAATGCTTGTGAAGCTGCAATATCTAATGCAATATCTGCAAAAATACGTTCTGTTAGTGGTGGTAAAGGCTGATTTGGCATTTTTTTCCGGAAAAAATCTATGCCAAATTGAAGAGCCGCTCGCAAAACACCTGCCGATATAACAGACTGATCGAAACGCATCATCGTCTCGATATCTTTAATAACTTTAAGTCCTTCTCCAGCATTCCCCAAAAGCCAGCCATAACTACCTTGAAAATCAATAACTCCCTCAGGCGTTAAAAGTTCTCCAGAACGCTGAATTAAATGACGAATCGATATGAATCCATTTAATAAGCCATTTTCTTGTATACGTGGAACGAAAAAACAACTTAAATGACCATCTAAATCTGCACTAACAAGATATCCATCAGCTGTAGGATTAATAACATTGGTTTTTACAACATTTAAACGATACAGATCACGTCCCATATTTTCATCAAAAGAAATTTTCTTAACACTTGGAAAATTGAAAGCGTATTTTTCCATATCATCAAATGCATAAGTCAGAGAAGCAGCCTTTTTATGATGAATAGGCTTTGATGAGGAATCATATTGGCGTGATAAAAGTACATTTTGCCACTTTTTAAAAAGCTCAATATCACCAATTAAGACAGCAATCGCTGCGCTTGTTATAATAACTTCATTCAAATGTCCTGTTTCTAAACCAGCAGATAAAGCTAAACGAATCGCACGCGCTTGATAGCGTACCCCATTTTCTGAGCTTGTATTTTCCCAAAGTGAAGTAACCAATCCCGTTTGCCTAGAATATTGTTGAAGGGCTTGATAGGAAGAATGTATTTCTAATCTTTCCATTGGGTGCCCCCATTCATCATTATAACACAATAAAGGCTTATAGCGATTCGCTGAGCAAGAAAGGTGCCATGCCTCTCGGCTTGCTGCAAAATCTCCTATCTCTTCAAAACTTGCTAACAAAGACTTAGGCAAAATAGAGGCCATACGAAACATAAGCGTATCACTAAGAAATGTATTTTTTCGACGAGTATTTTGCGCAGATACAGCACTCATAGGTATATTCCACTATTCAAATCATTCATATCATAGACTATTTGTCTTTTTAGAGTTAAGAAACATTTATCATATTCAAACAAATACTTGTTTAACCTGTTTAGAGAGAGATAAAGAAGAATGCTATGATGCAAGATAAATTTTTTCCACTTTTTCCTCATCAACATCTATTAGCTATTAAAGATCTGAGTGTACAAGACCTTAATACATTGCTTGATCGGGCAGAAGCAAATGTTATCTTTTCTAACAAAATTGATAAAATGAAATCTACCTTGCTCGGACGGACTCAAATTAATCTCTTTTTTGAAGCTTCTACGCGAACACTGTCTTCTTTTGAATTAGCGGGCAAAAGGTTAGGAGCCAATGTGATGAATGTCGCGATTGGTAATTCATCAGTGAAAAAAGGGGAAACATTACTTGATACAGCTACAACTCTTAATGCCATGAATCCAGATATACTGGTTTTTCGCCATAGCAGTGCGGGAGCAGCAGCTTTATTAGCGCAAAAGGTTGATTGTTGTGTCATTAATGCGGGTGATGGCGCTCATGAACATCCAACTCAAGCTTTATTAGATGCTCTAACCATTAAAAGGGCAAAAGGTCATATTGAAGGATTAACTGTTGCAATTTGCGGAGATATTTTACACTCCCGTGTCGCGCGTTCCAATATCCTCAGTCTTAATGCTTTGGGCGCTCATGTTCGTGTTGTTGCTCCTTCAACACTCTTACCCACAGCAATCACTCATATGAGTGTTGAGGTTTTTAACACGATGAAAGAAGGCCTTAAAGATGCTGATGTTATCATGATGTTACGTTTACAGCATGAACGGATGGCGGGTTCTTTTATTCCCTCCACGCGTGAATATTTTCATTATTTTGGCTTACATAAAGAAAATTTAGCTTATGCCAAAAACGATTGCATTATTCTGCATCCTGGCCCTATAAACCGTGGTGTAGAAATTGCTTCCGATGTAGCAGATGGACCACAAAGTATGATTCACACACAAGTAAAAATGGGAATTGCAGTGCGCATGGCGGTCATGGAGGCTTTATTGGATTCACACTTGAAGATCAGTGGAGAAAAAAAATGTTAAAACCAATTGTTTTTCAAAATGCCCGTATTATTGATCCTTCACGTGTAATCGATGAAATTGGTACAGTCATTGTGGAAAATGGATTGATTACAGCTGCTGGGAAAGAAGCCCTGAATCAGGGAACGCCTGAAGAAGCAGAAGTTATTAATGCACAAAATAAAGCAATTCTTCCTGGTCTTGTAGATGCATGCGTTTTTGTTGGAGAGCCAGGAAATGAAAATTGTGAAACAATTGCATCTGCAAGTCAAGCGGCCGCAGCAGGGGGGATTACTTCCTTTCTGATGATGCCTGACACGCATCCCGTCATTGATAATGTGGCACTTGTTAAATTTATTACGCGCACTGCACAGGAAATGTCATTGGTTAATATTTATCCTGTTGCTGCAATTACACAAAGCTTCAATGGACAAGAGATAACTGAATTTGGTCTGCTTAAGGATGCAGGAGCTGTCGCTGTTAGTGAAGGAAAAAAAACACTTCAAAATGCATCTGTTATGCGGCGTGCAATGACCTATGCACGCGATTTTGATGTTCCATTGATGCATGAAACGCAAGATAAAGATCTTACCGAACAAGGTGTGATGAATGAAGGATTGCTCGCTAGTTGGCTTGGTCTTTCTGGCATCCCCCGCGAAGCAGAAGTTATCCCACTTGAAAGGGATCTCCGATTAGCAGCATTAACGCAAACACGCTATCATGCCACACAGATATCGACAGCACTCTCTGCTGATGCAGTGCGTTTAGGCAAAAAACGTAGCGAGAAAATTTCAGCTGGTGTATCTATTAATCACTTATCTCTTAATGAAAATGATATAGGCCAATATCGAACCTCTTTTCGCTTCATGCCTCCATTGCGTACAGAGGAAGACCGTATAGCAATGATTGAAGCAATAAAAGATAGAACGATAGATATTATTGTCTCTTCCCATGATCCTCAGGGGAAAGACACAAAACATTTACCATTTAATGATGCAGCGGTTGGCGCTATTGGCATGGAAACCTTATTGAGCGCAGCCTTACGCCTCTATCATGATGAGAGCTTATCTCTTCTACGGATAACTGAACTTTTGTCTACGACACCTGCAAAACTTTTTGAACTCGATGCAGGAACATTAAAGAAAGGTGCTCATGCAGACCTTATTGTGGTTGATCTTGAAGATCCATGGGTTGTTTCTACAGAAAGACTGTATTCACGTTCGAAAAATACGGCTTTTGAGAATGCACATTTTCAAGGGCGCGTGCTCCAAACCTTTGTAAAAGGAAAATCTGTTTTTAAACTTGATCAAAAAATTTAATGAGATTTTGAATGAATGAAGCAGAAATATTTTTTCAGTCCACTCCATGGTTTATTTTCCTAATATCTTATCTCATTGGCTCGATTCCATTTGGTCTTCTTTTTACGAGATTAGCCAAACTTGGCGATGTAAGAACTATTGGCTCTGGTAATATTGGAGCGACAAATGTTTTACGAACAGGAAACAAAAGAGTTGCTGCTCTGACACTTCTTTGTGATATATTAAAAGGAGCTGTCGTTGTTTTCGTTATAAATTTTTTTAATGCTCCACTAGACCATAGAGTCGTGATTTTTCTAGCAGGTTTTTTTGCTTTTTTAGGACATCTTTTTCCCATATGGCTTAAATTTAAAGGTGGCAAAGGTGTTGCGACCTATCTGGGTGTTTGCTTAGGAGTCTACTGGCCCGCAGCAATTATTTTCATTATTGTATGGATAACATTTTTTCTCCTCATGCGTTATTCTTCGTTATCTGCCCTTGCTGCTGTTACTATTACGCCAATATTTGTTTTTCATTTTTCTGATTCTTATTTCTGTTGTATGCTAATCGTGATGAGTGTATTGGTGTTCATAAAACATTATACGAATATCGGTAGATTATTAATTGGGGAAGAAAGTAAGATTGGTACGCACGGAGAGAAATAAAGGCATTCTTCTTACTGATCGTCAACGTCTAAGCTGGTTACGGTTATTGCGTAGTGAAAATGTTGGGGCTGTCAGTTTTCGCAATCTCATTAATCATTATAAAACAGCAGAAAACGCTCTAGCAGC
The DNA here is from genome assembly GCF_000278215.1 of Bartonella rattimassiliensis 15908. Lineage (GTDB taxonomy): Bacteria > Pseudomonadota > Alphaproteobacteria > Rhizobiales > Rhizobiaceae > Bartonella > Bartonella rattimassiliensis. The sequence goes on from NZ_JH725070.1 coordinate 20,742, forward strand.
GCTTCCTGAACTTAGTAGAAAAGGAGGTAATTCTGCATCTATTAAGATAGTAAGCTTAGAAGAAGCAGAAAAAGAAATGCAAAAAGCTGAAAAATTAGGTATTCGGTTTATCGCTATGGGAGAACCGGATTATCCAGCCTTTCTTAAGGTAACAGACGCATCCCCGCCGCTTATTGCTATAAAAGGCAACGTTTCAGTTTTTCAAAAAACTTCTATTGGAATTATAGGGTCTCGAAATGCCTCAGCCGCTGGCAAAAAACTTGCTGCTCAATTTGCACACTTTCTTGGAGAAGCGGATTTTATAACAATTTCTGGGCTCGCTCGTGGAATTGATAGCATTGCGCATCAAGCAAGTTTAAAAACAGGAACTATTGCAGTAATGGCTGGCGGAATTGATCATATCTATCCCCCTGAAAATAAAAAGTTGTACGAAGATATCATTGCTAACGGTGGTGCTATTATCAGTGAAATGCCCATCTCTTGGAAACCGCGCGCTATCGATTTTCCAAGAAGAAACCGTATTATTGCAGCTTTATCTCTTGGCCTTTTAGTTGTAGAGGCAGCACTACGCTCAGGATCCTTAATTACTGCACAACAAGCCACTGAAATGGGACGGTTAATTTTTGCTATTCCCGGTTCCCCACTTGATCCCCGATCTGTTGGTACAAATAACCTTATCAAGAATGGAGCACTACTCACCACACATCCTTCTGACATCATAGAAACACTTACACCATTAGTTCCACCACTTCCAAATTCCCAACTCAATTTTTTTGAAGAGCCCCCCTCTTTACAGCTTGAAAAGGATAATTTTAATTCAACAGATGAAAAAAACAGCAATACCTCCTTGACAGGAAATGACGCAGAACGTACTGCAGTCCTCTCTGCTCTTTCAACAACTCCAATTGACTTAGACACACTTAGTACCCATTCCGGTGTTTCACTTCCAACTCTCTACCTGTTGTTAGTAGAATTAGATCTTGCTGGAAAGCTTATTCGACACTCTGGTGGTTATGTGTCATTGTCGAATTTTGATCTTCTCCAAGAGCCTCAGCGCTATTAATAATGCTTTGCCCTTCTTTGGCAACCATATCCAAAAGCAATGCTAAAAGCGGACTATGCGCTTGTCGCGCCATCTGATTCATTTGCTTTGACATGTCTGTAATATATTGGATAACTTTTAAATGATTTATAAACATAATCTTCTATCCTTGAGCATTTCCCCTCCTACTTCTCAATAGACGTTATCTTAGTATTTCGCCGTATGTTTTTGTAATAACAGTGGAAAATAAATCGTGTAATTCTATATAGGGTGTATTCTAATAATAACAATCATAAGTTGCATAATATTCATGTTTTTTATATGGCTAATATTTTTTATGTGCTCTTAAGCAATTGCCATTAGCTATTTGCGTGAAAGGAGTTTATAAAAAAGTTTTTTATTTCAATATTTGGGTAAAATTATGAATATCGTTATCGTTGAATCTCCAGCAAAAGCAAAAACAATTAATAAATATCTTGGATCTCAATATAAAGTTGTCGCATCATTTGGACATGTTCGTGATTTGCCTGCAAAAGATGGTTCCGTTCTACCGGATCAAGATTTTTTTATGAAGTGGGATGTAGATTCTGCTTCTGCTAAGCGTTTAAATGAAATAGCAAAAGCCGTTAAAGAAGCCGATAGCCTCATCTTAGCAACAGACCCTGATCGTGAAGGGGAAGCTATTTCATGGCATATTCTAGATGTTCTTCGTCAAAAAAAAGTTTTAAAAGATAAACCTATTAAAAGAGTTGTCTTCAATGCTATCACTAAAAAGTCTGTACTTGATGCTATGAACAATCCACGTGATATTGATACATCACTTGTCGATGCTTATCTTGCACGCCGGGCTCTCGATTATCTTGTTGGTTTTACACTTTCACCTGTTTTATGGCGTAAGCTCCCTGGTGCTCGTTCTGCTGGTCGCGTTCAATCGGTTGCTTTGCGTATTATTTGTGACCGTGAATCAGAAATAGAACATTTCATCAAAGAAGATTATTGGTCCATTACAACACAGTTAAAAACCATTCGGAATGATAGTTTCCAAGCAAGATTGACGATGTTTAATCAAAGGAAAATTGGTAAACTTGATATTCAATCTCAAGAACAGGCAGATCAAATTCGCCTTATGTTGGAGAAAGCTCAATATCATACACTCAGTGTTGAAGCAAAACCCACAAAGAGAAATCCTTTTCCTCCATTTACAACCTCTACACTACAACAAGCGGCTTCTTCAAAACTAGGCTTTTCAGCTTCTCGCACAATGCAAATTGCCCAAAAGCTTTATGAAGGAATTGAAATTAATGGTGAAATGGCAGGACTTATTACTTATATGCGTACTGATGGTGTACAAATAGCACCAGAAGCCATTGAAGAAGCACGAAAAGTTATTCATGAATCTTTTGGAAACGACTATATTCCTGAAAAACCGCGTTTTTATTCAACAAAGGCAAAAAATGCACAGGAAGCACATGAAGCTATCCGCCCAACAGATTTTCAACGCACCCCGAACCAAATCTGTAATTTTCTCGATAGTGATCAAGCAAAGCTTTATGAACTGATATGGAAACGCGCTATTGCCAGTCAAATGCGTTCTGCTGAAATTGAACGTACAACCGTTGAAATTGAAGCACAGCAAGGAGAAGAGCGTGCAAATCTACGGGCAACAGGATCTGTTGTTCGCTTTGATGGCTTTATTTCCGTCTATACCGATCAACAAAATGAAGAAAATAATGAAGAAAATGAATCAACTCGTTTACCACAAATAAACACAGGTGAAGACCTTACAAAAGAAAAAGTTGAATCTATCCAACATACCACAGAGCCTCCTTCCCGCTATTCTGAAGCTTCATTAATTAAAAAACTTGAGGAATTAGGAATTGGCCGTCCTTCAACTTATGCCTCTACATTAGCGACATTGTGTGACCGTGGATATATTATCATTGATAAACGGAAACTTATTCCTGATGCTAAAGGACGTATTGTTACGGCCTTTCTTGAAAATTTCTTTAATCGCTACGTAGAATATGGTTTTACAGCAGATCTTGAAGAAAAGCTGGATCTTATATCTGATGGCAAACTTTCTTGGAAAGACGTATTACGGAATTTTTGGGATGGATTTAATGCCTCTATTAGCAATATCCAAGAACTTCGTATTGCCAATGTCCTTGATATTTTAAATGTAACATTAGCCCCCCTCGCCTTTCCTAAACGCGAAGATGGAAGTGATGTTCGTTCCTGTCCTCTTTGTAAAAATGGTCAATTATCATTAAAACTCGGTCGTTATGGTGCTTTTGTTGGCTGCTCCAATTATCCTGACTGCAAATACACACGCCAACTTGGTACAGATACAGAAGAAGATAATGAAGCAGTGCGCAATGATGAACCTATTATGCTTGGTATTGATCCTGAAACAGGAAAAGATATCTCTCTTCGCAATGGTCGTTTTGGTCCTTATATTCAACTAGGTGAAAGCAAAGAAGTTAAGCGTGCAGGACTACCAAAAGAATGGCAGGCAGATCATATAACTCTTGAAAAAGCCTTGGCTTTACTATCCCTTCCCCGTGAAATTGGCATTCATCCTGAAACTGGCAAAATAATCACAGCGACAATTGGACGATATGGTCCCTATCTTAGTCATAATGGAAAATCTGCGCGTCTTCTTTATGCAGATGAAGTTTTTGATATTGGCATCAATCGCGCTGTTACAGTATTGGCAGAACAACAAGAAAATAAAATCAAGCAAAGCAGAACAACATCTGCAGCATTGGCAACATTAGGGGAGCATCCAGAAGGAGGACCTGTTACCGTGCGCCATGGACGTTATGGTCCTTATGTCAATTGGGGTAAAGTTAATGCAACATTGCCAAAAGAGAAAGATCCCATTAGTGTAACGCTTCCAGAGGCATTAGAACTTATATCAGCTAAAATATCGAGTAAAAAAACAACTTCAAAAAAAGCTTCTTCCAAAACAAAAGCGAAAACAAAAGAGACATAAATTTTGGCTAAAGATGAAAAAAACGTAAAATATCTCTCCTCATTCAAGGGAAAAAGATTGCCCAATAAAAAAGAAATTCTTTCTTTTATCAATGAGAATCCTATCCGATCAAGTAAACGAGAAATTGCCAAAGCTTTTAACTTAAAAGGCGGTTCTCGTATTTGGCTTAGAGATATATTGCGTGAGTTAAAGGATCAAAATCTTATATCTACAAAGCGCAAGAGAGAAATAAACAAAGGAAAATTACACCCTTTTGCTTTAGTAAGAATTAGCAGACATGATAAAGATGGTAGTTTTATTGCACAACCTCTTGAATGGAAAGATACGCCAAAGCCCAATATTGAAATACACTCTTTTCATCACATAAAGGGAGAAAATATTAGCGTTGGAGATCATGTTCTTGTAAAAATTTTTCGAAGTAAAAATTCTCAAAATTCCCCTTATACGGGGCGAATTATTCGTAAAATTGATGTATTACCAAAGAGCATATTTGGTGTTGTACAAAAGTTAGAAAATAATCAATGGCGCCTTAATCCTATAGACCGCAAAACCAATGAACTCATTGTTGAAATATCTCCAGAAATGAAGATTGAAACGGGTGATCTTGTTGAAGTTGAAATAAAAGAGAATACTGGTTATGATTTTAAAAGTACACAAATAAAAAATGTTTTAGGGCATATTAAGAGTGAGAAAACACTCTCAATGATTGCTGTTCTTTCGAAAGGAATTCCTTATATTTTTCCTGAAAACGTTCTTGAGCAAGTCAAACATATCAAAGCTGCCAATATGGATAATCGTGAAGATTGGCGTCAATTACCATTTATTACAATTGATCCACCAGATGCCAAAGACCATGATGATGCAGTTTATGCAAGCAAGGATAAGGACCCTGCAAATAATGGTGGTTGGATTATTATTGTGGCCATTGCAGATGTTTCTTACTATATCAAAACAGGAAGCGCTTTAGATAAAGAAGCATTGAAACGCGGAAATTCTGTTTACTTTCCCGATACCGTTGTGCCAATGTTACCCGAACGTCTTTCTCATGATCTATGCTCTTTGCGTGAAGGAAAAGATAGACCAGCTTTAGCCGTTCGTATGATTTTTGATGCAAACGGTAATAAACAAAAACACAGTTTTCATCGTATTATGATGCGTGTAAAAGCCAAATTTTCTTATCAAGAAGTGCAATTGGTAAGAAAAGAATATATTGATGAAGAAATTGAACCTCTACTTGAGAATCTCTTGCAACCTTTATGGGAAGCCTATGCATGCCTTAAAGCTGCACGGAATCGTCGACAACCACTAGAATTAGAAATAGCAGAAAAAAAGATTATTCTTGATCAAAATGGATATATCCAAGATGTTGTGAACGAAGAACATCTAGAAGCCCATCGTTTAATTGAAGAGTTTATGATACAAGCAAATATTGCCGCTTCTGAAACATTAAAAAAACATCAACAACCCTTCATCTATCGTGTTCATGATAAACCTTCTCTTGCCAAACAAGAAATATTGCGGACTTTTTTTCAAAGTTTAGGGATATCACTCTCCAAAAGTGCTGAATTAACACCAGCACGTCTTAATAGAATTTTAGAAAGGGTCACTCATACTCAACAACAAGAACTGGTTAATCAAGTTATTTTACGTTCCCAATCACAAGCGGAATATAATCCTAAAAATAGTGGCCACTTTGGTTTAAATTTGCAAAACTATACACATTTTACATCGCCAATTCGTCGTTATGCTGATCTCATTATTCATCGCGCACTTATTAAAGCTCTTAATTTAGGCAACGATCAATTAACAGATACACAAGAACAAAATCTTGCAGAAATTGCTACGCAAATCTCTTTATACGAGCGCCGTGCAATGTTAGCTGAAAGAGAAACTATCGATCGGCTTGTTGCTCACTATTTAATGAATAAAATCGGCCGTACTTTTACAGGCCGCATCTCCGGAGTTACAAAAGCAGGCCTTTTTATCTCACTTGATAAACTTAATATAGATGGTTTTGTCTCTATTTCTACCCTTAAAAATGATTATTATCATCTTGATGAAGCACAACATATCCTTATAGGACAGTATAGCCATAAAGGTTATCAGCTCAGTGATATTGTAGAAGTAAAACTTATAACTGTACAACCTTTTTCTGCTGCTTTATGTCTTGAGCTTTTAACAAAACCTCGTCCAATAAAATTTTTATCAACATCCTACCATAAAAACAAATTAAAAAAACGAAAGCATACCTTTTATGGAAGAAGAAAATATTAATTAGCAATAAAGAGTAAAAAATATTTTTGTAATTTTCATTATACGCTTTTTTTATTTTAAAAGCTAAAAAAATAATTAAAATATTAACTTTATTATTACTCTATTCAATATAATAAATAATCTGTAATATGTAGTATTTATATAATTTTATATGTATACGATCTTATTTTTTCATCACATAAAGGAATATATTTAATAAAATTTTTTCAGAATTTTTTTATACTTTATTGAAGTGAAAAATCCGCTAAAAGGAGCTTGGTTTTTTCTTTTATTTCATCACACCTTTTCATTATTCGAATAAACAAAAATATCTTAAGCCATCCTTATGAAAAAAAAAGCTTTTGACTCTCAAAATAATTCTTTTCGTGCTATTATTGCTGCTATTACAACCATTGGCATCGTTGGAACATCATTGGGAATGGGAACACAACTTGTCTCTTTTCTTATGGTAGAAAAAGGTATTTCTAGCACAATGATTGGCTATAGTGGAACTGTTGGTGGAATCGCCACAATCGTTGCAGCTATTTTTACTTCTCGAATTGCTTTATGCTTGGGTATTTCCCAAACAATATTACTTATGATGGCTATAGGATCTTTAAGTTTTTTAGGATTCTATTTTTTCTCTCCCCTATGGATTTGGTTCATTTTAAGGTTTACATTACATTTCACTATGACAGTTATGTTTATTCTGTCAGAATTTTGGATTAATAGTTGTGCCCCCCCTAAAAAACGTAGTTTGGTTCTTTCCATTTATGCGATTGTTTTAGGATTAGGATTTGCAGTAGGTCCAACGCTGCTAGCAAAAATAGGAACACAAGGATTTATTCCTTTTGCTGTTGGGTATAGCCTTTTTATACTCGCTGTCATTCCAATTCTTGCTGCTTGGAAATTAAGTCCAAAATTTCAAAAAAGCCAATATACACCATTTTTTCGTTATCTTTTTCATATTCCAAGTGCAATGATGTCCGTTCTTGTTTACGGTGCTATTCAAATGGGCACATTAACGCTCATAATCCCCTTTAGTTTATCCATTGGCTATAATGAGAATAAAGCAGCATACTTTCTGGCAACGCTTGGACTAGGGAATGTTTTTCTCTTAATTCCTATCAGCATTATAAGCGACTGTGTCAAAGATCGGCGCTATCCGCTAATAAGTTGCGCGATCCTAGGTTTTATAGGAACTTTTATAGTACCATGGATTGCTCAATATCCATGGTTTTTGATGTTTGATTTATTTCTTCTTGGTGGTGTATCAGCGAGCCTTTATACAATTGGTCTTGCACATCTAGGAGCACGTTTCAAAGGCCAAGAACTTGCTACTGCTAATTCTGCTTTTATTTTTTATTATGGAATTGGTATGCTTATCGGACCGACCTTTATTGGAAAATCCATGGATATCTTTAATCCCTTTGGTTTTTCAATAGCCATAGCTGTTTTTTTCAGTTTATACGTTATTTTAGTGTTTATCCAACTTATGAGAAAATTAATCAGCTCTTGACTTTTTTGAGAACATCCGTAGTACTGTTGCCAGAAAATTTGGTAATGTCAGAAATAAGTTTTGACCGCAATAATAATTTTTTAAGTGTAAATAGGATTCTTACATTATGGCTAAAGCAGCAACCATTAAAATCAAGCTTTTATCAACTGCAGATACTGGTTTTTTCTATGTAACAAAGAAAAACAGCCGTACAATGACAGATAAAATGAGCAAACGTAAATATGATCCAGTTGTAAAGAAGCATGTTGAATTTAAAGAAACAAAAATTAAATAAAATTTATCATTGGATTGGTAGTTTTTATATTCCAAAAGAAATGTAGAGGATATTGCCTTCGAGGTTATTTTTAGAGACGTGTTTTTTGTTGCTTGAAAAGTTTACTTTGAAATTTATATGGTTTTAAATTTGTATGTTTTGTAAAAATTTAGATAAGTTGATTTATTGTTTAGGTTTCCTACGTATATTCTACATGGGTATTTGGCTGTTGTGATATCTAGCAAAGATTTTGTTATTAAAACCAGAAACTGTTTCGTTATATGAATCGAATCTTTTTGAAAGAATTATAAGCAACCCTAAGTATAATGTGTTATAATAATGTTAGCAGTTTCTTTATTTCATGAAAAAGAATTTTTCTCATTTTAATCTAAGAAGCTTCAATATAAAAGTTATCGGTTTCAGTATTTTTGTCGCTGCTAGTATTTTTATTATTATGTTAGCTTATTTTAAGCAGCCTCAGCCGTTACTTCAAAAAGAAAAATTTTTTTCTCAAAACTCTGTTGAAGGAAATGCATTAATTGTTGATGGTGATTCCATTATGATTTCTTCAATTAAAATTCGACTTTATGGAATTGATGCTCCTGAACTCCACCAACTTTGTGGAGAAAAGGAAGCACACTACCCTTGTGGTCTTGAGGCAAAAAAATATTTAGAACAACTAGTAAAAAATCAAACTGTTACATGTTACTGGCATAAAACAGATAGATATGGCCGTATTCTTGCAACATGTAAAACAAAACAAGTTAGCAATATCAATGCAGCGCTTGTACATAATGGTTGGGCTGTAAGTTATTATGAATATCCCAAAGAAGAGCGAGAAGCTAGAAAGAAAAAAAAGGGAATATGGGCATCAAGTTTTCAACATCCGAAAGAATGGCGCAAAGCAAATCCTCGCACGTATTTAAAGAATATTTTTTAATTTCATTGACCAATGAAACAATGTAACCAGATTATCAAACTTGAAAAAGAAATCTATTCTTGTCGTGTTTGTATCCAACAGCCACATTATTTTCCTCCTCTTCCCCATGAACCCAAGCCAGTTGTTTATTTATCCGAGACGGCTTTGATTGCAATTGCAGGCCAAGCACCAGGATTGCGTGTTCATGAAACATCTATCCCTTTTAATGATCGTTCTGGCGAAAAATTGCGTAATTGGCTCAATGTCACGAAAGAAGAATTTTATAATAGATCTCTCTTTGCTATTGTTCCTATGGGATTTTGTTTTCCAGGTTATGATAAAAATAAAGCCGATTTACCACCAAGACGTGAATGTCGAGAAATATGGCATGAAAAGATATTTCAAGCGATGCCTCAAATAGAGCTTGTTCTTGCTATTGGCAGTTATGCACAAAGGTGGCATATTACAGAATTAAAACATAAAACTGTTTCAGCAACTGTTAATGATTGGAGAAATATCCTTTCCATCCGCCAACCTCGAGGCTATAATGTTATGCCTTTGCCTCATCCATCATGGCGAAATACTTCTTGGTTACAGAAAAATCCATGGTTTAACGATGAGCTTATTGTATATTTACGTCGTTTAGTGCGTAAATTCTTATAAATTAAAATATTGAGCAAAAAATATGGACCGTCTTGACCGAAAAATTTTACATCTTTTGCAAGAAAATGCGACACTTTCTGTCGCTGATATTGCCAAAAAAATTGGACTCTCGACCACTCCTTGCTGGCGTAGAATTCAGAAACTTGAAGAAGATGGCGTTATTCAACGTCGCGTTGCTGTTCTTTCTCCAGAAAAAGTAAATGCGCGCGTCACTGTTTTTGTTTCTATTCGCACCAATACACATAGTCATGAATAGTTTAAACGTTTTTCAAAAATTGTGCAAGAATTCCGTGAAGTTATTGAATTTTATCGAATGAGTGGAGATATTGACTATTTATTGCGTGTTGTTGTTCCCAATATTGAAGCTTACGATATTTTTTATAAAAAATTAATCTCTAAAATTGATATCCGTGATGTCTCCTCTTCTTTCGCAATAGAACAAATTAAATATACAACAGAGCTTCCACTTAATTATATTAAATTACATGAAAAGATAAATGAGCAAAATTCTTAAAAGTTTTTTTATATCTGTCTCATCATTTTTTAGGTATATAAATTCTTTTATTCTAAAACGGCCATTTGTGCATGTGTTAAAACAGCAGCTTTAACGATACCAGCTGCCATAGCAGCTCCTGTCCCCTCCCCAAGATGCATTCCAAAATCTAAAAGTGGTTCTTTACCAATCTTTTGTAAAAGTTTACGATGGACTTTCTCAGAAGAAACATCTCCAACAAGGGTATGATCAAGAGCTTTTGGATTTATTTTATAAAGGATTGCTGCAGCTGCTGTTGCCACAAAACCATCTAAAATAACGGGTATTTTTTCCATTCTTGCCGCTAAAATAGCACCAACCATAGCAGCAATTTCACGTCCTCCTAAGCGACGCATTATCTCAAAAGGATCATTAAAATAATCTTTATGTAAAGAAATTGCTGTCTTAACCGCTTCTATTTTACGTTGATAAAAATCACCCTCCGATCCTATATCATTTCCTGTCCATTCTTCGACCTCTCCACCAAACAATGCTAAACATAAGGCAGAAGCTATTGTTGTGTTTCCAATCCCCATTTCACCTATACATAAAAGATCTGTTCCACCAGCAATGGATTCCATGCCAAATGCCATTGTAGCAGCTGCACTCCGCTCATCCATTGCAGCATCCTTCGTGATATTCATTGTTGGATATTCCAAGGCTAAATCAAAAATTTTTAATCCAAGATCATAAGCTATACAAATTTGATTGATCGCAGCTCCACCAGATGCAAAATTCTGTACCATCTTTTGTGTCATAGACTGTGGAAATGGTGTAACATTCTCTTCTACAATACCATGGTTTCCAGAAAAAATAGCAACCAAAGGTCGCGTTACGAGAGGTTTTTCTGTACCTTTCCATCCTGCATACCAAACAGCAATATCTCCCAATTTTCCTAATGCTCCTTGCACTTTTGTTAAATCTTCCTGCCGTTTTTTTGCCAAAATTATAGAAAATTCATCAGCAACAGGTAAATTCGTAAGCAAAGCACGAAAATCATCAAATGGACTAGTGGTCATGAGGATACCTTTTAAAATCTACAATGTTTAATGAAAATCATGTCATATATACAGGATATGAATAATTTATTGCTTTTTTAAACAGTGTTTTAAAAACATTAAATATTATGGAAGCAATGATTTTTATATTCTATTTTTTAATTAGATAACGAATACGTGAAATTAGAAATATTATTAATGTCTTAATTACTATCTTTACATCACATCTTTAATCTATTTTTCTATTAAATAGGAGCAATTAGCCTATTGTTTAATATAGAATTCTAATCTTCATGCTATAACAAAAGTTATAAATTTTCAAAGGCTTATAAAACTTAAATGATCAAAATCATCGCAAAAAAATCAAAGTACAAAGGAGATCAACTTTAACATATGTTATTGTCAAGCTGTTATTCAATGAGAGCATAAAAAGCTTCTTTCAAAATATATATATTTGCATTTGGTTTTGTCGCGTCATTTGATAATATTTGTCGCCATCGACGTGCTCCCTTCCGTCCATGAAATAAACCAATCATGTGACGCGTCACATGAGAAAGTCTTCCCCCTGATGCAATATGTCGAGCCGCATAATCACACATAACCTCAATAAGATCACTCTCACTCAGATTATTTTGCGACTCACCATAAAGTTCAAAATCGATATGTTTTAACAAAGTTGGATCATAATAAACTTGGCGACCAACCATAACGGCATCACAGAAAGTTAAGTGTTCTTTAATTTCATCAATTGATTTAATTCCTCCATTTATCCCAATGAATTTATGAGGATATTTACGTTTTAATTTATAAACTCTTTCATAATTAAGAGGTGGAATATTACGATTTTCTTTCGGACTTAATCCTTGTAACCATGCCTTGCGTGCATGGATCCAGAGTGCATCACACCCCGCATTCCAAACCTGATTAGCCAAAAGATCTAACGCTAATTTTTCATCTTGTTCATCCACTCCAATCCGACATTTGACAGTTATAGGTATTGTAACTACTCGTTTCATTTCCTCCACAGCATTTGCCACAATGTCTGGATGTAACATCAAGCAAGCTCCAAATACTCCTGCTTGAACACGATTTGATGGGCAACCAACATTGAAATTTATTTCATTATAGCCAAAATCTTCAGCGATCCTTGCAGCCTCTGCCAACTTTTTCGAATCTACTCCCCCTAATTGTAACGCCACTGGACATTCTTCATGATCAAAAGCCAACAATTGTTCGCGAACACCATGAATAACAGCATCTGCAACTATCATTTCCGTATAAAGGAGTGCTTTTTTCGTTAAAAGACGATAAAAAAATCTGCAATGTCGATCTGTCCAATCCAACATTGGTGCTACTGCAAATTTTACAGGCGATGGAAGATTATAAAATATCATAAGGGTACGACTTTCATATCCCCGTAACTCTCTTTATAAATGAAAAACAATTTCTGCTTTATAGAAATTTTTATTCTCTTGCTACTATTATGCGTATAAAAATAGCTTCTTTATTTAACTGCTTTCTTCAATTGATATAAAGATTTATTACAATCAATTATGATAAAATACAGTATCATACTTCTTATAAAGCAATACTCAGATATATGCACATAAAAAAGATGTTCACTATACTATAAAAAACACATTGATAAATTCCTTTTATACCCATTAAGCCTCTATTTCATTAGATGATTTAGCACAGTGTTTAAGATAATAAATGATAAATTAAAACATTATACAATTCTCATTGATAGCACCGAAAAAGACTTAAGCGAAAATGCCAATATCATGATTGAAGGGCAAGCCGTTCCGGTTTATCGAATTAATCTCTTTGATATGGACAATAGTCCTATTGATTGGGGTCTCTTTGATAAGACAGGCAACATTGTTCTTTACGAGCAAACCAAGAAAAAACTTTTAGATCATCAGAAAGAAGCACTGAAAGCAATTTGTGCAGGGTTACAAACAGAAGACCGTGGCAAGCTGATTATGGCATGTAGAACGGGGAAAACTTTCACAAGTCTTAAGATAGCAGAAACCATAGCAGGTCAAGGCAAGCATGTATTGTTTTTGGTCCCTTCTCTTGCCTTGATGTCACAAAGCATTCGTGAATGGACAGCCGATGCACAAGTGCCCTTGCGTTGCTTTGCTGTATGTTCCGATAAGCAAATCGGCAAGCGTCGTAAAAACCAAGAGGATGATGGAGAAATATCGGCATCCGATTTAGCACTTCCTGCTACAACTGATGCCTTTAGGCTTGTTGAGAAAGTGGGAAGCTCTTCTTCCCATGCGATGAGTGTTATTTTTGCTACCTATCAATCAATACAAGTCATTGTTGATGCGCAAAAGGATCATGGTTTAGCAGCCTTTGATTTGATTATTTGTGATGAGGCGCATAGAACAACGAGGGCTTCATTAGGAACAGAGGACAGTGAATCTGATTTTATCAAGGTTCACGATAACAGTCTTATTCGAGGTAAGAAACGTCTATACATGACAGCAACGCCTCGTATCTTTAGTGTAACATATTGATTTATAATGATAATTTACTGTTTTGTATGTTGAGTGAGAAGCTCGAATAACGTAAGATTCTCTCATTTCAAAGCTGTTTATCTTGAATCAATCAAAACCACTCATTTGCACGTTACAAGCGGGATGAATGTGTGGATCAAATTTATATAAGAAAGGACTAAAAATGGCTCTTATGAACCGTCTTAATGCAAGATCTGTCGCAACATTGGGAGTTGGCAAATATAATGATGGTGCCGGCTTGCTTCTTCACAAACGTAAAGATGGAGGTGCTCAATGGCTTTATCGTTATACCATTCACGGGCGTCATCGCGAAATGGACTTGGGGGCATTAAGACGTGTCTCTTTAAAAAAAGCCTGTGAATTGGCAAACCAATGGCGTTCTGTTTTGCATGAGGGTCGTGATCCCATTAAAGAGCGCAATAAACAAAAGCGTGAAGCAATAAGCAATCTTCATTATTTAAAAGATATTGCTTTAGAGACTTTTGAAAGTCGTAAAGCTGAATTAAAAGGGGATGGTAAAGACGGAATCTGGTTTGCACCTTTAAAACTGCATATTCTTCCCAAATTAGGCTGTTTACCCGTTTCAGAGATTACACAAACTGAGATACGCAACACTATTGCCCCTATCTGGCATACAAAAGCTGCAACAGCAGAGAAAGCATTGATACGTCTTAATCTTTGTCTTAAACATGCGGCTGCATTAGGTTTGGATGTTGATTTACAGGCAACCGAAAAAGCACGCGCGCTCTTAGGCAAACAACGCCATAAAACGCAAAATTTTCCAGCTATGGATTGGAGAAAGGTTCCGACTTTTTATAAAACACTTTGCGAAACAACAAAAACCACACAAATGGCTTTGCGTTTGCTTATTCTGACAGGGGTTCGTACAAATCCTATACGCCATATTCATAAAGATCAAATTGATGGGGATATATGGACTATTCCTGCTGAAAATATGAAAGGAAAGCGCGATGCTACAACAGAATTTCGCGTGCCTTTATCTTCTGAAGCATTAGACATTTTAAAACAAGCACGCCTGCTCTCTCGCAATGAATTCTTTTTTTCTGCTAAAGGTCGCGGTCCTCTTGGTGTAAATTGTATGGCTCAATATATGCAACAAACTGGTCTTAAAGCCTGCCCCCATGGATTTCGCTCTAGTTTACGCAATTGGCTTGCTGAAACAACCGATGCCCCCTATGAGGTCGCTGAAACCATTTTAGCTCATACGGTCGGCGGCAAAGTAGAGCGTGCCTATCGTCGGACTGACTATCTAGAACAGCGCCGTGTCTATATGGATAAATGGGCCGCTTATGTCACTGGTCAATCTTAAGATATGGGGTGCATAACCCCATGATCTGTGGATAACTTTCTCTCTCTTCTCTCTCATTCGCTCTCAATGAGACGCATAATTTATCACATCACAAATTATATGATAATATATTGTTTTCTATAAATAAAATACCTTCAAAAATGAACCAAAATGTGCTTAATAAATAGGCATGATTTGGTTCTATTTTTTGAGAATGAAAGGATTTTAAAATGACCGAAAATGATATTCTTTTAACTGACCGTGAAAGTGCAAAATTGCTTCATATGAGTGTCTCAACTTTCCGCCGTCATGTTACCAATGGCTCTCTCCCAAAACCTTTAAAATTTGGTTTTTTATCCCGTTGGTTACAATCAGATCTCTTAAATGTAATCGAACAAGCAAAACAGCAACGTCAAAGTGACGCGGCATAAAAAAACCTTGTCACGTAAGGACGGACAAGGCTTTCTCAAACGTATCATCCTAGAAATAGCAAAATCCTTCCTATGATGCAATGTTATAGGATTAAAATGATGTGTTCTTTTAAGGAATGCTCAAGACATTACACGTGCCTTTGCGTGGGGTTTCGTATGGGCGTTATGAAAGCCAACCAATCAAAAAGACTTTAGCTGATTTTACCTTTGATACGCGGGCCTATAGCAAAGCCTTTGAAGTCCTTATGAGGCAAACTCCAAAAGGTATCTATTTTAATAACGTATTACTTTCTAGAAAGAGGAAAATATGAAAGAAAGTGATGGAAAATACGACAATCAAAATGTTTCTTTAAATGATAAGACTTGTTTAGAAGCCATTCCTTATAAACAAGCATTGCAACAAAATGGTTGGGGGGAATTGCAACCGATCAAGACGGCTCTTTTACCCGTCGAGCCTTTTAACCCATTACAACTCCCAATGCCATTCATGGATTATGTCTATGACGTTTCAGAGCGTCAACAGGCTCCTATGGATTTTATTGCTGTCTCTGCTCTCTGTGCCTTGGCTGCTGTCATTGGCAATGGCGTGCGGATTGCCCCAAAACAGCATGATGATTGGATTGTCGTGCCTAATCTCTGGGGCGCTCTGATTGGGCAATCGTCAACTTTCAAAACACCAGCCATGAAAGCCGCTTTAGCTCCTATCTCTTGCCTTCAAAAGGAATGGTATAAAAACTGGTTAAAGCAAAAAGAAAAACAAGAAATTGAAGAGAGACTTGAAACTTTAGACAAACGAGAAAAGGAAAGACAAGCCAATAAAGCGATAAGAAAAGGAGAATGTGAAACAGCTCGTGCTCTGTTGTATGAAACCCTCTCTAAAGACAAGGCGCATGATGATGATGTCTCTCGGTTTATTGTCAATGATGTGACCGTGGAAAAGCTTGGAGAACTCTTAAAAGAAAATCCCCGTGGTCTCTTGATGGTGCGTGATGAACTGGCTGGCTTTTTAGCCAATCTAGAAAGAAAGGAATATCAAACAGATCGTTCCTTTTATCTCACAGCTTTTAATGGAGATGATCAATTTACCTATGACCGTATAGAGCGTGGAACCATTTTTATCCCTCATGTCACTTTATCCATGATTGGAGGCATTCAACCTTCACGCATTATTCCCCTCATTCAAGCAATAAACCGTGGAATAAATGATGATGGTTTATTGCAACGCTTTCAAATGATTGTCTGGCCCGATGACAATAAAGAATGGCAAGTGATTGATAGACCGCCCAAT
>NZ_JH725070.1:37571-60715 GCF_000278215.1 Bartonella rattimassiliensis 15908
TATCTGTTAAGTCATGCAAAACGTCTTTATGCGGCCCATGATACATTAACAGTAGAAAGTGCAAAATTAATTGTCGAGCGTTGTGATCATTTACCCGATGTTTTTACAGCAAGAGATATCTATAGACGATGTTGGCGTTCTTTAAAAGATAAGGAAGCTGTCACGCAAGCTTTAGAGCTTTTATGCCATTCAAATCACCTTCGAAAAAAGTTTATAACACAGCAGACAAGTGGACACCCTAATGCCTATTATGAATGGCATCCCTTAATCAAAAACAACAGCATAAAACAATAAAGAAACCTCTTTTAAAAACTTTCTACTCACATAGGCAACACTCTTTTTAATGGCATTCTCATCAAAGAACTTTTCTCTAAAAAAAATAATCTGAGTGATCTTATAGGAAGAGTTTTGTCCAGGGCTATCAGTGCTGTCAGTGTTGTCAGTTCCTTTTAGACCCTCTATTATTTTTTTTTAATGAGTAAAAATTAAAAACATTATATTTCAATAGGTTAATTTCTTTAAAACATAACCCATATCAAAAATACAATCTTTAAAGATAACTAATGATGTGAATTGATTAAAACCTGTCAGTTATCTGTCAGTAAATTGAACTGACAAAAGCGATTATTTTATGCCTTATAAAACCTATCAAAATACTCATTCTGATATTTTAAAGCCCATAGTACATTTATCTTGATTAACCCATGAAACGAATAGCAAATTTTACTATTTTGCTGATCTTACACTGTATCATAGGCTGTGGATAAACAGCCTTTTAAGATCCCTTTTGAAAAAATTTATCCGTTTTTTCGCATTTTTCTGCATTTTTTCTCAATTCGTTCAAAATGGATTTAATAAGCTTCGTTTTGATTCTTTTGATAAGAATTACCCCCTCATACCAAAACGGAGCCCTGTTGTAATATGTCTCACCCTCTTTATTCTGATCATAAACACGTCTCTTTACGCTCTCTCTTACAATCCTATCGTCAACAAGCGATATCAGAGCAAGAAAAGCAAGCCGCGTTTGAAAAGTTTGTCATTGCCTATTTGACGCAAGACCCGCTTCAATGCCAAGAATACGAAAAGGTTCAAACTTATAGAGAGATTGCAGATGAAAAGGGGTGGAAAGGAAGCGATACAGACACCGATATTGATTTGGTAGCTAAAATTCGTGATCAAGACGATTACGTTGCTATTCGCTGTCAATTTTATGAAGCCAATCATCAGATTACCCAAGATGATATTGAAAGCTTTATCGCTATTTCTGGGAAAAAGAGATTTAAATACCGTCTTCTCATTGATAGCACCGAAAAAGACTTAAGCGAAAATGCCAATACCATGATTGAAGGACAAGCGGTTCCGGTTTATCGGATTAATCTGTTTGATATGGACAGTAGTCCTATTGATTGGGGTCTCTTTGATAAGACAGGCAACATTGTTCTTTACGAGCAAACGAAGAAAAAGCTTTTAGATCATCAGAAAGAAGCGCTCAAAGCGGTTTGTGAGGGTTTAAAAGAAGCAGATCGTGGCAAGCTGATTATGGCATGTGGAACGGGTAAGACTTTCACCAGTTTGAAGATAGCAGAAACCATAGCAGGAACTGGCAAGCATGTTTTGTTTTTGGTCCCTTCTCTTGCCTTGATGTCACAAAGCATTCGTGAATGGACCGCCGATGCACAAGTGCCCTTGCGTTGCTTTGCGGTGTGTTCGGATAAGCAAATCGGCAAGCGTCGTAAAAACCAAGAGGATGATGGAGAAATATCGGCATCTGATTTAGCACTTCCTGCTACAACTGATGCCTTTAAACTTATTGAGAAAGTGGGAAGCTCTTCTCCCCATGCGATGAGTGTTATTTTTGCGACCTATCAATCAATACAAGTCATTGTTGATGCGCAAAAGGATCATGGTTTAGCAGCCTTTGATTTGATTATTTGTGATGAGGCGCATAGAACAACGGGGGCTTCATTAGGAACAGAGGACAGTGAATCTGATTTTATCAAGGTTCACGATAACAGTCTTATTTGCGGTAAAAAACGTCTCTATATGACGATAGGGTATGGTCATACGAGCCATGCTGGTCACCCCTTTGTCAAAAAAGGCATGCGTATTACGCACAAGCAAGCAGAAGAAATTCTTTGTAAGGATTTAAAGCAATTTGAGCAAGCTGTTTCGGAATCTGTGAAGGTTTCCTTAACGGATTGCCAATTCGCGGCCTTGGTTTCTTTTTGTTATAATGTAGGCACGAAAGCTTTTTGCAAGTCGAGTTTGTTGAAGAAGCTTAATCAAGGGGATTATGAAGCTGTACCCGTCGAATTACAGAAATGGAATAAGGTAGGAGGGAGGATTCTTGCTGGTTTAGCCAACCGTCGAGCAGCTGAAGCAGGTTTGTGGGCCAAGGGGTCTTATGTTTCTTCCAACTATCAAAGAGTGGAAACGAAGGAGGCAAGAGGTGTTTTTAAGGTTGAAGCTTTAGCGCCGATTATAGGATCTTGTTCAGGGTTTGGAGGTTTTTTGGTGGGCAATGGCCCGATCCAATGGGCTTTAGCAACCCTTATGGTTTTAGCTGCCTGTGTTGGCCTTTTCTTTGTAGCAAAACGGTTTCGGGAGCAGCGGTTGTGATTTTTTGGTTCAAAAGAAATTTAACTCTGATGTTCACGGCTTTAGCCGTTTTTTTAATGGCTTTAGCTAAAGCTTTTCGTCTTGGTCAGAGATCAGAACGTCAAAAGCAAATAGAGACTTCTTTAAAGATAGCAACGACGCGTTTTGAGGTTGAAAATGAAGTTAATCAAAAAAGTGATAGTGGTGTTCGTTCTTCCCTTACTCGTTGGCTGCGGGGCAAGTAGGAGTGTTACTTGTGAAGGTTGGTTGCCGATTTACTTGGATACTCAAGATGTTGATGTCATCAGCTCACATTTAGCAAGAGATATTTTGAAACATAACCAACAGGGAGCACGCTTATGTGGTTGGCAAAATGAGTAGAAGAAGTAAGGAGGAGCAAGATCTATCGGAAACCGAACGACAGTTACTTCATGAGATGATAGAAACCTATCAAGGCTTGAAGATGATGTCGCGTATTATAAAGTGGATAGCTTTCATTGTTTTTATGTTAGTGATGGATTTTGCTCGCCTTATGGACGCGCTAGATAATATTTTCTCACATCTCAAAAAGTGGCTAACCAAGAGTTAGAACTCACAGAATCTTCTTAAGAACCACTCCGAAAAGAACTTCTGATTCGCAATCATTAATAGACATATTGCAAAATCCTATTCCCGAACTTTTATCCACACACCCCGTACCTTAAAAAAGACATATAAAATCACTAAGTTACTATTGGTACAAAATTGAATGGTGCCCGGAAGAGGACTCGAACCTCCACGCCTTGCGGCACAAGTACCTGAAACCTGCGCGTCTACCAATTCCGCCATCTGGGCTCATAAAATTTATCTAAGCTTGTGAAGCAATTCTGTCAATAAAATTATAGAATTTATTTTTTCAGTTTAAAACGATTGAATTGTATTTTTGAAGTGCACCATAGTTTTGAAGGTTCAAGGTGTGATGATTTTTTTTGATGAAATTGTTGAATCGGGATTAAATGTGTAAATAATAGGAATACCGGTCGCTAATTCTTGAGATATAATTTCCTCGCTGGTTAGACCTTCAAGCGCCATAATAAGAGCACGAAGAGAATTTCCATGTGCTGCGATTAAAACAGTTTGAGAGCGCAAAATATGAGGTTGGATATGGTAAAGATAATAAGGCCAAATGCGAGCACCGGTATCGCGTAGGCTTTCTCCATTAGGAGGGGCGGCCGTATAGGAGCGACGCCACATCTGCACTTGTTCTTTTCCCCATTGTTGGCGCACTTCATCTTTATTTAAACCAGAGAGATCACCATAATTACGTTCATTTAATGCAGAGGTCTTTATCACTTCTAAATCCGATTGACCCATTTGTTCTAAAATGTGCTGAGCCGTTTTTTGAGCACGCTGTAAAGCAGAAGTATAAACGATATCGAATTTCAAACCAGATTCTTTCAGTTTTTTTCCTGCGGCTATCGCTTCTGCATGACCTTTTTCTGTTAAACCGGGATTTTTCCAACCTGTAAAAAGATTTTTAAGATTCCATTCGCTTTGTCCATGACGGATTAATACAAGAATGCGTCCCATTATGAGTTTCCTCTATTATATTGATTGTTTAAAATTCATCATTTAATCCCAAAACATCGAGCATTGAATAAAGACCATTTTCCTGATTTTGGGCCCACAAAGCTGCTTTTAATGCGCCATTAGCAAAGATAGAGCGTTCTTGTGCTGTATGTGAAAGAACAATGCGCTCATTGGGACCAGCAAAAATGACACTGTGTTCACCAACAATTGTTCCACCACGTGAACAGGAAAAGCCAATAGTGCCTTTTTCGCGTTTTCCTGTCTGGCCATTGCGTTCGTTGATACGCACATTTTTAAACATAACATTGCGACCTTCAGCTGCTGCTTGCCCAAGAAGAAGGGCTGTTCCAGAAGGGGCATCAACTTTGTTAGCGTGATGCATTTCATAAATTTCGATGTCAAAATCATTGGCTTCTAACGTTTTAGCGGCTTTCTTTACAAGATTGGCTAAAAGATTTATTCCAAGACTCATATTTCCGGATTTAACAATTGTTGTATATTTTGCAAAATTTGCAATTTCTTCTTCTTCTGTTTTGCTAAATCCCGTGGTGCCAATAATATGGACAAGATTTTTTTGAGCAGCATAGTGAGCATAAAGAATACTGGCTTGTGGTTGTGAAAAATCTAAAATACCTTCTGTATTAGAAAAGGCTTTTTGAGGATCATCAGTAATGCAAATCCCTAGAGAATCTGAACCAATTAATACACTGACATCTTTTTCTACAAAAGGGGAGCCTTTGCGTACAAGAACAGCACAAAGTTCTATATCTTTCTTATGCTGGATTGCTGTAATGAGTTCACGCCCCATCCTTCCATTTGCACCAACAACTGTAAGACGCATTTTTATCTCCTTATGATACTTTACTGCTCGCAGTATAGGCAAATTCTTACCTTTTTTCCAACGGTTCTTTTTCTTGAAAGGACAAAAACTGTTCTCTTTATAGAAAAAAAACTTTCCTGCTTTAATTTATTTTATTGTTCTGTAAAAACACTATCTCGTTTAGGGTTAGTGATATAAGATATTTCAAATGTACATAGAGATATTTTTTGTTAAAGCGTGTGATGAATATTCTTAAATAAAGCTTGTTTGTGAAGCCTAAGGGAGATTACACATTGCTTGAAGCTTTTATTTCTCTCATTTTTAATGGGGGTGCACCTATCATGCAAGTAAATTCCCGAAACAAAACACTTATGTTGTCAATTTATGCGCTTGTCTTAAAGAAATAACGCCTGGATGTTTTCTCAATTCATTTCATGATAGTGCTTATGAATGGTCTCAGGTGTGAGCCTTCATGAATAATATAAAATCTATTCTGCATCACTATTTTTATGCTTCATAAGAGAGCAAAACATCAGCATATGTTTTGCAAGTCTTCAATCCTACAACAGTTCTTGGTATTTGAAACGATTTATAGGTATTTTTATTCTTTATATTAATTCCATTTGTAACGCACAAGAAAAAGGCTATGATTGATTCAAATGTGAGGAGAGTCAGGAGAGAAAAGTATTTATGCTTTAAGTTAAAAATCTATTATTTATCATTATAAATCAATATACTATCTATAAATAAGATTACATAAAGGAGAACAGAAACAGGAGATCAACAAGAAGTTAGAGTATTTAAACACGGAAGCTGGTTGGATTCTTTATCTTTATAGGGAAGTGAGTTGAAAAAATTGTTATTTTGTAAAAATGCATGATAGAGTTTTTTTTCTTATAAAGAAAATAGTATGTATCTTATGCAATGTGCTTTTTCATATTCATATTCGGAGAGAATGCAAAATAGCATGCGTAGGGAATGTTATGTTATTTGTGGTTTTTTCTAAGAATGCTATAGTTCTTGCCTTTTAGAATTAAGAATATTAGTATTTTCTTAAATACTTTTTATCCCTGTACTAGTCTTTTGGGCGATATGGTGAGAAAGTGATTTTTAACACATTATAAAAATATCTTAAAATAAAGAGATATTATAGTAGAATCTTATTTTTTCAATATTATTATCAATCAATGCATTATTGTTTATACGCATGTATTTTTATTTATAAGAGGAGATTAGAAATCCAGATCAGTATAGTGAGCACTTGCAACAACTCCGCGAACGCGATCTGTTAAAAGAGAACGAAAAGAAGGTCGTGATTTGATCCGCATATACCAATCTTTGGCCGCAGGAGATTGTTCCCAGTCGATTTCTCCTAAAAAGTCAAGTACAGAAATAGAGGCTGCGGCTGCGAGGTCTGCATAGGACAAAGAAGAACCAACTAGGCTATCGCGAGAGGCGCAGAGCCAATTAAGATAGTTCATATGTGGTAAAATGTTGGCGCGCGCATTGCGTAAAATTTGTGAATTGGGAGCACCACCGCCAATGGAGAGTGGCATTTCACGTTTATGGATTCGTTCTCGTACAATATGGCGCGTGGCTTCGTTTTCAAATTTATTTAAAAACCAGTCATTGAGACGGCGTACTTCCGCACGATCTAAAGGATTTTCGGGAAAAAGCTTATTTTCTTGTCGTAAACTTCCATATGTTTCATCTAAATATTCGCATATAACAAAAGGGCCTGATAATGGAATTTCGTGTTCATCGAGAAAAACAGGAACATGACCAGCAGGATTTAGAGCAAGAAATTCGTGTCTTCTAGCCCATTCATATTCTTCAATCAATTGAATAGTTACACCATATTCCCCAAGAATAAGACGTATGAAGCGTGAACCAGTAGATAGAGGAGAGTGAAAAAGTGTCAACATAATTTACACTATCAGATAGAGTTGATGAAATCTTTTCAAGTAATAGTTTTTTTATAAAGCTGCCTGACTATTAGTACAAGATCATTAACTGCTGCTAGTCATTATGATTAATAAATTGTTAATAATAGGAATACGTTCTCTTATGCTATGGTTTTCAAAATGGCAGCACGTAATTCTTTTAAACCGAGAGCTTTTTCTGAAGAGGTTACAAGAAGTTCAGGGTAAGCTGCTGGACGTTTGAAAATCTTTGTTTGTGTGATTGTAATTAATTTTTCTAAGGCATCTGAGTTTATTTTATCGCTTTTTGTTAAAACAATTTGATAAGAAACAGCAGCTTTATCAAGGAGAGAAAGAACATCTTCATCATTGTTTTTAATTCCATGTCGTGAATCAATCAAGATATACACACGTTTTAGCGTTGTTCGCCCCCGTAAATAGCTAAAAATCAAATTTGTCCACATCTCAACCAGATTTTTAGGAGCAGCAGCAAAACCATAACCAGGCATATCCACTAATGCGAGAGGTGGAAGGTCTCCTAGTTGCCCACTGAAGCCATCGGGTACAAAATAATTAAGCTCTTGAGTTCGTCCTGGTGTATTTGAGGTCCGAGCTAAGCTTTTTTGTTGGACGAGTGCGTTAATTAAAGATGATTTCCCAACATTAGAACGTCCTGCAAATGCAATTTCCGGTGGTCCTTCAGGGGGAAGAAAGTGTATTGCTGGTACACCACGAATAAAAACCCACTTGCGAGAAAAAACTCCAGAAAGAAAAGAATTTCTGATCATTCACGTACTTCTTTTTTAGGTGATCTTCTCCACATGGCTTTTAGATTATCAAAAAGCTCAATTTTTACTCCTTGGCGTTTCATCATGATACCCTGCTGAACTATTGATAATATATTGTTCCATGCCCAATAGATGACAAGACCAACAGGGAAAGAGGCGAGCATAAAGGTAAAGATGACAGGCATCCATGTGAAGATTATCGCTTGGGTTGGATCTTGAGGAGCAGGATTCATACGCATTTGTAAAAACATCGTTATTCCCATAATCAAAGGCCATGCACCAATCATAAGAAATGCCGGCGTTGTATATGGCAAGAGACCAAACAAGTTAAAAAGAGAAGTTGGATCGGGTGCTGCTAAATCTTGAATCCAGCCGAAGAAAGGTGCATGGCGCATTTCGATGGTGATATAGAGAACTTTATAAAGAGCAAAAAATATTGGAAATTGAACCAACATTGGCCAGCAACCTGCCAGGGGATTAATTTTTTCGGTTCTATACAGTTCTATGATTGCTTGTTGCTGTTTGGTGCGGTCATCGGGATATTTTTCTTTTATTTCTAGCAAACGCGGTTGTATAAGCTTCATGCGGGCCATAGATTTATAAGACTTGTTGGCTAGAGGGAAAAGAAGTGTTTTTAAGAGTACGGTAACGAGAAGAATAGCGATACCAAAATTTCCTGTTTGCTTATGGAGAATGTCGATGAGGGAAAACATTGGTTTTGTGATGAAATCAAACCAGCCCCAATCGATTAAAAGAGCAAACTTTTTGATTTTTAGGTCGTTTTGATAATGATTAATGATTTCAACTTGTTTTGCACCAGCAAAAAGACGATTTGTAACAGTTTTTGTTTCATTTGGAGCAATTGTTAAAAGCGATCCTAGCAAGTCAGATTGATAATGCGTTTGCAAATGATCAAAATAAATAAAACGGCTTGTATATTCTTTATCTTGTGGGGGAATAACCGCTACAGCCCAATATTTATCGGTAATACCAATCCAACCTCCTGTTACTTTGGAGAAAATTATGCTCTTTTTCCCATCCTTAGGATTTGGATCAAGTTCTGCTAGAGTTTTATATTTTTCAGTTTTGAGCGAATCTCCTGCAATCCCTATCATACCCTCATGAAGCACATAGGCTGCATTTGTATCTGCTGGTGGCGCTGCACGCGCAACACGTGCATAGGATGATATATATATTGGTTGACTGCTTTCATTGCTGATAGAATCTTCAATGGTGAACATGTAATGGTCATCAATAGAAAGGGTACGACGGAAAATCTGTCCCTGTCCATTATTGTAAATTAAAGTCACAGGTGTTGAAGGGGTCAGGATTGTATTATTTCCTTCTATTTGCCATTGTGTATCAAATTGTGGCAAGGCTTTTGCTGGCAAAGAGGCACTTTTAAAACCAAATTCAGCAAAGTAAGTTGTTGTGAAACCTTTAGGATTCAGTAAATCGATTTCTGGTGATTTTTTATCAACTGTTAAACGATATTTTTTGAGATGAAGATCATCAAATTGCGCACCAACAAGATTAATAGAACCTTCAAGTTCATTGGTGTTGATCGCAATACGTTTTGTTTTGGCTAATACAGCTTTTCGAATTTCAGGAGTCATTGGCTGATCGATGATCGAGGTTGCTTCGTGTGTTGAGATATCGTCAGAAAGATTTGTATTGTCAGCAGAAGGCCCTGATTGTTTTTTTGACAATTGTTGTGTGATAACGTGCTGCTTTGTTTGTTTGGGAGCGACATGAAGAAATTGCCATGCAATAAACACTACGAAAGATAAGCCAATAGCGATGAAGAAATTGCGATCATATTCCATTCGTACTACCTTGTCGTTGTTGCTGATGTTTTACTTTTGGCTTTATTCGCCGATTTAATTCACTAATCAAAGATTTAAAAGGTGCATGTAACACATCACGATATGCTACAATGACATAGTCTGTTCCAGCTTCCATGTGGTTTACACCAACCCTCACAGCTTCACGCAAACGCCTTTTTATACGATTACGTTTAACAGCATTACCGTTTTTACGAGTGACGGTGAATCCTACACGCGCAACAAGAAGAGAAGATTTTTTTTTTGCTGTTTGTTCACGAGACTTAACTTCAAGTAAAAATAAAGGCCCACGTCGTTTTTCTCCTGTACGGGCAGCCAAAAAATCTGTTCTTTTGCGAATGCGGTAGAGATGTTGTTTCTTCATAAAAGAATAATTCGCAATTTCATTAGATACCTATTTGCAGGCATTAGAGGTTTTCATAATAAAAGCTTTGCAACGAAAAAGTACTGAGCAATATCAACGGTTGCAAAAATTGAAACGGTTAAGCAGAAAGTCGCTTACGTCCACGAGCACGTCTTGCAGCAATAACTTTACGTCCTCCGGTTGTTGCCATGCGTGCACGAAACCCATGACGACGTTTACGGACAAATTTAGAGGGTTGGTAAGTACGTTTCATTTATTTAAATACCGCGGGAGTGCGGCCCTTCTTAATCTGAGTTCTACGAGCAGTTATGCGCTAGATGAACAATTCTATCCTATCACATGGCTGTTAATCCATAAGGAAAAATATAAAAAAAGTCAATCTTAGATTGTTTTTCTCTCTCTTGAAAAAATACAAAATACCTTATAACTTTTTGTAAGATTTTAAAGTATCACGAAATAATAGTGGGGTGTACAGAAAATAAATGACCAAGATGTTAAAAGAATTAAAGTAAAGTGCGACTGATTGTTGTATGCTTAATTTGAAGTACACCCTAATATTTAAAAGGTGTTTTCAGTTTTGGTTTTTTTTAAATTCTTATCAAAATATTCATGAAAGTGTTTGTAGCACAAACATGACGGATAGGATTTTATAGCAGAGTTCGTGTTTGAGTCTCAATTTAAGGATGGTTTCGTATTTTTTAAAGAGAGAAGATATAAGTAATACCTTATAACTCTGAGTTAAAGTAGAAAATTATCAAGTGATAAAACTGTAAGTATTTTTCGTTCTTATGTTTGCATTTGCTGGTATTTTTATAGAGAGGAAAGAACGTGGATTCGATTACAAGTGAGGCTGTCCGAAACGTGTTACGTGAAATCAAAGGACCAGATCTCGAAAGCGATATTGTATCGTTGGGACTTCTTTCAGAAATATTGATTGCTAATGGCAAGGTTTTCTTTTCCATTACAGTTCCTGATGGGCGTGTGCAAGAATGGGAAACATTGCGCCGTTCTGCTGAAAAGTTGGTGGGTGATTTGGAAGGAGTGGAATCTGTTTTTATCACACTGACGGCAGAAAAAACAGCAAAGGTATCTGCATCTAGACGGAGAGTAAATCTCTTACCTGTAAAAATGCCCATAGAAGGTGTGCGGCATGTGATTGCTGTTGCTTCTGGAAAAGGAGGGGTTGGAAAATCTACAATGGCAATAAATATTGCCTTAGCTTTACAAGATTCTGGTTTCAAAACGGGGGTGATGGATGCTGATATCTATGGTCCATCTTTGCCACGGTTGACAGGACTTATTAATCAAAAACCACAGCTGCTTGGAGGAAAAAAGATTCAACCTCTTGAAAAATTTGGCCTTAAATTGATGTCGATGGGATTTTTGGTTGAGGAAGAAAAGCCGGTGGTATGGCGTGGGCCTATGGTGATGGCCGCTGTAACGCAATTGTTACGAGATGTTGTATGGGGGCCTTTGGACGTTTTAGTCGTTGATATGCCGCCGGGAACAGGGGATGCACAATTAACGCTTGCGCAACAGGTACAATTAACAGGTGCGTTGGTTGTTTCTACGCCTCAGGATCTTGCTTTAGTTGATGCGCGTAAAGCGATAGAAATGTTCATGAAAGTCAATGTTCCTATTTTAGGACTGATTGAGAATATGAGTTATTTTATTGCTCCTGATACAGGAAAACGCTACGATATTTTTGGTTATGGTGGGGCACGGGCAGAAGCAGAACGTCGAGATGTTCCTTTCTTAGCAGAAATACCGCTTGATGCAGCTTTACGATTTTCTTCAGATGAGGGGATTCCTATTTTTGCTGCTAAGCCTAGTGAAGAACATGCTAAACTGTATCGTATAATTGTTGAGCAAATAAAAAATAAACTCTTTTAAATGTGTGTTTGTTTTAAGAGAGTTTGCTAAAACACAATCATGAAAAACATAAAAATAGTTGCTTTTTTGTAAAGAGAAGGTGGAAGCTTAGAGTTTGAGTGGAGTATATAGGTTAAACAACAGATAAGGTATGTACTTGAGTAATTTGAAGGGAGAACAAATCGGAGTATTGGGGCAGTGAGGAGGAAAAAATATTAACATTGATGCTACATTGTAAAGTTTGTTTAGAAGGGGAAAAAATAAAGTATGTTGGTAAAACAGGTATTTGAATAATAGCGGGTGATGATTTTTTATCGCACACAAGATGGATTTGAAAAATGGAGACTATGAAAATAAAATCACTGTTGAAAAGATAATGGATTTTTTAATAACTTTGGATGTTTTTTTATGATAAAATCTATCTGAAATTATGTTTTATTCTATTATGTTGCTCTTTTATAATTTCTAACTCAAATATATTTATAGAGTTCTTTCGGATTTAATTCTTGTAAAAGGGGCATAGAATAAATAAGAAATATATCAATTGTTTTATCAGGATAAGTAGAGTCAAAGACATAGAGATCTTATGATTATTTGCAAAATATATGATAAAAACTTGATCTCTCTTCAATTAATCGTCTTTTTACTGCTCATTTCATAGTGTTTTTTCTCGTAAAACTTATATTTTTATCTAAAAATTTATGCTTAGGTTCGCTACAGTTGGTTCATAAGAACATACATTGATTTTTTTCTTAAATGACTTTATCTATAAGCTATTTTATTTTTTGATATATAAATAAAAGTTTTTTATTTCACAATAAAAAAGAGTGAAATGGGAAAAAATTTCATATATTCAGTATTCTTATTCAAAGAACAAAAGATGAATTACTTTCATGTAAGCAATTTTTTGTTACAAAAATATCTTGAAGATCAATCGGAAGATTGATCCCTATTCATTTAAAGAGATGGGCAAAATTCTTTTATCTTACTCTTGAAATATCTATAGCAGACAATGTTATCAATCTATGTTTATAACAAGCTAAATAAAACTACCAATAATTTTCTTTAATATTGCGATGATAACAAATGTTGTGTGATAATAAAAAAGTGGGTCAAGTTTTTTGAGAAGCATTCATTTTTTGCAAAGTAGCTTCAAGAGCTGAGGTTAAAGCACTTCTTCCTCCTTTGTGAGAAAAATAATTTGACAAAAATTCATTTGTTCCCCCCTTTGTTGAAAATTCTTTTTCAAGGAGTGCAAAATCGAGGGATGCAGAATGATCCGTTGCGATAATTTTACGCATTTCATCTGTAAGATTTGCAAACATGATGGTCAGAAACTCTGCTGATTGCTGTTTTTTTAACCCCTGTGTGATAAACCATTGATGGGCTGTTTCTATAAAATTAAAATAGACTCCCATAAGTGAACCAGCAGTCATAAAAAGATTAAACTGCTCTTCCTTATCCAGCACAAATGTTCCCCCCAATGCATCAAATAGAATGCGTAAAAAGGGATGGTCGGGATAAATTGGTGTCAAATTTTTGCACTCTGCAACAAAAGGTAACGGAACAGCACGATAAACTTTATGGTCGATCCATTCTTCCACTTCTGCTGCTTTTGCCATAGCAAGGACAGAAATAACCAGCTGTTCTGGACGAAAATGAAGAGAGCGTAAAACACCTTTTGCAATTTGGTTGGGCAAGCAAAGAAAAACACAATCACTGTCATCTAGCAACGCTTGGTTATTTCCAGCAATAATAACCTTATCATAAGTGCGTGAAAGATTTTTTGCTATTTGAGCATTGCGTGGTGAAACAATAATGGAAGAAATGTCAAAGTGGCTTGCCATTAAGCCATTCACCATTGAGGCACTGATTTTTCCTGTTCCCAAAAAGCCAAGTTTCATTTTTATTTCTCAGTTCCATATTTTAAAAGAAATCTCAATCAACATTTCATATATTTTAACTAACATAAAGGCTAATTGAGGAAGCAACACATAACATAGCAAGAATAATTAAGCCCAAATAGATTTTTGGTTTTTCAAACAGAACGGCAAAAGCAGAAAACCAACCAACAATAGCTGCTGCTAATGCAAATAAAAAACCAGGTTTATTCATAAGTATAATATGTATTGCCATTAAACCACCAATAATTAGCGCTCCAAAAACAATAAGTAAACCTGTTGCAAATTTTTCATAGTCATCCATATTTTGCTCCTTATAGTGTTTAAATTGTTACACACTTTTTAACGTATATGCATATAAAAACGAAATGTTTTTTATTGAATAGGTTAAAAACGGTTGCTTTCTCTCATTTATCAGATGTAAAAAATGCGGGTATATGTTGTGGCCAACGCCAAGGTAAAATTGCAATCAAATCAAAGCGTGTAGACAAAAGGGCATAATCTTTTTGCCGTACTAGCCAGATATCGGCGGCTGCTTCAATTCGTTTTTCATTCATTCGGGAAACCGCTTCTATTGCTTCAGCTAATGTTGAGCGTGCTTTTACTTCAACCATTAGAACTAGATTTCCACGTCGTGCAATTAAATCAATTTCACCACATTTTGTTTTAAAACGCATTTCAGCAATATGAAATCCTTTGCAACGTAACCACCATGCTGCCAATTTTTCTGCACGAACTCCTCGATAAAAAGACTTTTGTCTACGTTTTTTTTGTATAGCCTTACACATTATTTTATATCTCATGTATTTTTTAAAAAATTTAACCGCTGAAAAAGTTTCTGCTTTTTAAAACCGCTCTTTTTTGCAACCAAAGCTGCTGCTTGAGAGGCAGAATGTGTATGTGAGAGTTCTAATAACATTTCATCAATTTCTTGATCACTCATCATATTTAAAGAAGAAGATGATTCTCCAACAAGAATAACAATTTCTCCACGAATATGTGTCTGTTTTCTGTAACTTTCCAACAATTTCCCTAAATTGGAAACATCCACTGTTTCAAATTTTTTTGTTAATTCACGAC
The DNA here is from genome assembly GCF_000278215.1 of Bartonella rattimassiliensis 15908. GTDB lineage: Bacteria > Pseudomonadota > Alphaproteobacteria > Rhizobiales > Rhizobiaceae > Bartonella > Bartonella rattimassiliensis. The sequence goes on from NZ_JH725070.1 coordinate 52,330, forward strand.
AGATTGCGGCAGGTCGATCAGCCGAAAAAACAGAGACCATATCCTGTAAAGTTTCAACAAGACGATGTGGTGATTCATAAAAAATCAAAGTTGCTGGAATCTCTTTTAATTGTTCCAATCGTTTTTGACGTTGTGCCTTGCGTGCACTCAAAAAACCTGTAAAGAAAAAGCTATCAGTAGGAAGCCCTGTCGGTATAAGAGCAGCTAAAAGAGCTGATGCTCCAGGAATCGGAACAATTTTATGCCCAGCTTTACGGGCTTCTTCTACCAACCGAAATCCAGGATCAGAAATAAGTGGTGTTCCGGCATCTGAAATAAGCGCTACAGTTTTGTTTTCCGCTAAAGCTGCTAGGAGCTTTGGACCTGCTTTTGGCGCATTATATTCATGATAGAGAAAAGGTTTTTTCTGAATACCGTAACGTTCCAACAAAACACGCGTTATCCGCGTATCTTCACAGGCTAAAATATCAATTCCTGCAAGCACTTGCAAAGCACGAAGAGTAATATCAGCAAGATTCCCGATCGGTGTTGCCACAAGATAAAGCCCTGATTGTATAATGGGTGCAGAATAAGCATGCGCACCTATAAAATATGTTTTTTCACACATGCCATTTTTTCTTCATCAAATTCTCTTCACCATAAGATTTTTATCCATACTTGTAAGTTATTTTAGCTTATTTTTTTACCAGTGCATTTTATATCGTTACAAAGGTTTAGTTTACCTGAATAATCGATTACACCACAATAAAATGACTTACTTTCATATTCATGAACATTATCATCTATTTTGATCAGCGTTATCTTTTCTCAGTAAAACAAATTTCCAATATGACCAATATCCTATCAGTTCTGTAATTTTCTATAAAGTTTTTCCTTCGAGAAGCAAAAAAACAATTTTATTTATGCCTAGATTTTATGCATGAGTACGATCATTTAAGAGGCTAAAACTTCTGGATTATTTTCATAACGCTTATATTTTAAATGCTTCATTGATTTTGATTGTTTTTCTGAGCAAACGTAAACAGATCCTTTTTATGAGACAAACCGTTAAATATCTACATTTCTATTACAAAAAAGATACTAATCTTAGAGCTTATTCTTATTTTTTCAACAGGGGGTGAGTTTTATCGTGTGATAAGAATCTATACCAATAGCTTTAGCTTACATTTTTTATAAAGCTTTTGCATCATCTTCATATTCTCTTTCCGCGCATCAATGATTAATTTTTCAATAGATATTGAATGTACTTTGTTAAGATTGTTTAGTCTCTTATAGTGTGATTCTATAGCTTTTCATGCTTCATCATAAGGCTATGAGGTTTGATTATCCTCTGCTTGTGCAGAGCTGAATTGATAGAAGATAAATGCGTTTATGGTCAGTGTATATCGAAGTATAATTCGCTTTCGTATAAAATCATAACATGTTTATCTGTAGCATATTGTTGGATAAGCTCATTTAGTTTTTGCCAAAAGGCGAGACCATTTTGAGCACTCGTATGCTGATGAGCTGATCAGAAGCTATTAAGTTATCAGTGTATTTAAAAAATTCTATTACACAGCTTTGATTGGTTAGGCTATTTAGACATATATCTATGCTGTCTTTGTGGTCATGTTATAGCTTCAAAAGTTTTCTCAATGATAGATGCTTTTTCTGGAGTAATAGGAACTACAAAGTGGCTTATAAGAGAAGGAAATATGTACAAAGTACTGGATGATAAGCCAAAGCACTATCAGAATCTTTTAAGAACTTTATAATAATTTAGAGTCTTTGCTGTAGTGTAACGTATACAGCACCAAATTTTTTCACTATGGTGGCTAGGATAGCTTTTTGAAAATAAAGTTCTTTTATCTTGATAAACATTCTGGCATTCTTTAGAAATATTAGTTGATAATTTTTTTTCGTGTCGTTCATGCAGGGACTGATACAATAAGGGAATAAGACTTAATTGTTTTTAAAGTTGGTATGTTATGGCTGTGAAAAATAGTAAACAAATGAAAAGTAAGAATACTAAACCTGTCTCTCGTTTTCTTAAAAATTTACGTGGTGTTAACAATTGGGAACAAGTTTCACAATGGCTTTCTTTCCGTAAGGTAGAGGATATTGAATGTATTACACCTGATCAAGCAGGAGTCCCACGGGGTAAGATGATGCTTTCTAAAAAATTTACATCGGAAACATCGTTGGCATTGCCTTCAGCAGTTTTTATGGCCACAATTTCAGGGGATTATCCTAAAGATGGTCATGGTTTTGAATATCCTAAAGCAGATGGTGATTTACGTCTTGAGCCTGATCTTTCTACGTTAAGTATTGTGCCATGGGAAGATGCTCCTACAGCACAGGTGATTTGTGATCTCGTTTATCAAAATGGGCAGGTTGTAGATTACACACCACGCAATGTTTTACGAACGGTGGTTCATTTTTACACAAAAATGGGTTTAAAACCAGTTGTTTCCCCAGAAATTGAATTTTATCTGGTACAAAAAAATTCCGATCCTGATTATCAGTTAGTTCCACCGGTTGGTCGTTCTGGGCGTTCAATTGGTGGAGGACAAGGCTATTCAATTGCTGGTGTGAATGAATTTGATGATTTGATTGATGATATTTATCATTTTTCAGAGGCACAAGGATTGGAAATTGATACGCTTATTCATGAAGAAGGAGCAGGTCAGTTTGAAATCAATTTACGTCATGGTGATCCGATTGAATTAGCCGATCAAGTTTTTATGTTTAAACGAACAATTCGTGAAGCAGCATTAAAACATAATATGTATGCAACTTTTATGGCAAAGCCTATTCAGGGGCAGCCGGGTTCTGCGATGCATATTCACCAATCGGTTGTTGATAAAAAAACAGGGATGAATATTTTTACACAGGAGAATGGTGAAGAAAGTGTCTGTTTTCGCCATTTTATTGGTGGGTTGCAAAAGCATATGCCCGGGGTTCTTGTGATGCTTGCACCTTATGTGAATTCTTATCGACGTCTTGTGCCTGATAATTCGGCACCTGTTAATTTGCGATGGGGATATGACAATCGTACGACGGCTTTTCGTGTTCCTCGTTCTGCTCCTCAAGCGCGGCGTGTTGAAAATAGGCTTCCTTCATCAGATGCCAATCCTTATTTAGCCCTTGCAGCTTCTTTAGCGTGTGGTCTTATTGGTTTGCAGCAAAAAATTGAGCCGGATGAGCCAACAACAAATAATGTAAACGCTGATAATATTGAATTGCCACGTGGACTCATTGAGGCAGTCAATTTGTTTGAGCAAGATACAGCAATACATGCTATTTTAGGAGATGTGTTTGTCAGTACGTATGCTGCAATCAAACGACAAGAGTTTGAAACTTTTATGGAAGTAATTAGTCCGTGGGAACGTGAATATCTCCTTCTGAATGTTTAAATTTTATGACAACGATTGATTATAATTTAATTTCTCCAGGGATGTCTTGGTATGAAGATACTTTAAAAGAACGTCCTTCTTATCCACCTTTTGATGAACACAGACAGTGTGATGTGGTCATTATTGGCGGTGGTTTTACGGGACTTTCAGCTTCTTATCATTTAGCTAAGGCTGGAGTGGATGTTGTTTTATTTGAAGCATCACGTTTTGGTGACGGTGCTTCAGGACGCAATGGTGGGCAATTGGGAACGGGGCAAAGGCAATGGGTTGAAACGTTAGAGAAAAAATATGGTTTTGAGCGCAGCAAAGTGTTGTTTGATTTGGCCGAAGAAGCTAAAAGAGATATTTTATCTTTATGCGTGATGCCTAATTGTCAGTGTGATTTTATGGCAGGGCAGCTTTCTGTAACTCATAAAAGGCGTGAGCTTTTCTTTTATCAGCGGCATATTGAGGTGATGCAGCGTTATGGCTATTACGCGCTTACTTTTATGGATAGAGCTGAAACATCTAAGCGACTTGGATCAACTTTTTATTGTGGTGGTATTTATGATGCGGATACCGGCCATATAAATCCCTTAAAATTGATTGTTGGGTTGGCAAAAAAAGCTAAAGATGCTGGGGCTAAGCTTTATGAGAAGACACAAGTAACGACTGTGAGGCGTAAGGGGGCTCATTGGCAAGTGATAACAGAAAAAGGCAGTATCATAGCAGAGCATGTTTTACTTGCGACAAATGGATATAAACTTGGACTTCAGCGTTTTGTTGAGAAAAACATTGTTTCTATTCGCTCTTATATTGGAGCAACGGAACCATTACCAAAACATAGTTCAATTCTCATAGGAGGGGAATCGGTCGATGATTCTCGCTTTATGGTTCGCTATTTTCGCAAAAGCATTGATAATCGTCTATTATTTGGTGGTGTAGAAAGTTACGATAATAAGCATCCTGTAAATTTAGATGAGCGTATAAAACAACAAATTGCTGAAATTTATCCTCAATTACAATCTTTCAATCTCAGTTATTGTTGGGGAGCAACGGTAGCCATCACGATTGAGCGTATGCCCTATGTTCGCCAACTTTTCTCAAGGATGACTTATTGTGGAGGTTATTCAGGACATGGCGTTATGCTTGCTCCTTTTATGGGAAAATTATACGCAGAATGGTTGACTGGAAATCATGAACGTTTTGCCTGTTTTCAGGATTTAAAAATTTCATCTTTTCCGGGGGGAAGGGTTTTGCGTTATCCACTGGTATTTTTAGCGATGCATTGGTTTTCTTTAATGGATCGTTTTTAATGAGAATATTGCTTGAAATGAAGAAAATTAATGGCTTAATTAGTATCTGTCTGCTTTAATGAGAGAAGCTTTTATAAGTGACGTGAAATTTTATAATCGAATGAAAAAATAAACAAATTCATGGTGCGTAAAATTATTCCAGTTTCTTCCTTTGATTGTATTGTTTTTGGTGGCAATGGTGATTTGGTGTCACGCAAACTTTTGCCGGCCTTGTATCACTGTCAGTGTGTTGGACAATTCAGTGAACCAACACGTATTATTGGGGCTTCACGCACTTCCTTAAGTCATGAAGAATATCAAAATTTTGTCCGCGCTTCTTTAGAAAAACATATCCATCCAAAAGATTTCAATCTAACTGAACTTAATCGTTTTCTTGCACGTTTAAGCTATGTTTCTGTTGACGTTTCCTCTAACCGAGGATGGGAGGATTTAGCTCTACTTCTGTCACAAAATTCAGCTGATATTCGAGCTTTTTATTTGGCCGTTGGCTCATCACTTTTTGCTGATATTGCAATGAAGTTGGGGAACAACGATTTGGTAACGCCAAAAACACGGATTATTATTGAAAAACCAATTGGTTATGATGTAAAAACAGCCATTTCGCTTAATGATGCATTTGCAAGCGTTTTTAGTGAAGAGCAGATCTTTCGCATTGATCATTATCTTGGGAAGGAAACGGTTCAAAATTTAATGGCATTGCGATTTGTTAATACACTTTATGAACCGCTATGGAACTCCAACTATATTGATCATGTTCAAATAACAGTTGCTGAATCTTTAGGGTTAGAGGGGCGTACAGAATATTATGAGAATACTGGTGCTCTACGCGATATGGTTCAAAACCATATGCTGCAATTGCTTTGTTTGGTTGCAATGGAAATACCATTTATCAACAATGCTAATGCTGTGCGTAATGAAAAACTTAAAGTTTTGCATTCTTTAACACCTCTTGATGTGCATAATGTGGAACAGCATACCGTACGTGGACAGTATCTTGCAGGTCTATCAAATGATATATCTGTAGAGTCTTATTTTGATGATTTGGGAAGAGTAAGTGAGAGTGAAACATTTGTTGCGCTTAAGGTTAAAATTGATAACTGGCGCTGGGCCAATACGCCTTTTTATTTACGAACAGGTAAGCGTATGTTTACGCGAATGTCTGAAATTGTTGTCGTTTTTAAACCTATTCCTCATAATATTTTTGATGTAAATTTAGATGAAATTTTTCCTAATCAGCTTGTTATTCGTCTCCAGCCTGATGAAGGTGTAAAACAATGGTTGATGATTAAGGATCCAAGTTATGGTGGTATGCGGTTCCGTCATATTCCATTAGATATGAGTTTTGCTTCCACATTTTCTGAACGTAATCCTGATGCTTATGAACGTTTATTGATGGATGTTATTCGTGGAGATCAAACATTGTTTATGCGTCGTGATGAAGTTGAGGCTGCTTGGCGTTGGATTGATCCAATCATTGAGGGATGGGAAGCGATAAAACAGCCTGTTCATGGTTATAAAGCTGGTTCATGGGGGCCTTCTGCTTCGATGGCTCTTATGGAACGTGATGGGCGTATATGGAACAATTTAGTTTAGAGCAATAAGTATGTATAGAATAAATGTTGATCGTTTATATTTTGAAACGCCTACGACTTTAGCTTTGGCATTAGCAGATCGAGTAGCAGCAGAGCTTAGTGTGTCCGTTCTTGAGCGCAATAGAGCAGTTTTAGCGGTGTCTGGTGGGAAAACGCCAAAATTGTTTTTTCATTATTTGTCAAAAGCGGATATTGATTGGCAGAAAATCATTATCACTTTAGTCGATGAACGTTTTGTTCCTGCGCACGATGAACGTTCAAATGAGAATATGGTGCGGTGTCATTTGTTACAGAATTTTGCCGCAAAAGCGCATTTTGTAGGACTTTATCATAAAGCAATTACTGCTGAGCTTGCTGCTTTTTCAGCGGCGAGTCGTATTAATACTTTACCTAAACCTTTTGATGTTGTTGTTTTAGGGATGGGAGATGATGGACATACGGCTTCCTTTTTTCCTGATGCTGATCGTTTAAAGCAAGCACTTGATCTTCAAACACAAGCACTTGTTTTACCTCTTCATGCCAAGAGTGCTGTTGAGCCAAGACTCTCACTAACTTTGCCAGTTATTATGCAATCTCGTTGCATTATTCTTCATTTCGAGGGTTTTCAGAAACGCGATTGTTTTGAAGAGGCTTGTCAAGATGGATCTGAAATAGAAATGCCTGTTCGAGCAATTTTGCGTCATTCCACTCATCTCGTGCAAGTTTATTGGTCGCCTGCAGGAGATGAAATAAATGAATTGGAATATGCAACGACAAGGTGAATAAAAACCGCAATCTCTCTAATGAATAAAGGGGAGTAAATATGGCACTTTCCAAAACAATTGCTACGGTTATACGAAGGTTTTATGAACGCTCTCGATCAACAGAGAAATTTATTTAAATCGCATTGCAAAAGCACAATCTCATCGCACCAAGCAGAGTTTTTGGGGATGTGCTAATAAGGCTTATGGTTTTGCTGCTTGCAGTGCAATATATAAAGAACGTTTTAAGGAAAATATCGTTGAGAATATTAGCATTATCACGATATATAACGATATACTTTCAGCTCGTCAACCTTTTGAAAAGTTTCCTCGCTTAATTAAAGAGGCGCGGGCGGCTCGTATGGCTGGTGGTGCCGTCCGGGTTGCAGGGGGAAGCCTGTGATGTGTGATGGTGTTTACGTAGTGGGCGATAAAAATAAATAAAATCAAAAAAATATATCGAATATAAGGGAGTGAATGAATTTTAATTCTATTACATTTTTTGGCTCTATCCCTCATTTTTTTGTAGCTTTTTTATGGCTTCAAGAGCTAGCCTTTTACGGTCTGTGCTTTTTGTATACAGAGACGCCGTGGTATCATCTGTCCAGCCAAAAATTGCTTTGAGTTGTGATACTGTTGCCTCTGAGTTAGCAGCAAGGGTGGCTGCTAATTTTCTTAATCCATGCGCTGATTTTTTTATGCCTACTTGGATACACGCTTTATTAGAATAGAGCTCCGAAGTTTTCTTTGGAAAGTGCTTTTCGTTTTTTATTACAGATAAATAGAACCAATTTTAAGAGTTTCTGCTAGTTCAGGCAGAATTAGAAGAAAAACATCTGTTTGATATTTGCTTTTCTCTGTTTTGAGATGAATGATATTGTCTTTTACGTCTTTCCAACCAATGCGAACGGCATCACCACGGCGTAAGCCCGTATACAAAAGAACATCAATCCAAACGCGTTCATGAGTTCCTAAAGACCAATGTTGATAATATTTTTCTATGTCTGCTTCTATCCAAATGGGTAACCCATCTTTGTTTTTGAGAGGGGGTTTTTTAACGCCTAAAGCTGGATTACTTTCTAAAAGACCTTGTTCAATTGCCCAATTAAACAACCCATTAAGCGCTTTCAGAAAATTTTGAGCTGCTGCTGGCATTTCTTTACGTCGTTCAACACCGGCTATAATATGTTTTTTTTCAATTGCTCGGTATGGAATATTTCCTATAGTATCACATACCTTCATAAGAATGAGTTCTCTTTGTTTTTTTGTATCTTTAGCTAGGCTATACCAATTGACACTATTTAAATATTGTTTAAGCAGCCATGCAAATGACCCTTCAATCAGTTTGCCGGTTTTAGGTTTTG
>NZ_JH725070.1:62435-75994 GCF_000278215.1 Bartonella rattimassiliensis 15908
CGCCCCGAAAGTTCGTCGATACACCCATCTTTTTTTCTGTAAGAAGAGAATGAACTGTCTTGGTTGCATTTCGAGAATTTTAGCCGCTTCAGTCAACCCGAAGAGCCCATCTGTACGTTGTAAGCTTTCCAAAGCCATTGCTTTTGGTTTTAACTCTCTCAATGAGGAGCTTATCTTTCCTCCTTATAATCCAATACAAATTGATGCCGTTAAAGAACTGACATTGAATATCTTTCAACGATATCCTGATATTATGCCAACTTATATTGTGGGGCATAGTGACATTGCCATTGGAAGAAAAAGCGATCCAGAAGCAGCTTTTCCATGGAAAGAACTTTATATGGCGGGGATAGGGGCATGGTATGATGATGAACCCAAAAATCATTATCAAGAGCAATTCTCTAAGAATTTTCCGTCCCAAAAGAAAGTTTTATCTAAGTTGAAATGTTATGGATATGACATTTCATCTGTATGTATTGAAACTGGATACAAAGATTTGATTCGAGCATTTCAACTTCATTTTCGTCAAGAAAATTATAATGGGATTCTAGATGTTGAAATAGCAGCGATTCTTTATATATTGATTGATAAATATTTTCCATAAACTCAATTCGTTTTAAAGGCATGTTATCATTCCATGTGAGTACTTTTGTTCTTAAGAAAAAGTTTTTTGCTGATTGGATTCATGTAAAAAAAGCATTTATGGTGTAAAAAATCCTATGTACGATATAGGGTCTTTCAATGGAAAAACATACTTTTACAAAAAAATCTATGGTTTGCTGAGATAAGTTTTGCTGTTTTTTTGTCTTACATTCTACTCTCTTTAAAAGCATGAAAAATATTTAAAATCAATATGTTGAAGATATTTCAGGACATGATTCTTACGTAAGATAGAATGTTTCAAACAAAATATCTTTATATTGTATATTTATGCGCTTGTTTAAAAGATTTTTTTCAGTGTGGATCACAACACATATTTTAAATGGCGTTTCAGAATATAAAATTCTCTGTGAAGTGTGTAGTCTATTGTTCATCATCATTTCTTATGTTTAGTAAAAAGTGTCTAGCACCGTCACACTATTTTCTTTCCTCTTAATGTTGTTATAGCCTTTGTCTCTTGAAACGATTTATAAAGGTGTTTCTTTGCTTTACTTATTTTTATGCATACGTCAGTCTTGCTTGTGATATACATGAGTAAGACGCTTCATAGGAGCCATTTTAAAATCCTTTCTTATACAGATTTGATCCACACATTCATCTCGCTTGTAATGTGTAAGCGAATGGTTTTGATTGATTAAACAGATTTGAAATAAGAGAATCTTACGATATTCAGGATTCTCATTCAATATGAAAAACAGTGAAATATCATTATAAATCAATGGTTAGTATATAAAGATGTTTCTGTGGTTTTTGGTAAAGATCTCAATGTTTATGTAATTGAAGCGAAGCTTTTCTTCTGATGGTTATTTGGTGTGTGAAGCAGTTCTTAAGGAAAGTGGTAATGATAAGGTGTTAGCAGGATGGAGAAAACCATTTCAGTCTGATGGTGGTATTCGTGTTTTATCGAGAAATTTAGAAACAGCTATTATAAAAGTTTCATCTGTTAAACCAGAGTATTGGCATTTTAAAGATTCTGTTCTTGTTTTTATTGATTAAGAAGAACTACAAAAATTTTTTTAGATCTAGAACATTGCATGATAAAGATTTTATCGCTGTCATTCGTTATCAAGAATCAAAAGCAAATGGTATGCCAGAGCTTTATAAATTAACGATCATTTTAGGAGTTTTACAAGATCGCGGTCAAAAGATAGCATTGATAAAGGGTGATCGTATGTCAGGGGCATCAGGAAAAATTCCTGCTGCCATCCATGTGATACCAGAAGCTTTGGATAATGGTCCCATTGCACGTTTGCAGAATGGCGACATTGTTATCCTTGGTGTGCATAAGAGTAAATTGATTCTTTTGGAGGATTTAGCAAAATTTAATGTGCAAGCAATCATGCTTTCTGATCTTTCAAAAAACAAACATGGTGTTGGACGCGAACTTTTTCACGTTTTTCGTCAATCCGTTAACCGTGCAGATCAAGAGTCATCTGTATTTATGACATGAGGAATACAAAAATAAATAAGGTGCACCATGTCTAATGAAACCATATCCAATAAATTATTACAATTCTTAGAGTTTTGGTACAGGAAGATTATGTGATCGCATGGCGGCTTTGAGTGTATTAACCATAAGCATGGCAATTGTCATTGGCCCAACACCTCCTGGGACTGGAGTGATCGCAGCGGCTTTTTCTTTTACGTTTTCAAAGTCGACATCACCAACAAGACATGTTTTTCCGACACCTTTTTCTGGTGCAGCAATGCGGTTCATACCAACATCAATAACAATTGCGCCATTTTTTACCCAGTCTTTTTTAATCATTTGTGGGCGGCCTACAGCTGCTACAAGAATATCAGCGCTTCGACACACATCATCAAGGTCTCGGGTACGACTATGGGCAATTGTTACAGTAGCATTCGCTGCCGTTAAAAGGGCAGCCATAGGTTTTCCAACAATATTAGAGCGTCCAACAACGACAGCATCAAGTCCAGATAAATCTCGTCCACATTGTTGTTCAATCATTATCATGGCACCAGCTGGTGTACAGGGAATAATAGCATTTTCAAGTGCGTTTGCCGCGAGTTTTCCTACATTGATATAATGAAAACCATCAACATCTTTTTGGAAAGCGATGGCTTGTGTTACGCGGCTTGTATTCATATGGGTAGGGAGAGGCAGTTGTACCAAAATACCATGAATTTTGGGGTCAGAGTTTAATGTTGCAATAAGTTGAAGGAGTTCTTTTTCTTGCGTTTCTTTGGAAACAACATGTTTAATTGAAAGAAATCCACATTCTTCGGCTTTTTTATTTTTTGAGGCGACATATACTTGACTTGCAGGATCATCTCCAACGATAATAACAGCGATACTAGGTTGTATATTATAGTTATTGCGGAGTTTTGTTGTTTCAGCCTTAACTTTCACAATAATTTCTTCAGCAAGTTTTTTTCCGTTAATAATATTGTTCATTAAGAGATCCTTTCGGTCAGGCTGTTTGTTTTTTTGTAAAGCATTTTCTAAGAATAGGATAGGGCTTTATAGCAATATTCATATGAGAACATTAAGAATGGTTTGATAATGTTGTAGATTTATAGTTTTAAAAGACTTTTAAATAATTGCTTTATAAAGAATCAACAACATTGCTGTTTGAATAAACTTTAGATAAAAAACAGAAATAATGAAGATACAAAACAGCTATGATGAATTATAAGGTTATAAAAAGCCTCTTAACGATCATTTAAGTTTGTATTTAATATGTTATAGGGGGATAAGTATAGAGGGATATTGTGCGCATCGGAATAATAAAATTTTTGAGCGGAATTTTTATTACAATTATCTTTTTATTTGGAGTGGGGATTCTCATTTTACCTTATCTCGTTTCTACAGACGCGATTCGTATTCGTTTATCACAGGATTTGAGTGCATGGACAGGTTATAACGTGCAATTGCGTGATCCACCACAGTTACATCTTTTTCCTTATCCTAAAGCATTTCTCTCCGGCGTCACTTTAACACCAAAAATAGACGATATTACGCCATTAATGGATGCTGAATCAATAGAAGTTGATCTTTCTTTAGTCGATCTTCTTTGGGGACATGTTTCCTTTTCAGAAACACGAATTGTGCGTCCTCAATTTATTATGGAAAAGCCTGTTAAAACCATAGCAGATTTTTTTGATAAGTTTTCTCGCTCACAAGGTGCATTAGGATTGGCGATACGTAATGCACGTGAAGTATTAAAACATAATCCTGAAAATCCAGAGCTAGAGCACCTTTTAAAACAACCTTTTGGACGGATTGTCATTGAAAATGGTGTCCTTGTGTATCACGATAATTTTTCAGGAGTAGCAGAAAAAATCACAGGATTAAATGCGACTTTAGATTGGGCAGAATCAACTCAAGAAGTACGGTTGCGTGCTGATGCTCGTTGGCGCGGAGAGTTTACAAAGTTATCAATTGACGCTTCTCAAGTATTGCTGCTTCTTGCAGGAGGCAAAAGTCAGGTTAAGGCAAGCCTCAATTCTGTACGTGGGGGAATAACTTTTACAGGACAGGCTCGGTTATCTGAATATTATATTTTTGATGGAAAGGTATCAATGCGTTCTCCAGGATGGAATCAGACATTGTCTTGGATTGGTGGAGACCAGTTTTGGGGACATAAATTAAAAATACCCATTGTATGGGAAGCTCATTTTTTAGCGAAACCAATGCATATCCGAATGAACAATGTTGCATTTACGATGGGGCAAACCAATGCCCGGGGAGCTTTAGAATTTGATTTTCAAGATTATGTACCAAATGTTATGGGCTCTTTAGCATTTGATAGCCTAGATCTTCACTTCTTGGGCTCAATATTTTCTTTAAGTAAAAAGAAAAACTCATTCTTTGATAGGGCAATTTTTGATCGTATTGGGGTGGATATACGACTTTCTGCGCCACAAGCTAAAATAGGGAATATTTCACTCACAAATTTAGCTGCTGCGATACAAATAAGAAATGGGCATGGTATTTTTGATCTTGGGCATGCGAATATTTTTGGTGGAACCATTCAAAGTAATATTGAAGTTACACCAATTGGACAAAAAGTGCGTATTAGAGGCAATATTTCAGGTGCTTCTATTAATACGCAGGCTACTTTAGAGGTTTTAGGATTTATTCCATTTATACAAAGCAAAACAGACTTTACCGCAACGATAAAAACCCTCGCTGATTCTTGGATGGAAGTTTTTACAAAAATGCAGGGTGAATTAACGCTGAAGATGTCTTCTGGGCGGCTATTAGGATACGATTTGAATGAATTGCAAACAAAACTTTCAAACAAACAACAGTTTCTTTTAACGAACAGTGATTCTCTCTCAACAACTTTTGATCGCTGGGATATTCAGACAAGCTTTTCAGAAGGCATGATGAAAGTAACAGAATCATTGATGCGTACAGCAGATTTGAGTTTGTCTATTCAGGGAGTCGTTACAACTTTTATTTCTCAAGAAAAGCAAAACGAATTGATGCTACAGGCCCAATTACGCAAAAATAATAGATCAAAAACTTTATGTAAAGATGTTCAATGTCTTGCTAACAGCCTTGCATGGCCTTTCACATTTTCTCTGAAATCTGAAGGACAAAATCAGGGTAATTTTTTGATTACAAAAGATATTGATGTAGATTGAACATTGTTTTTAATCTGTATAACATACTATTTTATAGTGACAATTCGCATACTTGCAATTTAAAGCTTTTTAAAATTTAAATAAGAGATTGCAATACCCTAAGATTCTCTCATTCTAAATCTATTTGTGATGAAGCAATAAAAATCATCTTCTATATCATAAGTGTGGTTGGTGTGTAGATAAATGATTGAAGAGCAGAATAAGGAACCTCTTATGGAATCTTTAGAATACAAGATATCCATAATATTTGTGAAAATATTAGAAAGCTTCTAAAAATATTTTGTTACACTAAATTTTTAAAGGCATGTGTCAGTGCTTATTGAATCTCAGAAGAAATGCCATAGCCATCTTTGGGAATTGTATGCTGTCCATCTGCTCCAACAGAACCAATTCCCACTGTAATTAAAATAAAAGCTAAAAGGGTTGTGATTGTAATAATTGCAGCTTTTTTAGCAGACATATTTTTTCTCCATTGATGCATCAATGACTGAATACAAAGATGAAAGGTGTCTTATTTAAACTTTATGAAAGCAGAATCACTTAAGGTTCTATAAGTTCCTCTTATCATCTCATAAAGCTAAAAAATTCTATAATCCTTTAATATATTATAGTTCTATAGATATAATTTTTTCTTTTTGTTATATATTTTTCTTCATTTTCTCGATAACGATAATGAGATTTGGCAAGGTTTTTATGCGCATAAATTATAAACTTAAAAGATTATTTATCCGACAGACATTAGCTTTGAATGAAGAAATAAAGATAGAGGGAGCACAAGCTTTTTATCTTGTGCATGTTTTGCGGATGAAAGAAGGAGCGGAAATTTTACTTTTTAATGGACAGGATGGGGAGTGGCTTGCTAAACTTATCGTTGTTAAGAAAAAATTTGTTATTGTTCAGCTTATCCATCAAGAAAGATTACAAACGACTCATTCCAATCTTATTTATTGCTTTGCTCCACTCAAAAACGCGCGGTTGGATTATATGGTGCAGAAAGCTGTTGAAATGGGGGTATCGATTTTGCAGCCCGTTATAACGCATCATACGCAGGTTTCGCGTATCAATATGGCGCGTATGGAAGCCAATGTTATTGAAGCTTCTGAACAGTGTGGCATTTTATCTCTTCCTAAATGCGTATCTGCTCTATCATTATCAGAGCTTTTAGCACGCTGGGATGAGACACAACCTTTATTCTTTTGTGATGAAGAACATACATCGCATAATCCATTACATTCTTTTAAGAAGGATAAAGTTACAATGCCTGGTGTTCTCATTGGACCAGAAGGTGGGTTTAGCGAAGAAGAGCGAAGCTTTTTAAAAAAATATCCTTTTGTGATTTCAATATCATTAGGTCCTCGTATTTTACGCGCTGACACTGCGGCTGTTGCTGCTTTAGCTCTTCTTAATGCTACAGTGGGGGATTGGTTCATGGATTAAGAAGCTTATAAAATCATTCTAAACAATTTATTTAAGATGATGATACCAATGATAGGATACGATAAGTTATGGCGCTTGATATAACGGATGAAAGTGAAATTTATAACTTAGATTCTTTGGTTAGCTATTTCCAAGGGGGGTATAAAGCAAAAGATGATTGGCGTATTGGTACAGAACATGAAAAATTTCCGTTTTATAGGCATGGTTTTCTTCCAGTTCCTTATGAAGGTAAAAGGGGAATCCGAGCGCTTTTAGAGGGAATGCAAAGCGCTTTAGGATGGAAACCTATTTTAGATGAAGGAAATATTATTGGGCTTGTAGGATCAGTTAATCAAGGGGCTATTTCTTTGGAACCTGGGGGACAATTTGAATTATCTGGTGCGCCATTAAAAACAGTAGGTCATACTTATCGCGAGTTAATGGAACATTTAACTCTTCTAAAGAAAATTTCAGAACCATTGGGTATTGGTTTTTTAGGTCTTGGTGCTAGTCCAAAGTGGACTTTGGTTGAAACTCCGCGAATGCCTAAGTCACGTTATCAGATTATGACCAATTATATGCCGAAAGTGGGGCATAATGGTCTTAATATGATGTATCGCACATCAACAATTCAAGTTAATCTTGATTTTTCATCTGAAAGTGATATGCGGCGAAAAATGCAAGTATCCATGAAGTTGCAATCTATTGCGACTGCATTATTTGCCAGCTCACCTTTTACGGAAGGACATCCAAATGGTTTTTTATCTTGGCGTTCTGAAATATGGCGTGATACAGATAATCAGAGGACAGGCGTTCTTCCCTTTGTATTTTCTGAGCGTTTTGGTTTTGCTGATTACGTTGAATGGGCCCTTGATGTTCCAATGTATTTTGTTGTGCGTGAAGGTCATTATTATGATTGTACACATATAACGTTTCGCCAGTTTATGAATGGAGCATTAAGAGGACAGATTGCAAATTCAATTCCAAATATGGGAGATTGGATTAATCATTTATCAACATTATTTCCTGAAGTCCGCTTAAAAAGATTTTTAGAAATGAGAGGAGCTGATTGCGGTTCGTGGAAGCGTATTTGTGCGTTGTCAGCTTTTTGGGTTGGGCTTCTTTATGATAGTGAAGCGCTTAATGAGGCAGAGGCTATGACAAAAGATTGGTGTTTTGAAGAAGTTTTGGATATGCGCGAACGTGTTCCTAAAGAAGGATTAAGGACACCTTTTCGTCAGACTGTCATTTTAGAAATAGCGCGTCAGGCTGTTGCTATTGCACGCAAAGGTTTAAAAAATCGCAGACAGTATAATGAGAATGGTCTTGATGAGACACGTTTCCTTGCTCCTTTAGAAGAGATCATCGCAATGGGAAAAACAGATGCTGATAAATTTTTATCTCTTTATCATTCTATTTGGAGTGGTACCGTGGAGCCTATCTTTTTAGAATGTGCTTATTAAATTTTAAAGAAAGAACAACATTGCATTTCTAAAAGTGGATCCATTGCGCTATTTATTCATAAATTATTTGAGAGATATGTTGTATGATTTAATTCCTCATCTCTTGATATTGTCTATGAAAGATATAAGGTAAAGCACATGAGATACTCTTATCGTTACATTGGATAAGATCAATAAAATAAAGTTTGTAAACACAAGATTACCATTGTTCTTTTTGAATTTATAATTATTTGTTTTTTATAAGTGTAAGTTATTCTATTATTGAAATAAAATACACAAAATGTAGATTGTTGTATTCATTATTCAAGAGTGAGAGAAGTTTTGCATCTAGGTGTGTAATTCATTATATATCAAACCTATGATGTATAGAGAAACAGCAATTATTTTTGGTTAAATAATTTTCAAAATAAAAGTTATAGATGCTATCAATAACATAAGTATTTGGCAGAATATTTGTATACATTTTGAAAAAAAACGTTTTCAAGTGGGCTCTTATAGAAATTAAGATTGATATTTCTAATTCTATAAGAAATATCACATATGCTTTATAGCAATAATTAGGTCTAGTTAATAATAGCTATACGGTCTTAAAGTTGCTAAAAATCATTTTTTTGATAAAAAGCAATCAATATAAATCGATATATAAGATAGATTTATATTGACGGTTGCTTGTAACAATTCTTATTCCCATAAATTTATACCATGAATAATTTCGCAGTTATCTTGAAATACGCTTTAGAATGTTCCTTAAAGAAGATCGCTCTCATTAGATTGGTATAATGTCTTTGTAGGTTTCATCGTATTGTATATCACTTTTAGGTTTCTACAGAACTGAGGTATTTATTTAGCAGTTGGATCACGGTTGTTGTCTACAGCGATTGCTAGAGTCATAATTTGTGTTTGTGGGCTACTACCGTTTCCGCTGGAAGAATTAAGAAACTTTTTTGCATAATGAATTATTGGGTTGCCAGAGTCTATCGACATATTATAAGCTCAAATGAACTCTGTTTCTCTCCAATAATAAGTATATCGTAGATGAGTTATCATATTCGGTAACATTATCCACGACATTTCTTCATTGTAATCATCTCGTAATAAATTAAAAAAACATCCCCATAATACAATAAATATATGATGATGTCTTATGACGTCAAAATTATATTATCTGTTAGATTAATAAAAAAGAAAACTTTAAGTCATTATTTAATGGATTTACACAGATTATACCAAGATATATGATTTATCGTTGAATGTTTTATTCCCAATTATATTTGATGGTGTCATTTCATTTTTGTATTTATTGTATTTAAATCTGAATTATATCCTTCAAGAACTTTAAAGTTGTAAATTTTAGTGATTTTTAAAGATGTACATGATAACAAAAAAAATAAAAATGACAAAAAAATGTATCTCAGAGAATACTGACATATGACATCATTAGAGTGTTTATAACAGCAACCTATGGAATTGGTTAGTAAGTTTATGTATTGTTGTTAAGGAAAGACCTTATTGCTTCAAATCACAGGAGAGAATGATTACGTCATTCAAATAATGGATTTAAACAGCAAGTAAAATGAAATAGTTATGTCTAATATGGGGGAATTGATGAGTCCTGATTCTATTGCGTTTTTTTGGCTCTATCCCCCATCTTTTTGAAGCTTTTTTATGGCTTCAAGAGCGAGTTTTTTACGATCTGCGCTCTTTGTATACAGAGATGCCATGGCATCATTTGTCCAGCCAAAGAGTGCTTTCAATTGTGATACTGTTGCCCCTGAGTTAGCAGCACGTGTTGCTGCTAATTTTCTTAAGCCATGGGCTGTTTTTTTGATACCTGCTTGGGTACAAGCATTATAAAATGTAAGCCCGAAGCTTTCTTTGGGTATTTTTTTCCCGTGTTTATTACAAATGAATGTTTCATCACCTATGGGACCAATTTTAAGGGTTTCTGCTAATTCAGGCAAAATGGGTAGAAAAACATCTGTTTTAAATTGGCTCTTTTCTGTTTTGAGATGAATGATATTATCTTTCACATCTTTCCAACCAATACGAATCGCATCACCACGGCGCAACCCCGTGTAAAGAAGAACATCAATCCAAACACGTTCATGGGTACCATGAGGCCATCTTTTATAATATTTTTCGACATCTTCTTCTGTCCAGACAGGAAAGCCCCCTTTATTTTTTAGAGGAGGTCTTTTAACGCCTAAAGTGGGATTATTTTCCAAAAGACCTTGGTCAATTGCCCAATTAAAAAGCCCATTAAGTACTTTCAGAAATTCTCTAGCCATTGCTGGCGTTTCTTTACGCCGTTCAACACCGGCTATGATATGTTTCTTATTAATTGCTTGGTATGGGATATCTCCTACGGAATCGCATATCTTCATAAGGATGTATTCTCTTTGCTTTTTCGTAGTTTTAGAAAGGCTATGCCAATTGGAGCTGTTAAAGTATTGTTTAAGCAGCCATGCAAATGATCCTTCAACCAGTTTACCGGTTTTGGATTTAGGGAGTATTAACCCTTGTAATTCGGCAAGGGCACTTTTGTAGTTATCAACAAACTCTTGCGTACCATAAGTTCCGCGTATTCTAATACGTTTTCCATGACCGATACGTACATACCATACAATTTTGCCACTTTTGGTCATTTGTTTCACAAGATGAGGAGGGCGTGGTTTTGGCATGGTATCACCTATAAGACGATATCAAATTCATAATCATCACGCGATAAATTCCATAATTTATCAGGATGTGTTGTTGAATTTGGTAATGGGATATCTGCTTTCAGATAGATAAGCAGTTCACCAGTAGGTTTGATTTCTATGAGTTCACAGCCTTGTTTTTTAGCTTCTCTTAAAGCCCGAGCAATGGCAGGCTGTGTTATGGTAGCTAGACGAGGCGCCATATCTTTTCTCCTTACATTGAGATGCAATTCACCTGTGGCGTGAATCACGCATTGATTAAAAATTGTTATGAAGGGCGGGGGTGCTAGGAGGCATTGGTAAGGATAAGCACCCCCATAGGATCTAAGCAGCTTTTTTAGAGAGTTGTTTTATTTCTTGTTCTATTTCTGCTAAAAAAGCTTCGACGGCTTGATTAATTTCTTTGATTTGTTTTTCATCACGGTAGATGCGTTTGACTTTCATGCGTAAGTGAGATGCTTGGTTTGTAAAACGTGGATCATAGCTTATGAAATCACACCATTTGCGTTCTGTACAAGCCATTTGGAATTGCATTTGCGCATGATATTCTGGTTTGATCTCATTATCGATAAAGAAACGCATGTGGGTAGTCGATCTTGGGCATTTGATTTCAATTAATCCGTCCTTATCAAGAAGCCCATCAGGGCTAGCACCAGCCATTTTGATTGTGGGATGTTGGATGAAACCACATTGAGTGACTTCAGTATCATAAATGAATGCATATTCTTTTAGAGCATCTTCTTCATGTTCAATGCCCCATCTCATATCTTCGGTTTCATAATAAGGGCTTGTTTGACCCGTTAAACGTTCTGTTATGAGTTTGATTTTGTAATCTTCATATTTGCTTGTAGGGGTTCCCTTTGCTGTTTTACTAATGACGTTATAAACGTTTGAAGCGGTGACTTTTCCTAGCCTTGCTTGAAACCATTGTGCAGTTCTTTGTTCCATTTCACACCGCCATTTGTTGCTCTTGTTGAGTTGGGATATATTCGATATCTTGAATATGAATATATTCGGCCTCTTGTATAGGTGTGTCTGTTTGATTTTGTTGAGGGAGGTATTCGAGAGTTTTTTCTCTTTGGATATTTTGCTTTTTTTCTAAAAGGCTTAAAACCTCTAGTGCTTTTTCATGAGACAGATCTGTTAGTTTTTCTATGTTTGCATAAGAGAGAAGACTTTTTTCATTGGTTTTTGTTTGTGTGATTAACTCTTTGATTTGTTCGAGCATGGCATGAGAAACAAATTGTCCTTGTGTATTATGGCTTGCTTCATTGATCCGATCAGCTTCATCTTCTTCATAGATCCCGGAAAAACCGAAAGCATATCGTGCACATTGTATGGTTGCTTTATGGCGTAACATACGCGCTGGGTATTTTTGCCAAGTATCAGTTTTTTGTTTGCATTCGTTTAAATATTCAGTGACTTCGATAGGGTCTTTAATGCCTTTGAGACGAATAGCGCATTTGATAGCGATCAGATTCCCATCGTTATCGATTTGATCTTGAAAAGTCATACCATCGAAATGAGGATTAGATTTAATGATCTTAATCCATCCATCAATAGAGACAACAGGGATAATGCCGCCGCCTCTTTTAGGGAGTGCATAGATTTCTTTTGTTAAAGGGTTTAATCCATAAGTATTTGCTACGGATATAAAAGCAGCGAATTCTTCATCAGAGAAGTTATGATTGATACAAGTTTTGATAATAGTTTTACGGAATTGCTCGTGAGAAAATCCATATCTGCTAGCCATTGTTGTTAAAGGGGAATTTGTCATGTTTGTTTCCTTTTAATGCATGTTTTGTCGTTTAATTTCTTGAGACAGCACCCCCATGCCTTTTGTTGTAATTTTTGCTGAAGGAATGACTTTTTCTGGCTTCTTTGTTGTTTGAATGATGTGTGTTGAGCAATCCATAAGACCTTTTTGAATTTTGTCTTGGTAAGGAAGCAAAGGAGCGCCATCAGTAATTCGATACACCCATCTTTTTTTCTGTAAGAAGAGAATGAATTTTTTGGGTTGCATTTCAAGAATTTTAGCCGCTTCAGTCAGCCCGAAGAGCCCATCTGTGCGTTGCAAGCTTTCAAGAGCCATTGCTTTTGGTTTTAACTCTTTAATGAGAGTGTCTTTTTGATCTATTTGACCTTGCAAGTAGTGTAAAAAGCCAATCATTGCCTGCGGGCTTGAGTAATCGATTTGCGGTGTTGTGACTTGCTTTGCACGTCGCTCGCATTCGATAAAGTATAAACGAGCTTGTTTTCCTTTTTCATTACGCTCTACCATGGAAAGTTCTTTTGCCATGTCTAATGTGAGAGCATAATCTTTAGAGGGACGACCACCTTGGAGGTTTTTCCCCAAATTGGGAAAAACTATATAATCTCTGTTTTCGACAAAATCATATTTGTTAATGCGTTCAATAATCCAGTCTGCAAACTTTTTACCTACTTCTAAAAAGGCATGCAATTCACGTGCGTTGACTGTTTGAACGCTTTCTTCGTTAATGGTGTTATTTGTAATAGTGATAGGATTATCCATTTTTATGATCTCTTTTAATTACCAATCTTGATGAGAGAAGGGGCGTTCTTAAAAACGCCCTCTATAGTGTGTATAGGATGGGTAGTTTGGAATGACATCCGAAAGAGTTAGACGGTGCTGCTGTTCATAAGTACCGTAAGTTTCATCTTCATATCGCTGCTGTTCGATTTCGTC
>NZ_JH725071.1:0-1694 GCF_000278215.1 Bartonella rattimassiliensis 15908
TTAACGCATTGACGCCCCATAACCCATTCAAGAGCGGGTTTACCATTGACGATATACTCATAAGCTTCAAGAGGGATATCTGTTATTGTGATATTACTGTTGTAGATAACAGTAGATTTATCTTTTTCCTTACTATTCTTAATTTTTGCGAATTTCATTTCAGTCACATAATAAAGCTTTTCGGAATTAGAGATGTCAGTTAATTTTGGATTACCCTTTTTAAAGGTGACTGGATAAGGCTCTACATCTTTATAATTCACATGCAAATGCCCCAGTTCACGTCCTGCTGTTACAAATTTCCAAAAATCATCAGTACTCTTTACACAAGGGATACGAGGCAGTTCTTTGCATAAATTATGAGCATAACGTGTACGATAATCTTCCGAATGAAGTAAACCGTAAACATAATAGAATAGATCATCTTTTGTTATGGTTTCGCTAGGATAAGCGTCTTTAAAATGTGCTAATCCTTCATCCGTAATGGCATCACGCTTCTGTAAACCAGCTGTTGTGTTTGCTTCTGTAGAATACGTAAACAAATGGGATTGTTTCTCATTTTTATTTTTTAAAGATTCAGTATCTTCGTAAATATAGCGTGGAAAGCATTGACATTTTTCGATTGAATCTAAGCTAGGTATATCCGTATTCATAAGTACAGAAAAATTACTTGCTCCTATTCCTGTAACGTGTATCACTCTGTTTTCAACTGCTTTTCCTATAGGAAATATCCGCGGCATTTGGTAAACTCTCTCATTAAAAATGCGATTGTAATAAAGCCACTGTTGTGTAAAGGGACGATATAAACTTTGAATTAAGCAATCACTCTCAAATTCAGAAAATTGTCCTCTTACCAATTCTTCTTTTAAACTACTGCTCCAGCTAATCTTTTTCTCATCTGTATTAACGAAATCATTTACAGTCTTTACACGTGTTTTGCGGTTAGCATGGGAATAGACGTCATTAAAACGTTCCACTTCGCTATTATAGAAAGCAATCATATTACGCATGTTTTTCACTAAGCATTCACGACTTGAATTATATGCCCAAACGTCACGATTAGTTTTTAAACCACAAGAATAAATTTCAAAAAGTTTTTTATTATTTTCCTTCTTCTTATTATTACCCTTCTTATCACCTAAAGTTAGAAAGTTAGCAAAACTGTTATCACGTTGATTTATCCAATCATCATGCTCGTTTGGTATAATCATTCGCCAGCTTGATTTATTAGTGATGCCACTAACACTGCCAAGGCGTTCGATAGTTATAAGCTTATCTTTTGTTGTGAGATTATCACCAATATCATGATAGTAAATTTTACACTCTCCAGAAGTATTGGGATTTTTGATAAATAGTGTTACGGCAATGCCCGTCATACTACCACTCCCAAAAATATTTTGTCCTTCTTGAGAATTCTCTTTATTCGTCATATTTTTGCGAATATCTCCTCGCAAATTGAGCACATAAATACTGCTAAATTCCTTAACAAAACACTTTCTTAAACCCGTCATAGAATTTGCATCTAAAAAACTTCCATTTGTAACAAAACCGATTACCCCAGCATTATCAATACGGTCACTCGCCCA
This sequence comes from Bartonella rattimassiliensis 15908, assembly GCF_000278215.1. Classification (GTDB taxonomy): domain Bacteria; phylum Pseudomonadota; class Alphaproteobacteria; order Rhizobiales; family Rhizobiaceae; genus Bartonella; species Bartonella rattimassiliensis. The sequence goes on from NZ_JH725071.1 coordinate 1,584, forward strand.
GCGAATGGCACGTATATAACTATCATAAAGCGCTCGTATATTCGTTACTTTCGATTGAGTAGCATAGGTTTCACGAATGCGATCATCTAATATCGGATAGGGAGTATTCTT
>NZ_JH725071.1:6449-48180 GCF_000278215.1 Bartonella rattimassiliensis 15908
GAGCAGGTAATTCCTCGGTAATAGGATATTATAAGGTATGATACCATACGTTATTGTATCTTATGCTATAATAAGATACTAAATTATACGTTAATATAACTTATAATTCAAAATTTAGTTGATTTTTCACTCTTCCTATACCCTCAATCCATTAAGGATTAATGGTTACTATAAGATATAATATTATATCCTACTATAGAATAGAGTACCATATAATAAAGTATAATAGGGTATACACATGCCGGTATGTAAAAGCATTCATTTACAATTCATTATGTTCACAGCTGACATATCCATATTTAAATTATACCTTTATCTTATGGCATTCAGCTTTAATCATTAAATTAATGTTTCAAGACAAAATTATAGAAAGGAATTTCCTATGCAAAAGAAATTACCCAAAAGTTATATGACTGATGCTGAACGCGAGGAATTGCGAGCAGGGGGACTTTCTCAAGATGGTATTTATACCGCTGAGTCAGAAGCAGCAGATCATGCTGGTGATGACAAAGCAGCATGGGAATGGTTAGCAATGACCGAACTTCCAGCGCATACACTTCTGTTTCTTAAAAAGAGACATGGAGCACAATTTATACGTGATATGGGATTTTCTACTAAAGATGCTGATGAAGAATATGGTCCCGATTGGTTAGATAAGGATGTTATCATAGGAGGTTATCATTTCTAAAGGATTTGAGGATTTAGAACGTATTTTTGTTCGCGAAAATAATTGTGTAAAAGGTCTTGATGAAGCATGCCAAGTAATGGCATCTCATTATACGCGTTTGGGAAATTCAGACAAAGCGCGTTTACCAGATATTGAAAAGTCTATCCTTTTCGAACAGTGTAATGTCCTTTAAAGAAATTAAGTTAGAAGCAAAGTAGATGGTGCTTAAAAATACAACGCAAGCTAAACAGGTAAATTTTTCTTCAAAAAAGCACATCTACCATTATACCATGCGTCTTTTAAAAGCGGCGTGGAGCATAATTTATTCGTGAGATTAGAAAGTTTTCTTGCACGTTTAACCTTCTCCTCACCCTAAAGGACAAAGTTTTGGAAAACATAGACTAAAAACATCCCGTACGGGTTTATTTTATTGTAATCAAACCGGAAAATGATAAAATCATCCCGAAAGGGATTATCATGATTAAAACCAGAGTAAAAATATTGGGTTTGATTGTTAGAAATACACGCAAAAAACAAGGATTAACACAAGAATAGTTAGCAGCTACATCAGGGGTTGGGGTGCGATTTGTCCGTGACTTAGAAAGAGGTAAAGAATCTTGTCAAGTTGGAAAAACCATGCATGTGCTTGCGATGTTAGGTCTCGATATTACAATTGAAAATGAAAAATTATGACCCGTACCCTTGACGTTTATTTGCACATTCATAGGAAATTCCTTGTCTGTAATTTGTCTTGAAACATTAATCGAATGATTAAAGCTGATCAATCAACCACAAAATTGCTTTCTGTTTTTTAGGTTTGAGTTGTCTAAAACCTTTTAAAAGGAATAATTCTTCTTTACTGGAAATTCCTTCATCATAAGAGGATACAATATTCCTTTTTGGGGAAATATCGGTATCAAAAAAGGAGATATCAACATCTAGTAAATTAGCGATTTCTTGTAAATGTCCAGCTCCCACACGATTTAAGCCTTTTTCATATTTTTGGATTTGTTGGAAGGTTATTCCTAATTGTCTTCCTAATTCTTTTTGAGAAATTCCCATGAAGCTTCTTCTGAAGCGAATTTTTTACCTACAGAAATGTCATTAAAATGTGGGTTTTTGGTTTGCATTTTTACATAATAAAATAATTTCAGAAGATTGGCAATAAGCATAGTTTTTTACTTACAAACTTTGTTTTTTAATGAGAGGCTACTACCTCTCAACTTCTCTGTGCACTCACCAAAATCATGACGTCAGACCCGTGTTTATCGAAGGAATAACAATCCTAGGTTCTTAAGATCAAGGCAACTCCTTTGGGGCCCCTAACGGCGATCTTGACCCAAAACCTAACGGATTGTTTTATCCTTCTCACGCGGCTCCGAAATCATGATTAGAAGGAGAGCTTATCCTGAATTTGGGAGTGAAGACGATTATTTTCGTGACGAGTATTATGATGAGTTTGATATAATAACAGAGAGTATGAAAATGCTGTTGTTTAAATAAAGATATGGGCGCGGGGGGCGCCTGTTTTTAAATTTATTAATGTAGATAATAATGGATTATAAGAGTAAAAAAGACGAGAATATTTGCTAACAAACTAGCTCCTATGAATACCATGTAATTTCTGATTTTTTTTAAAAATATTTCCATTTTTTCATCTACATTCGATTTTATGATAGATATTTTGGATAATGATAGTTCATATGATTTCATTTGTTCAGAAATGGAATTTAAGTTTTTCTGCACTTCTTCGTTTATTTCTTTTTGTATATATATGGCTGCTTCAGTTATTAATTTACCAGCTGCTTTTTTTTCCTCCTCTACCATATCATTACGTGCAGTTAAAATGTAATTAACCATTTGATTTTGATGTTCACGAAGTGTTTTTAAAGCTGAATTTAGTACTGTATCAGACAAAAAAACAGTCATGAGAATTGGATCATTTGGTGGAATAAATTGATTAAATTCTAGAGCTATTTTTTGTCTAATGGCATCAATATCAATGGACATTTTATATTCCTGGAATAATAGCTATTTGATTAAATAACATATTTTTTACACGTGCTAATCGGCTTTTAGCCATAATACTGAATTCATTTGAATTTGTAATTTCATTAAAGGTTAGTTTTTTATCAAGCATTGTTTTGATATCTTCACCAAAAGTGCTAGATGTCTGCTGTGGAATTGTAATAATAGCTGAAATTCTTTCTTTAGTTTCTTCAAATATTTTCATTTCTTCAAAGTTTTTTCCATTGGCTGTTATGGGTCCAAAAAATTCATTTTTCCACACCACAATATTTGCTGTTTGTGGAATTTGGGTACATATAGAAAATAATCCAGATAATGTATCGGCTAATGCTTGTCCACCAGTGATAATTGTATGAATAATTACATTTTTTTTAGCAGTGGCTAATATATCAAAAGCTTCGTTTTCTTTTAAATAATAGGCTAGGGGTAAAAATGTTGTCGCTCCATTATCAATAACATATTGGCAATTAGAATTAAGCAATTCTTCCATAAGAGCATCAAAATTACGTGGAATAATTACACTTTGCTCGAGAAGTTTTAAATGTTTTACATTAAAATTTTTGTAGTTAGCAAAAGTTTGATTAACAGGATCAGTGTCTATACCTTTTACGTCTATTTTGTTTTCTAGTAAATATTGCATCACAAGACTAGCTACAAAGGATTTTCCTACTCCTCCTTTACCTTGTAAGGTCATGTGAATATTTGTCATATCATATCCTCTAATTTTTTGTTTGTATCGTGTATAAATGTACGTGATTTTTGTTTTGTTGTGATAGGATTAGCAGAAGCAGCTTCTTTGGATTCAGTTTTTACTGATAAATCTGATGAAGCCCTCTCAAGATTTTTTCTAAAATACTTCCGCACATATGATGCTAGGGCATCATATGAAATATTTAAATTTGGATTTTTTCTTAAAATTTCTTTTAGGGAATACCCTTCTTCAATAGATTTTAGAATTAAATCTTTGTTGGCTATAAAGACTATTCGCATTTTCCCCCATTTAGTTTTTTGTTTCATTAACTTTCCATATTTTTATAGAATTTTCAAAAACTTTACAAAATTTATTAAAACTTTACAAAAAAATAGTTATTATTGTCAATCAAAGAAATATTTTGGTAAGTTTTAGAAAGATTTTTTATTTTAAAAAATGGCAAGATGTGTAATGTAGCGCTACGCAACTAACATTACTCAACTTATTCGCATAAATGCTCAACGTATCTTGCTCTACGAGGTCTGATTGCTACCGCAATTTAGGAGGATAAAAATGACACGACCACGAAAATACAGATTAAGTGTTTGGTGCACATTTGAAGAAAAGGAAAGCATAGAAGAAAATGCCAAACAGACGGGTTTATCGATTTCCACTTATCTACGTACTACTGGACATCTTGAACCTGTAAAAGCTAATATAGATTATGAGGCAGTAAAATATTTAACTAAGTTGCAGGGTGATTTAGGAAGAGTAGCAGGCTTATTAAAATTATGGTTAGTTACAAATAATGGAAAGGGTGGAGCGCCAAAAGATATAAATCAAATGATGGTGGATTTTCGTGCACTCCAAAAACAAATTTTTGAAAAAATATCCACTTTATGATTGCTAAACGTATTGAAAGAAAAAAATCAACATCAAATATAGCACGATTGGCTCGTTATATTATGGATTTAGATGGTGGAGTTTTGCCAAGAGATTGGAAACTTACATCTGATTACATACTTGATAGCAATATACAAAATAGTAAAAAGGTATCATCAGTAAGAGTTACAAATTGTCATACGGACGATCCGGTTATGGCAACAGAATTCATTTTAAAAACTCAATATCAAAATAAAAAATCAAAGTCTGATAAGACATATCATTTGGTTTTATCTTTTCCAGATGGAGAAATTCCAGAACAACACACACTTTATGAAATTGAAGATAAATTTTGTGCTGCGTTAGGTTACGAAAATCATCAACGTATTTCAGCTATTCATAAAGATACAGATAATATGCATATTCATATTGCTATCAATAAAATTAATCCTGAAAATTTTCGTAATCACGAACCTTTTTTTGACAAACGTACACTTATGAAAACCTGTCAAAGAATTGAACAAGAATATAACTTGATCAAAACACCACATGGACTTGAATATGATATTGAGAATATAAAACAACCAAAGACAAAGGATTTTGAGTATAGGAATGGTGTTGAATCTCTTTCAACTTATGTTGGAAGGATAGCTAAGGAACTTAATTATACAGATTGGTTAGCATTGCACAAAAATTTTGCCGATCATGGTCTTGTTATAAAAAAACAAGGAAATGGATTAGTCATAGGAGCTCCTGATCTTAATTTATGGGTTAAGGCTAGCAGTTGTAGTAGAACATTATCTTTAAGAGCTATTGAAAAAAGACTTGGTCCTTATGAAGATTCTAAGACAACTGTACAAAAGCGATATGTACCAACTTTACATGGAAAAAATAGTAAGGCTGAGACACTTTTGTACTCTCGATATATGGAACAAAAAAGTGCAAACGATTTAGAAAGGCGAGAGAAATATCAAATATTACGGATGCAAAAGGCTGCTTTTTATAATCAGCTGTTTATTTGGTATAAACAACAAAGTTCCTTATTGAGACTTATGCCTAAAGGTTCACGCACTGGACTACGAAATACGTTAAAATTACAAAAATCATTACGTCAACAAGAATTAAGAAAAAAGCAGGCGATAGCTAAAAGAAAATTAGCAGAAACCAGATTTCCAAATTGGTTTGATTGGTTACATCAACAAGCAAATATTGGTGATAAAGATGCTATGGATGTTTTGTATTCAATGAATAAACGTCGTATTGCTTTGTCTGATAATTTATTAACTGCCAAAACGGCTAGAAAAACAGGGATATTTTTACGTAATAATTTAAAACCTTCTTTTTTGAAGAATGGAAATATTTTGTATAAAAGCATTGATGGTGGAACCATTATTGATACCGGTGAAAAAATTCACGCGCAAAAATTCACTACAGGGTCTGCTTATATTGCGTTAAGTCTCGCTGTTGAAAAATTTAAAGATCAGCCTCTCATATTAAATGGTACAGAGGACTTTAAAAAAGAAGTTGCACGATTGGCTGGTATTCATGATATGAACGTTTTATTTTCTGATCCTATTCTTAATGACCTTAAAAATGAAGTAAGTCGACAGAAAAAAAATAACATTAATGATCCAATTCAAGAATGGATAAAAGAGCGCAATCAATATGCTAAAAATTTTTTTCATGTTATGTGGAAAGGTGAGGAGGCTGTATTTAATTATACAGGGCGTAGGAGAGTTGGGGGAAAAAACATTCTTCTTTTTGAATTAAACAATAAAATTTTTGTTAAAGAAATTTCAAAAAGAAGCTTTATTCAAGCTGGATATTGGAAAAAAGGGGAAAGAGTTAAAATTACAAAAAACAAGATCCAAAATCTTTCAGACAAAAATAAAGAGATTTAAAGCTAGTGTATTTTTCCCACAAAACCATATTTTTTTTGTTTGAGATAATTATTTTATGGATAAATGAAAATTGGTTTCTTCACAAAAGGCAAAAGATATTTCATAAGAAAGTTAATTTATCTTTAAAGAATAGTAATTAGTTTTAAAATTGGGGGGGTAAGTGTGAAGAAAACTGAAGATTCCACAAAGGATAAACCCTCTAATCCATATATTAGAGCGCGCAAAGAATGGATGGAAAGGTATGGCGAATATGTTCATGCTGCCAATAATTGGCGCTTAGCAACTTTTGGAATGATTATCATTACTGCCATAGCAATAGGAGCGTTTATTTGGAAAACAAATGAACAAACTATCATTCCTTATATTATACAAACCAATTCAGTAGGTGAGGTAACACACTTATCGAAAGCAAATGTTGCAGCTCAACCGAACGCAACGCATATTCGGGCTGCATTACGCAATTGGTTAATTGGAGCGCGTACAGTTTACGTTGATATGAGAGCGGAAGAAAGTCTTATAAATCAAACATATTCAATGACTTTACCACAATCACCAGCTTATGCTATGCTTGTTGAATACCATAAACAAAATGATCCTTATTCTCGTGCTGCGGATGAGACGGTAGAAGTTCAAGTTAATGCAATTGTTCCCGTTTCTAGCGATACTTGGCAAATCGAATGGACTGAAAACAGAAGAGCGCGGACGGGTGCCCTTATTGATACTAAACTTTGGCAAGCTACAGCTACAATTGTTTTAGCAATACCCAAAACTGAACAGCAAATAATGGTAAATCCAATAGGACTGTATGTTAAGCAATTTGCTTGGACATCAAGACTTTAAAAACAACCATAGTAAATGAGTAAAGCGGGGTTTTTATGTTTAAAAAAATTATTTTTTTGAGTTTAGTTGTTTTAAAGATGTCAGCAGCTATGGCAACAGATGTATCACCCAACGTTAAATTTGTTTCTCCTCAAAAAATACCTCTTACTGATAAGGAGGCATGGGGAATTAAATTAGCAAATCAATGGAAGAATAATCCCAAAAGACCTATATATTCTGGGGATGGTAGTGTTAAATATCTTTATGGGGCTACTTTGCCTACATTGGTTTGTACACCATTAGAAATCTGTACGATTCAATTGCAAGTTGGTGAAACTGTAAATTCTTTACATGCCGGTGATACGGTACGGTGGAAAATTAGTCCTAGCGTAAGTGGAACAGGAGCAGAAGAAACAACTTATATTGTTGTAAAGCCTACGGATGCTGGTTTAACGACAAATCTCTTTATTACGACTGATAGAAGAACTTACATGATTAAACTAGCTAGCACGCAAAGTTCTTCAATTCCTATTCTTTCTTTTATTTATCCGGATGATACAGATCAAGATTGGGCTGCCTATAAAGCGGCTACAGATAGGAGCCGTACTACGCTGCCAACAGGACAAAACTTAGCGGCTCTTGATTTTAACTTTCGTATTACGATTAGTGATCCAAAAATTAAATGGTACCCAAGACGCGTTTATACAGACGGCTTTAAAACTTACATTGAACTGCCTGGAGATGGTATTAGAGGAACAGCCCCAGCTTTAATTGCTATTGGTGATGATGGTGGTTTTTTAAAAAAACCTAGCGAGAGATTAATAAACTATCGCATGATTGGTAATAGGTATGTTGTTGATACAGTTATTAGCAAAGTTGCTCTTATTTCCGGTGTAGGAAGCTCTCAACAGAGAGTAACAATTATTAGAGGTAATTAAGATGTTAAAATATTTATTGCTATTACCTCTTTTGTTGACAGTTGGTTGCACATCTGTGAACTATCGTTCATCTTTAAATTACGTTGATCAAAATGTTACTGAGAATGATGCAAATTTAATTACTAGCGACTTTGTTAATTATCTCAGAGATTCTTTACCACCCGCAACAACAACACTGATTGTAAAAACAAGTGATACAGAAGATAAATTTACGTCTCCGTTGATCAATCTATTACAACGGAATGGTTATGGTGTTAATTATACAGATGAACCAGAAAAACATAAAAACACAGGTATAATTTTAACTTACAAAGTTATGCCAATGGATAAAGGCATAGTATTGGTAGCGCGATATGGTTCAACTGAAGTAACACGTTATTATGTACGTTTAACAACTGGAAAAACTGTACCGGCTGCTCCTTTTACTGCTCGTGTAGATGATGGAGGAAAAGGGTGACAAAAAATCCAAAACTTGATCCTTCTGATTCACCGGATTTTTTTACCATAAAATCCAAAGGACGTAATATACGACGATTAAACAATCTACCTTTGATAGGGGCGATAGGTGTTTTTTCATTCGCACTTATTGGTATTACTTATACTTTTATATTGCGTCAGCAATCTAACAGTGTTGATTTAGAAGACCAAAAACGCTTATTTGTGGATGAAACACCTTTGCCGATACGTCCAGAAGGAAATGATTATGTTGAACCTAAATTACCAGAGGTTTTACCACCAAAATCAACTAATGTAGGTATTCCAATTAAGACCAAACAATTAGAAGAAAGCAAACTAGAACAAAGCCCAATTGACAAAGTTGTAGATGAAGAAGATGAAGTACAGAAAAGATTATTAAAGCGTATTAAAGAAAGACGTTTTGCTAAAATGGAAGCTGCTTTGGATTCTGAACCTATGATTTCTTTCACAATGGATTCAAAAACAAAAACGCAATCTCAAATACAGGATAATAATCCTCAAAAAGCAACTCTTGAAAGTTTATTTGGTCGTGGAGTAGCGTCTAATGCATCATTGTACAATGGTAATGGAGGACGTGACCCTAATATGCAAACACAAAAAATTGCTTTTTTATCACAATCGCCAGAAGCAGCAGTTTATTTAAAAAATACGCGTCAAGAAGCAATCAAGGCAAATCTTGAGATTAAGGCTGGTACAATTATTCCTGGTGTTATGATTAGTGGTGTGAATAGTGATTTACCTGGGCAAATTATAGCTCAGGTAAGAGAAAGTGTTTACGATTCAGCTACTGGTCAAAATGTTTTAATTCCTATAGGTTCAAGACTTATTGGAACATACGATAGTAGGGTGTCTACTGGTCAAAAACGCGTACTTATTGCTTGGTCAAGAGTTATTTATCCCGATGGTTCTTCATTATCTCTTGGAAATATGCCGGGGTCAGATCAATCTGGTTATGCGGGATTTAAGGATAAGGTGAATAATCATTATTTGAAAATTTTTGGGAACGCTTTTCTGCTTTCTATTATTTCAGGAGCTTCACAAATGTCTCAAAAAACAGCTAAGATAGACAATGATGAAAGTAAATTAGCAACAGCAAAAGAAACGTTGGCGGCAGAGCTTGGTAGACAATGGGGTGAAGTTGGTATTGAAATGACTCGTAAAAATCTAGATATTCAGCCAACAATTACTATTCGTCCTGGTTATAATTTCAATATAATGGTGACAAAAGATATCATTTTACCTGCTTGGCGAGGACATCCAATGGCTGCATTTCCTTATTAATTTTTTAAAGGCTTTCCTTTGAGAAGCAAGAACTTTTTATTAAATCAGGTTGAGATGGGAAATTCACGGCGAGCATGTACTACAGAATCTTCTAAAAGTTTCTTCATTCGTCGTGCGGCAGGTGGACTTTCGTAAGCAATGTAAGTTAAAATTTTATGTAAATCACTGTGAGCAGAAGCTAACCAAATAATAGATAACATTAAGACTTCTTTTTTTCTGCTTCGATTTGGTCTATTATATTATCCATTTCAGCCATAACTTCGTCGTGTGAGATAGCAGGATGAGGATTTGCAAGGCTAACTCTTACCTTTTCACGCAACCAGGTGGTATAACTCGTTTCCTGTTCCATGGTCTCAAATTCTGAAATTAGCGGAGAAAGAACAGTCTTCATGGTAGACTTTCCTTTTCACTCTCTCTATTAAATGTAATTACTCTTAGTTATGTTGTCAATTTCAACTCATTAAGAATAGTTGTTTTTATCCGTCTTGTGGTAGAAGTTTGTATTTTAGGACAAATAGTAAGTTAGTACGTCTCAAAACTTATAATATATGATATATTCCAAAATAGCAAAAAATATGTATCATAAATCATATATTTATATTATGATATAAAAATTGTATCTAAAAAGATTTATGAGACAAAAATGGCACTTCTAGGTTATGCGAGAGTATCAACTAATCAACAAAAATTAGCTCTTCAAATTACTGAACTTAAAAATGCTGGGGTACGCGAAGATCGTGTATTTACTGATATAAGTACAGGTTCTACAGATAAACGTGAAGGGTTGCAACGGTTGCTTTATCGAGCAGAAAGAGATGATACTATTCTCTGTACAAAAATGGACAGACTTGGGCGTAATACTGCTGATATGATCTCTATTGTTGATAGTTGTTACAAGAAGGGTGTGTTTATTCGTTTTCTGGAAAATGGTTTTAGTACTGAAGGAACGATGGGGAAAATGGTTATTCAAATTTTAGCTGCTGTAGCAGAAGCTGAACGTGCACGTATTTTAGAACGAACCAATGATGGACGGACTGCTGCGATGGCAGCAGGTATAAAATTTGGTCGAAAGTTTCATCCAAAGACAGAGATGGCAATTGCACTGATTAAGAAGAGCCTATCCTCCAAAATTGTTAAGGAAAAAACAGGGATTTCTCATGCTACCTATTTTAGGATTAAAAAACGGCTTTCTATAAAAAATTAGAGACACTTTGATTGATCAGATTCAAGTATTAAATTAACATGAATAAGCGCTACAAAAAGGAGTTTTCCATGAAAAAAGAATTACCAAGGAGTTATATGACTGATGCTGAACGCGAGGAATTGCGAGTAGGCGGTTTAGATCAAGACTGTATCTACCTTGCTGAATCAGAAGCAGCAGATCATGCTGGTGATGGCAACGCAGCATGGGAATGGTTAGCAATGGCTGATCTACCAGCTCATACGCTCTTATTTCTTAGATCTCAAAATGGAGCACAATTTATTCGTGATATGGGATTTTCTACAAAGAATGCGGATGAGGAATATGGTCCAGACTGGTTAGACAAAGGTGTTATGATAGGAGGTCATTATTTTTAAAGAATTAGAACGGATTTTGTCTCGTGAAGAAGGCTATGTGAAAAAAATCAATGATACATTAGCCGCTAAGAAATTATGTGATGTACGAAATGATTTGTGTAGTCATATTCGTAACGTTGGAAAGAGCGGGGATTTATCATCGCTTCTTGATACAGAGCGTGGCATAATAAAAAATGATTTGTTGCGGTATTCCAATAGTAAGGCAATGTCTAATAGCCTTAAAACGGCATTGGTTGAAATAGATGTTGTTAAAAAGCATGTTGTGCTTGTTTGTGATCCTGTCCAATATGAGGTGATAAACGAGGCTTATAGTTTATCCAAAAATCGGAAAGGTGGTTTGCCTTATGACGAGGCACGACAAGCAATAGCATCTCACTATACGCGTTTGAGAAATCTCGACAAAGCTCGTTTAACATCAGTTGAAAAATCAATCATTGATATGCGGATGAATAATATGAAGATAATGCGTAAGCTTTACGAAAAAATGCAAGCTAAAGCTATTGGTATAGATCTTGCGCGTGATAAAGGGCATTCTCTTTAATAAAACAAGAATAAGTCTTGTACATTTGTTTTTTGTATGTGTATAGCGAATGCTGTAATTAAATGGGGGGAAATTGGAAAATCATTCTACACATATACCCAAAAGAACATCTCGATTAAGATATATCTTTTTTTTCGGGATTTATTTTGTTGTTCTTAATCAGTTTTGCACACAGTATTTAGCGCATATTTTGCATTATAGTTCCTCTCTTGGGTCTAATTTTAAGGGAATTTATTCATCATTTTCTTGGTTTTCTTGGGTTTTTAGATTTTATGATTATGCCCCTAGCCAGTGTAACATAATATTTGTTCTATTTTGTATTGGCATATTAATTGGTTTGATTGGTTTTACTCTTTGGGCGGGTTTTGCGTCAAGGAGTAATAAAAGTACTGATGATCTTCATGGAACAGCGCATTTTGCGACTTTTAATGAAATTCAAGAAATGGGACTTATACCATATAACCAAAAAGGAGAAGGTGTATATTGTGGAGCCTTTTCTGATCCCAAAACGGGAGTTTTGCATTATTTACGTCATGATGGACCAGAACATATAGCCGCTTTAGCACCTACGCGTTCTGGTAAAGGTGTTGGTTTAGTTGTTCCTACTCTTTTAAGTTGGCCACATAGTCTCTTTGTTCTTGATACAAAAGGTGAAAATTATGCCATGACTGCGGGATGGCGTAAAAAACATGCCGGAAATAAAATTTTAAGATTTGATCCAGCAGAACCAAACGTTGGATGTTCATGGAACCCATTAGGGGAAATTCGTTTCAGAACACGTTATCAAGTGGCAGATGCACAAAACATAGCTTTAATGGTTATTGATGATGACGGAAAAGGAATTGCAGGCGATCATTTCAGATCCGCTGCTTTTGAACTTTTAAATGGTGTTATTCTTCATGCTCTCTACAAAACAGAGAAAATTGGACGGATACCTTGTTTGCAGGATTGTGCACACATGTTAACGGGAGTGGGAGATTTTGCTTCTGTCGTTAAAGATAATGATGACTTTGATGAAGATAATGATCCCAAAGCGCTTTCTGCTTTGTTTCACGAAATGGAAAATCTTGACATAAAAAGTGATGATCTTCTGTTTAAAGAGGCAGATAAAGAAGCAAAACTTGTTATTAATGGTGTTGGTCGTCGTATGGCTGGAACACCAGCTCGTGAATTAGGGTCTATTATTTCAACAGCAAATAATGCTTTGTCTCTTTATAGAGATCCTATTGTGGGTGAAAATACAAAGTATTGTGATTTTTATATCAGTGATTTGATGGATACTGAAACGCCGGTTTCATTATATTTTATTACAACACCCCGCAATTTAGATAGAATGAGACCCTTAGCACGATTATTATTAACGCAGATGGTGCTTTCTCTTTCAGATCGTATGGAATTTGATGATGGGAGATCGAAAACAGCACACAAACACCGTTTACTTTTAATGCTTGACGAATTTCCAACGTTGGGAAAATTGGATATCTTTGAAAAAGCTCTTGCTTATATTGCTGGATATGGTCTTAAAGCTTATATCATTACACAAGATGTGCAGCAGCTCTACAAAGCTTACACAACAAATGAAAGTATTATTTCGAATTGTCATATTCGCATTGCTTATGCGCCTAACAAAGTCGAAACAGCTGAGTGGATGAGTAAAATGGCGGGGGAAACAACGGTTGTTCGTGAAAAGATTTCAACTTCTGGAAAACGCTTTGGTATGGCGCTCGAACAAGTTTCAACGTCTTATGAAGAAACACGTCGTCCATTGATGACGACTGATGAAATTATGCGCTTGCCTGGAGCAAAAAAAGATAATTCAGGAAATATTGTTGAAGCTGGAGAAATGCTTATTTTTGTAGCTGGAAATAGTGTAATTCGGGGAACTCAAATTCTTTATTTCTTAGATCAAACTTTTTCAGAAAGATCAAAAATTTCTCCTCCTATTCCTGATCGCTTGCATCAGAGAAATGAAATCAAACAAGACAAAGAAGGCTTTGTTGTCTCATGAAGCGAGTTATGGTGATAATATCTTTATGTTCTATTACTATTGGCTGTTTTGTTTTGTTTGCTTTCTCTCAAGGATTTAGAATTAATTATTCGCACTCTGCTCCTATAGGAATTTGGAAAGTAAATTACTTTCAGAAAGAAATGCGAAGGGGAAAATTTATGGAAGTTTGTCCTCCGGAGGTACCTATCGTTAAAATGTTTATTGAAAAAGGGTATCTTCAATCAGGAGCTTGTTCTAGTGGAGCTATACCTTTTTTGAAACCATTGGTAGCTATTTCTGGTGATATTGTTCACGTAACGGAAAAAGGTATCAGTGTTAATGGTCATTTATTGAAAAATAGCAAAAAAAAGAGGGGGGTATTAGGTATACCGAATGGAGAATATCGCGTTTTAGAAGGATATGCTTGGTTTATCTCAAGTTTTGATCCTGTAAGTTTTGATAGCCGCTATTTTGGGGCTGTTCCTGTTATGAATATAATGGGTTCCGCTAAACCCATTTTAACTTTTCAGAATTGAGATTTTAATAATGAAACAAACAAGAATAGACGTTGTTCCTATCCTTTCTTCAACTTTAAATGATGCTTTTATACCTGGAGTACAGATTCCATTGAGTTTAGAAGAAGCTGAAAGTTATGGGATATTTTTAGAAACAGCTTTTTCAGAAGAAGATGCTTGGGATTCATGTACTACAGATTCATCTGAAGTTGAAAACTCTAATGGTATATAGGGGGGAGTAATGAGTTTTGAATATGCTAAAACGGTAACAAATCATTTTATCACACAACTCCAACAAGGGATAGCACCATGGCAACAACCGTTGCTTCCTGGATATGTGAGATCTCCTTATAATCCCAAAACCGGTAAAAGTTATAGCGGCATTAATAATCTTTGGCTTGCAAGCCAAAAATATACTGATCCACGTTGGCTTACATATCAGCAAGCAAATGAAATGGATTGTAGAATAAAAAAGGGAATGAAAAGTACAAATATTATTTATTGGAAACATGATGAAAAGATTTCTGTTTATGATGAAAATGGCAACAAACACGAAAAACTAAAACCGCTTTCTGAACCTCGTTTATTTTTAGCTAAAGTTTTTAATGGTGAACAAATTGATGGATTACCTCCATTGGAACCACGTCCTATTTTGTCAGAGGAAATAAGATATGCACGAGCAGAAACACTTTTAGCTTCATCAGGTGCAAAAATTGATAGTGGTGATAGAAACCATGCTTTTTATCGTGGTGGTGATATTGATACCCTTTGTTTGCCAAAACGACAACAGTTTGATTCAAAAGATTCTTTTTACGCAGCAGCATTACATGAACTTGGACATTGGACTGGACATTCTTCAAGGCTTAATCGTGATATAATATATCCTATAGGTTCTTTAGGATATGCTAAAGAAAAGCTTAGAACAACTATTGCTTCTTTTTTGATTGGGGAGGAATTGAGTATAGGTTATGATCCAGTCAATAATGTTTCATATGTTTCTTCATGGATTGAAGTTATGCAAAATAATCCAAAGGAAATCTTTAGAGCTGCTTTTGAAGCAGAAAAAATAAAAAATTTTATAATCGGGTTAGAAAATATTAAAGCTATTGATGTTGAGAGAGAGTCATCTGTATTTGTTAACAAAGATCATAAATTGGATAATACAGAAAAGATTTTTTTGAATGTTCCTTATTATCAAAAAGAAGAAGCAAAAAAATTGGGAGCTAAGTGGGATAAAGATGCAGAATCCTGGTATGTTCCTGTTGGTACAAATTTAGTCGAAAAAGATTTAGCTCGCTTTTCTCATGATAATACAAAATTAAACACAGTTTTATCAATTGAACAACAATTTAAGGAGGCACTTCATTCTGTTGGTTTAATTGTCGAGAATCCACTTATGGATGGAAAATTGCACCGTGTTTCCGTTGAAAATGATAAACGCGGTCAAAAAAGTGGGGCTTATATTGGTTATCTCTCACCAGGTGGAGGATATATTCAAAATTTTCGCAGTGGTGAAAAAATTTACTGGAAACCAGAAAAAGTTGTTTCTTCTTTATCTTTAGAAGAAAAAAAAAGATTGATCACAGAAGTTAGAGAAAGGCAGAAAATTTTAGAAAAAGAGATTGCTGAAAAACAAAATAATGCAGCAAGATTAGCTTCTCAAATATGGGAGGCTAGTAAAATAGCAACTCCAGATAATGCATATTGTAAGCTTAAAGGTATAAATCAAACAGATGACTTAAGAGAAGTTCCCAATGATTTTCCGGAGGAAATTAAGAAACAAGGTGTAATGGTTGCAAAATCTCTTGAGGAAGCAAAAGAAATAAGAAAAAACAATCCTAATATACGTACATTTTTAGCGGGAGATTTAATTATTCCGTTACGGGATAAAAATAATCATTTAAGCACGCTTCAGATGGTTAATCCTACTTTCAAATCTTTTATGAAAGATGGAAAAAAACATGAGTGTTTTACGGTTGTAGGTTCTAGTGGTGCAGGACTATCTACCCTTAATAATGATTTAGAAAAACCTATCCTTATTGCGGAAGGATATGCAACAGCATCAGCTGTTGTGCAGATGACTCATATGCCTGTTGTTGCTGCTTTTGACTCTGGAAATTTAAAAAATGTAGCCAACGTTATGCGTGAAAAATATCCAGATCGTATTATTTTGATTGTTGCAGACAATGATCATGCTACGCAAGAAAAATTACTTTCTAATGGAAAAAAAGGAACCAATGTTGGAATTACCAAAGCTTATAATGCAGCAGTAGATGTTGGTGGTGGAGTAATTTATCCAGAATTTAAGAAAGAAGAAAAAAACTTTTCTGATTGGGATGATTATAAAAGAGTGTATGGTAGTGATAAAGCCAGAGAGACTTTTATGTCTAAAATGAAGATAGCCGAAATAGAAGCAAGAGTGATGGTAGAACGACTTCAAACACTTGCAAATGTGCAAGATCAATTTGCTATTGATGATCCAACAACAGCGCTTGATGATCAATATGTTTATGAAGAACGTGAGGCTGCTAATCAACTTCGTCAAAGAGCTAATACGCTTAATGGTCATAATATTAATTCAAATGATAGAGCTATGATTTCTCGTGTTAGATCTCATCTTTTGCAGAGTAAAGAACAAAAAATTTCTCAAAATCCTAATACAATGTCATATAGAGAAAGAAAAAATCACGAAATTGAAAATGACCTTTAACAGTTTATTCGCGGGTGATAAAGGGCATTCTCTTCAAAAATTGTAGACTTTAATTAACAGAAATGTGGATACTTGGTATTTGCAGTGGGGATTTTTGTTGTTTAAATTCAATCTTTAAATTAGAATGCAGGCGTTATTTTAGACAAAGCTTTAAGTTTTACATTCTTCTCATTATTCAGAGTAAACGGGGGTATATTCTTAAAAGCGGGGATGGGAGAATGACTGTCACAGCATTTAAAGATGGGCACAGTTCAGAGCAAGATAGACGTCTCATTGAGAAGCTGCGTTTTGAATTTGGACAGCAGGTATGGGATTATCTAGACGATCCTACAGTCATAGAAATTATGTTAAATCCCGATGGCACTTTGTGGGTTGAACATTTGGGAGAACCCAAAAAAGCTGTCGGCGTGATGGAAGCGCATAGGGCAGAAGCCGCTATGGGGACAGTAGCTACAGCTCTTGGAACTCAAATTACCAAAGAAAGTCCTATTCTTGAATGCGAATTACCCATGAATGGAAGCCGCTTTGAAGCGGTTATTCCACCTATTGTTTCAGCCCCAGCATTTACAATCCGAAAAAAAGCGACGCAAATTTTTACTTTGGATGATTATGTAGCAAAAAAAATTATTACTCCACATCAAAAGTTAGTTTTAAGTGATGCGGTGAAAAATCACAAAAATATTCTTGTTGTTGGGGGAACAGGAACAGGAAAAACTACCTTAACAAACGCAATTTTAAAGGAAATGACAGATACATATCCAGAAGAGCGTTTTGTTATTATTGAAGATACAGCAGAACTTCAATGTGCAGCACCTAACACCGTGATATTTCGAGTTGTAGAATATATTGATATGATACGGTTGTTAAAAGTGACCATGCGTATGGCTCCAGATCGTATTATTGTTGGTGAAGTGAGAGATGGCGCCGCTTTAGCATTACTAAAAAGCTGGAATACAGGACACCCAGGAGGGATAGCGACAGTTCATGCTAATGATGCAACGGCAGGATTAACAAGAATTCAACAACTAATATCAGAAGCAAATGCTGCTCCTATGCAATCGTTGATAGCCGAAACAATTGATGTCGTACTAAGCATTGAAAAAACTTCATCTGGTCGAACAGTTAAAGAAATTATTGAAGTTTGTGGGTACGACCATGCAACCAATAAATATATAGTAAATCTCATTCATTAAAAAGGAGCAAAATATGCAATTACCTTCAATACAGACAAAAAATAACTCATATAATCATATTGTGATATTTTTTCTTATTGTAGGAGTAGCATTTCTGCTCTGTCTTATTTTAGGAGATATAGCACATGCTTCTGATGCAGGAGCTGGTGGAGGAGCATCTCTACCATGGGAGGGACCTCTTAAGAAGTTGGACAAATCAATTTCTGGACCCGTTGCTTTTGTTGTTTCTTTATTGGGGCTTGTTGCTGGTGGAGCTACATTGATTTTTGGTGGTGAAATTAGCGAATTTACAAAGCGTATTATTTATCTTGTTTTGGTTATCAGTGTAATTGTTTTTGCACGCAGTCTTCTTACAGGTGCTCTTTTTTCTGGTGCTGTTGTTCCTGCTAGCGTTTTGGTTGGAGGAATTTAATGGGAGAAAAACGGTATACACAACTGTTTCGTTCTCTTCACAGACCTCAACAAATTATGGGGGGCGAACGAGAATTGATGCTGTTATCAATGCTTTTAACTGGTATTCTTATCGTTTCAGCAATGAATATTGTAGCAGCAACTATTGGTATTTGTATTTGGTTTGTTTCTCTTTATGTTCTACGGAGAATGGCAAAATTTGATCCCGTTTTATCTCGAATTTATATTCGTCAATTGAAATATCGTAGCTATTACCCTCCTTTTTCACGTCCATTCCGTGTTGCAAAGTCAACAAGGGTATATTGATGCTTAAGTTAAAACATTTTCGCTCTACGCTTGCAGGACTTCCTGATCTTTTAAATTTTGCAGCTTTAATTGATGACGGCATTATTTTGGGAAAAGATGGTTCTTTGTTGGCTGGTTTTTTCATTCGTGGGGATGATCCCATGTCAGCAACAGACACAGAACGAAATTATATAACAAGTTTGGTTAATACGTACCTTTCTCGATTTCATTCTGGGTGGGCTATATGGGTAGATGCCATACGCATAGAGTCACCAAGTTATTCAGATCCAGAATTATCTCATTTCCCTGATCCTATTACAGCATTGATTGATGCAGAAAGGCGGTTCTATTTTAAGAAAAGTGAAGTGCATTATGAGACAGAGTATGCTTTGCTAATGCAATATCTACCACCTACTCGGAAATCATCAAAATTAGGGGAAATTATTTATGATGATGATACCATTGAGTCAACTACACCCGCTGAACGTTTGCTTGATGAATTCAAAAAGAAAATAGATGATTTTTATATTGGTCTTGGTGATCTGCTTAAAATGCAGAGGATGAAAACAATCACTATTAAAAATGGTGATGACGTCTACGACAGTGATCAACTTGTTAATTATTTACATTATGCGATTAATGGCGAAGCGATTGCTCTTCGCATACCAGATTGTCCAATGTATTTGGATTCATGGCTTGGTTATACTGATTTATGGTCTGGAGATATTCCACGACTTGGAGATAGATTTATAGCATGTATTTCAATCGATGGCTTTCCAATGGCTAGTTATCCTGGAATATTAGATATTCTTGATGGTTTACCTTTACATTATAGATGGTCAAGTCGTTTTATATTTATGGACCAGCATGAAGCTGTTGCAGCGTTAAATAAATATAGGTTGAAATGGCAACAAAAAGTGAGGGGATTTTTTTCGCAGGTTTTTAAAACCAATAAAGGGACAATTAATACTGATGCTTTGTTGATGGCTCAACAAGCTGAAATAGCAATGAACGAAGCTCGTTCAGGTCTTGTTGCTTATGGTTATTATTCACCAACAATTGTTTTGATGCATGAAGACCGTGAGGTTTTGGCAGAAAATGCACGATTGGTTAGACGCGAAATTGAACATAAAGGTTTTGCAGCACGCATTGAAACAGTCAATACAATGGAAGCATGGTTAGGATCAATTGCTGGTCAAACTTATCCAAATATTAGACGTCCACTAATTAATACTCAAAGTTTGTCTGATATGTTGCCTCTCTCAAGTGTATGGCCGGGTCTACAATATAATCCTTGTCCACTTTATCCTGATAATTCTCCTGCTTTAGCTCAAGTTGTCACAACAGGAGCAACGCCATTTCGGATTAATTTACATGTTGATGATGTTGGCCACACACTCGTATTTGGTCCAACCGGAGCAGGAAAATCAACACTTTTAGCTTTTTTATTAGCACAAGCACGTCGATATTGGTCAAGAGAAACAGATGAGAATGGCAAGCATTTACCAACTAATATTACTGCTTTTGATAAAGGGCGTTCATTATATACGTTGTGTCATGCTGTAAATGGTCGTCATTACGATATTGGGGAAAGTGATAGTGCTGTTGGTGCTCTTATGCCTCTTGCAGAAATTGATACAGAAGCCGATAATTTGTGGGCGCAAGAATGGATTGCTATTTGCTATGAATTGCAAACTGGACAAGCGCCGTCTCCTAAACAAAAAATGGAAATTCATCGTGCAATGAAACAAATGAGACAAACACCTAAAGGTATGCGCTCACTTGGAAATTTTGTTACGACGGTTCAGGATGAGGCAATCCGTCAAGCGCTTGCACATTATACAATTTCTGGCGCCATGGGACATTTGTTAGATGGTCAAGAACAATGTGAAGATTATAATGATTTTATTGTTTATGAAATTGATGAACTTATGAAGTTAGGTGATAAGAATGGCTTGCCTGTCTTATTGTATTTATTTAGACGATTTGAAAGAAGCTTAAAAGGACAACCCTCTATTCTTTCACTTGATGAAGCATGGATTATGCTTGGCCACCCTGTGTTTCGTGAAAAAATCCGCGAATGGTTAAAAGAATTAAGAAAAAAGAATTGCCTTGTAATTATGGCAACGCAAAGTCTCTCCGATGCAGTTCGTTCTGGTATTCTTGATGTTTTGTTGGAACAATGTCCTACCAAAATTCTACTTCCTAATGAGGAGGCAGAAACAAAAGGAGCCGAGGGAGCACCTGGGGCGATAGATCTTTATAGAATGATTGGTTTAAATGATAAAGAAATTAAAATTATAAAAACAGCAAAAAAGAAAAGGCAATATTATTATAAATCTATTCTTGGACGTCGTCTTTTTGAATTGGGGTTGGGTGATCTTGCTCTTTCCTTTGTAGCAATTTCTAGCAAAGAAGATCTTGCTAAAGTCAAAAAACTTATAAATGAAAATAGAGAAAGTTGGTCTTTAAAATGGCTTGAAATGAGGGGAGTTCATTATGAAAAATACCTTGAAGAAACTTAAATCTTTTTCTGTTATTGGTGTGTTTTGTTTAGTAAATTGCGGTTCTATAGTTTATTCAACGAATGCTTTTGCAATTTTTTGCACAAATTGTGCAACTGTTTGGAACCAAATGAACGGATATGTTGAAGCTGTAAATACACAACTCAACACTGCTAAACAACTTCAAACACAGCTTCAACAATACAAGGATATGATAAAACAGGGACTTTCATTTTCGAGTCCACAATTTGATGGTTTACAGAGTACCTTACAAAAATTGAAACAAGTTTATCAAGATAGTCAGAGCATTTCTTATAATATGGGAAATCTAAATAGTAGGTTTGAACAAATGTTTCCTGGTTATGAAAACTATTTAGAAAACTCTGGAAAAATAAGTCCAACAAAAGACTATAGAAAATGGTCAGAAAGAGGTCTTTCTAATTCACGTATTGCCATTGAAGCAGCAGGAATTAACACGAGTAGCTTTGATGACGAAGACAAACTGATGCAAAAACTTGTTAATCGTTCGGCAAGCGCTGAAGGGCGTATGCAAGCGATTCAAGCTGGAAATGAAATTGCCGCACAACAAGTAAAACAGTTGCAGCTACTTCGGGAGCTTGTTGCTAATAATACCACTTTACAAGCAAACTACACAGCCAATGAGATAGAGCGCAGAGCAAAATATGAAGCTGATGCTGAAAAGTTTTTTGAAACAAAATCGCCAGATACAGATCGTGGACATGAATTTTAAAAATGGAAAATTACCAAGTGTTAAAAAACAACAAACACACTTTTTTAATATTTTTTTTGATTGTGCTAGGATATTTATTTTTTACAGATAGTTCTTTTGCAGAAGGCTTAGACAAAACTAGGGCGTTTAGTGGTTTATTGGATTTGATACAAAAGCAATCTCATCAATGGTATTCAAAACTACATTATTATGGTTTTCGTCTTTTTTGGTTATTAGCTACGCTTCAATTTATTATTAGCTTTATTCCTCTTTTGTTTAAACAATCTGATATTGCTGATTTTGTAGGAGAATTGGTTAAGTTCATTCTTGTGATAGGTTTTTTTGCTGCTCTTTTGGAATACTCTCAAGAATGGGGGGAAGCCATTGTTAATAGTTTCCGTACAGCTGCAGCTCATGCGAGTGGAAGAGCCAGGGGTCTTTTTCCCGCAGATGTTTTGGGCGAAGCTTCTGATATCATGGAAGCTATGGTCAATGTTTCAACTTTGAATCCTATAACTGCTGTGTTGATTGCTGTTCAGTCTGTTATTGTTTTTTTCTGCTTTTGTTTTATTGCTGTTTTACTAGCTGTTACGCTTGTTGAATCGTATATTGTAATCAATGCATCTGTTATATTTATGGGTTTTGGTGCTTCTCAATGGACACGAGAGATAAGTATAACAACATTTCGCTACGCTGTCTCTGTTGGTGCAAAATTATTCGTAATTACACTCTTAGTGACTTTGATTGTTGATGCTATGGAGACATGGAGAGAAGCATATGTTTATTCTTCTGCATCGAATTGGACATTGCTAGGACTTTCTTTGTTATGTGCGTATTTAACAAAGACTATTCCAGAAATTATTGCTGGTTTAGTTTCTGGATCAAGTGGTGGTAGTGGTGCAGCTATTGGAGCAATGGCTGGTGCTGCTGCAGGAGCAGCTGTTGCGGCTGCAAGTGGTGGAGCAGGAGCATCAGTTGTTCCTGGTGAAGCATCTGCTGCTGGTGGAGCAGGTAGTGTTTTAGGAGGAGGAGCAAGTGGTGGAATAGGTGGTGGTGGATCTATGATGGGAGCAAGTGATAGCACAAACGCCTCTCAAATGACCGGGAATTCTTTTAAAGATAGTACTAATAAATCTCAATCGGGCGGAAATCCACGTGTTGCTGGAGGGGAAAACCGCTCCACCAGCACTGGTCAACTTCAAGGTAGACCTGGTACCCAAAGTCAACCTAAAGCTGAAATTAGAAATGTTCCTGATGTTGCTGATATGGCTTTAAAAATTGCAGGAACTATGGCTGCTATTTGTGTTCCTGGAATGGAAGACGCTGCAAACCTTAGTCTTAATGCTCCACCTACTCCACCAGAATATAACGATATCCAATTTTCTAGTGATGACAAATCTCAATCTGACGAAGCTAGAACAAGTAATATTACTGAAAATACAATCTCGGGAGCAGAATCTGAAATAGATAAGAAATAAAGAAACTATGGTTTTCTTTTTAAGAAGTAGACAGTAGCTTCTTTATTTCAAGATTGATAACTCATATTTTATGGTCGTAGGATATTTTTTTAAAATTCATGTCCACGATCTGTATCTGGCGATTTTGTTCCAAAAAACTTTTTAGTTTGTTCTTCTTGTTGTGCTCGACGTTTTTCTTCTTCGCTTTTACCACAACCCGTAAGGCTTAATCCTATAGTTAATATAGCCATGCTTACTAAAATCAATTTTTTCATTTTATCCCTCTTTAAATATCAGATGTGTTGATAGTTTTGCTCAAGATGCAAAGTAATTTCTTTGCTGTATCAGAAGACAGGTTTAGTGATTATAATTTTGTTTTTTTAATTAGCGTTGTTAATGGGAGGATATGTGAACAGTTATTGTAAATATCTTATAAGTTTCTCATAGTAAAACATGAGAAGGAAAGAGCCAAAACTTGCAATAAACAACTGAATCATAAAGTATATTAATGATGGTGACCAACTTGCCGTTGAAAATTGTATTGCAATAGGAAATCCGACTAATGTTGCAAAACACATAAGCATAATAATGCTTAGTATTAATCTTAACGGACCACGAAGCCATAAAAGAAAAAGGAGCAATCCCTTTTTGCCTATCTGTATTGTTGTCATTGATCCCCCCTCTAATATTATAGTTAATTCGGTCTCACCGTATACATAGAACGATAAATGATACAAGTCATATTTTTGTAAAATCTTCAAGATCTGTTTGATATTCTACAGATGAAATATCTGATTTGGTAGAAGATAGTTCTATTTTATATTCTTTCATAAAAATAATTTTATCTCCTTTGAATAATAGAATTGGATTAACCCAATATTGATTAGGTAATTTTGGTTTTAAAATTCCTTTTTGTATGAGCTCTCTTAAGCCATTGTGAAAAGTCCTGTCGACCATATCGCGTTTTTTCCCATTAACGCCTCCATCAAACCAAATTAGAGTAATACTATTGTTGTTTTTGTTTTCTAGCTTATTAGACTGGCGTTCTTCTAAAACAATTACCAAAGCACGATGACCTGTACGAGATAAATTAAAAACTGTTTGGATTCCATCGGCAA
Organism: Bartonella rattimassiliensis 15908; assembly: GCF_000278215.1. Classification (GTDB taxonomy): domain Bacteria; phylum Pseudomonadota; class Alphaproteobacteria; order Rhizobiales; family Rhizobiaceae; genus Bartonella; species Bartonella rattimassiliensis. Next base: position 31,163 of record NZ_JH725071.1, read on the forward strand.
AGATTTCTATGAAGTTTTCTTCATTTGTTTTCCCTGTCACATGAATTGTAGGTATTACCTCTGTTCTATTCGTCTCAGAGTTGATAAATTTTTGTTGTGTAATGGATGTTTTTACAATCTTATTATCTGCAAAAATTTCAGATTTTTTGAGAAAAGGATTTTCACGAGGTGAAAATTTTTGCTTTCGCAAGTTTATTTTATCCATTTTGATTATCCATTGAATTTTTATGCATTGATTACAAGTTTAGAATTTTTTTTTCGTAAAACAAAAAATCAACTTGACCTTCAAACGAATACAAGATGGTTTACATTATATGGTAATTAAGTTACCACAAATGATCGTTAGTATATCAACTAAATAAAGAAAGCAAACAGTTAGGTACGATCAGTGTCCTTTCGTGAATGATCTTGTACTTTCTACTAAGGATTCAGAAGGGCAGATTATTACTAATGTCGCACTCATTTTTGATCTCAAAGCAGCAGGAATAAAAGTTTTTTTAGTTTTGGCTTGGATACTTCGGAACAAATTAATCCACACGAATACAATAGTTTTGGATAAAGCTGTTTTAAAAATGTTTTTTGCATCTCAAGATAAGAAACTGGCATTATCACCAACAACCTTTTTCGTGATATAGCAGAGTTAGAAAAGGCTGGTATTATTGCTAAACAAAACCATAGAAGCTGGTACTTCATAAATCCAGATTTTTTATTGAATCGTAATTCGGTTATTTTTAAAAATAATATTAATTTCAAGAATAGCAAAACGGGGACCTAATTTTAACTATGTTGAAATTTTTATTCTTTCTAGTATAGTTAAATCTTGACTCATTGGATAAAGTCATGATTCATTTTAAACGAGAGGGAAATAGAATGGCAAAAAAATAAAACCCCCTGCATCACTACAGAGGGAATATGTATAACGGTTCCCAATTTAATTCATATCGATGTATTCTGCAAGAGAAATTTTGTAGAAAAAGGGGGATTTTCATATTTTTTGCCTCTAATTGAAGAGGTTCTAAAAATTATGGTTAATAAAGTTTTTGGAAGAAAATTAAGTGCACATCATCTAGAATTTAGAGAATTAGCTGAAAATGCTCAAATGGGAACAGTAAGTCGGGGGCAATTATTTGGGCTGGTTAAAAAATTAGGGCAGGCTGGTTTGATTAAAGATACTGAAGCAAAACTTCTCTCTAATTTATTGAGTACAACTTCAAACGAATCTTTTGAAAAAGGCGGAGTTCCTATCGTGTTCAAAGGCAATAGACGATTGAGTTATGACCTTAGACGAAGTGAATCGCGTGTTAGTTTTTTGCTTTCAGTCCTTTATGATAAGGGGCTTATTGTCATGCGGGATTCTGGCAATTTTAAACGCTACCCTATCTCCAATAAGGATGCAGATATCGTAACTGCTTGTGGAATTGACTTGCGTATTCTGATTGCTCGATACGACGAACTTACGCAAATAGCAGATTCCATATTAGAAGCACGACTAGAAGCATATGAGAAGAAAGAAGAGGCTTTGAAGTGCTTTAAAGGATTGGTAAGGCAAATTAAATCTTCTTATGCTTTAATTGAGGTTACACCGCTTATGACTATGGTGTTTTCTAGAGTGCAAAAAATTATCGATATTATTGGAAGACCCGCCAAGGCTTCAGTAGAAAAATTACACAAAGCAATCCGTCTTTTTGAGTTGATCTTGAAAAGATTTTTTAAGCATAAAACAGCAAAAACAAGATACAAATGCTGTGAAAACAAGATACACAAAGAATATAATACATCTAATATAATTTGTAATTGTAACAAAAAGGAACCTTCAAACTTTTACGAAAACAATCAAAACACAGAAACAACCGAAAATTACGCAAAAATAGCTTATGAAAATATCCAGAAAGGCAAAGACGAAGAAAAAATACCTTCAAAAGCCTATCCATGGCCTCAAATCAAACCAGAAATGCTAGCTAAAGCTTTGCATAATACCGCTATATTCGCTGACTATGAGATCCAAACAGAATGCGATTTGATACCTTCTATGTACCCCCTCTCCAGAATGATGAAAATCTCAGAAAGTGCTGTCGAAAAGGCTAAAAAATACATGGGAATTAAAAAAACTGCTCTCGCTATTGGAGTTATTTGTGAAAAATATGCTAGAGGAATTGTAAAATCCCCAGGAGGATATCTGCGCGGCATGATTGAGAAAGAAAAGCGAGGAGAACTCTATCTAGAATGGTCTTTGTTCGCTTTAGTCAAACATTCAGACCAGCAAGAAGTAAATTCTTTAGACCTAGAAAAAAAGCACAAAACAAACCAAGAAGAAAAAAGTTCTTCGTTAAAATCAGAACTAAAGGAAGTTCTGAAAACTTTAAAAATGCCAATAAATTCAAAGCGGTTTGTACCATAAGTTTTATAAAGACTAAAACAAGGGGAAAAAATGCCAGCAAATGTCAGCAAACACTCTCCAATTCTAGATGAGATAAAGCCTATCATTCTACGGCTACCTTATCATGGTTTAGTGAGAAAATCTTTAATAAAAATGAATTTAGTGCCTAACACTATTTTTTCTAAATTAGATGTTCTTTTATCGAATAATCTTATAGTGGAAGATAATGACTCTTGGCAACTCACTAAATTAGGCTGGTATTGGTATATTAATATTATGTTTTGGTTGATGCCAGAAGAAGATCAACATATTTTAAAGGCATTTATTGCAAAAAAACTGGATGAAACAGGTAGATTTATAGCTAAAAAAGAGCTTATGTATGTATAATAATAGCCTGTTCATTGATATATTTTTTTGAAGTTCATATCGCCAATTTTATTAAAGGGAGTAGAACTTTAACTGTCGAAAAGTTTAATATCGGATGGTTGATATGAAGTTATTTTTAAAAAAGAGTCCATTAGCTCTTTTTTCTTCTCTCTTTATTTCTAAAGTTGGCGACTATGCTTATGAAGTTGTTTTTATTTTTCTTGTCTTAGAATTAACAGGTAACTCCTTTTTATAGGTCTTGTGTATTTTTTTCGCTTTATCCCTTTTCTTTTTTTGGACCTATAGGCAGTTGGTTAGCGGATAATTTTTCTCTGAAGAAAAATATGATCTTAAGTGAATTGGTGAGATTGTTAGCCTCATTATTCGTTTTGATAACCTATATAACAGGGACTGCGCATATTGCTGTGCTTATTTTTGCAGCAATATGTACAACAATAGGAAGAAGTATTTTCCAACCAAGTTTTCAAGCGGCTATTCCCAGAATATTTTCCAAGAAAGAATCTTACAAAGGCAAATAGCATTTCACAAATTATAGACGAAACGGCATCTGTAATTTGCCCTTTAGTTTGTTCCCTATTGCTTCTTTTCGCTAATAAATCGGCAGTCCTCATTTTTGATTTTTTTACCTATCTTATATCTATTATCGTGTGATTTAATTTCGTGAATTTAGATTCAAGCGAGAATAAATCATTTAATTTCATAAAAATTTATTTATTACACTCGTTGGCTCATCAGTTGCTATTCTCTTTACGGGTGCAATTTTAAGATTTTTAATTCCAGCTTTTGTTCTTTCTGCGGGTGGAGAGGAAAGCCTTGTGAGTTATATTTTTTCTCTCATGGCTGTTGGAACTATTACAGGCGGTTTATTATATAGTAAAATTATATTAAATATTACATCCTTGTAAGCTTATGGTATTTTGGCTTCTTTATGGAGTTATTTTGTTTTTTATGCCTTTAACTTCAATATTTTATTTAAAACTAATTTTAGGGTTAGCTTTTGTTTCAGGATTGATTGGTGCATTTGTGGATATTAGTTTAGTTTCAGCCATTCAATTATATTCTCGTCGTGAAGATTTTGGTAAGAGCTTTGGAACTTTTTCAACTTTGGCAAATTCTGCTGAAGCAGTGTCTGGCTTTATTGCTGGACTTTTTGCACTTGTGGGATTGATGAGCTCTTTTTTAACGATGTCTGCATTCATTATTTTCACTGGAATGATTAGCGTTATGAAAATTAAGAAAAATAAAACGTTAATACCTCTTATCACGACAGTAGATGATGATCATTGATATATTTGATAGTTCACAAGCAGTAAAAAAAGAATATGTGTAAGGTATTTAACCATGATGATTTTTCCTTTTTATCAAGTAAAACGATCATTTTTTTGATATAAATAATCAAAATTACCAAAAATAAAAATAGATACTTTTTAAAGAGCCGATAGGAAATTGATTGATCAGCTTTAATCGTTAGACTAATATTTCAAGACAGATTATAGAAAGGAATTTCCTATGCAAAAGAAATTACCCAAAAGTTATATGACTGATGCTGAACGTGAAAAGTTACGTGCAGGCGGTCTCCCTCAAAATAGTATTTATGCTTCTGAATCTGTAGCAGCAGATCACGCTGGTGATGACAAAGCAGCATGGGAATGGTTAGCAATGGCTGAATTACCTGCTCATACCCTTTTATTTCTTAAATCTCAAAATGGTGCGCAATTTATACGTGATATGGGATTTTCTACTAAAAATGCTGATGAGAAATATGGTCCCGATTGGTTAGATAAAGGCGTTGTGATAGGAGGCCATCATTTCTGAGAAAATAAAACGGATTCTAGCACAAGAAGATAACTGACAAAAGTGATCATTTAAGTGAGTAATAAAAGCGTATGAAATTAAAAACTGATGACGTTATTAAAATCCCTTTTATGAATTTTATCAGTTTTTTTGAATGATAACCTTATGATTTAGAGAATGATTACAACGTGCTTTATGAAAAGCATATGATCCTTTAAAGCTTTCAAAAGATGGTTTGTAACTCATAAGGAATGCTATCAAGATCATTATAATTATGAGTTTAGAGGGTTTTGAAGGTTCCTTTTATTATTACTTATTTTATTTTTTTAATTAGAAATAAAAGTTATTATATTTCAATATGTTAATGTTTTAAAGAGACAGCCTATGTTAAATATAACATGTAAATACAATCTATAGTATACATTTAAGAGGGTTTTGAAAGTTTTAGGAACCTTCAAAACCTATAAGGAAAATGAATATACATAACGCTCTTTTTAAACAAAGCTTTTGAAAACAATAAAGCTATATATTCACGTATCTTTTGACGATCAAAATATGCTATTCTAGTCCAAATTAGCTTCATAAAGTTGATCTATCTGGTTTACTTTCTGTTTTTAAGTACCATTCCTTTGCTTCTGCTTCGATTTCTTCAGAAGATATTATATCGCCTGCATTAGCAGAATTTATTCCTAATTGAACTTGTTTTCGAAATCATAAATCGTGTGCACTTTTTTCTTTTTGTTCTTTTACGATATCGCGCATATAATCTCGCAACATATGCAAAATATCATATTTACAGTCTTAACTTACTCTTTATGAAAGGAGTTTTGTCGATTTTCCTTTTTGCGTTAAAAGGTCAATTGCTAATTTATCAAACGAAACAAAGATTTCACCACCTAACCAATTACCCTCATAGGATATTATTCCATCTGCAAAATCACCACCAGCCTCTAGAATAGCAATCCCTGCTTCAACAGCAGGTCGATTCATCACTACATTACTAGTTGCTAGCAAATCTCTTAACATTCCAGCTACATCTTCTTTTGATAATTTTGCACCTCGACGAAGTATCCAAACAAGTTCGCATAAACAAGACAAAGAAATAGCTATGAGAGAAGCTTCTCTTAAGATCTTACTTGCTACTTCACCTTGTTTTTTATCATCTTGTAAAACAGCACGAGCAAGAACATTTGTATCTACAGAAATCTTCATTTTTTTTCAGCCCAACTAGAAGCCGTAATTTCGTTCATTTCTTCAATGGTTAGTGGTTTTTTTAGTTTTCCAGAAAATCGTCCAATAAAGCTCTCAATTGTGTTTGTAGGTTGTGCTGCTTTTATACGAAGCTCGCCATTTGGTAATTTATCAAAGCTTATCCGTTGACCTGGTTTAACACCAAGGTGTTGTAATAAATCTCTCTTTAACGTAATTTGTCCTTTTGCTGTAATAGTTAATGAAGACATAGAAAACTCCTCTGACTATAGAATTATCCAATATATGTAAAAGTAATGTAAAAATCAATTACTCTAAAAATAATCTCTCAACAGAGTTATATGTCAACTGTGAACATAATGAATTGAATGCTTTTACATACCGGCATGTGTATACCATATTATACTTTATTATATAGTACTATATTCTATAGTAAAATATAATATTATACCTTATAGTAACCATTAATCCTTAATGGATTGAGGGCATAGGAAGAGTTAAAATTCCATTACCAAATTTTGAAAGTTTAAAACCGTTTACAAAAGCACAGAAAGTAGATGCACAAACATTAGGTAAGATAGGTCAAAATAATGGATTTACGACACGTCATAGTGTAGAATTCAAATGTGGTGGTGGACGTAGACGACGTAGTTTAAAAACAGCACGTTTAACGCTTGCAATTGAACCAAAAGTAAAAGACCTTTTTTGGTTCTTAACAGATGAACTCAATGAAGATGGCGGTGTTTTTCTAAATCGTCTTATTAAAAATTACATCATAAAAAAATAAACATTAATATTTAAGATCATTAAATGATCTTCTTCTGAATAGAGAAGATAGCAGTTGTCCTACAATTTAAAAAGTTTTCATTTTATTCAGAAATCAACCACAAAATTGCTTTCTGTTTTTTAGGTTTGAGTTGTCTAAAACCTTTTAAAAGGAATAATTCTTCTTTACTGGAAATTCCTTCATTATAAGAGGATACAATATTCCTTTTTGGGGAAATATCGGTATCAAAAAAGGAGATATCAACATCTAGTAAATTAGCGATTTCTTGTAAACGTCCAGCTCCCACACGATTTAAGCCTTTTTCATATTTTTGGATTTGTTGAAAGGTTATTCCTAATTGTCTTCCTAATTCTTTTTGAGAAATTCCCATGAAGCTTCTTCTGAAACGAATTTTTTACCTACAGAAATGTCATTAAAATGTGGGTTTTTGGTTTGCATTTTGTACCCCCTCCAGTTGCGAGCGCCCTCGCATTGGTATTCCGAGAGTTGAAAGAGCTGAAACTTGGCTCAGCCTTTTGCTTTTAGTGCTTATAGCACCTGGACATAACAAAAGCTCCCGGAATTCCGGGATATCCATAAAGCAGGATAAATATGTGCTCCAAGTTTTGGGTCTTTCATTCCCTGTTAATCGCTGCGTAAACGATTAAAACATTTTTACATAATAAAGTAATTTCAGAAGATTGGCAATAAGCATAGTTTTTTACTTACAAACTTTGTTTTTTAATGAGAGGCTACTACCTCTCAAACTCTCTGTGCACTCACCAGACTCATGACATCCTACCCAATCGCCTTTTAGTGGATGATCATAGTAATGTCTTGGTAATGGTTTTTCTTCAATTAGCAGTTTATTCATATTTTTACCGCGCTGTTCCGCCTTGCGCACGTCACGTTTAAATTGTCGTGAGCGAACAAGTATCAGCATATTAAATGCCTAAGTCCTTAAAAAGGGTTACTATAATGTATAATATTATACCTTACTATATAGTAAGGTACTAAAATATACTCTTATGTTCTTGGCATGGTAATGATAGGCTTCATTTTTGTAAGCTTTATGTTTTTGCGTTCAATAAATAAACGTAAGGTGTTCACACTAACTCCTAATGTCTTAGCAATACGGTTTTGTGATAAACCAACATTTATAAATGCTTGAATTTCATCAATGTGATTGTCCAGCTTTAATTGCGTAGCAGTACTTCCTTTTGGGCGTCCTAGTTTTATTCCTCGTTGACGAGCGACACTTAACGCTTCTTTTGTACGTGTTTGAATTAAATGTCTCTCAATCTGCGCTACCATACCTAAGACAGTTGCGATGATATCACTTTGTAAACTACCGTCCATGATAAGATTTTGTTTCGTCACGTGAAAAATTAAACCACGTTCACTAGCGGCTTTGAGAATTTCTAGGACAGCAAGAGAAGAACCAGCTATACGAGAAAATTCAGGAGTTAATAATACATCTCCTCGTTCTGCTTTTTCAATTAAAGCACCAAGCTTACGCGTGCGCCAATCTTTTCCTCTGCTTGCAATTTCTTCTTCAATATGAAGTGGAGCAAAACCATGTTTGTTAGCATATTTTAGCAATCCAAATTTTTGATTTTCTGTGTCTTGTCCATCACGAGAAACTCGTAAATATGCGTAAAATTTTGTCATGTTCAGCAAAAACGTCAATTTAAATTTAAACTGATATATATTTATTCAAAAAAAATGTCAAATAAATATATATTTTTGTATCATAGAAAACGATCGTTTTTTCTGATATAAATAATCAAAATTACCAAAAATAAAAATAGATACTTTTTAAAGAGCCGATAGGAAATTGATTGATCAGCTTTAATCGTTAGATTAATATTTTAAGACAGATTACAGAAAGGAATTTCCTTATGAAAAAGAAATTACCCAAGAGTTATATGACTGATGCTGAACGTGAAGAGTTACGAGCAGGTGGGCTTTCTCAAAATAGTATTTATGCTTCTGAATCAGTAGCAGCTACTAAAGCAAATGACAGTCAAGCAGCATGGGAATGGTTAGCGATGGCTGAACTACCTGCACATACTCTTTTGTGTCTCAGAAAATGGCGTGGTGCGCAATTTATCCGTGATATGGAATTTTCTACAAAGAATGCTGATGAGGAATATGGTCTAGATTGGTTAGATAGAGGCATTGTGATAGGAGGTCATCATTTCTGATAAATTACAAACGCTTTTCTTACAACAAAATATATACGTACAAGATTTTGAGAAAACTCTAATTTTCAAAAAATTACGTGATGTGCGAAGTGATCTATGTGATCATATTCGTGATATTGGTAAAAGTAGTAATTTACTATTGCTTCTTGATACGGAACGCAACTTTATTGATGATGATTTATCATGATATGCTAATAGTAAAGCTATGATTAATAGCCTTAAAACAGCTTTAGCGGAAATAGATGTTATTAAATATCATGTAATGATTGTTTCTGATCATGAAAAATATGATGTGATAAATAAAGGACATAGTCTACCAAAGCACCGTAAAAGCGGATTGCCTTATGATGAAGCACGCCAAGCAATGGCATCTCATTATGCAAGGTTAGGAAACTTAGATAAATCTCGTTTAACGTCAATTGAAAAATCAATTATTGACGTGCGTAAAAACAATGTAAAGGTAATGCAAAAACTCTATGAAAAGATGCAAGCCAAAGCTATTGGCATAGATCTATAGTCCAATAAAAATCATTCTCTAATTCGAACAGTGTAATATCCTTTTTTTCTCGAATTCTTTAGAGCAAGCTCTTTTAATCCTGAAATAAGTAGCGTGAGAAATCCCTGTTTTCTCCATAACAATTTTGGAGGATAGTTTCTGCTTAATCAATGCAATTGTTATATTTGTTCATTGAAATAGGGGACTAGATAAATGTTAGAAGATATGAAAAAGCGAGCACTGACCATTTCCAAGGAGGAAAAAATAAAGAACGTTTTTTAAAAGATATTTGTTAACAAGCATTTGCTTTGATTATCTTGATAAAGCTACCAAGCATTTTGATTTTAGATGTAAATTATGTGAAGTTCACTCACAAAAATTTTGGATTTGATATTTTAATACGTTTAAAGAAGTTGAATTATTATACATTTCGTATTAAGGGTTACTATAAACGCTATGAAAAACCGTGTCATAAGAACACGGTTTTTTCTTTAAAGATGCGTTTTAATTTCAAATGACCGCCTCAAAAATGAGGACATTATGATTGATACGTTTTTGATAGCAGCAAAAGCGTTTATAGGCTCTATAATCAAATGAGTGAGTAAAAATAATACGCATCATTTATGTTTCTTTTGATAAGTTTATCTCTAATAGAGCACTTGTAATATGATACGCTTTGTATATATGTATTCATTATAAAATTCATTTGTATGAATAGTTTGTACCTCTATTGAGAGCCATGTCACGGCCTGGCCTGGCATGGTTTCCTTTTATGATATATTTATAGCAATGTATTTTATAATGCGTCTATACCCATAAAAGCAGGCGCCCCCACCCCGTTATTTATACCGCTTTTCCATAAACCCTAGCGTTATCAAAAATATGAGCACTCTCATATATATAAGAAGATCCTGATACTTTAGCATTGCCATAAACATGGGTATCACGACCATAAACCTTGGCTTTATCACTAATTACTGCATTTCCTGATACCCTTGCTTCATTAAAAACATAAGCTTCATTACGTATTTTTGCATTTTCATAGACACGACCAGATTTTACAACACAAGCATTATCATACCCATTATGTGAGCATGCTTTATAAGTTATTCAGTCTCTCTAATTTCTAATTTTGGAAGGTTTTTCACGATTTTCATGGTTTCTAAACTTACGGTAATAACTCTTTGAAATAACTCTAGAGGGTAGGCAGGGTTGCCAACAGTTTCAACAGCATAGCGATTGGCATCATTGATAATACCACTCTTTTTATCAGTCTTAACGCATTGACGCCCCATAACCCATTCAAGAGCGGGTTTACCATTGACGATATACTCATAAGCTTCAAGAGGGATATCTGTTATTGTGATATTGCTGTTATAAAAAACTGTAGATTTATCTTTTTCCTTACTATTCTTAATTTTTGCAAATTTCATTTCAGTCACATAATAAAACTTTTCAGGATTAGAGATATCAGTCTGTTTTGGATTACCTTTTTTAAAGATCACAGGATAAGGTTCTATGCTTTCGTAATTCACGTGCAGATGACCCAATTCACGTCCTGCTGTTACAAACTTCCAAAAATCATCAGCACTCTTTACGCAAGGAATACGAGGCAATTCTTTAGAGAGGTTATCAGCATAACGAGCACGATAATCTTCCGAATGTAAAATCCCATAAACGTAATAGAATAAATCATCTTTCGTGATAGTTTCATTAGGATAAGCCGCTTTAAAATGATCTAGACCTTCATCCGTAATAGCATCACGCTTCTGTAAACCAGCTGTTGTGTTTGCTTCTGTAAATAAATGGGATTGTTTTTCACTTTTATCTTTTGAAACCGTAATGTCTTCATAGATATATCTTGGAAAACATTGACTAGTATCTATTGCATGAAAATCAGATACGGTCTTAATCATAAGTACAGAAAAATCTTTATTTGCTCCCGTACCTGTAACTTGTATCACTTTATTTTCAACCGTTTTCCCCATCGGAAATATACATGGAATTTGAGCAACCATTTCATTAAAGGCACGATTGTAATAGAGCCACTGTTGTGTAAAAGGACGATATAGACTTTGAATAAGGCATGTATCTTCAAATTCAAAAATCTTTCCTTTAGTTAAATATTTCTTAAGATTAATACTCCAACTAATTTTGCTTTCATCGGCATTAACAAAATTATCTATAGTTTTAGTACGTGTTTTACCGTTATCATGTGTATAAACACCATTAAAACGCTCCACTTCACTATTGTAGAAAGTAATCATATTACTCATATTCTTCGCGAGAGTTTCATTGCTTGCATTGTATGCCCAAGCATCACGATTGGTTTTTAGACCACAAGAATAAATCTCAAACAGTTTTTTACTATGAGGTTTCTTATCACCTAAAGCTAGGAATGTCTTGAAATTGTCATCACGTTGACCAAGCCAATCATTATGCTTATCCGGTATAATTATTTGCCAACCTTTTTTGCTTCGTGTAATGCCATCAATACTCCTAAGTTTTTCAATTATCGTAAGCTTTTTTTCTCTGTTGAGATAGTCTCCAATATCACGAAAATATATCTTACCACGCTGTTGAGATTCTGGATTTTTTACAAGAATAGAGATAGCTATAGGGGCACGAGAGCCAGAACCAAAAATTTTTCCCCCTTCTTTACGAGAAAGTTCTCCAGAGGTTCGTTGATTACCACGTAAATGAAAAATATAAAGGCTTGAAAATTCCTCAACAAGGCATTTGCGTAAACCATTTAAAGAACATGCATTAATAAACCCTGCGTTTGTAACAAAAGCAATAACACCACAATCTTTTATACGGTCACTCGCCCAGCGAATTGCTCGTATATAGCTATCATAAAGTGCTTGCATATTGATTGATTCAGATTTAGCAGCATAAGTTTCACGAATGCGATCATCTAATATCGGATAGGGAGTATTCTTCGCATTATCATTAGCACTTTTTTGACCGGTTGAATAAGGAGGGTTGCCGAAGATAACTTCGATAGTTAAATTTTTCTGATGTTCTAAATATTCACTGTTTTCTTTAAACAATTCCTGTAGCAGGTTTTTCTCTTCAAGCATCAAAAACGTATCGGTTAAACCAATATGCTTGAAAGGAATATATTCTCCTTTCATCAAACTATGATACGTCGATTCAATGTTAATCGCTGCTATATAATAGGCAAGCAAGACAATCTCATTGGCATGGATATCATAACGGAACTTATATTCCATATCCTCTGGTTTGATGAGATTGGATTGTAATAGCCTTGTGATAAAAGTTCCTGTTCCCGTGAAAGGATCAAGGATAGAAACACCCCGTGACCCCAAGCTTTTGCCAAATTCATTGCGCAACACATCATCAACAGAATGAATGATAAAATCAACAACCTCAACGGGCGTATAAACAATCCCAAGCCGATCCGTGGTCTTCTTAAAGGCCTTGGCAAAAAAACTTTCATAAAGCGTAATAATAAGATTTTGCCTTGCTAAAGGAGAGGTAATCCCTGAGGCACGAAGCCTTACACTGTTATAAAACTCTTGTAATTCCTTGGATTCTTTCTCGATATTCGTTTTATCAAGTTCTGTTAAGATCCTTTCCATGGCTTGCGAAATGGCATTGTTCTGGACAAATTCATTGCCCTCAAACAAGGCTTCAAACACCGGACGCGTGACAAGATGTTGCGCTAACATCTCAATGGCTTCCTCTTGTTTGATTTCACTGTTTAAGTTGTTCTTTAATTCCTTATGGAAGGCATCAAAAGCATGAAAGGCTTCACTGTTTTCATCAGCAAGCAGGTTTTGAAGATGAGCAATATGATTTTGAGCAATCTCAGCAACATTACCCGCCCAATTTTCCCAATAATCCGCAATAGTAAATTTCTTCGCAAGAAGGGTTTTCAGAGCATTGGGAAACTCTTTATAAAAAGGTAATCTCATTTGCCCTTTATAACTATGCTGCGGTTCATGAGCGGCTTTTCCAATCTCAAGTCCCATATGTTCTGATTTTTCATGGATATGAAGTTTATCCTCAACCGCGGTCATGCTCTTTAAGGCGCTAATCTCCAAAACATCACTAACGTCTTGCCCTAAAATCATCTGGTTAAGGGTGATTTCAAAATTCTCATCATGAGCAAGCAAAGCATTGATCACTTGCCAGACAACACTGTATCTTTTGTTGTATTTTAAAGCCTGTTCAGCAGAAACCCCAGCAGGGATCCCAACGGGTAAAATGATGTAGCCTCTCTTCTTGCCTTTTGCACGCCGCATGATACGCCCTACAGCCTGTATCACATCGACATAACTTTTCCGCGGGTGTAAAAACATGATGGCATCAAGAGCGGGGACATCAACACCTTCAGACAGACATCTTACATTGGTGAGTACACGACAGTGATTTTCACCCGCATCTTCTTTAAGCCAATCAAGGGCTTTATGACGCGTTTTAGCACTTTGAGTTCCATCAATATGATCAAAGGTACAGTCAAGAGGCGGGGTATCTTTATAGACCTTATGAAGATTGAATAATTCTTCCTGTATTTCTTCAGAATTGAAGGTATCACGGATACGTTCAGAAGTTTTAATATCTTTGCAAAAAGCCAAAGCCCGCCGCATGGGATTGGGGTCATCACTTAAATCAACTTTTAGATCTATTTTAGCAAGGGCTTGATAACAACCTATGATTTTGGTTTTATCATCAAGAATAAGTTCATAATTTTCATCGGTCATCAGATGTTGAATGGATGCACTCACTTCCTCTTCATTAACACCCAAAACAATAATCTTATAAGGTGCGAGCAATTCATTTTGAACGGCTTTTGAGAAGGTATAGATATAAAGCTCTTTTCCATAGAGCTCTTCATCATCCATAGAGGCCAGAACGGCATTAATCTCATTGGCTTTCTTTTTGGCATCATCGGTAAAGATTTTTGGGGTTGCTGTCATATACAGACGTTTTTTGCCTTGAATGATGCTGTTATCGTGAACCTTGATAAAATCAGATTCATTATTGTCAGTTCCCAATGAAACCCCAGTGGTACGGTGTGCTTCATCACAGATGATCAGATCAAATTCGGGTAAATCATACTCTTTCTGTGCATCCGAAATTACTTGGATAGAATGGTAAGTTGAAAAGACCACGGTCATCAGATCATGAGAAACCTTACCCGCTTTGCTAGCCAATTCTTTTGCATCAGTTGTTGCAGGCAAGGCAAGATCAGAGGTATCAAATTCAAGAGCATCATTTTTATTATTCTTCCGACGCTTACCCACTTGTGTATCGGAACACACGGCAAAGGAACGCAAAGGCACTTTTGTATCTTCTGTCCATTCACGGATTGTTTGAGAGATAAGAGCAAGAGAGGGCACCAGAAATAACACACGCTTGCCTTTTCCTGCTAGTCGTTCTGCTATCTTAAGACTTGTGAAAGTCTTGCCCGTTCCACATGCCATAATCAGCTTGCCACGGTCTGCTTCTTTTAAACCTTCACAGACTTTCTCAAGGGCTTCTTTCTGATGATCTAAAAGCTTTCTTTTCGGTTTCTCTTTAAGGACGGCTTGTCCTTGTTCTTTATAAGCTCCCCAATCGATTTGACTGTTTTCCAAATCAAAAAGGTTTATGCGTTGAGGTCGGATTTCTTGCCCCTCACAAGTCAGTTCAACATTATTACTCCAGTCTGTTTCGGTGCTATCAATCAGAATTCGACGGGTGAAGATCTTTTTGCCCGATGCAGCAATAAAACTATCAATATCTTCTTTTTTAATTATGTGAGAGGCGTCATAGCATTTACATTGAATAGCCGCATATCCCCCTTCATCACGGATTGTAGCCACTAGATCAATGCCAATATCCGTTCCATCTTCATCATGCTCTTTCGCCCATTCATAATAGGTTTGAACCTTTTCGTATTCTTGCTTTTGAAGCGGATCATGCATCAAATAATCCATGACCAGGTTTTCAAATAATGTTCCTAATTCACGGGGAGATTTAGCTTTTTGCCGATAATATTCCAACAGAGAGTGTAAAGAGACGTGTTCATTATCAGAACAAAGAGAGTAGGACATAAAGGGTAAGCTCCATGGCAATATATGCTATTGATTAATTCTCTTCAAAAGAATCAAAACGAAGCTTATTAAATCCATTTAGGATAAATAGCGAGTGTCAGATGAGGTAAAAGTCCTGTAAAATGGGTATTTTTTTCAAAAGGAATTCTAAATTATAATGATCATGTCTGTAGATGATGGATGGATAAACAAGATCATCTGCGATATCTGTTTATATGGTGTAGAAACCTGTTGTATCCTAGCTATGGCAATTAGGTTACCACAAATGGCTATATTGAATTAAAAAACTGGAAGCCGGGAACCTAATTTTAACTATGTTGAAATTTTTATTCTTTCCAGTATAGTTAAATTTTGACTCATTGGATAAAGCCATGATTCATTTCAAACGAGAGGGAAATAGAATGGCAAAAAAATAAAAACCCCCTGCATCGATAACAACACAGAGGGAATAGTTTAATCGGTTCCCAATTTAATTCATATAGATGCATTCTGCAAGAGAAATTTTGTAGAAAAAGGGGGATTTTCATATTTTTTGCCTCTAATTGAAGAGGTTCTAAAAATTATGGTTAATAAAGTTTTTGGAAGAAAATTAAGTGCACATCATCTAGAATTTAGAGAATTAGCTGAAAATGCTCAAATGGGAACAGTAAGTCGGGGGCAATTATTTGGGCTGGTTAAAAAATTAGGGCAGGCTGGTTTGATTAAAGATACTGAAGCAAAACTTCTCTCTAATTTATTGAGTACAACTTCAAACGAATCTTTTGAAAAAGGCGGAGTTCCTATCGTGTTCAAAGGCAATAGACGATTGAGTTATGACCTTAGACGAAGTGAATCGCGTGTTAGTTTTTTGCTTTCAGTCCTTTATGATAAGGGGCTTATTGTCATGCGGGATTCTGGCAATTTTAAACGCTACCCTATCTCCAATAAGGATGCAGATATCGTAACTGCTTGTGGAATTGACTTGCGTATTCTGATTGCTCGATACGACGAACTTACGCAAATAGCAGATTCCATATTAGAAGCACGACTAGAAGCATATGAGAAGAAAGAAGAGGCTTTGAAGTGCTTTAAAGGATTGGTAAGGCAAATTAAATCTTCTTATGCTTTAATTGAGGTTACACCGCTTATGACTATGGTGTTTTCTAGAGTGCAAAAAATTATCGATATTATTGGAAGACCCGCCAAGGCTTCAGTAGAAAAATTACACAAAGCAATCCGTCTTTTTGAGTTGATCTTGAAAAGATTTTTTAAGCATAAAACAGCAAAAACAAGATACAAATGCTGTGAAAACAAGATACACAAAGAATATAATACATCTAATATAATTTGTAATTGTAACAAAAAGGAACCTTCAAACTTTTACGAAAACAATCAAAACACAGAAACAACCGAAAATTACGCAAAAATAGCTTATGAAAATATCCAGAAAGGCAAAGACGAAGAAAAAATACCTTCAAAAGCCTATCCATGGCCTCAAATCAAACCAGAAATGCTAGCTAAAGCTTTGCATAATACCGCTATATTCGCTGACTATGAGATCCAAACAGAATGCGATTTGATACCTTCTATGTACCCCCTCTCCAGAATGATGAAAATCTCAGAAAGTGCTGTCGAAAAGGCTAAAAAATACATGGGAATTAAAAAAAACTGCTCTCGCTATTGGAGTTATTTGTGAAAAATATGCTAGAGGAATTGTAAAATCCCCAGGAGGATATCT
>NZ_JH725072.1:0-585 GCF_000278215.1 Bartonella rattimassiliensis 15908
ATCCCTCTTGAAGCTTATGAGTATATCGTCAATGGTAAACCCGCTCTTGAATGGGTTATGGGGCGTCAATGCGTTAAGACTGATAAAAAGAGTGGCATTGTGAATGATGCTAATCGCTATGCTGTTGAAACCATTGGCAACCCTGCCTACCCTCTAGAGTTATTTCAAAGGGTTATTACCGTAAGTTTAGAAACAATGAAAATCGTGAGAAACTTACCAAAATTAGAAATTAGAGAAAAAGTACCTAATATTGTCACACGTAAAGCTATAAAGGAATTAAGTGAAGGAAAAGGTAAGACATTTAAAAACGCTGATGCCCTTTTTAAGGATTTAGGCATTTAATATGCTAATACTTGTTCGCTTAAGACAATTTAAACGTGACGTGCGTAAGGCGGAATAGCGCGGTAAAAATATGAATAAGCTGCTAATTGAAGAAAAACCATTACCAAGACAAAATCTAAATATCAAAGTAATTTTTGGCAATCCCCCTTATTCGGTAGGACAAAAAAGTGAAAATGATAATGCGAAGAATACTCCCTATCCGATATTAGATGATCGCATTCGTGAAACCTATGCTACTCAATC
>NZ_JH725072.1:2955-4171 GCF_000278215.1 Bartonella rattimassiliensis 15908
TTCGCTTAAGACAATTTAAACGTGACGTGCGTAAGGCGGAATAGCGCGGTAAAAATATGAATAAGCTGCTAATTGAAGAAAAACCATTACCAAGATATAATCTACATCATTATAATTACGGGTATCACGTATTTTTTATTGACAATATACGGATATTCCGTATATTGAATAATGTATGCAAACAGTGATTGAAACACCAGCTTATTTAATTTCCGCGAAAGAAGAAGGTATAACACCAGAAGAATTATTTAATATTGTTTCTTTTATTGCTGCTAATCCAGATGCTGGTGATCTTATGCAAGGAACCGGTGGAGCAAGGAAAGTTAGATTTCCAACAAAGCATAAGGGTAAAAGTGGAGGATATAGGGTTATTACCTTTTTCGGTGGTCAAAATATTCCGGTGTTTCTCTTAGATATTTACAGTAAATCATCTCAAGGAAATTTAACAAAATCAGAGAAGAATGAATTGAAGAAGATTTTAACTGCGCTTCTCGATGAATATAGAAAGGAAAAATAATGGATAAAAAAAATAAAGCAAAATCTCGTATATTACAAGGTGCTCGTGAAGCTCTTGCCTATGCTAAAGGTGAAGCGGATATCGCCAAATTTGGTATCCATATTCCTGAAAATGTTGATGTCAAAAAAATCAGAAAAAATATTGGGCTAACCCAGACCCAATTTGCAGCACGTTTTGGTTTTTCTGTAGGACGCATTCGTGATTGGGAACAAGGGCGATATTCTGTAGATACTTCTTCTCGTTTGTTGCTTTCAATTATTGAAAATGAACCTGAAGCGATTAATCGTGCTCTTAAAAAATCTCTATTGGCATAAGAGGGGAGTATCGTTTTTTACATCTCGATGTTTACAGGAATCATAACAAATCCTCATAAGATTTTTCACATCACATCGTATCATAAAAATAGTATGTATATTATACGTATACTATAAGTAAACCATATTTTGGACGTATGTTTTATGTTATATTGAAGTGGTTTTAATTTTATACAAATTTCTTTGAATTTATTGACCTATTTAAGGTTTTAAGAACTTCCTTTAATTCTGATTTTAACAAAGAACTTTTTTCTTCTTGGTTTGTTTTGTGCTTTTTTTCTAGGTCTAAAGAATTTACTTCTTGCTGATCTGGATGTTTGACTAAAGCGAACAAAGACCGTTCTAGATAGAGTTCTCCTCGCTTTTCTTTCTCAATCATGCCGCG
>NZ_JH725072.1:9246-13475 GCF_000278215.1 Bartonella rattimassiliensis 15908
TTCGCTTAAGACAATTTAAACGTGACGTGCGTAAGGCGGAATAGCGCGGTAAAAATATGAATAAGCTGCTAATTGAAGAAAAACCATTACCAAGACATTACTGTGACCACCCACTAAAAGGCGATTGGGTAGAATGTCATGAGTCTGATGAGTGCACAGAGAGGTTGAGAGGTAGTAGCCTCTCATTAAAAAACAAAGTTTGTAAGTAAAAACCTATCCTTATTGCCAATATTCTGAAATTGTTTTACTAATGAGGTATCGTTGATCGTCTACGCAGCGATCACAAGGGATTAAAAGCCCTAAGTTCTAAAAAATTATCTCACTATGTGAGCATTCCCGGGTTCCGGGAGCTTTTGTTATGTCTAAGTGCTATAAGCACTAAAAGCAAAAGGCTGAGCCAAGTTTCAGCTCTTTCAACTCCCGGAATACCAATGCGAGGTCGCTCGCAAATGGAGGGGATACAAAGTGCAAACCAAAAATCCACATTTTAATGACATTTCTATAGGTAAAAAAATTCGCTTCAGAAGGAGATCATTTAATATCTTAAATATTAATGTTTATTTTTTATGATGTAATTTTTAATAAGACAATTTAGAAAAACACCGCCATCTACTTCTGGTTCAATTGCAAGTGTTAATCGTACTGTTTTTAAACTACGTCG
Organism: Bartonella rattimassiliensis 15908; assembly: GCF_000278215.1. Taxonomy (GTDB): domain Bacteria; phylum Pseudomonadota; class Alphaproteobacteria; order Rhizobiales; family Rhizobiaceae; genus Bartonella; species Bartonella rattimassiliensis. The sequence continues at coordinate 9,908 of NZ_JH725072.1, forward strand.
TCTATGTCCACTACTACGTTTTAGTTCTACACTATGACGTGTCGTAAATCCATTATAATGAAACTTCAGTTCTTTTTGTCATGTTACTTTATCTTTAATAAATTTTCGTTATCCAATACTTTCACAACGGCGTTAGCAAAAAACTAGGAATACTAGCTTTTTCTAACGTTTTCTCTATATGCTATCCTTCGCGATTATTTAAGGTATTGGTCATAGAAAATACGATACGAAAAGGGATTTCTCTTTTTAAAAACTGACTCTGTTGTTTTATTAAAGCAATGGCCTTTCCTACCTGATATCCATCAAGTTGTCTTTTTCTCATAGGAATTAAAACTAAATCAGCTTTCCCTATAGCAAAAGAAGCAGCAGAGCAAGCTAATGATGATCAAACAGTATGGGAGCAGCTACATCAGGGGTTGGGATGCGATTTGTCCGTGACTTAGAAAGAGGTAAAGAATCTTTTCAAGTTGAAAAAACCATGCATGTGCTTGCAATGCTAGGTCTTGATATTACAATTGAAAATGAAAAATTATGACCCGTACCTTTGACGTTTATTTGCACATTCATAGGAAATTCCTTGTCTGTAATTTGTCTTGAAACATTAATCGAATGATTAAAGCTGAATGCCATAAGATAAAGGTATAATTTAAATATGGATATGTCAGCTGTGAACATAATGAATTGTAAAATGAATGCTTTTACATACCGGCATGTGTATACCCTATTATACTTTATTATATAGTACTCTATTCTATAGTAAGATATAATATTATATCTTATAGTAACCATTAATCCTTAATGGATTGAGGGTATAGGAAGAGTGAAAAATCAACTAAATTTTGAATTATAAGTTATATTAACGTATAATTTAGTATCTTATTATAGCATAAGATATAATAGCGTATGGTATCATACCTTATAATATCCTATTACCGAGGAATAAAATGCCTGTTATCTCATTTGCTAATTCAAAAGGGGGAAGTGGAAAAACAACATCTGCTTTAATCTTAGCTTGTGAACTTGCACAAGTAAAACCTGTTACAATTATAGATGCAGATCCGCGCCATCCTATCACCACTTGGTCTGAATTGCCAGGTAAGCCAGATAATCTTACTGTCATTACTAATGAATCAGAAAAAACTATTTTGGATGAAATAGAAATTGCTTCAGTTAGAGATCCATTCGTAATTGTTGATCTAGAAGGTACAGCCTCACGCTTAACGAGTTATGCCATTAGTCAATCTGATTTTGTAATTGTTCCTATGAAGGAACAACAACAAGACGCTATAGCAGCTATTGAAATTATAAAAGAAATTCATAGAGATATGAAAGCTGTACGGCGTCTTATCTCTTATGCTGTTTTGTTCACTCAATCTAAAGTCGTTGCAAAATCCAGAACTGCTCGTTTTATATCATCTCAATTTAGAAAAAATCCAGAACTTGATGTTTTTGAAACAGAAATCCATGAACGTGATGCCTTTTCTGCAATTTTTGCAATAGGAGGTTCACATCGTAACCTTAATCCCAAAGAAGTCAATAATTTAGAAACTGCGATTGGTAATGCTGAAGCATTTGTTGCGGAAGTTATTACAAAGCTACAACAAGTTAAACAGAAAGGAAACTAAAGAATGAGTACAGAAAGAAAACCATTAAAATTTTCAGAACTTGATGTTTTTAAACCGCGACAAACTAAATCTGCCTTAAATACTGTAAAACGTAAAGAAATAGATAGGGCAGTAACCTTTCCAAGTCGTGAACAATCAGATGAGGCACAGATAAATATCAAAGCTAGCATAGTTACAATTAATCGTTTTAAATCTATGGCTAAAAAAGAGCGCTATCGCCATGGTGAGTTTTTAGAAATATTAATGGATGCTTATAAGCAGAGCGATTAGCATTGTATACATTGCTTTCTGTTTTTCAGGTTTAAGTTGTCTTAAATTTACATTTAAGTTTATTATATCTTTAGTATTATATTATAAGGTATAATACTATAAGATAAGGTATCCTATTATATCTCTTTTGCACATGCTTGAATTAAAGACAGTTAAATTTGTGCTATTGGAGCGTGGAAGAAGTCTTTACCAAGATATTAGAAATTCATATTAATGCCTTATAATTATTCACTAAACGTAAGAACATTAAACCAATGATCACTATGCCCTGAGCCTTAAAATTAAGGTAGGCTATACCAAATTGCACGCCCTTTTCCATGACGCATCAACAGACCTTTTTCCACTAATGATGTAAAGGTTACTTTAAGAGTATTAGGACTTGCACCAATTTCACGTACCATATTACGTGTTGTCACACGTCCATGATTATGGACATAATCAAGAATATTGAGAGCCAATTCAGATAAAGAAAAAAGAGCTTTTTTTTCACTCTCTATTTTTATTTCTAATTGGCGTTTTTGTTCCTGTAGAGCACGTAAAAAAAAGAGTATCCAAGGTTCCCAATTAGGAGTTGAGGTATAAATTGTTTTTTGAGTTTGCTTCAAAGCTAAATAGTAGCTTTCTTTATTATTCTCAATAATCCTTTCAAGTGATGAATAAGGTACATAAACATAACCTTTTTGTAACAAAAGCAAGGTGGTTAAGACATGGCTTAAACGCCAGTTTCCATCTTGAAAAGGATGAATAGCTAAAAAAGTGACCTTAAAAATAGCAATTGCAATTAAAGGATGAAGCTCTTTTAATTCACTTGTTTTATTGAACCATTTAATAAGTTCTTGCATTCGATCTGGTATATCAGATGGTGTAGCCGTTTCAAAAACGATACCGCCCCTTTTTCCTTTTGACTTAAAAGCTGCCACATCATTACGTAAAATCTTATATTTCCCTCGATGTCGTTTATCTTTATTGCTGTATGATAAAAGATCACGATGAAGTTGTTTAATATAATTTTCTGTAATTGAAATATTTCTCCAAGATTGAAAAATTGTTTCCATAACCTTGGCATAACCAATAACTTCTTGTTCATCACAACTGTTCAAACGTTTAATTTCTAAATTTTTCAACAGTGTTTCAATCTCATGGTCTGTTAATTTTCTCCCTTCAATACGAGTAGAAGAACCAATACTTTCAACAGTAGCCATATGGCGAAGAGCCTTCAATCTTTCAGGAGCAAGAGTACCAAGAGCGCGCCATTCTCCTTTAAACTCAGCAATCTCAGCAATAAGAACCAATAATTCTTGTGTGATTTGAAATGTATTTGTTTGCATACCGGAACATATACCTGATTATACCTAATTACAATACAAATTCTCTTTTTTTGCAATTATTGATCTATTTAAGGTTTTCAGAACTTCCTTTAATTCTGATTTTAACGAAGAACTTTTTTCTTCTTGGTTTGTTTTGTGCTTTTTTTCTAGGTCTAAAGGATTTATTTCTTGCTGGTCTGAATGTTTGACTAAAGCGAACAAAGACCATTCTAGATAGAGTTCTCCTCGCTTTTCTTTCTCAATCATGCCGCGCAGATATCCTCCTGGGGATTTTACAATTCCTCTAGCATATTTTTCACAAATAACTCCAATAGCGAGAGCAGTTTTTTTAATTCCCATGTATTT
>NZ_JH725073.1 GCF_000278215.1 Bartonella rattimassiliensis 15908
CTTAAGATTCACATTGGAAAATTTATAAAGTAATTTTCATGTATAAATATATATTTTAAATAATATTTGTTTAGTCTAATTTATTATTTTTTATATTAATAGTTTTATACTAATAGATATTATATTTGTGCTATACAGTCTGGGAACCTACAGTTTATCCATAAAAAGCATAAAAACAGCCTGCTCAATGAGATAAAGCAGGCTATAAAATACCCCTAATATTGAAAATAAAAAAATACCTAAGTAGCTTTAAATTATTTTCCTTTAATTTTTCCTATTGCCCATCCGATTATCGCACTAAATATGGCCATAACAGATCCGGTCAAAAACCCAAAACCCAAAGCTCCTACCGTAGAAAAAACTCCTAGAGTAATTGGTTCAAATACTTTCTCAACTTTTCCTTCAATATTCATTTCGCTTTTTGCTTTATAATTGAAGTTTGGTCCATAGAAAGCAGCTATAGTGATAGCTTTTTCTTTTCTTTGTTGCATGAGAGAAACAGTTTCGTATTGAGTATTGTTTCTCAAATGATTAGCATGAACATTTATAATTTGTGAAAGCAAAAAAGCAACCGCTACAAAAATATTTAATACGTAAGTTTTTAATACTTTAGTCATAATTTATCTCCAATAGTTATAGTATGAATTGAATAGCAGCATCGACAGAATTAGTGCACATTGAGAAATCAGAACTATTTAAAGATTTTTTATTCTTAATATGATAATTCACTATCTTTTATCATCATTAATAGATAAAAACAGAATGTATCTATATTTATGTTTTATATGAGAAGATCTTATATCTATGAAATTTCAATTTTAATGAGATTTAAAATACAATATTATTTTGCTTATTATCCATCCTAAAAACATGCCTACCATACTTGATGCGTATCCAATTGCTATCCCAATACCAAAAGTCCCAAGTGTAAGAGGTTCAACGACTTTTTCAACTTTTCCTTCAATGGTAATTTCATTTTCCACATCATGATTTAGATTTGGTGCGTAGAGAGCAATTATATCGATTGCATCCTTTCTTTTTTGTTTTATTGCAGAAATAACCGTGTTCTCACTAAGAGTATTGTTTTGCAAATAATTTGCATGCACACTAACAACCTGTGAAAGAGAAAAGGCAGACATAATGAAAATACCTAACATGTGATTTTTAAACAATTTAATCATAATTTACCTCAAATACTTTATATTATTTCTATATATACATAAATTTATATTTTTGATTTAAATTATAGTATTTATCTTTATAACAAGATATATAAAATGCTTCATTATGTAATAATTTCACAATGATTAATAATACATAATGAAGCTAAATATTATATAATTATAAAATCGGTTGAATTACTTGAACATCATTACTATGTCCTTTATCCAACTTATGATAGATCCTATAATACTTATTGCATATCCAGAAACCAATAATCCCATTCCTATCGTAAGAGGTTCAACGACTTTTTCAACTTTTCCTTCAAAGGTTGTCTCATTTTTTGTTTGATTACTTACAGATGGAACATAAAAAGTAGTGGTAGAAACAGTATCAGCTTTTGCAAACTTTGTTTGCCCCATTAAGGAAATAGAAGATTCTTCTTTTGAAGAATCATTTTTCCAATAGTTTGCGTTAACATTTACAGTTTGTGAAAGAAAAAAAGTACTTACGATAAAAATGCTTAATATATAATTTTTAAATATTGTTACCATAACTTTACCTCAAATATTTTAATTTTTATATATTAGTAAACATACAATATATACATAACTTATTTTATATATTAAATGCATATTTCATTATGTA
>NZ_JH725074.1 GCF_000278215.1 Bartonella rattimassiliensis 15908
GGACATCTACTTCGGTTACCGAACTCACCAAAACAACGTCTCAAGTGCAAACGGCTTCAGAGACTGCGTTAACAGAAGTAAGATCAGCCAAGAGCACAGCAGAAGAGGCAAGAAGTTTAGCGACACAAGCGAGCACCGGATCTACAGAGGCGCAAAAGACTTCAGAACAAGCGTTAAGAGAAGCGACTTCAGCGAAAGCCACGGCCGATCTTGCGTCTACCGCAGCCAATGATGCCAAGGGACGTGCGGATGAAGCTAAAACCACCTCAGAAGAGGCCAAGACACTTGCGCAGGAAAGCAAGAATGTTTGCGCGGAAGCCAAGCAAACGGTTGCTGATGTTAAAGTTGTTGCGGAGAAGGCGTTATCGACAGCCCATACAGTCCAACAGACTTGTGATGAGAGGAACCGAAAAGTTTCAGAGGCCTTGACGCAGTCTAGTGAAGCCAAGACGCTAGCAGAACAAGCAAATGCCAAAGCAGCGAGCGTAGAGAAAGTTACCCAAGAAACGAAAGAATCTCTAGACTTAGTAAACAAGTTGTCCGTAGCCAACAGTGAATTGGTTAAAGACCTTGTTCCAAAGGTGAGCGCGATTTATCGGCCTGTTATAAATGATGTAGCTTTTGCACAACCACAACGGTTTCTAGAGGCTTCTGTGAGGAATAGAAGGGCTGTTTTGCTCCACAAAGGAACCTATCTTCGCTTTTTTTCCGATGATAATGATCGCTACCCTTTATATTATGTTACGGAAAATAAATATTTGGATCTTCCAGAATCTTGTGAGGCGGGAAAAGATTATTACATTTATATGACAAGAAAATTTGATAGTGATGATATATCCTTTCATATTTCGGATAATGGTAATCTGAAAGATACTGATACAGTCCAATATTCGAAAATTCTTGGCGGTTTCCACACGCTTTGTGCGGATGTTGGTATCATAGAGGGTCATCAATTATCGGGCTTGAAGGCTGGAGATGTTTTACCCTATTCTGTTTGGTGCCTTAATCATAGACCCTACAGTGATCCAGAAGGAATGGTTTATAATCCAGATCTTGATATCTGGGTAGATATTTACCTCCAATCAGGGACTGGTTACAATACGCGTTCGGCGTATGGTGTTCCAGTCATAACGAATCGTGAATATTCTTCTCATGCACATGATCTATTAGACGTTGGCAAGAGATTGCTCACAGATGAAGAATTTGTTTCGTCAATGGCTTTTAGCAATTCGAATACCTTTATTGCAGGTGATCAGGAGCCTTCTCCTAAACACTCTGGGGGTCATGTTGATACAGAAAATAGACGCATGATCTCGTGGATAGGTTGTGAAGATGCTTGCGGTTATCTTTGGCAATTTTTATCTGGTTGCTATCCGGTATTACATCTTCATCAGTCGGATACAGAAGAAGGAGAGAGTTATTACTACTCGAAAGAGATGGCTATGTTGGCTGGAGGCTGTTGGGGAGGAGACAGGAGCCATTATTTAGTGCGGAGTTTTAGTCATGGTCGTTATGAAACAAGTGAAAAAATCACAGCTCGCGGGTGTAGTCATTCATGTAATTTTACTTGGATTACCTCATAGAACGGCCTTTTTGTGAGACTTCGTCCTTTAGGCTAGGGATGAGATCACTATTCATAAGAATTCTGTTTATCGTGCTCCGCTTTTTGTGGGGCTTTTTTTATGGAGCATGGGATGAGAAAGATATCGAAAGAAGGTTTAGAACTAATCAAACAATGGGAAGGGTTGCGATTAGAGGCGTA
>NZ_JH725075.1 GCF_000278215.1 Bartonella rattimassiliensis 15908
TATGCACCCCATATCTTAAGATTGACCAGTGATATAAGCGGCCCATTTATCCATATAGACACGGCGCTGTTCTAGATAGTCAGTCCGATGATAGGCACGCTCTACTTTGCCGCCTACCGTATGACTTAGAATAGTTTCAGCGACCTCATAGGGGGCATCGGTTGTTTCAGCAAGCCAATTGCGTAAACTAGAGCGAAAGCCATGGGGGCAGGCGTTCAGTCCAGTTTTTTGCATATCGTACATATATTGAGACATACACTTCTCACCAAGCGCCCCCCGACCTGTTGCAGAAAAAAAGAAATCATTGCGTGAAAGCGAGCGCGCTTGTTTCAAAATGTCTAATGCTTCAGAAGATAAAGGCACGCGAAATTCTGTTGTAGCATCACGCTTTCCTTTCATATTTTCAGCGGGGATTGTCCATATATCGCCCTCAACTTGATCTTTATGGATATAACGTAAAGGGCGCGTACGAACTCCTGTCAAAATAAGTAAACGCAAGGCTAGTTGTGTCATTGTTATTTTTTGACAAAGTGTTTTATAAAAAGCCGGCACATCTTTCCAATCCATAGCTGGTCTATTAGTGACCTTATGACGTTGTTTTCCTAAGAGCGCGCGTGCTTTTGTTGTTGCTTGTAAATCAACATCCAATCCCAGTGCAGCCGCATGTTTAAGACAAAGATTAAGACGTATCAATGCTGCTTGTGCTGCTCCAGCTTTTGTATGCCAAATAGGAGCGAGGGTATTGCGTATCTCTGTTTGGGTAATCTCTGAAACGGGTAAACAACCTAGTTTTGGTAAAATGTGAAGTTTTAAGGGTACAAACCAGTTCCCATTCTTACCATCTCCTTTTAATTCAGCTTTACGACTTTCAAAAGCATCTAGTGCAATATCTTTTAAATAATGGAGATTGCTTATTGCCTCACGCTTTTGTTTTTCACGTTCTTTAATGGGGTCACGACCCTCATGCAAAACAGAACGCCATTGATTTGCCAATTCACGGGCTTTTTTTAAAGAGACATGTCTTAATGCACCCAAACCCATTTCACAACGGCGCCCGTGAATGGTATACCGTAAAATCCATTGAGCACCACCATCTTTACGCTTGTGAAGAAGCAAGCCGGCGCTATCATTATATTTGCCAGCCCCCAATGTTGCGACAGATCTTGCATTAAGACGGTTCATAAGAGCCATTTTTAGTCCTTTCTTAT